>NZ_JBOFQE010000001.1:0-89195 GCF_051660785.1 Pseudomonas sp.
AGCGAGCCTGCTCGCGATGGCGGAAAGTCAGTCAATACATCTGTTGACTGACACACCGCTATCGCGAGCAGGCTCGCTCCCACATTTGTTTTATGTCGCGCTCTCCATGACCTGTCTAGACAACGCCATCCGTCGAAACAAATGGATATAAAAGTCTGATTGTCATTTCTCCTGCTGTATCCTGCCCAAGCTTTTTAAAAGCGCGGATCTACCAGATCTATCAACAGACTTTGCGAGGAGCGCGAAACATGCACGAGATCCCTAATCTCCCCTTCCCAAGCCTGCACGAAACTGAGCAGACAACCCCGCAACAAGCCGGTGCCCAACAGCCCGAGCCGAAAGAAGCCACTGAACGCCGCCAGGCCGACAGCGAAGACTGAAACACCTGCAATGCCAGACCGTGTGGAAAGCGCTAACATGCGCTTTCCACACCGCCTGAACCCCGAGTCCCACACCATGACTGACGACTTCTCCCCTCCTTTTGATGAAGAGCTGCAGGCCAGCGTCCTGATCGGCACCGCCGAGAAGATGATCGAGATCTGGAATCGCCTGTCTCCCGAGAAACAAGCGGCGTTGCTTGCCCGTTTCGGCACTGAAGAAAACGCCCTGGCCGCCCTGGTCACGACGCAACTGGTTGCCCCGCAAAAACCTGAATAACCCCCGCCCGGCAAATAGTTTTACTTTTTCCACGACCCTCTGCCGTTCGCGCCGCTATCATAAGCAGCCTATCTATCCTGCTTTCCCGTGGACCTTTACCCATGTCTGAAAACCAGCGCCCCCTGGCGGTCACGCTGCAAGTCGTTTCCATCGTTCTCTTTACCTTCATCGGCTATCTGAACATCGGCATTCCCCTCGCCGTATTGCCTGGCTACGTTCACAGCGACCTCGGCTTTGGCGCCGTGATCGCCGGGCTGGTGATCAGCGTGCAATACCTGGCCACCCTGCTCAGCCGGCCCTACGCCGGGAAAATCATCGACAACAAGGGCAGCAAACTCGCCGTCATGTATGGCCTCGCCGGTTGCGGCTTGAGTGGTGTGTTCATGCTGATTTCGGCCTGGACCCAGAGCTTGCCGATGCTGAGCCTGATCAGCCTGTTGATCGGCCGCCTGGTGCTCGGCAGCGCGGAAAGCCTGGTGGGTTCGGGCTCGATTGGTTGGGGCATCGGCCGGGTCGGTGCGGCGAACACCGCCAAGGTCATCTCCTGGAACGGCATCGCCAGTTATGGCGCACTGGCGGTCGGCGCGCCGTTGGGTGTGCTGCTGGTCAGTCAATTGGGCTTGTGGAGCATGGGCGTGAGCATCGTGCTGCTGGCCGTCCTCGGCCTGGCGCTGGCCTGGCCGAAAACCGCCGCGCCGATTGTGGTCGGTGAACGGCTGCCGTTCATGCACGTGCTGGGACGGGTGCTGCCCCATGGTTGCGGCCTTGCCTTGGGCTCGATCGGATTTGGCACCATCGCCACCTTCATCACGTTGTATTACGCCACGCAACACTGGGACAACGCGGTGCTGTGCCTGAGCTTGTTCGGCGC
The DNA here is from genome assembly GCF_051660785.1 of Pseudomonas sp. Taxonomy (GTDB): domain Bacteria; phylum Pseudomonadota; class Gammaproteobacteria; order Pseudomonadales; family Pseudomonadaceae; genus Aquipseudomonas. The sequence continues at coordinate 1,529 of NZ_JBOFQE010000001.1, forward strand.
CAGCTTCATCGGCGCGCGGCTGTTGTTCGGAAACCTGATCAACCGCCTCGGCGGCTTTCGCGTGGCGATTGCCTGCCTGGCGGTGGAAACCCTTGGGTTGTTGCTGCTGTGGCTGGCACCGGATGCGCATTGGGCACTGGCCGGGGCGGCATTGAGCGGTTTCGGGTTTTCGCTGGTGTTTCCGGCGTTGGGCGTGGAAGCGGTCAACCTGGTGCCGGCCTCCAGTCGTGGCGCGGCGGTAGGGGCTTATTCGCTGTTCATCGATTTGTCGCTGGGGATTACCGGGCCGCTGGCCGGCGCGATTGCCGCCGGGTTTGGTTTTGCGTCGATCTTTCTGTTTGCCGCTCTCGCTGCATTGAGCGGTTTGGCATTGAGTGTTTATTTGTACCGGCAGGCGCCTAAGTATCGCGAAGAGCGTGGCACCCGCTAGAAATCGATCTTGCCGCGTCCAGCCTTGATGCTGCCGCGCTTGGTCTTGGACTCCAGCCGACGCTTCTTCGAGCCGAGGGTCGGCTTGGTCGGACGGCGTTTCTTCTCGACCTTGGTGGCGCTGAGGATCAACTCGGTCAGCCGCTCCAGCGCATCGGCGCGATTGGCTTCCTGCGTGCGGTATTGCTGGGCCTTGATGATCAACACCCCTTCGCTGGTGATGCGACTGTCCCGCAGCGCCAGCAGCCGCTCCTTGTAGAACTCGGGCAAGGACGAGGCCGGAATGTCGAAGCGCAAGTGCACGGCGCTGGAGACCTTGTTGACGTTCTGCCCACCGGCGCCTTGCGCGCGAATGGCCGTCAATTCAATCTCGGCATCCGGCAGATGCACATTGTTGGAAATCACCAGCATGGAAAAGGGGTCCGCATTTGGGGTTCATCAGGATACCCGAATAGCCGGTAGGGGAATGCGGACCATTGTGGGAGCGAGCCTGCTCGCGATGGCGTCGTTGCATTCAACATCCATGTTGGCTGACAGATTGCCATCGCGAGCAGGCTCGCTCCCACAGGGTTTTGCGGCACGCACAAAAAAACCCGGCACATTGGCCGGGTTTGTTGTTTCTACAGGCTGCGCTTACTTCGCGCTTGCCGCCTGCAACGCATGCCGAGCACTGCGCTTGTTCTTGATGCCGTAGCACACCCACATGAACGCAACCCACACCGGAATCGCATACACCGAGATCTGGATGCCCGGGATCAACAGCATCACGCCGAGGATGAACACCACGAACGCCAGGCAGATGAAGTTCCCGTACGGGTACCACAGGGCCTTGAACAGCGGCGTTTGTTTTGTCTTGTCCATGTGCTGGCGGAACTTGAAGTGCGAGAAGCTGATCATCGCCCAGTTGATCACCAGGGTAGCCACCACCAGCGACATCAGCAGTTCCAGCGCATTCTGCGGGATCAGGTAGTTCAGCAACACCGCGATCAACGTCACCGCCGCCGAAGCGAGGATCGAGCGCACCGGCACGCCGCGCTTGTCGATCTTCGCCAGAGCTTTCGGCGCATCGCCCTGCTCGGCCATACCCAGCAACATGCGGCTGTTGCAGTAGGTGCCGCTGTTGTACACCGACAGCGCCGCGGTCAGGACCACGAAGTTGAGGATGTGCGCCGCGGTGTCGCTGCCAAGCATCGAGAACACTTGCACGAACGGGCTGCCGCTATAGGAATCACCCGACGCGTTCAGGGTCGCCAGCAGGCTGTCCCACGGTGTCAGCGACAACAGGATGACCAGTGCACCGATGTAGAAAATCAGGATCCGGTAGATCACCTGGTTGATGGCTTTCGGGATCACGGTTTTCGGCTTGTCGGCTTCTGCTGCGGTGAAACCGAGCATTTCCAGACCGCCGAAGGAGAACATGATGATCGCCATGGCCATCACCAGACCGCTGACACCATTCGGGAAGAAGCCGCCATGGGCCCACAGGTTGGTCACCGAGGCTTGCGGGCCGCCATGACCGCTGACCAGCAGGTAGCTGCCGAGCGCGATCATGCCGACGATCGCCACGACCTTGATGATCGCGAACCAGAACTCGGCTTCGCCAAAGACTTTGACGTTGGCCAGGTTGATCAGGTTGATCAGAACGAAGAAGCCGGCGGCCGAGACCCAGGTCGGAATGTGGGGCGCCCAGTAGTGGATGTATTTGCCGACCGCGGTCAGCTCCGACATGCCCACCAGAATGTACAGAATCCAGCAGTTCCAGCCCGACAGGAAACCGGCGAAACCACCCCAGTATTTGTGGGCGAAGTGGCTGAAGGAACCGGCAACGGGTTCTTCGACAATCATTTCGCCGAGCTGGCGCATGATCATGAAAGCAATGAAGCCACAGATGGCATAGCCGAGGATCATCGACGGGCCGGCAGATTTCAGTACGCCGGCCGAGCCCAGGAACAGCCCGGTACCGATCGCGCCACCGAGGGCGATCAGTTGAATATGGCGATTTTTCAGGCCGCGTTTCAGCTCGCCTGAATGCGAGTTTTGTCCACTCATGAAAAGGGTCTCACGCAAGGTTTGATGATGTTCGTTAGACGATGCTGCTCGGTTGCGATTTCAAGCAGCGTCGATCAAACCCCAGAGAAGGCAAAAGGAGTTCAGCGTTTTTACAACGGTCATGCGTCACCTGTTTGTTTTTATCTGTGACGAAATCGAACCCGACACGCTTGTGGCGCGGCGGAGTGAACAAGGCGGATAGCCTTGAGGTTTGCGCAGATGCGCAGGAGGTCACAGTTAAAACGCGGCGCATTGTACACCTGTAACCCCCTGCTGCCAGACACCGCTGGATCAGCGCGTCGTTTGCCGGGATTGCCTGTGTCCGCCCCGAGGCTCTGGGGCGGCTGCAAAAATAGGGTCAGACCTTTGCGGGTCTTCGGTGGGGGCGACGGAAAAGACGCCCTCCGGGGAGAAGTGGAGATGAGTCACGGCGTACATTGCGCCTCCTTCTTGTTATGCACCTGCACGACAGGCATGGGGCGCATCTCACCCTTCCAGCGCCGCTGAAACAAGCGGGCCAGAGCCTTGCAGGATCGCTGACCCGCGTATTTTCGGCAGGTTTTCCTTACACTCCTTCCGCAAGCGTCAATCTAAGGGACTTGCGGCGCGATTCCGTCAGCGTTTCTTTACAAGCTGTAACGCATATTTTCCAAATCAGATCAATCCGTAGGACGACTGCAAATTGACGGCAGGAAGTTTCCTAAGGAAAAGGTCGAGTTAGTTTTCTGTTTTTTATCGATAAATCTTTCATTAAAAAACAGAATAAAAAGTTCAAATAAATCTAATTTGATTATTTTTTTGCAATTTAAAAACCTCTGGACTAGGTTTTCAGCGACTGCCGAGACGCATCGACCGGCAAGTTGGCGGGTTATTCAATGACTGAAAAACGCGCCGCTGCACTTACCGAAAAAGTCATCTAGGAGATTCACAATGCAAGCACTTGAAAAAGACTTGGAAACTGAACTGCAACTGGACGATTGGTTTGAAGCACCGACCCATGAAGCCGCCGTTGAAATGATGCAAGCCGATGCGGTCGTTCCGTTCGGCACGGCGATGTGGCCGTTGTAAGGCACCTCGGCAGGCATGATCCGGCCGGTTGTGCCTGCCACTTTTTCTCGGTTTGTCAGGGAGGACTACATGGATAAGCAACGCGCCATTTCGCATTTCCTTTACTACCTCGAACACCACCCTGCCCTTGCCGGCATCAACCCGGCGAAGGTCTTGCTCGGCCACACCGCTGATTACGAGGCACTGACCGGCGCCATCGCCGAACAGGCCGGTGACAGCCAGCCGTTCCGATTCAGCGCCATGCGCCTGGACCTCGAACCCACCGAAACGCTGGCCCAGGCGATTGCCGACAGCGATCTGTACATTTTCTTCTACGACTCTTCCACCCTGCCCAATCCTCGCCCCGACGGCCCGGAGTTTGTCCGTGCGCTGCAAGGCGTGATGGCCGAGAACTGGAAGAAGTCGTTGCTGTTCAAGGATTACGGCGATTACTTCTACGACACCTTCAGTGTCACTCCGCAGCGTATAGCGGGGCTGAACAGCCACTTGATCCAGCGCATGTCTCACGCGACGACGTTAAGCTTCAAAGATGACCACGGCTCGTGGTTTGAAACGCCGATGCACAGCATCAAGAAGTGGACCGATATCAATGGAGTCGGCAACTTTGACTTGGCGCCCGGTGAAATTGCGACACACAGCGAAGCAATTAACGGCCAGGTGAAGTTCATGGGGACGTTTCTCAGCACCATTCCGTTTGCCCGCAAGTACGGGGTGCTGAATTCGCCATTGGAGTTGTGGATCGAGAACTCGACCATCCGCAAGATCGCCACGGAGGTGCCGGGGTTGGAACATGACTTCAACAAGTACCTGGACGCCAATCCGTCGAACCGGCGCATTGAGGAGTTGGGGATTGGCACCAACGAAGGCGTGAAGGCGCTGTATGCGCGCAATGCCGGGTTTGAGGAGCGCCATTGCGGGCTGCATCTGGGCTTGGGCGGTGGGGCCAAGGGCAGCCATCATCTGGACCTGATCTTCTCCGGCGGGGTTTTGGCGCTGGATGATGAGCCGGTGTTTGATGGGCGGTTTGTCTTTTAGCTGGTGAATAGCGGTGCTGCTACTGGCGTCATCGCGAGCAGGCTCGCTCCCACAGTGGACCGCATTCCTATGCCGCACCTCGGTCACCTGTGGGAGCGAGCCTGCTCGCGATGACGCCTGAACAGTCAACACTTTACTTAAAGCCAGACAAAAAAAACGCCAACCCTGAGGTTGGCGTTTTTTTATGCAGCGCTTACCGATTACTCAGGCTTGCGACGACCGAAGCCCGGGCGCTGGCCCGAACCGGCTGGCGCACCACGGCGTTTGCCCGACGGTGCATCCTTGTCGACCAGAACGATGCCTGGACGTTTCTTTGCCGGTGCCTTGGCCGGGCGCTTGGTGTCGGAAGGACGGTCTGCCACTGGCGTACCGCGACCCGACTCACCACGAGACTCGCCACGACCGGCTGGAGCACCGCGATCGCTACGACCGCCGCTTGGCGCACCGCGGCCTTCGCCACGCTCAGTACGACCGTTGGCCGGACGTGGCGTGCGTGGACCGCGCTCGCCATCAGCGCGTGGCGCTGCTGGTTTGCGGGCTGGACGCTCGCCTTCGATTTGCGGTACACGGGAGTCACGCGGCGTAGCAGCGGTCTGGTTGCCGATGGCTGGACGCAACGAACGCACCCGCTCGGTCTTGCCCATCGGACGCGACGATTTACGCTGCATGCGGTCGAGCTTGTCTTTGCTCTTGGCGTTCATCTGCGGCATGGCCACAGGCGTCAGGCCGACTTCAGCACTGAGAATGTCGACTTCGTACTGGCTCATTTCGCGCCAGCGACCCATTGGCAGGTCGGAGTTGAGGAACACCGGACCGAAACGCACGCGCTTCAGACGGCTGACCACCAGGCCCTGGGATTCCCACAGACGACGAACTTCGCGGTTGCGACCTTCCATCACCACGCAGTGATACCAGTGGTTGAAACCTTCGCCACCCGGTGCTTGCTTGATGTCGGTGAACTTGGCCGGGCCGTCTTCGAGGACGACGCCTGCTTTCAGACGCTCGATCATCTCGTCATCGACTTCGCCACGCACACGTACCGCGTATTCACGGTCCATTTCGTAGGAAGGGTGCATCAGACGGTTGGCCAGCTCACCGTCGGTGGTGAACATCAGCAGGCCGGTGGTGTTGATGTCCAGACGACCGATGTTGATCCAGCGACCTTCTTTTGGTTTCGGCATCTTGTCGAAAACGGTCGGACGGCCTTCCGGATCAAGGCGGGTGCAGATTTCGCCGTCGGGCTTGTTGTACATGATCACGCGGCGTACCGACTCGGCGGCTTCTTCGCGCTTGATCACCTTGCCATCAATGGTGATGGCGTCGTGCATGTCGACGCGCTGCCCGAGGGTGGCGTCTTTGCCATTGACCTTGATGCGGCCGTGGCTGATCCAGGCTTCCACGTCACGGCGCGAGCCGACGCCGATACGGGCGAGGACTTTCTGCAGTTTTTCGCCTGCTGGGCCGATTTCCTGGTCGTCTTTCTGGTCGTTGATACTCATCTGGGCACCTCCCGGTGTGGTCTGTTCAGGCGGCCCTGAATTGAGCGTCCTGAAGCGATGTAAATCTAATCACTTGGCGAGGGGATCGCCGAAGGGTCGCGAATCATACGCTCATGGGAGCGTTTGCGCATCAGAGACTAGCTGATGATTGCCTGCTTATTTGCTTTTACGCCGAACGGCACCGCCGAGTTTGATCAACCTGAGCGCTGACTCCGCGAGCACCGTGCGCTTGTCGGCCTTGTCGAGTTTCTTCCAGGCCTTGATCTCGCGCTTGCTGCGGCCACAGCCGAGGCAGATGTCATCGGCGAATTTGCAGACGCTGATGCACGGGTCTTTGGTAGAACTCATCAAATACTCCAGTCAACACAAAACCCCTGTGGGAGCTAGCCTGATCTGGTCAAGTAATCCCGGACACCGGTTACGGTGTTTTATGCCGCTTTTTGCTCCATGGCTATTGGCGACAGATAGTTGTTGTAGCTGTGGAGCCTGGTACGGTTGTAATACATGAAGAAGCGCAGCATATCGGTTTGCGCTTCCTTGATCGTGCTGTAACCGACTCCAGGCACCCATTCTGACTTCAGTGTCCCAAAAAAACGTTCCGTGGGCGCGTTGTCCCAGCATTGCCCGCGATGACTCATGCTTTGCAGAATTCCATGGCTCGCCAGCTCTGCTTGAAACTTGCGACTGGTGTATTGGCAGCCCTGATCGGAGTGAAACATCAGTCCAGAAGTGCAGTTTCGAACCTCTGTTGCCATGCGCAGAGCCTTGCTGACCAGATTGGCATCATTAACCAGAGAAAACGCCCAACCAACGACCCGTCGAGCGTACAAGTCAATCACGATGGCCAGATGAACCCAGCGTTTGTCCACCATCAAACTTGTAACGTCGCCACACCAGACTTGATTCACCGCGGTCGGCTTGAAATTGCGCTTGAGCAGATTGGGCGCGACAAAAGCTTCAACGCCTTTGGATCTGAATGGATGCGGCTGGCGTTGTTTGCTGACAATGTTGGCCTCCCTCATCAATGCTCTGGCAAGAGCTCTTCCAACAGCTATGTTTTCGGCCTGCAGATGCTTGCTGATCGTTCTGGACCCCATGGCTTCCCGGCTTTCGTGGTGCAACTGCACCACTTTCTTTTTGAGTTCTTCTCGTTCGATCCGTGGCTGGGTCTGCCGCTGAATCCACTCATAAAAGCTGCTGCGCTTCACATCGAAAACGCGGCACACGATGGCAGTCGGGAACGACTCTCTTAGCTCTGCGATCATCGAAAACGATCGGGATCCGACATCAAGAGAGCGGTAGCCTTTTTTAAGATCTCGGCCTCCATTTCCATGCGTTTGATCTTGGCCTTTAGCTCCTGGATTTCGCGCTGATCTTCGGTTATCGCCTTGGTACCTTTGACTGGCTGTCCCTCGCGCTCCTTGCGAACCTGATCGACCCAGCGCCGCAAAGCGGTAGGTCCGATATCCAGCGACGCACAAACCTCTGGAACCGGGCAGTTATCATCAAGCACCATGCTGGCAGCGTGCAGCTTGAACTCGCGGGAATAGACCTTTCTTTCGTTCATAGAACCTCCAATTGGCGAAATCATATCGCCCTTAAGAGGTGTCCGGAATTATTAGGCCAGTTCAGCCTGCTAGCGATGGGGGAGTTTCAGTCGACATCATGGTTGCCTGACACTCCCTCATCGCTAGCAGGCTAGCTCCCACAGGGGGGCCTTCTTTGCCTACGGGATTTGGGTCAGTCGTCGAATTCGCGGCGCTCGGCTTCGATGGCTTCAGCCAAAGCCCGGGCTTCGGCTTCTTCGTCGGTCAATTCGGGCTCGGGTTTGTGCTGTTCAAGGGCGGCGACAGCGGCGAGGAGTTTTTCGCGTGCTTCGGCAACGCCAAGCACATCATCTTCCTGCTCTTCTTCCTGCTCTTCTTCGACTGTGGCTTCTGGCTCAACCTGAAGTTCAACTTCGATCTCGGGCTGATCTTGAATCTCTTCGGTCTCAGTCACCTCGCCATCGCGCAACAGATCGTCAAAGTCGGTCTTGATCCCCTCCTCCATCGTGTCCAGTTCGAGCAACAACGTGTGGAAACTGGTTTCTTCCTTCTCCTCCTCCGGCTCGGCACTGGCGTCCGCCAGTTCCTGCAAGCCCGCCGGCACTGGAGCGTCGTCGAAATCGAGTACCGGATCAGGCTCCAGCTCTCGCAACTCAGCCAGCGGCGGCAAATCGTCGAGGTTCTTCAGGTTGAAGTGATCGAGGAACGCCTTGGTGGTGGCGAACATCGCCGGTTTGCCGGGCACGTCGCGGTAGCCGACGATGCGGATCCACTCGCGTTCCAGCAGGGTCTTGACGATGTGACTGTTGACCGCCACGCCCCGCACGTCTTCGATCTCGCCCCGGGTGATCGGTTGACGATAGGCGATCAACGCGATGGTTTCGAGCATGGCGCGGGAATAACGCTGCGGGCGTTCTTCCCACAATCTTCCCACCCACGGCGAGAACTTTTCGCGGATCTGCAGGCGATACCCGGAGGCCACTTCCTTCAGCTCGAAGGCGCGACCGTCGCAGGATTTGGCGAGAATCGTCAGGGCTTTCTTGAAGACCGGCGGTTCCGGCCGCTCACCTTCTTCGAAGAGTTCGAACAAGCGTTCAAGGGATTGCGGTTTTCCCGAGGCCAACAGAAAGGCTTCAAGCAGTGGCGCCAGCTCGCGGGGTTCAGTCAGGTTCATGATTCAACTCGTTATTCGGCTCGGGCTCGCACGTGGATCGCCGCGAACGGCTCATTCTGCACCAGCTCGACCAAAGATTCCTTGACCAGTTCGAGGATCGCCATAAAGGTCACCACTACCCCCAGACGTCCTTCTTCTGCGGTGAACAGCTCGACAAAGGGCACGAAACCGCCGCCCTTGAGCCGGTCCAGCACATCGCTCATGCGTTCGCGGGTGGACAGCGCCTCGCGGCTGACCTGGTGGCTTTCGAACATGTCGCCACGGCGCAGGACCTCGGCCATGGACAGCAGCAGCTCTGACAAACGCACGTCCGGCAACAGCTTGCGCGCCCGGGCTTCCGGGGCGTCGAGCTTGGGCACCACCACGTCACGGCCGACGCGACTCAGGCCATCGATGCCTTCCGCCGCCGCCTTGAAGCGCTCGTATTCCTGCAAGCGACGGATCAGTTCGGCGCGTGGGTCGTCTTCTTCGTCTTCGATGGTTTCGGCACGCGGCAACAGCATCCGCGACTTGATCTCGGCCAGCATCGCGGCCATCACCAGGTACTCGGCGGCCAGTTCCAGGCGCACCGACTGCATCAACTCGACATAACCCATGTACTGACGGGTGATTTCCGCCACGGGAATGTCGAGAATGTTGATGTTCTGTTTGCGGATCAGATACAGGAGCAGGTCGAGCGGGCCTTCGAACGCTTCAAGGAAAACCTCGAGCGCGTCCGGCGGAATGTACAGGTCCAGCGGCATTTCCATGACCGCCTGGCCATAGACCATGGCGAAGGGCAGCTCTTGCTGCGCGCCGGCCTGACTGTCGACAACGGGTTCCACGGCAGACATCTACGCCTCGGCCATGAACGGCGTCGGGTCGCCGCAACCGACGCGGATCACTTCCGGTTCGCCGTCGGCGAGGTTGATCACGGTGGACGCCTTGATCCCGCCGAAACCGCCATCGATGATCAGGTCGACCTGATGCTCAAGCAACTGACGCATTTCGTAGGGATCGCTCATCGGGTCGGTGTCGCCGGGCATGATCAGGGTCACGCTCATCAATGGCTCGCCGAGTTCTTCCAGCAGCGCCAGGGCAATCGGATGGCTCGGCACCCGCAGGCCGATGGTGCGTTTTTTCGGGTGCAACAAAAGCCGCGGGACTTCGCGGGTGGCGTTGAGAATGAAGGTGTAAGGCCCCGGCAGGTGCGCCTTGAGCAGGCGGAAGGTGCCGGTGTCGATCTTGGCGAACAGGCCCAGTTGCGACAAGTCGCTGCAGATCAGTGCAAAGTTGTGCTTGTCATCCAGCCCGCGCAAACGGCGTACGCGCTCCACGGCAACCTTGTCACCGATCTGGCAACCAATGGCGTAGGAAGAGTCTGTGGGATAAATCACCACCCCGCCGCTGCGGATGATCTCGACAGCCTGTTTGATCAGGCGCGCTTGCGGGTTTTCCGGATGAATCTGGAAAAATTGACTCACATTCTCTACCTGTTCAGACGGCGGCAATAATTGGGTCATGTTTGAATCGACACCACAGTGGTGGCAGATCCTCCGGGAGCGGACGGTATTCGCCGATCTCGGACCAGCCTCCAGGGCCATGAAAATCACTGCCGGCGCTGACCAGCAGACCGAACTCGCGGGCCAGAATCGCCAGGCTGCCCACTTGCTCGGCGGGCTGATGGCCATTGACCACTTCAATTGCGTGGCCCCCGGCTTGAATATAGTCAGAAATCAGGCGGCGACGCTTGCTGCGAGTGAAATCGTAGTGCCACGGATGCGCCAGGCTGACCCAGGCCTTCGCGGCCCGCAGGGTCTCGACCGTGTCTTCCAGGGTCGGCCAGTGCTGCTTGACGTCGCCCAGTTTGCCGGCGCCCAGCCATTTGCGGAACGCTTCGGCGCGATCCTTGACGAAACCTTCACGCACCATCCAGTCAGCGAAGTGCGGACGGGCCGGTGCATTGCCGCTGTCGCCCAGTTCCTGCTGGATGGCCCGTGCACCTTCCAGTGCGCCGGGCATGCCCTTCAACGCCAGCTTGCGACTTATTTCTTCGGACCTTAACCAGCGGCCATCGTGCAATTTGGCAATCGCCTCGACCAACGGTATGGCATTGACATCAAATCCGTAGCCGAGCACGTGAATGGTCGCCCCGCCCCAGGTACAGGACAATTCGACGCCATTGACCAATTGCATCCCCAGCGCCGTGGCCGCGCTGCGGGCCTCGTCGAGGCCTTCAAGGGTGTCGTGATCGGTCAGGGCCAGGACTCGCACGCCTTTCTCGAACGCACGCGCCACCAGGACAGCAGGCGCGAGAGCGCCATCGGAGGCGGTGCTATGGCAGTGCAAATCGACATTCACGGGGATGTGTTACCTCAAATCAGCTGGCGCTATCGCGCGCCCATATGTTTGTTATTATGCCGCCACATCCTGCTTCTGGCTGCCACTGTGAAACAATTCATCGATTTCATCCCGCTCCTGCTGTTTTTCATCGTTTTCAAAATCGATCCACGGGTCGTCGACATCGGCGGTCATCAACTGACTGTAGGCGGTATTTACAGCGCCACCGCGATGCTGATCATCAGCTCCCTGGTGGTGTACGGTGCGCTGTTCTTCAAGCAGCGCAAGCTGGAGAAGAGCCAGTGGCTGACCCTCATCGCCTGCCTGGTCTTCGGCAGCCTGACCCTGGCGTTCCACAGCGAGACCTTCCTGAAATGGAAAGCCCCGGTGGTCAACTGGCTGTTCGCCCTCGCGTTCATTGGTAGCCACTTCATCGGTGACCAACTGCTGATCAAGCGCATCATGGGCCACGCGCTGACCCTGCCGGACCTGGTCTGGACGCGCCTGAACATCGCCTGGATCGGCTTCTTCCTGTTTTGCGGTGCCGCCAACCTGTTCGTCGCGTTCACGTTCCAGAGCTACTGGGTCGACTTCAAAGTCTTCGGCAGCCTGGGCCTGACGTTGCTGTTCCTGGTCGCCCAGGGCATTTACCTGTCCCGCCACCTGCACGACGCCGATACCACTACGCCAAAAACCGAGGACTGACATGCTTTACGCAATCATTGCCACAGACGTCGCCAATTCCCTGGAAGCCCGCCTGGCCGCACGGCCTGCCCACCTTGAGCGCCTGCAAGTGCTCAAGGGCGAAGGTCGCATCGTTTTGGCCGGTCCACACCCGGCGGTCGACAGCAATGATCCGGGCGCCGCAGGTTTTACCGGCAGCCTGATCGTCGCCGAGTTCGATTCCCTGAGCGCTGCCCAAGCCTGGGCCGATGCCGATCCGTACATCGCCGCCGGCGTCTACGCCAACGTTTCGGTCAAGCCGTTCAAGCAAGTCCTGCCGTAAACTCCTTTGCGCGGTGAACCATGTCGGTTCATCGCGCTCTCAACGCTCATTATTCTCGTTCAGCGGCCGACAACCTGCCCAGTACTCGTATTGGAATCAGGAGTGGCGATGCGCAAAGGTCCGTTGTGTCTGATGTTGGTGACGTTGTCGATGGTGGCCCCTGCCCACGGTGAAGAAAGCGCCGAGGGCGGCAGTTCGACGCCGCTGTCGCTGAGCGCCGGCAGCCAGATCACCGAGTTGCAGCAGCGCTTGAAGGCAAGCGAGCAGCAACGAGAAGAACTGAACAAACAACTGCAAAATACCGACAGCGAACGCGAAAGCGCTCAGTTGAGCCGGTTGCGCCAAGAGAATCAGCGCCTCAAGCTGCAACTCAAGGAAGCCCAGGCCAGCAATCCGCTGCCACGTCTGCTGACTGATCAGCAGCAATGGTTCGTAATCGGTGGTGGAGTTGCGCTATTGGCCCTGCTCTGCGGTATCTTCGCCAGCGGTGCCACCAGAAAACGTCGGCAATGGCTAAATTGAGTGAGTGATGAGCGAGCTGTTATTAATTGATGATGACCAGGAGCTGTGCGAGCTCCTGAGCAGTTGGCTGAGCCAGGAAGGCTTTCAGGTCCGTGCCTGTCACGATGGCCAGAGTGCCCGTCGTGCGCTGGCCGAAACCTCCCCCGCCGCCGTGGTGCTGGACGTGATGCTGCCGGACGGCAGCGGTCTGGAATTGCTCAAGCAGCTGCGCAGTGACCATCCGGACCTGCCGGTGCTGATGCTGTCTGCGCGTGGCGAACCGCTGGATCGTATCCTCGGCCTGGAACTCGGCGCCGACGATTACCTTGCCAAGCCGTGCGACCCACGGGAACTGACAGCCCGTCTGCGCGCCGTGTTGCGCCGCAGTCATCCGGCGGCGGTGTCCAGTCAGCTCGAGCTGGGCGACCTGTGCTTCAGCCCGGTGCGTGGCGTGGTCAGCATCGACGAACAGGAATTCACCCTCACCGTCTCCGAAAGCCGTCTGCTTGAAGCCCTGCTCAAGCAACCCGGCGAGCCCCTGGACAAACAGGAACTGGCGCAAATCGCCCTCGGCCGCAAGCTGACCCTGTACGACCGCAGCCTGGACATGCACGTCAGCAACCTGCGCAAAAAGATCGGCCCGCACCCCGACGGCCGCCCGCGCATCATTGCCCTGCGTAGCCGCGGCTACTACTACAGCCTCTGAACCCGGACACAGCCCTCTGTAGCAGCTGTCGAGCCCCAGCGAAGCTGCGTTCGGCGACGAAGTCGTCGTAAACCCTGCAAACGCGGTATACCGGAAAAACCGCATCGCCTGATTTCACGACTGCTTCGCAGCCGAACGCAGCCTCGCTGGGGCTCGACAGCTGCTACAACGGGCATGTGTGTCCAAAAGGTGGTGGAAGTGTCAGGTCGGTACGAAATCGTCTTTACCGAAGCTTTACGCTCCGCTGACCGCCGCTGACCTTGATCTCCGTATTCTGAACTCATCCGGAACGTACCGGGAACGAGACAAGGAGATTCACCATGCGCAAGACTCTTATCGCTCTGATGTTCGCTGCCGCCCTGCCGACCGTTGCCATGGCCATGCCTGAAGGTGCCGGCCCGATGGACGGCTCGCGCCACGGCGGTCAGATGCACGGCATGCACGGTAAAGGCCCGTACAGCCAGCTGGACCTGAGTCGCGAACAGCGCGAGCAGATCCGCAAAATCATGGGCGAGCAGATGCACGAGCGTAAGCAAGTGGTCGAGAAGTACCTGGAAAAACTCTCGCCGGCCGACCAGAAAGCCATGAAAGATGAAATGGCCGCCAACCACAAGAAAGCCGAAGCCGATGTCCGTGGCCTGCTGAAACCGGATCAACAGAAGAAATTCGACGAGATCCAGAAGAAGAAGGCTGAGCGCCGCGCCGAATGGGCCGAGTTCAAAGCGTGGAAAGCGCAGCAACCGCAAAAAGCGCAATAATGCGTTAACCCGGACCCGACGGCTAAACCCGTCGGGTCTTTTGCCATTCAGGTTCATGTGGGAGTGAGCCTGTGGCGAGGGGATTTAGCGAAACGTCGCACCGCCCCGTTGGGCTGCAAAGCGGCCCCGAATCAGACATTGCGGTGTATCAGGTACACCGCAAGCAATGGTTTGACGACTGCTTCGCAGCCGAACGGGGATAAATCCCCTCGCCACACAGGCTCGCTCCCACATTAATCTGTGTTTGTCTGAGGATTTTCTGTGCGCTCATTGTTCTGGCGTATCCTGGCCAGCTTCTGGCTGGCCATCGCTCTGGTTGCAGGGCTGTCTATTCTGCTGGGGCACATGCTCAACCAGGACGCATGGATTCTCAGCCGCCATCCGGGCCTCAACACCTTGCCCGAAGAATGGACGCAGACCTACGAAGCCCAGGGTGAGGAAGCTGCGCAGGACATTCTCGAACAGCGTAAACGCCAGTATCACATCGACGTCCAGGTGCTTAACGAGAGCGGCGATCCGGTGGTGCGCGGCACTTTTCCGCGCCGGGCGGCAGCGTTCGAAGCGCGACAGAACAACGACGATCGCCGTCTGCCATGGCGTCGCTTGACCGCTGAATACACCAGCGCGAAAACCGGCGACACCTACCTGTTGATCTACCGCATCCCTCACCCCGAACTGGACGCGTGGCACCGCGAAAGCCTGCTCTGGCCGTTGAGTGCGCTGGGCATTGCGCTGGTGGTGCTGACCCTCTTCAGCCTCTTCGTGACCTTGTCTATCACCCGCCCGCTCAACCGCTTGCGCGGCGCGGTGCATGACCTTGGGCAAACCACCTATCAGCAGAACAGCCTGGTGAAACTGGCCAACCGTCGTGACGAATTTGGTGTGCTGGCCAACGACTTCAACCGTATGGGCGCGCGCCTGCAAAGCCTCATTGGCAGCCAGCGGCAATTGCTGCGCGATGTGTCCCATGAACTGCGCTCACCGCTGGCGCGACTGCGCATTGCCTTGGCACTGGCCGAACGGGCCACTCCCGAAGAACGGGAAAAACTCGCGCCACGCTTGACCCGTGAGTGCGACCGGCTCGAAGCGCTGATCAGTGAAATCCTGGTGCTCGCACGGGTTGATGCCGACAACGCCAGCGCTGAAGACGTAGACCTGAACGCGTTGCTCAATACACTGCAAAAGGATGCGCAATTGGGTTCGCCGGAGCAGACCGTGCGCCTCGACGCCGAAGCGCAGCTGAACCTCAAAGGCTGGCCGACGATGATCGAGCGTGCCGTCGACAATCTGCTGCGCAATGCTCAGCGCTTCAACCCGCAGGGGCAGTCGATTGAAATGCAGGCGGTGCGTCATGGCGAGCGGATTGTGGTCAGCGTCCGGGATCATGGGCCCGGTGTCGATGCCGAGCATTTGAGCCAGTTGGGTGAGCCGTTTTATCGGGCTCCGGGGCAGACGGCAGCCGGGCATGGCCTGGGATTGGCCATTGCGCGACGCGCGGCAGAGAGGCATGGCGGCAGTCTGGTGCTGGCTAATCATCCGCAGGGCGGGTTCATTGCCAGCCTGGAATTACCGTTGGTGCCGGGAATCATCGTCCAACCGTGATCCCCTGTGGGAGCGGGCTTGCTCGCAATTGCGGTAGCACACTCAACATCGCAGTGCCTGTCAGACCGCTATCGCGAGCAAGCTTGCTCCTACAGTAGATCTCCAGCGCATACGGGATTTGCGTTCGACGACGATCAACTGTGGGAGTGAGCCTGCTCGCGATGGCGTCGGCACATTCAGTATTGATGTGACTGACAGATAGCTATCGCGAGCAGGCTCGCTCCTACAGTTGATCGACGGTGTCAGGCCTTTGTGGGCCAGGCGCTGACGAATTCGGCGAGGTCGACTTTCTCTGCTACACGCGGTTCTTTCTGCGGCGTGCCGAGGTACAGGAAGGCAATCACCTCTTCACCCTCCGCCAATCCCAATCCCTTGGCTACATGCGCCGAATAAGCCAGTTCACCGGTGCGCCACACCGCGCCAATGCCTTGCGCGTAGGCCGCCAGCAGAATGCCGTGAGCAGCGCAGCCCGCCGCGAGCAATTGCTCGGATTTCGGGTATTTGACGTGATCCTGCAACCGCGCGATCACCACAACCACCAGCGGTGCACGCAATGGGCCATTGCGCGCCTTGTCCAGCGCCGCCTCGGACACTTCGCTGTCCTGCAGTTTCGCTGCTTCGGCCAGCAACTCGCCCATTTGCTCTCGCGCCGCACCTTCGACTGTCAGGAAGCGCCAAGGCTGCAAATGGCCGTGGTCCGGCGCACGCATCGCGGCAGCAAACAGCACTTCGCGTTGTTCTGCGGTCGGTGCCGGTTCGAGCAGTCGTGGAACGGAAACACGGTTGAGCAAAGCGTCGAGAGCCTGCATCGGCCACCTCCTGAAAAATATGTTTGGCTATTCTAGCGGTAACCACCTCGGGCGTGCCGGTTTACATAGCAGACCCCACGGGTAGAATGGCGCCCTTCCTACTTTCAGCCCGAGCGGACTTCATGGCGTTGCCGACCTTACGTCTCATTGGTTTCATCATCGGCCTCTTCCTGATCACGCTGGCCATCGCCATGGTCGTGCCCATGGCCACGCTGGTGATTTTCGAACGCACGGGCGATCTGCCGTCGTTCCTCTGGGCAAGCATGATTACCTTTGTCGCCGGCCTTGCACTGGTCATCCCCGGTCGCCCGGAACATGTGCATCTGCGTCCGCGCGATATGTACCTGCTGACCGTCAGCAGCTGGCTGGTGGTGTGCATTTTCGCCGCGCTGCCGTTCCTCCTGACCCAGCACATCAGCTACACCGACTCGTTCTTTGAAAGCATGTCCGGCATCACGGCCACCGGCTCAACGGTGCTGAACCACCTCGACGACATGTCCCCCGGCATCCTGATGTGGCGATCGTTGCTGCACTGGATTGGCGGCATCGGCTTTATCGGCATGGCGGTGGCGATTCTGCCCCTGCTGCGAATCGGTGGCATGCGCCTGTTTCAGACCGAGTCGTCGGACCGTTCCGAAAAGGTCATGCCTCGCTCGCACATGGTGGCGCGATTGATCGTTGCGGCTTACGTGGGCATCACCATTCTCGGCAGCCTGGCGTTCTGGTGGGCAGGGATGAGCCCGTTCGATGCGATCAACCATGCGATGTCGGCGATTTCCACCGGCGGGTTCTCCACCTCCGACCAGTCCCTGGCCAAGTGGACGCAACCGGCGGTGCACTGGGTGGCGATTGTCATCATGATTCTCGGCAGCCTGCCGTTCACCCTGTACGTGGCAACCTTGCGTGGCAACCGTCGGGCATTGATCAAGGATCAGCAGGTTCAAGGTTTGATTGGCATGTTGCTGGTGACCTGGCTGGTGCTCGGCACCTGGTACTGGTGGACCACCCAACTGCATTGGCTGGATGCGTTGCGGCATGTGGCGCTGAACGTGACGTCGGTGGTGACAACCACCGGTTTTGCGCTGGGGGACTACAGCCTGTGGGGAAATTTCTCGCTGATGCTGTTCTTCTACCTGGGTTTTGTCGGCGGTTGCTCAGGTTCGACGGCCGGCGGGATCAAGATTTTCCGCTTCCAGGTGGCCTACATCCTGCTCAAGGCCAACCTTAACCAATTGATTCACCCACGCGCGGTGATCAAGCAAAAGTACAACGGTCACCGTCTCGACGAAGAGATCGTGCGTTCGATCCTGACCTTTTCGTTCTTCTTCGCCATCACCATCTGCGTGATTGCATTGCTGCTGTCGCTGCTCGGCGTCGACTGGATGACCGCCCTGACCGGCGCCGCCAGCACCGTGTCCGGCGTCGGTCCCGGATTGGGCGAGACCATCGGCCCGGCGGGCAACTTCGCCACCCTGCCGGACGCCGCCAAGTGGATTCTCTCGTTCGGCATGCTGCTGGGCCGACTGGAGATCATTACGGTGTTTGTTCTGTGTATTCCTGCATTCTGGCGTCACTGACAATCGCAGGCGCTTGCATCAGCCGCGCCCGGTACTCGCCGGGGGTGGCGTCAAACCAGCGCCGAAAGGCACGGAAGAAGTTGCTGGGATCGGCAAACCCCAAGAGGTAGGCGATTTCCAGCAAGGTCATGGTGGGCTGCGCCAGGTATTGCTCGGCCAGTTCACGTCGGGTGTCATCCAGCAACGTTTGAAAACTCGTGCCTTCTTCCTGCAAGCGTCGCTGCAAGGTGCGCTGCGACAAGTGCAACGTCTGCGCCACGGTATCGCGCTTGGGTTCGCCCTGTGGCAGCAAACGACACAGGACCTGCCGCGCCTTGTGCGTTACGCGGCTTTCGGAAAACCGCGCGAGGTATTCGCCGGCAAACCGGTCATGCAACAGCGCCATCGCCTCGTTGGCGGTCGGCAGCGGCGCCTCCATGTCGGCGCGCTCGAAGATCAACGCGTCATAAGGCGCGTTGAACACCAACGGTGCATGGAAGGCTTGTTTATAGGGTTCCAGATCGACAGGCTGATCGCCCTGGATCAGCACTTTGCGCGGTTGCAGGGTGCGCCCGGTCAACCAGCCGCACAGCGCCAGCGCACAGGCCAGCGACGCTTCGGCGCTCTGTCGGGTCGGCGGCAAATGATCGCCATGCACCGTCAGAATCAGCGCATAACCTTCATCCAGCAGGCGGAAACTCAGGTCAGCGCTTTCGGCAATGATGCGCTGATAACGCACCAGTCGCTCAAAGCCTTCGGCCAGCGTCTGGCTGGACATCAGGGCGTAGCCCGCCACATGGAAGGAGGCCGGCCGCACCACCTTGCCCATGTTCAGGCCAATCGCCGGGTTGCCGGACAGCTCGACCGCTCGCTGCCACAGTCGCGTCATGGAATCTTGCGGGAAGCGCGCATCCGGATCATCCAGTGATGCATAGTCAAGCCCCAGTTGCTTGAACAGAACCCGGCAATCCAGGCCGTCCATTTCCAGTGCTTTGACAATCCCCATCGCCCAGCTTGCAGAAGTCGTTCGTTCGCTCATGGCGTCTACTTACTGTTTTGTGAGCCGTCTACCGCGGCAGATTTGCGAAGGATACTAAAGTGGCACCGATTGTCACTGGCCGATGCCATTGATCACTCTAGACTCAAATAAGCTACCCGCAGAACAACTTGCAATCAGAACAATAACCACAGAGATCGCAGTCGTGGAAAACATAAAACGTTTCAACAGCTTCGCTGAGTTTTACCCGTATTACCTCAGTGAACACAGCAACAGCACGTGTCGGCGATTGCATTTTATCGGTACCAGCCTGGTCATCCTCATCCTCGCGGTGACCATCGGCAAAGGCGCCTGGTTGATGCTGCTGGCATTGCCGCTGGCGGGTTACAGCTTTGCCTGGATCGGGCACTTCTTTTTCGAGAAGAACCGTCCTGCCACGTTCCAGCATCCTCTTTATAGCCTGCTCGGCGACTTTGTCATGTACCGCGACATGATCTTGGGTCGCGTGCCGTTCTAGGCTCCATTGGCCACAAAAGCGTCTTGCGCAGCCAGTGCGATGCTGGATCCAAGTTCTACACTCAAGACATCCCTTTCGATTAGAACAAGAGGATAGCTGATGAACGCCAATGCACGATTCACCCACATGCAGGATGGCACGCAGGAGGACTGGGCGATCATCGCCGCCGATTTCAGTGCCTATGCCAAACAGTTGCCGTCACGGATTGTGGCGCACCTGAAATTGCTGGAGGGTGATTTTGGCGGCTTCCCGGTGGATCGTCTGACCCACTCGCTGCAGACCGCCAGCCGTGCCTGGCGCGATGGCCGGGATGAAGAATACGTGGTCTGCGCGCTGCTTCACGACATCGGCGACACGCTGGGTTCCTATAACCATCCGGACATTGCCGCGGCGATCCTCAAGCCGTTCGTCAGCGCCGAGAATCTGTGGATGGTGGAGAAGCACGGGATATTCCAGGGGTATTACTTCTTCCATCACCTGGGCATGGATCGGCATTTGCGTGAGCAATTCAGCGGGCATCCGCAGTATCAGGCGACCATCGAGTTCTGCGCCAAATATGATGCGGCAGCGTTTGATCCGGCTTACGAGACGTTACCGCTGAGTTTCTTTGAGCCGATGATGGAGCGCTTGTTTGCGCAGCCGAAGAACTCGATCTACAAGGCGGCGATGGAACAACATTCACCAGCCTGATCGATCCGGTGGGACTGCTGCGCAGTCCATCGCGAGCAGGCTCACTCCCACAGGTGACCGAGTTCTTTCAGGGAAATACGATCAAAAATGTGGGAGCGAGCCTGCTCGCGATGAGGCCAGCCCAAACACCTTGTTCTTAAGCCGGCTCTGGAATTTTAATGGCTTTCAACTCCGCCTCCCTCGCCTGGGCATCCGCCAACCGGTACAACTCGATCGACCCGTCCCAATGCTCGATCAACGCCGTGCACGACTCCACCCAATCCCCGCAATTGAGGTAGTCCACCCCGCCGACCTTGCGAATCTCGGCATGGTGAATGTGTCCGCATACCACCCCATGCAACTCGCGCTTGACGCACTCGTGGGCGATGGCTTCTTCAAAATCACTGATGAAGCTGACCGCCGTCTTCACCTTGTGCTTGAGGTAAGCCGACAACGACCAGTAACCGTAGCCATAACGGGCACGCCAGTGATTCAGCCAGCGATTGAGGGTCAGGGTGAACTCGTAGGCCGAGTCGCCGAGAAAGGCCAGCCAGCGGTGATACCGGGTGATCACGTCGAACTGGTCGCCGTGGATCACCAACAAATGGCGACCATCGGCGGTCACGTGCACTGCCTCATCCACCAACTGGATGTTGCCCAGAATCAGCTTCGAATAGCGCCGCAGGAATTCGTCGTGGTTGCCGGTGACATAGATCACCTCGGTACCACGCTTGCTCATGGTCAGCAGGCGGCGAATCACGTTGGTGTGCGCCTGAGGCCAGTACATGCCGCTGCGCAGTTTCCAGCCATCGATGATGTCCCCCACCAGGTAGACCTTGTCGGCGTGATAGCCCTTGAGGAACTGCGACAGGTGTTCGGCCTGGCAGTCCCGGGTGCCCAAATGCACATCGGAAATCCACAAGGTCCGCACACGTTGCTTACGGCTGGGTTTGGCGAGCTCGGCGCTGGTCATGGGCAACCCTCTGGGCAAGTTTTGGCAACTTTGCCTCAATCCGGTTAATTGCCCATGACAACCGCGAGTCAATCCTGTGACAACGCCCGGCCGGTGTAGACTGGCCGCATCTTGACCGGGAGACCTGCGATGAGACCGATCCTCACGCTGCGCCAATACACCAAGGACCTGATCGTCCACAGCCACGACCATGCGCAACTGGTGTTCGGGCTGTCGGGTGCGCTGGACTTCGAGGTGGACGGGCATGGCAGCCAGGTGATTCAGCAGAGTTTCGTGGTGGTGCCGTCGGGCTTCCATCACGCTTGCGGCAGCAGCAATGGCAGCCGTTGCCTGGTGCTGGATGTGCCGAGCGATCAATGGATTTCGCAGTCTCTTGGCGATCACGCTGACGCCTGCCGCCGCTTGCTCGACAACGCCGGCCGCCTGCCGCTGGATGCGGGGCAAAGCCAATTGGTGAGTTGGCTGGCGGGCAGCCAGGTCAGTGACCCATTGATTGCCCAGCAAGGCGCGGTGCTGTTGTTGGCCAGCCTCAATAACGCCAAGCCTGAAATCGTCGGCGGTCGGCGCCTGCCGTATGCGGCGCTGAATGCGCATATCGATCAATACGCGGCCTATCCGCTGCAAGTCGCCGATCTGGCGCGCGTCGCCGGACTGTCCAGCGCCCGATTGCACGCGCGGTTTGTCGCTGAATGCGGGCAGACGCCGATGGATTACATCCGCAGTCGGCGACTGCATATTGCAGTGGGACTGTTGCGGGATTCGCCATTGCCCATCGGCGAGATCGCCAGTCGGGTCGGTTACAGTTCTCAGAGTGCATTTGCGGCGGCGGTGTTGAGGGAGTTCGGTAGGACCCCGGGCAGATTGCGGCGCGAGGCTGGCGACAAAAGTCGATAGTTTGCCGACAGACTCGCGGGAGGTTACGCGGTCAAATGTGTAGCAGCTGGCGAAGCCCTGTGGCGAGGGGATTTATCCCCTCGCCACAGGGCTTCGCCAGCTGCTACAGGGTGGCGGTGTCTGCTCGCCCGGTTTTAATACGTTTATCAAGGAATGCAATGACTCCCCGTACCGCCCTCGGCGCCCTACATATCGGCGCACTGATGTTCGGCCTGACCGGTGTGTTCGGCAAACTGGCTGCCGCCTCGCCCGCCGTCATCGTTTTCGGCCGGGCCGCATTTGCGGTTCTCGCCTTGGCGGTGTTCGCGCGGTTTGCCAGTAACACGCGCTGGTACAAACTCGAAGCGCAGGACTGGCGCCGTCTGCTGCTCAGCGGTTTGCTGCTGGCCGGGCATTGGGTGAGTTTTTTCATTGCGGTGAAAGTGGCCGGTGTGGCGATCGCAACCCTGGGGTTCGCCAGCTTCCCGGCGTTTACCGTGATCCTCGAAGGGCTGATATTCCGTGAGCGAATCCGCGTCAATGAAATCCTGTTGGTGGTGCTGGTGAGTGTCGGGCTGGTGCTGGTCACGCCTGACTTCGATCTGGCGAGTGGCGCCACCACGGGCCTGCTCTGGGCGGTTGGTTCAGGCTTGCTGTTCGCGCTACTGTCCCTGACCAACCGCGCCAGCTCCGCAAGGATCCCGCCGGTGCAAGCTGCGCTGTGTCAGAACGTGGTGGTCGCGCTGTGCCTGCTGCCAGTGGCGGCGCCGCAATTGAGCGAAGTTCGCGCCATCGACTGGCTGTGGATCGGTTTGCTCGGGGTGTTTTGCACCGGCGTCGCTCACAGCTTGTTCGTCGCCAGCCTCGCGGTGATCAAGGCGCGAACCGCCGCGGTGGTGTTTGCCCTGGAGCCGGTGTACGGCATCACCATGGCCTGGCTGTTGTTCGATGAAAACCCGACGCTGCGCATGTTGATCGGCGGTGCATTGATCATCGTCGCGATCGTGGTTTCCAGCAGACTGTCGAGCGGTTCAAGCAAAAAAGCCGTGGCAGCCGAAGCCGCGTCTCACTGAGTGCGGTCGTTGTGGCCGAGGTCTCGGTCAGGATCGATCTGATCGCGGACCCGTTGCTTGAGCACCTTGGCCTCCGGGAAACCGCCATCGGCCTTGCGCTCCCAGATCTGCACATCGTCACAGAAAATGTGAAAGACGCCGCCAGTGCCGGGCACCAGCGAGACCTTGCCCAGGTCATCGCCAAATGTGCTGAGCAGTTCCTGGGCCAGCCAGGCCGCACGCAACAGCCATTGGCATTGCGTGCAATAGGTAATGATGATTTCCGGTTTATGCGTGGTCATGATGGGCAAGACTCCTGAGCCTGAGGGCGCCGCTATAGTAGAGGCTCAGCGGATGCCGGCCAACAGGCTCCGGGCTGTCTGCTTGAGCGGCTCATCGCCGTCCTTCAGCAGTTCGTTGAGCAGTTCGATAGCGCTGTCCAGATCGCCGTCATCGATACAGGTCTGGGCTTGTTCCAGTTTGCCAGCGCTGGTCGAGTCGACCGACTGCAAATTTAACGGTTCAAGTTCCAGGGATCGGCCGGCATCGCTGAATTCGTCGAGAAAGTCGTCGTCCAGCGCCTGTGAGTCCGGTTCGGCCACCCATTCAAGTTCTGGCTCATCCAGCGTCGTTTCTTCAGGCATCTCGAACACATCGGGCAACACGTGCAGATTCGAGGTGAACGCAGGCTCTACGGCCTTGGGTGATTCGCCTGGAGATTTAGCGTTGTCGAATGGGCTGATCAGGTCCCAGCTGGAATCCATCGACAGGTCATCCAGATTTAACTGGAACTCGTCGGCAGGTGCCGCTTCTTGCACGGGGGTGATAACTGCTGCGGCTGCAATCGGTTGCGCATTGCCCAATTTCGGGTAACGAGCGCGGATTTCCTGAAGTTTTTCCACATCGAACCCGCCGTCACGCAGGCTGTTTTCCTGCGTGTCATAGGCAGGAACATCACCTTGTTTGCCGAGGACTTCCAACAGTTGCACGGCCAGATCGGTACGCTGTGGTTCCTTGACCAGTGCTTCTCGCAACAGACCGGCGGCTTCGGAAAAACGGCCATACGCCAGATAGATACCGACCCCTTCCAGTACATCGCCGGTGGGCGTTTCTTCACGATGTTCGGGAGCGGGTTTGAACATAGGCTGTTGCACCGCCGACTGTGCCGGACGCTCAAGCACCGGCTCATGTGGCGATGGCGCAGCGGGCAAAGACTCGGGCAACGCCTGAACCTGTTGGCGTCGACGTCGAATAAACAGCCCCAGCAGCAAAGCGATCAGCCCCAGCAAGCCGATGATCAGCGGCCAATGGCTTGCCTCGGGTTCTTCAACAACGACGGCAGCAGGCGCTACGGCTACTGGCGCAACCGACGGAGCCTGTTTGACCTCTGCCAGTTGGGTTTGCAGTTCGGTCACCTGTTTTTTCTGGCCGGCGATCTGCTCGTCCTGAGCCTGAAGTTTTGCATTCAGCTCATCGATGGTTTTTTGCAGCTGCTGGTTTTGCAGCACGCTGGCGGCCAGCTGCTCGGCGACGGGATCGGTCACAGGCGCGGCAGGTTGAACGGCAGCAGGCGGTGGCGCGGACTTCTTCGCCGCCGCTGCCGGAGCAGTAGCCGGTTTGACGCTCGGGAATGGAGAGTTTTGTGGGCTGGCGACGGGTTCGTCGTCGGCCGGCACGATCCCCGGAGAACCCGGTGGATCGATCAGCACTGTGTACTCACGCAGCAAACGCCCGTTGGGCTGATTGAGCTGCACCAGGAAATTCAGGAAAGGTTCATTGACCGGTTTGCTGGACGTCACCCGGATCCGACTGCGGTTGCCCTGCAAGACCGGCGTGAATTTCAGGTCGTTGAGGAAGAACACCCGATCGACTCCGGATCGGGCGAACTCCTCCGCCGTCGCCAGGCTGACCGACAGCTCGCCCTCCTCCAGCCCACCGACATCCACCAGGGCGATGTCGGCACGCAGTGGCTGATTCAACGCGGAATGAAGGGTAATGTCGCCCAATCCCAGCGCAGGAGCCAATGCCGAGTAAGTGACCGCACCACCGACCAGAAGCAGCCTGGTGCACCACCGCAAAACAACGTGCCAACTCTCGAGCATGAGCATCCCTTAGATAACCAGAACCAACCTGTACGCGTTCGCACATCCGGTACGAACACGATATTGCCTAGTAGTTCTTTATAGTCTGCCCAACGGGGTATCTCAAAAAGCTGACGCGTGGTTATGCCTCAAGATTTTTCCAGGTTGGCCAGAATGTGCCCGTGAACCCGCATGCAAACCTTCAGGTCCGCCTCGTCGACGCCGTCGAACAGTTCGCGGCGCAGTTGAGTGGCAATGGTTTCAATTTGTTCGATCAGAGGACGGGCCGGGGCACAGAGGACGATTTTTTTCGCCCGACGGTCCTCCAGCACCGATTGGCGCAGGACCAGGCCCTGGGTTTCCAGGCTGTCGAGCAACCGGGCCAGGGTCGGCCCTTCGACGCCGACGCTTTGCGCCAGTTCACGTTGGGTCGGTGCTTCTTCGAAGCGCGCCAGGTGCAGCAGCACCAGCCAGCGTGCCTGGGACAGACCCAGGCCTGCCAGACGGCGATCCAGTTCGGCACGCCAGCCGCGCGACATCTGGGCCAGTTGCATGCCAAATCGGTGTTGATCGGTTAACGGCATAAAACACTCATGATTAGACTGAAATAGAGAAAAACTAATTATTAGTCAGCTAAGCATGGCCGTTGGCTTGAGGCAAGTTCTGGTCTGTAGTGAATCGTTACATCACTGTAACAAGTCATTTAAACCTCAAATTCGGATTGCAGTGCCGCCCGCACGCAGTACAAGACACCTTCCGGCACTCGCCCGGCAAACAGCGCGGCAATCTCAGACACCGGTGGCAACTCACCCTCGCCGTCCAGGAAGGCGTCCTGAACCTCGCCCATCAATTCTTCAGGCAGGTCCAGTGCTTGCTCCAGCGACAACTGCTGCTTGCCGATCGCTTCGGCGAGCATGGTGTAGACGTTCTTTTCCGAGCATTGCAGCTGACCGGCGATCTGCAGCGGCGTCATGCCGGCGCGAGCGAGGGTGATCAATTCGTGGCGCACATCGGCGACGACTTTCGGCGCCTCGACCTGACCGCCAAGCACTTCGAGGAAGGCCTCGCCATACCGTTCGAGCTTGCGCGCGCCGACGCCGCTGACCGTGGCCATTTCCGCCAGCGAGGTCGGCTGACTGCGGAGCATTTCCAGCAAGGTCGAGTCAGGGAAGATGACGTACGGCGGCACTCCGTGTTCTTCCGCGAGCTTGCGACGCAAGGCGCGCAAGGCTTCCCACTGTTCGCGCTCTTCGCCGCGAACCAGTTGGCTCGCCTGGCTCTTGCTGCTTTTGGCAGTGGTTTGCGGCTTGAGGTCGCGGCGCAGTTCCAGGGTTACTTCGCCTTTGAGCAGCGGCCGGCACGTGTCGCTCAGGCGCAGGCCGCCGTAACCTTCGAGGTCAATGTCGGCCAGACCACGGGCCACCAGCTGACGGAACAGGGAGCGCCATTCACTCTCGCCCATGGCCTTGCCGACGCCATACACCGACAGGTGTTGATGGCCAAAGCTGCGGACCTTTTCGTTGTCCTTGCCCAGCAAAACGTCCACCAGATGACCGACACCATACCGCTGACCGGTACGATATATCGCCGAGAGCGCCTGACGGGCCGGCTCGGTGGCGTCCCAGGTCTGCACGCCATCGACGCAGTTGTCGCAATGGCCGCACGGCTCAGGCATGTCTTCGTCGAAGTAGGCCAGCAAGGTCTGCCGACGGCAGCGGGTTTCTTCGCAGAGCGAGAGCATGGCGTCGAGCTTGTGCTGCTCCAGACGCTTGTGGCGCTCGTCGCCTTCAGAGTTTTGCAGCATTTGCTTGAGCATCACCACGTCTTGCAGGCCGTAAGCCATCCAGGCATCCGCCGGCAGGCCATCACGACCGCCGCGACCGGTTTCCTGGTAGTACGCCTCAAGGGATTTCGGCAAATCGAGGTGAGCAACAAAGCGCACGTTGGGCTTGTCGATGCCCATGCCGAACGCCACGGTGGCGACCATGATCAGGCCTTCCTCGTTGAGGAAGCGCTTCTGGTGATGGGCCCGGGTATCGTTGGGCAAACCGGCATGGTACGGCAGCGCCGGGAAGCCTTGCTCGCTGAGGAACACCGCGACTTCGTCGACTTTCTTGCGCGACAGGCAATAGACAATGCCGGCATCACTGCGGCGCTCGGCGAGGAACGCCAGCAATTGCTTGCGTGGCTGCTCCTTGGGCACGATGCGGTAGAAAATGTTTGGACGGTCGAAGCTCGACAGGAAACGCTCGGCGTTCTGCAGATGCAAACGATCGACGATTTCTTCGCGGGTGCGCTTGTCGGCCGTGGCGGTGAGGGCAATACGCGGGACATTGGGGAACAGCTCCGCCAACTGGCCCAGTTGCAGGTATTCGCGACGGAAGTCATGGCCCCACTGGGACACGCAATGCGCTTCGTCGATGGCGAACAGGGCGATTTCAAGGCTTTGCAGAAAGGCCAGCATCCGCGGCTGGACCAGACGCTCGGGCGCCAGATAGAGCATCTTCACTTCGCCGCGTTTGATCCGCGCCGCCAGATCGCGCTGTTGCTCGGCGCTCAGCGTGGAGTTCAATGCAGCGGCAGCGACGCCGAGCTCTTCGAGGGTCGCGACCTGATCGTCCATCAATGCGATCAGCGGCGACACCACCACCGCCAAGCCTTCGCGCAGCAGCGCCGGGACCTGGAAGCACAAGGATTTGCCGCCACCGGTAGGCATCAGCACCAGGGCGTCGCCGCCACTGGCCACGCGCTCAATGATTGCACCCTGGCGGCCACGGAAACTGTCGTAGCCGAAGATGTCCTTGAGGACGCGTTGAGCCTGTTCGAGCATAAAAACTCCAGAAATCACAAAAACATCCCTGCAAGGCTGGTTCAGAACCACGCAGGCTGCACTGACAAATCGTAAGTGCGCATTGCATGACGCTTCACATTCCAGCCGTGACGCCAGCAGGGCATCACAAAACGCGCGAGTATACCCGACGCCTGCCCACCAAAGGGTGCCGCTGAGAAGACACACGAACGTCAATGCACCGCAAAACCTGTGGGAGCCAGCCTGCTCGCGATGGCGGCGTGTCAGGCGATAAAAGTATTGGATGTACCGGCCTCATCGCGAGCAGGCTCGCTCCCATAGGGATTGCGATGTTTGTGAGGTCTCAGGGGCGCAAAAATGCCGCGCGGCTGGCCCAAGCGCTCAAGAAGGCCTAGAATTCCCGCATCTGTTAATTCCCCAAGGTAGCCCTTTAATGTCCTTCGCTGAGCAACTAACCCGTTTGCAAGTCTTCCTCGACGCCGACGAACTGCATGACGAGGCGCTGGACTACGTGGCCGCCCACGGCTACCTCACTGCGCTTTCGATCTGTTCCGAAGAGGTTCCGGATCGTGAATGGATCGACGCCCTCTTCGCCGAAGAGCCGCATTACGCCGACGACACCGAGCGTGAAGCGATTGAATCCACCCTGCTGGCCCTCAAGGCTCACATCGCTCGCCAACTGGCGTCCGATGAAGAGTTCGAGCTGCCATGCGACCTGGACCTGGGCGAAGAGCCGGACGATTCCGACCTGCGCGGCTGGTGCATCGGTTTCATGGAAGGCGTGTTCCTGCGCGAAGCGGCCTGGTTCGAAACCGCCGAAGACGAAGTCAGCGAAATGCTGCTGCCGATCATGGTCGGTTCGGGTCTGTTCGACGAACAGCCTGAGTTCGAAGACATCGCCAAAGACGCCAACCTGATGGACGACATGATCGTGCAGATCCCGGAAGCCCTGACTGCGCTGTACCTGCTGTGCCAGGCGCCAGACGAAAAACCGGCGATTCTCAAGCCTCGTCACCACTAAGGTTCTGCCTATGGACAACCCCATAGGCAACCGCTCCCTGATGTTGCGTTACGTGCTGCTGGCCATCGGCTGGCTGAGCGTAGCGCTGGGGGTGATCGGGATTTTCCTGCCGGTGTTGCCCACCACGCCTTTCCTGCTGCTGGCGGCTGCCTGCTTTGCCCGCAGTTCGCCGCGTTTTTATCAGTGGCTGGTGGGACATCCACGACTTGGCCCGTGGATTCGCGACTACCTCGACGGCAACGGCATCCCGCTCAAGGGCAAGGTCTACGCGATCGGCCTGATGTGGGTGAGCATCTTGTTCTCCTGCTACCTGGTGCCCCTGCCGTGGGCGCGCGCGTTCATGCTGACCAGCGCGGTGCTGGTGACGATCTACATCCTCAAACAGAAAACCCTGCGTAAATCCTGAGCTACAGAGCATTTGTGGCGAGGGAGCTTGCTCCCGCTGGGTTGCGAAGCGGCCCCAAAACCTCAACCCCAATTTCTCCTGAAAGACCTCACTGACTGGTTTGGCGACTGCTTCGCAGCCGAACGGGAGCAAGCTCCCTCGCCACAGGGTCCATCTGCCGACCCGACGATTAGTCCTGTCTTTTAAAGAACACCGCCTAGACTTCAGTCATCTGCACCCGAGCAGCCAGACATGTCCCGTCGCCGGCGTAGTCCAGGATGGTCAACGCTCCGACTTCGGCTCGGCGGATGGCTGCTGCTGGCGAGTTTTCTGCTGACCGGACCGGGCAGTGTCTGGGCCGACTGGGACTTTGCGCAGATCCTGCAAATTGCCGAAAAGCGCTACGGCCCGCTCGGCCCCGCCCAAGGAAGAATCGAGGCCTGGAGTCAAATGCTCAAGAGCGAACTCAACCAACCCGAGCGCGAGCAACTGAACGCGGTCAATCGCTTCTTCAATCAACAGCTGAATTTTCAGGACGACACGCGCATCTGGCGTCAGACCGATTACTGGGCCACGCCAGAAGAATCGCTGGTCAAGGGCGCAGCCGACTGCGAAGACTACGCCCTGGCGAAATATTTCAGCTTGCGCCAGCTCGGGATTCCCAGCGAGAAACTGCGCATCACCTACGTCAAGGCCCTGACCCAGAACCAGGCTCACATGGTGCTGACCTTCTACAGCAGCCCCACAGCCGAGCCGCTGGTGCTCGATAACCTGATCGGCGAGATCCGCCCCGCCTCCCAGCGCAAAGACCTGTTGCCGGTGTATGCCTTCAATGCCGAAGGCCTGTACTTGCCGGGAGCCAATGGCGGCAAACGCAGCAGCGACTCGAAGAAACTGTCGCGCTGGCAGGATGTGTTGAAAAAGATGCAAGCCGAAGGTTTCGCCGTGGGCGAAGGCTAGCCACCGTCGCAAGGAGCGTTTTATGTCACTGCGCAAACAATTGTTCCTCGCCATTTGCCTGTTCTTGCTGGTGGCCTTCAGTGGCAGCTTTTTTGTGAGCCTGGAAAGCTCCCGCGAACAAATGCTCGGCCAGTTGCGCTCTCACGCCCAGGACGCCGCCACCGCGTTGGGCCTGTCATTGACCGCACAGATCGACGACCCGGCGATGACCGAATTGATGGTCAGCTCGATTTTCGACAGCGGCTATTTCCGCAGCATCCGCGTCGTCAGTATCGTTGATGAAAAGGTGCTGGTGGAGCGCAACGCACCGGCACAGATCGAGGGCGTGCCCGGCTGGTTTGTGAATCTGGTCAACCTGCGCCCGGAAGGTGGCGATGCGCTGATCATGCGCGGCTGGGAACAGGTGGCGCAGGTCGAGGTGCTGAGCAATCCGCAGTTCGCCCTGGCCAAACTCTGGGACAGCACACTCGGCAGCCTGATCTGGCTGTTGATCTGCGGACTGCTCAGCGCCGTGTTCGGTGGATGGTTGTTACGCCGGCAATTGCGCCCGCTCGACAAAATGGTCCGGCAGGCCGAAGCCATCAACAAACGCGAGTTCCTCAGCCTGCCAAAACTGCCACGCACGCCGGAGCTGAGACGCGTGGTGCTGGCCATGAATCAGATGGTCGAAAAGCTCAAGGCGTTGTTCTCTGAAGAGGCCTCGCGCAGCGAAAAACTGCGCGCCGAATCGTACCAGGACAGCCTGACAGGCCTGGCCAATCGACGCTTGCTGGATGAGCAACTGGCCGACCATCTATTGGTCTCCGAGCAAAGCTTCGACGGCCATTTGCTGATGCTGCGCATCAACGACCTGATCGGCCTCAACCAACGCCTGGGTGGACAGCGCACCGATGCGCTGATCAGCGCCGTCGGCGAATTGCTCAAGCGTCTGACGCAACTGCCGGAACGGCGGACCTGGCTGGCGGCGCGCAACCGGGGTGGCGAATTCAGCCTGCTGACACCGGGCCTGGACAGCACCGAAGCGGCCCGCCTTGCCTTGGAGATCAGCGCCACCCTGGAAAATCTGCGTCTGACCGGCGCCAGCGATTGCATGCCCGTGGCGCACCTGGGCGTGGTCGCCTATCAGCCCGGCGAACCGGCCAGCGACGTCCTGCTGCGCCTCGATCAGGCGCTGGCCCAGGCCCAGCAACATCCCGAGCGGCCGTGGGCGCATCTGGCGCGTTCCACTACCGCGACGAATCACTCCCAACACGACTGGCGCACCTGGATCGACGACGCGCTGACCCACGGCAAACTGAAGCTGTATTTTCAACCTGTGGTGCAATGCGCCGACACCAGCCAGGTGCTGCACCACAAAGTCCTCGCGCGGCTGCTCGACCCGCAAGGCGAGGCCATTGCCGCCGGGCATTTCCTGCCGTGGATCGAGCGTCTCGGCTGGTCGGCACGGTTCGACCTGGCGATGCTGGAAGCGACCCTCGACTACCTCATTGCCAATCGCTGGCCACTGGCGTTGAGCCTGTCCGGCAACACCTTGCGCGATCAAACGCAGCTGAAACAGATCATCGACATGCTCGAATCGCTGCCCGAACTGGCCCATCTGCTGATACTGGAAATCGACGAACGCCAATTGCCGCCCCCCGATGAATTACAACGCCTGAGCCACAACCTGCTCGACACCGGTTACCGCATCGGTTTGCAGCATTTTGGCGGCAGCTTCAGCCAGATCGGCAATCTGACGCAGCTCGGGTTGGCATATCTGAAAATCGATGGGGCGTACATCCGGCACATTGATGAGCAGAGTGACAAGCGGCTGTTTATCGATGCGATTTACCGTGCGACCAACAGCATTGATTTACCGTTGATTGCGGAGATGGTCGAGACCAAAGGGGAATTGGAGGTGATACGGGAGTTGGGGTTGTTTGGGGTGATGGGACGGTTGATCGGGCCGCCGGAACCGATGTGAGCGGAATGACCGTTCGTCCTAAACACGGATTTACTGTCAGATCTGACAGTAGCCGTCAGACGATCATCTGACTAAAAGAAGAAAGTACCGCAATGGCATTGCGACCTTTATCTTCCGTCGGAGTTGATCATGTCCTCTTTCAGCCGCTTCCTGTTTCTTCCCCGGGAAAATTTTTCCGCTTTCATGTCGCCGCTACAGTTGTGGCCACTGATCATCGCGGGCATGGTCCGTCCTGTCGAGGAAGCTGATGGCGGTATCAATATTGCCGTAGTCGAAGACAATGCCAATGGGGTTTTATGTGTTATCGACCCTTATCTAAGCATGGCAATCGACGATGTGCTCAAGATTTTCTGGAACAAAAAACTGGTTCATGAGCTGAAGGTAAAAATCGAAGAACTTGATAAACGATTGTTTTTTTTCCTGCCAACGTCCGAGATCGTACCGGGCTTTGCCGAGTGTCATTATCAATTGACCCGCGCCGGGGAAACCTTGCCGGACGACCCATCAGCGCCTTTGAAGCTGTTGGTCAAACTGGATAAGCCCGCCGGAGTTGACAAGGAGCCCCATAAACCCTGGCATTCAGAGCTTGAAATGGTCCGGTTACCTCCGGATGTCATTGTCAATGGCGTCACAAAAGAATCGGCCGCCAAGGGTGTACCGATGACCATCAAGGCTTATCCGGGGATTAACCTGCGCGACGTCATCCAGGTGCAATGGGGAAGCGTATTTCTCTTGCCGCATGTACTGACCCAGGCGGAAGTGGATGGTACTACCGACATTGTGATCACGGCCCTCCCCGCCGACATTTTGACCGCCGGAGACGCTGACAAGCTGCGGGTCCATTACGAGGTGCATGATCAGCTGTGGAATTACAGCGAAAAATGGTCAAAAGACACCACTGTTTTAGTTGACGCCGGTGCCGCTCGCCTGGACGCGGCCATTTTCAAAGAGGCCGTCGACGGTCAACTCCATCTCAAGGATCTGGACCATCAACCCGTCACACTGCAGATCCTTATCAAGAGTGGCGATGTGTTCGATGAAGGTGACACCCTTAAAATCAGGGTCATTGGCACGCCGCTCCCCGGGAGCCCGCCGCGAACGTTTACGGTAGAGGCCACTGTCTCGAATATTCCTCATATCCTTGAGATATTCATCTCTTTTGATTTCGTACGTCTGTTCGCTTTGGGAACGCTCGACGCTTCTTATGAGCTACGCAAACAGGACGACAGCGTGCCCCTCTTCTCCAAACGCGCCTTCGTTGATGTAGTCGGTGACCCCGCACAACTGCCGGCACCGACCATCAACGAAGTGATCGGTGCCGTACTGCCGGGCGACGCCATGATGGCGACGGTGGTCATCCGTTACCTGACCATAGCCATTGGGGACTACATCAACTTGATCTGGGAGGGAACAAAATCCGACGCCACCCCCTATGTGCATGAAGAACAACATACCGTCAGCGAAAGCGAGCAGAAAGATGGCAGCGTGATTATGTATGTGTGGGGCGAGCACATTCACCCGTTGAACAACGGCAGCCTCAAGCTCTCTTACCGGGTTTCCAACGACGATGAAGACCATTACGGTGTCAGCGAATCGGACTTTCTCAGGGTTGAGGTGGGGTCGCTGAAGGCGACGTATCCAGCACCAGAAGTCGAGGAAGCCAACGAAGGGGTGATTGACCCGTCTCAGGTCTACACCCAGGCCCACGTGCGGATTAAACCCGTCAATTGGCTCACGGGCGACATACTGACCTATCACTGGATTGGCGTTAACCCTTTTGGAACCACTCGAGGCAGCGTACCCATCACGATGGCGACTGTCGGTCAAACGGTGCGCTTCCGGGTCGACGCCAGGTTCGTCTCGGCCAATATCGGCTACAACGTCACCGTCCGCTACACCCTCCTGCATGCCGCAACGAGACAGTACAGCTACTCGGCGCCCCTGGAAGTAATGGTTGGAATACCCGTCGGCCACTTGCCGCCGCCTACGGTTTTAAAGGCGCCAACCGGCACGCTGAATCCGATGGATGCACTCTATGGAATTGATATTGAGTGCATGTACGCATCTATGGACGAACTACTGGACACACTCGGACTAAAGTGGCGAGGAACGCCCGGAGATGGCACTTCGGAAGATCTCGAGAAACCCGCAGAGGCCTCCGGCAAGGTCGTATTCCACCTGCCTGCGAAAGTGGTCGGTGCCAACATCCGTCGTGAGGTGTCGGTCAGTTACGCGGTGGACCGCTATAACTTGTCGACTCCGTCCGAAGCGTTGCTGCTGAACATACTGGGCTTCCAGGACCCTGACAAAGACCTGCCGAGACCTGAGGTTCCTCAGGCGAAGGATCTCGTACTGGACCTGATGGAGTTTACGGGTGACGCCAGGGTGCTGGTGAAAACCTGGCCCTTTATCGCTGCGCGGCAGCTGGTCTGGCTTAGCGTCGAGGGCCGCACTGCTGCCGGCCCCTATACCATCGATTTACTTAAGGGCCATTCGCTCAGCGACGCGCAAGCCACCCAAGGGCTTAACGAACCGCTACTCAGAACGGAACTGCTGAAACTGGGTCATCGTTCCGATCTCACCGTGAGCTGCAAGGTGATCTTCGATGGGAGCACGGATGAAACCACCGCGATCGCATTTCGGATCCTGCCTCTGAACATCCGCACCCGCTACGACTATCTGAAACCCGTCATCACCTTCGTAAAAGATGGGCAAAACACCGACATTCCCGAAGGCGATTTGACGTACGACAAGCGCCTGACGATTCAAGGCACGGCGACACGGGGTGAGTTTGTCGATGTCCAGGTAAACGGGGAGTCTAAAGGCAAGCCTACCGTCAATGAGAGCGGAATATGGACGCTAACGGTGGAGCTGGTCGCGCGCTTGCACCGTGTCGTCGCCATTGCCCAATACGACGCCGATGAGAAGAACAGTGAACCGAGAACGTTCACCATCGGTATCGCCACTGAACCCAAAATCACTGGGGTCAACGACGCCAAAGGCCCCGTAGCTCATAACGGAACATCCTACGATACCGAGGTGACGGTGTTTGTTACCGCGGACCCGAATCAAACGGTCCAGCTTTATGATGGAGCTTCAGCCATTGGTGCCCCCGTCACCCTCGCTGGCGATGGCAAGGGGACCACTAAGTTGTCCGGTCTCACACCTAAAATTTATTCCATCAAAGCCAGGGCGCTTTACGGTGATCAGCTGGAATCTCCCGCGCACGTCTTTACGACCAAGCCTCACCTTACGGTATCACTGACATCGGTCAGGCACTCAGGAGGAGAGCTGAGCAACGGAGGCCAAACCACCGACACCTCTGTCAGCCTGACGGGTCCGGTAACGCCTTCGTATGACGTGCAGATCTATGACAATAATGGTCCAAAACAGACCGTGCGAGGTGGCCTGAATGGCGCCTGGACCACCACGCTTGCGGTTGGCCTTGGCGGACATTTGATATACGTCAAGGCGCTGGCCACCGGTCAGAACTCCAACACACGGAGCTTCACGCGGGTCGCTCCATTGCCTTCGCTGAATTTCAATACCACACCGGTCACGTTGAGTGGCAAGACCTTCATCTTGCTGCACCACTTAGTGCTACCGGCGTTCAACACAGGCAACTCGGTGCTTCACCAGGCCTCTGGCGGCACGGGAAGTTTTATCTACGAATCCAGTCGAACGGATGTCGCCGTAGTCGACAACACGGGGTTTGTCACCGTGCGCGGTCGCGGGACCACCCGCATTACGGCCAGGGATACCGCCGGTCAAACCAAATTTTACGACGTGACGGTGACGAACGTGATCCACTGTATTGGTCTGGGGAACAGAACGTGGGGAGATGCGAACGCTCATGCCAGCGCCAATGGGGCGCGGATTCCGAGCATGGCTGAGCTTCTGGAAATACATTTGGCTTACAACGCACGGTGGCCCATGGGTCATCACCATTACTGGTCGACCGACCCAAGCAACTACTGGTTGCCATGGTATCGGGCTCAGAGAGCCTTTTATCTGGTCACGGGTGGCGAAAGCTCTCCAAGAATCAACGGCGACTACTCAAACGTCGTCGCACTGAAGTAACGGCGATCGGCGGCAGCGCTACCTCAATAAAACCGTCCGTTTTTATATCGGGCGGTTTTTTTGTCGCAAATCAGGACGACCAAGCGATGCCGCTCATCGGAAACCTATATCTACCTGTCAGATCTGACAGTAGCTAAACCATCCGCATCAGCCTTTAAATCACTCCACCCCTTTCACCCGGCCGGAGTGCCCCCTATGCTCATTCAACCCCTGAAAGCCATCAGCTCTCTGGCTGGCCTGCTTCCACTAGAAATCCCCGGCGCCATCGAACCCAAACCACCGGCAGAGAAGTGGGGGATCAACCTGGCGGCGGCTGTCAGTAACTTTCCTGACAAAGGTATGAAAGTCCAGATTGACGTCTGGTCCAACAAAAACCTGGGTGACAAGGTCGAGTTGCTGCTCAACAACAACGTGGTCGCTCATCAGACCGTCACCTACCCGTTCGAATTGACCGAGCGCACGACTCTGTTTGTCCCGGTGGGGCGCTTTCAGACCGGTGAATGGTTACTGACCTACCGCGTGGCGCGGTTACATCAGCAGCCCGAACTGTTCACCCCGTCGTTCAAGCTTGACGTCAAACTCGAGATTCCCGGCGGCCAGGACACGGACCCGGGCTACGGGCACTCCCATCTTTACATGGCGTTCGAGCCGGCGGAGATTGTTCAGGATGGAGTAGACAAGGACAGCGCCAAAAACGGCGTCGACATCCTTATCCAGGCCAGACCCGGCAGTGGCAGCAATCAGCCCTACCCGAACATCGACATAGGCGATGTGATCACCGTGAGCTGGGGCGGCCAGCTGGTACTCTCTGCGCCGGTCACCCAGGCGCAGATCGATGATCCGCAGGGCAACCCGATCAAGGTCCACATCAATGAAGCCACCCTCCTCGCGGCCGGCGATTCGGACCCCAAAGGTCTGGCCGTCACCTTCATGGTCCGCGACCGCGTGAACAATCAGTCCGAAGACTGGTGCAAGGAAACGCGCATCGTCGTCGACACCGGCAACTCGCGGCTGGATGCACCGATCCTCAAACAAGCCCTTGGCAACCAGCTCAACCTTGACACGCTGGGCAGTGATGAAAAGCTGATTCTGCAGGTTTGGGCAGCGTCGGCCGAGTTCACAGTGGGCGATTTCATCATCATGAACCTCACGGGCACCACACTCGACGGGGACACCATCGACATCAAGGTTCGCGAAGAGATCAAGAACGTCCCCTCGGTGGTCGAAGTGCTCCTGTCCAACGCCGGCGCCCGCGCGCTGGCGAAAACCCAAGTAAGGTTTGCCTACGACCTGGAGCGCGCCGGCACCATTGTTCAGCGCTCCAAAGGTCGCTTCATCAACATCATCGGCGAGCCCAAACGGCTGGCGGCGCCGATTGCCGTGAACGAAAATGGCGGAGCCTTCGATCCTGACCTGCCAAGCGTGAGCATTCGCATTCCGTTTGATCCGCTCATCCAGGCCGGTATGGCGATCGAGCTTAAATGGTTCGGCAAACGGCCGGATGGCACCACCTACGACCCGCTGCTCGACTGGTTCTTCCCCAGTGAAGAGGAAGCCGCGAACCCCGATGGCTTTCTCATCACGGTCGACGGCAAACACCTCAAGCCCCTCGAAGGCGGCACGCTGGAGCTGTGGTACATCCTGCTCAGCGAAGAAGACGGGCTGATCGTCAGGCGCGAATCCTTGCATGCCGCGCAGCTGAATGTCGGCGATCCACGCTTCGAACTGGTTGAACCCGTGGTCCAAGGCGAGAAGGACGGCGCGCTGGAACCCAAGGACCTGCCCGGCGGCGTCAGCAAAGTCACCTGCCCCAACCCGATCGCCAACCCGACCAAGAACAAGGATAAGGTTACCTGGCAGTTGCGCGATGCCGACGGCAAATTGATCTTCGAGGACTTCAAGACGCTCAATTCGCTGAGCGCTGGCAAGGCGGTGGACTTTCCCCTGAACGCCGCATTTGTGCAGCAACATTTCGAAGCGCGTCGCGGGGAAACACTGCGTGTGAGTTATCAGATCTTGCGCGCCGAGTCCAATACCACCAGTTACTCGAATCCTTTGGTGTTTGTGATCGGGGAACCGGTGAGCCTGGAGCCGCCGACGATCGAGTCGGTGAAGGGTTCGCCTAGCGAAGCCGAAATTCCCGAGGGCGGCAGCACCGTCGAAACCGCGGTGACGTTGTCGGGTACAGCCAGTAAAGGCAAGAAGGTCGAGGTACGGGATGGGGCAGAGGCCAAAGGTCAGCCTATCGCCGATGCGAAAACAGGCACCTGGTCTCTGTTGGTGTCCGATTTGATAGTTGCTACGCACCGCTTTACCGCGGTGGCGCTATACGGTTCGGGGGCGACGTCCGAGCCACCGCGAACCTTGACCGTGAGGGCGAATGTCGCCCCGACCATTGACTCGGTGAAGGGCTCACCCAGTAGCGCCGAAATTCCCGAGGGCGGCAGCACCGTCGAAACCGCGGTGACGTTGTCGGGTACGGCCAGTAAAGGCGAGAAAGTCGAGGTACGGGATGGCACGGAAGTCAAAGGTCAGGCTACCGTTAACGCGACAACAGGCAACTGGTCTCTGCTGGTGTCCGGTTTGACCGTCGCGACGCATCGCTTCACCGCGGTGGCGCTATACGGTTCGGGTGAGACGTCTGGGCCACCGCGGACTTTGACCGTGAGGGCGGATGTCGCCCCCACCATTGACTCGGTGAAGGGCTCGCCCAGTGGCGCCGAGATTCCCAAGGGGGGCAGAACTTTCGAAACCGCGGTGACGTTGTCGGGTACGGCCAGTAAAGGCGAGAAAGTCGATGTGCGCGATGGCACTGAATCCAAAGGCCAGCCTACGGCTGCCCCCTTAACGGGGATCTGGACCCTATTGGTGACGGGACTAAGCGTGACGCTCCATAGCTTTACCGCGAAAGCGCTATATGGCGGAGGGGCGGAATCCAACCCACCGTGGACGTTTACCGTGAGAGGTTCTGTTTCAACAGGCTCTGAAAACTTCGAAACTGAACCTTCGCGCACGCTCACGACAAATTCACCAATAAGACTCAAAAGTGGATTAACTCTAAATGCGCTAGAAATAAGCTCACAATACGACTCCCCACGTATCACCGATCAATTTGGACAAGCTCCTGGGTTTGGAACGAACACATTTTTTATGCACTTCTTAAGCAAGGTTAAGTTTAGCCTTGACGCTCCTGTCAAGATCTTCACCTTGGCAGTCAAGAGCTATATGAACGTTGGATCAACGGTAGTGTTTTACGACACCAGCGACAGACCAATTAAAACCGTAGATATTTCGACAGAGGAAGGTTTGCAAACAACTATCACATGCAATACTGGACAACAAATTGATTACTTTGAAGTCAAGATGGGCCAAATGATCAACAACTATCAAGGATGGATATTTGTTGACAACATAACTTGGCAACCTTGATTTATCTAACAATACCAGGAAAGGGGATGGGTAAAAGGGGCTTATTTTTGGTTCTTCACGGAATCCCTGGAAACACAGAAGAACGCCGATTTGATTGATGATGTTCGTGCGAGCAAACACATCTAAGAAACCGGCGTTCTTATGCGCGATATTAATACTTCCCTTCCTTTTTTGGGAGGGAGGAAAGGGGGACGTATTTATTTTGCATGGCCGAAGATTGCGACTTTGGGGTCTTAAACAACGATGTTCAACAAAACATCTCCAGACACTGACTCAGGCTACACATCCTTGCGCCGTTGCCTACGACTGCGCCAGAATCCGCCGGCTTGTGTGCCTTGCGGTCGAGCTCTATTGTTTCCCGGTCGCTGACAAATCAGCGATCGGGTTTAGCAGCTCGGTGAATATCAAGGCACGCCGGTGCCGCCTCTGATCTGTCGACAGTGTTTTGTCAGCTGATCTGCATTATGGCGGCTATGCGTGGGGCACTTCGGTGCGCCGGGTTCCTTGATGCCTGGTCTGCTAACCCGCGCACAGCCGCCACCCTCTTCGTTTAGCAGCGACGGATGACGGCTCTATTCATCAAGGAGTTTCACCATGTTCAAGATCACACCCAACCCACCCGAATCTGACGACGTTTCCCCCTACGAAACCACCGATTCCAGAAAACTCAACGAAGCCGCCGACCGCGCCCTCGATTACTACCTCAAACCGGTCATCCCCACAGACACCCCGCGTAAACCGAGCACGATTTATTCCATCGCTCCCGACACCAATGACGAAACCCTGCTGGTCAACGCCTGTGAAAACCTGGCGTCAGCGAGTGTGATGCTGAGTAATTTCGCGGGATTGATGGAGGGGTCGCATCGCAATACGGTGCTGGGGATTCAGCAGGTGGTGATGCTGGGGGAGTTGGCGGTGAATCGGATGCTGGATAATTTCGTTCCGCAGGGCTAGCGAAGAAGCTGCGGCGAACGCTTTCCTGTGGCGAGGGGATTTAGCGAAACGTCGCACCGCCCCGTTGGGCTGCGAAGCAGTCGTAGACCCAGTACACACAGTCTGCTTAATTTTGCGATGGCTGATTTTTTAGGGCCGCTTCGCTGCCCAACGGGGCGGTGCGACGTTTCGCTAAATCCCCTCGCCACAGTGGTGTTTCAGGCTGCGAGTTTTGCGGTGGTTTTTTGGGCCTCATCGCGAGCAGGCTCGCTCCCACAGGGGGACTGCTGTGTATCCGGTTTTTGTGAACGCCACAAATTAAATGTGGGAGCGAGCCTGCTCGCGATGGCGATCTCACAGACAACAAAAAACCCGCCATTCCTTTATCGGGAATGGCGGGTTTTGTCGTTTCAGATGTCAGCCTTCAGGTCACACGGTATCCACCTTCAACGAATGGTCATTCAGCATGCCATTGATGATCGTCGCCGTGTCGTGCCCGCCCGCGACCACCCCGCCCGCTCCCGGCGTGACGCCGTAGTGGCTGGCCAGGTTGACGCCGGCCAGGTCGATGGTCTGATTCGGTGCCGCGCCGGCCATGGCGCTGACGTCGATGCTGGTCAGGACCGACGCACCACTGCCGATGACTTTGAAGTGCAGATAGTCATCCAGTGAGGCCGCCGTGCCGTTTTCGCCTTGCAGCAGTTGCGACA
Organism: Pseudomonas sp.; assembly: GCF_051660785.1. Taxonomy (GTDB): domain Bacteria; phylum Pseudomonadota; class Gammaproteobacteria; order Pseudomonadales; family Pseudomonadaceae; genus Aquipseudomonas. The sequence continues at coordinate 43,039 of NZ_JBOFQE010000001.1, forward strand.
GGTCCAGCTTGTCGGTGCCAGGGGTGAAGTCGGTGACCAGGTCATGGCCGCTGTTGCCTTTGAGCCACTGGAAGGTGTCGGCCCCTGCCCCGCCGGTAAGGGTGTTGTTGCCCAGGCCGCCGATCAGGAAGTCGTCACCGCCGCCACCCTTGAGGATGTCGTCGCCCAACCCGCCGGTGATGACGTTGCTCAGGTTGTCGCCCGTCAGCGAGTCGTTGAAGTTGGAGCCGGTGAGGTTTTCGATGGCGGTCAGCGTGTCGGTGCCGGCACCGCCAGTGTTTTGCGCGGTGGCCACACTCAGGTCGACCGTGACCCCGGCGGTGGCGTGGGCGTAACTCACGGTGTCGGTGCCGGTGCCGCCGTCGAGCAGGTCGTTGCCGGTGCCGCTGAACAGCAAGTCATTGCCGGCGCCGCCGTGCAGTTCGTTGTTCCCGTTACCAGCGGTGAGCACGTCGTTGCCGTCGCCGGCGTTGATAACGTTGTTGCCGGTGCCGGCCACCAACACATCGTCGCCTGCCGTGCCGGTGAGGGTGTGACCATCCTGATAGCTGATGGTCACGGCCGCGCCGTCGCTGCCGCCATGGCTGTCATTGGCGGTGTAGGTGCCGTGGGCGTCCGGGGCGATGTCGTGGCCCCCGGAGTAATTGAGGGTCATGGTCAGCTGGTAGTACTCGGAGTTGTTCACGCCGCTGCCGCTGGTATTGGTGATGTTGGTGACGTGGATCTGGTAGGTCCCGTCCGCCGCCGCGGTGAGGGTTTGCCCGTCCGCGAGAGCGATCCACGCGCCGCCGTTGAGCGAATACTCCATGGCGATGTGACCGCCCGCCAGGTTGTGGTCCAGGTTCAGGGTTTCGCCCTGTTTGAGGTTGACGGTAATCCGGTCCTCATCGTTGGCGTTGCCGGTGGTTACCCCGCCCAGATAACCACTGACCACCAGCACTGCCGTCATGGTTGCCGCGTTCGCCGTAAAGGCGCTGCGCACGTTCGCCAAGACTTGGTTGGAGGCGTTGTTGCCGGTCGAGGAAAAGCTGATCGCCCCGGTGCCGGTGAAATCGGCGCCTTTTGAAATCCAGCCGGTGTTGAAGGTGGTGGGTGACGCCGTCAGCGGATCGCCATTGGCATCGGTGTCGTTGGCCAGCAGCAACTCGCCCGGCACCACGACGCTGCCGGAAAGCACGTTGGTGATGACGTGATCATCGACCGCCACCGGCGCCGCGTTCGGAATGACTTTGACCGTCAGCGTGGAGCTGGCCAGGTCGCCGTCGTTGTCGCTGGCGGTGAAACCGATGTTTTCGGTGATCACCACCGACGTGGTTTTTTGCGAAGTGTAGGTGTACTCGCCGGTGTCGAGGTTCACCACCAAAGTGCCGCCATTGTTGGTGGCGATGCTGATGGAGTTGTTCACCGTGTTGAACGTGCCGTGGTTGGCGCCGCCGCTGAAGTTCAGCGCGCCCTGATTGCTGTTGCCTTTCGGATCGTAGGTGTACGTGGTGCCGTCGACCACGAGGGTTTTGATGAAGCCGCCATCGGCGCCGAACGTACCGCCTTCCAGCAAGGTGCCCGTGACCGGCGCGCCAACCACCGTGCCCGAGAGCACCGAGTTGAGTTGGTTGAGATCGGTCACCACCACCGCGTTGGTATTGGTGTGCGTGCTGCCGTCATAGGCCAGCGGATCGAGGTTGGCGTTGCTCACGCCGTTGCCCAGGCCGATCGCGTAGTTCTTGATGCTGTTGGCGTCGAGGAAGGCTTTGAGCGCGGTTTCGTCTGCGCTGCCAATGTCGCCTTCGTTGGGTTTGCCGTCGGAGAAGAAGTAGCCGACGTTCTGCGCCCCGGTCAGTTTGCCCGAGGTGTTGAACGCCGTTTGCATCGTCGCGACAGCGGCGTCGTAGTTGGTGCCACCGCCGGCAGTCAGGCCGGAGATGATCGACTTGGCGGTCGCTACATCAACCCAGATCGATGTCTTGTCGGTGGCGTTGCTGCTGAAGGTGACGATCTGCACTTTCACGTCGCCCAGGTCGTCGTATTTGTCGAGCAAGGCACTGATCGCCTGCTTGGCCAGCGCCAACCGCGACAGCCCGGGTACGCCGGACGCGTCGGCCATACTGCCGGAGACGTCGATCACCAGCAGCAGGTTGGAATCGATCTCGACAGCAGCGACCGAACGATCCGACGCGACCGCCTTGGGCACGTCATCGACGATGTTCACCACGATGGTGCTGGTGGTGCTGTTACCCAAGGCGTCGGTGGCTTTGTAGGTGAAGCTTTCGCTCAGGGTGTTCGAACCGTCGTTGGCGTTCGGCGAAGTCTTCGGCGCCGAGGTCAGGGTGTAGGTGTAGGTGCCGTTGGGGTTGAGGAGGATCTGCCCGTACGTCCCGGTAGCGTTGCCGACCAGGGTGTACGTGACCGCGCCACTCGCACCGCTGACGGAACCGACCAGGGTGCCAGTCGCCGTTTCGCCGGTGTGGCCCGGGTCGCTGCCGGTGACGGTGCCGGCCGCCAGGTCCTGCCCATTTTTGCTCAGGTCCAGGGCTTTTTCGTAGACGGTCACGTCGGTATCGGTGACCGCTTTGATGCAGCTGTTCGACACGTCGATGGTGATGGTGGTGGTGCTTTCATCGCCATCGGCATCGCGCACGGTGTAGGTGAAGGTGTCCGTGGCGCCCGCGCCGCTCACGGCGTTGGGATTGCTGTGATAGGTCGCGTTGCCGTTGGCATCCAGCGTCAGGTAACCGTAGGTGCCGTTGATGTTGGAGCCCAGGCCGCCAATGGCCGAGGACGAAGTGTCCGACCCTGCGCGCACCCCGACCACCGCACCACCGACTGCCGGGCCGTCGGCGCCGCCGATGTCGTTATCCAGCACGTTGCCGCTGACGGTGCCGCCTTCGGCCACGCTCGCCGTGTCAGCCTTGGCGGTCGGCAAATCATCGACGATGTTGACGTTGATCTGACCCGTCGCGGTGCTGCCGTCGGTGTCCGTCGCCACCACGGTGAAGTTCTCGGTGATGCTGTTGGCGCCGTTGGCGTTCGGATGGGTTTCGTTGTCCGCCAGGGTATAGCTGTAGCTGACCACGCCGGTCGCCGGGTTGTAACCGGTGATGGTCAGCGTGCTGCCGAGCGGAGTGACGACCGATTGCGGGAACCCTGCGGCCACGCCACCGGTGACCAGCGCAATGCCGCCCACTGTCAGGGTTTGCAGACCATCCAGCGCGGTCACGGTGAAGGTGCCGCCCTGGGTCAGGGCCGGTGTGTTGGGGCTGGTGCCGTCGCTGAGGTTTTTCTCGGAGACGGTCAGCTCGCCGCCGTAGACGTTGAGACCGTTGAGGGTGACCGGATCGTCGTTGTTATGGACATTCAGCACCAGGTTGGCGGTGCTGGTATCGCCGTCGGCATCGGTGACGGTGTAGGCGAAAGTTTCCGTGCCGTTGCCGCCGCCATGCAGATTTTTGAAGTCGGCATCGTTGGTGTTCAGCGTGTAGGTGTACGTGCCGTTGGCATTGAGCACCAGGGTGCCGTAGGTGCCGGTGAAGGTGCCTGGGGTGACCGGACCGGCGTTTGGTCCGGTGGCGACGTGGTCTGCACCTTGGACATCGTTAGTCAGCACGTTGCCGTTGAGGGTCAGAACGGTTTCCGCTGCGGTGCCGGAATTGCTGTCGTTGAAGGCTTTTGGCACGTCATCGACGATCTTCACCACGATGGTGCTGGTGGTGCTGTTGCCCAGCGAATCGGTGGCCTTGTAGGTGAAGCTTTCAGTCAGGGTATTCGCGCCATCGTTGACGTGCGGTGTGGTGGTCGCCGGCGATGTCAGGGTGTAGGTGTACGTGCCGTTGGGGTTGAGCTGAAGCTGGCCATAGTTGCCAGTAGCGCTGCCGACCAGCGTGTAGGTGATCGCGCCGGTCGCACCGGTGACCGAGCCGACCAGCGTGCCTTTGGCGGTTTCGCCAGTGCTGGTGGGGTCGCTGCCGATCACCGAGCCGGCCGCCAGGTCTTGCCCGTCCTTGGCCAGGTCGAGGGCTTTTTCGTAGACGGTCACGTCGGCATCGGTGGCAGCGACGATGCAGCTGTTGGACACGTCGATGGTGATGGTGGTGGTGCTTTCGTCACCATCGGCATCGCGCACGGTGTAGGTGAACACGTCGATCGCGCCCGGGCCGTTCACCGCATTCGGATTGCTGTGGTAGGTCGCGTTGCCGTTGGCGTCCAGCGTCAGGTAACCGTAGGTGCCGTTGATGTTGGTGCCCAAGCCACCAATGGCCGAGGTCGAAGTGTCCGAGCCTGCGCGCACGCCAACCACAGCGCCGCTGAGCGCCGGGCCGTCGGCACCACCGATGTCGTTATCCAGCACGTTGCCCGAGATGGTCGCGCCCTCGTCCACCGAGGCGAAATCAGGGTGTGCAGTGGGCAGGTCGTCGACGATGTTGACGTTGATCTGGCCCGACGCGGTGCTGCCGTCGGTGTCCGTCGCCACCACGTTGAAGTTCTCGGTGATGCTGTTGGCGCCGTTGGCGGTTGGATGGGTTTCGTTGTCTGCCAGGGTGTAGGTGTAGCTGATCACGCCGGTGGCCGGGTTGTAGCCGGTGATGGTCAACGTGCTGCCGAGCGGTGTGACGATCGATTGCGGGAAGCCTGCGGCCACGCCACCGCTGACCACGGAGATGCCACCCACGGTCAGGGTTTGCAGGCCATCGAGTGCGGACACGGTGAAGGTGCCGCTCTGAGTCAGGGCGGGCGTGTTCGGGTTGGTGCCGTCGCCGAGGTTTTTCTCGTAGACGGTCAGTTCACCTCCGGCGACGTCGAGACCGTTGAGGGTCACCGGGTCGTCGTTGTTGTGGATGTTCAGCACCAGGTTGGCGGTGCTGGTATCGCCATCGGCATCGGTCAGGGTGTAGGTGAAGGTTTCGGTGCCGCTGCCATTGCCGTGCAAGGCTTTGAAGTCGGCGTCACTGGTGTTCAGGGTGTAGGTGTACGTGCCGTTGGCGTTGAGCACCAACGTGCCGTAAGTCCCGACGAACGTGCCGGGGGTGATCGGGCCGGCGTTTTCGCCGATGGCCACGCGGTCGGCGCCTTGCACATCATTGGTCAGCACGTTGCCGTTGAGGGTCAGCAAAGTTTCCGAGGCGGTGCCGGCGTTGCTGTCATTCACGGCTTGGGGCAGGTCGTCGACGATGTTGACGTCGAGATTGCCGTTGGCAGTGGTGCCGTTGTCATCCACCACGGTCACGGCGAATTGCTCGGAGATGCCGTTGGCGCCGTTGGCGGTCGGATGCGCTTCGTTATCGGCCAGGGTGTAGCTGTAACTGACCACGCCGGTAGCGCTGTTGAACCCGGTGATGGTCAGCGTGCTGCCGAGTGGCGTGACGATGGATTGCGGGAAGCCTGCGGACACGCCGCCGACCACCACGTTGATGCCACCGATGGTGAGGGTTTGCACACCGTCGAGGGCGGTGATGGTGAAGGTGCCGCTCTGGGTCAGCGCTGGTGCATCGGGGCTAGTGCCGTCGCTGAGGTTTTTCTCGTAGACAACGAGTTCGCCGCCCTCGACGTTGAGGCCGCCGATCGTGACCGGGTCATCGTTGTTGTGGATCTCCAGCACCAGGTTGGCGGTGCTGGTGTCACCGTCGGCATCCGTAAGGGTGTAGGTGAAGGTTTCGGTGCCGCTGCCGCCACCGTGCAGGGCTTTGAAATCGGCGTCGCTGGTGTTCAGCGTGTAGGTGTAAGTGCCGTTGGGATTGAGCACCAGCGTGCCGTATGTCCCAGTGAAGGTGCCGCCAATGATCGGCCCGCTGTTGGGACCAACGGAAATGCGGTCAGCGCCCTGCGAGTCGTTGGGCAGCACGCTGCCGGTCAGGGTCAGCAGCGTTTCCGATGCGGTGCTTGCATTGGTGTCATCGACCGCTTTGGGCACGTCGTCGGTGATGTTGACGTCCAGCGTGCCGGTGGCGGTGTCGCCATTGGAATCGCCGGCGACCACGGTGAACTGTTCGCTCAGATTGTTGGCACCGTCCCCGGCCGAATGGGTGTCATTGCCGACCAGGGTGTAGCTGTAACTCACCACGCCAGTGGCCGGGTTGTAACCGGTAATCGTCAGGGTATTGCCCAGTTGCGTGGTGATCGACTGCGGGAAGCCGACAGCTACCCCGCCGGTGATCACATTGATTCCGCCGATGCTCAGGCTGGTCAGCCCGTCGGGCGCCGACACGGTGAACGTGCCGTTCTGAATCAACGCGCCCGGATTGCTGGCAGAACCGTCGGCGAGGTTGGCTTCGTTGAGGGTCAGTTCGCCCCCCGCCACCGACAACCCCGTGAGAGTGACCGGGTTGTTCGGCAGGGCGCCTGTCCCCCCGGCACCGGCACCGTCATCGCCGTTATCCGGGTCACCGGCCAGACGTTCCAGCGGAAATTCGGGAATGCCGTTGAAGCCTGCGGTGGGGAAGCCAATGGTGGGATCGACCCGCCCGCCCACTTCTTCGAGCATGACGAAACTGTGGCCACCGCCCGCTGCACCACCCGGTGCACCGGTTGAAGTTGGACCGGCGGCCGTTGCTTCAGCTGTTTGAGTCGGGTCATCGCCGGCAGCGATGGCTTTTTGCAGTTGCTCGACGTCAGTCAGTTGCGCCTGCGTCGGCGTCACCGCTTCAGCGGTATCCACATGAGGCGCCTGATGCGCCAGCAACTGGGAGGTCATTTGCAGGCTGCTGCCGCGCCCGAGGGTCAGTTCCTGGCCATTTTGCAAATGCACAGCCACCGCGCCTTCGGCGCCGGTGATCAATTGGTCGCCGGCGAACAATCGATCGCCCTCGACCAGCGCACGTCGGGTGCCACCGCTCGTTTCCGCGAACACCTGACCAATGACTTTACTGACGATACCGATGAGCGTTGCCATGTGCATTTCCTCCGCTGCCAACCGCTGTCGGCATCCTGTTTGTGCGAAGAACGTGCTCATGGTTGAAGCAGGTTGCCTGGCGGATCGTCTGCGGATTGCGTTTACCTGAGTAAGCCGCTGCCCCGGCGATCGTCTCACCAAGCGTGCCGCTCGCGGTCAATATGTGCGTTTTTGGCAAAACCCCAATGCAATCAACAACCTTGGGGTTCCAATCGCCGACACATTGCCCTTCGAGCGATGCGTAACGATTCTGAACCTGTAGAGTGACAAAAATCTGTCGCCTCAAAACCGTTTCGCTTCCCTCCCCTCCAGCACTTCTCCGCCCTATGTCGATAAGTGGATGGAACTTTCCTCAAACCCTCGAATGCTCCCTAGAGCTCCTGAATCAAGGGCTTTCAGAGTGAACAATGTGCTGGATTTTGCAGAGCGCATAAGTTTTTTTTGGAATAACCGTTATGAAAAAAATTTCTTAGCTACGCTCTAGAATGTTCTTAGCTACGTTGTTACAAGCATGAAACGGTTTTACCTATAAATGCCGTCAAATAATTGGCGACTGATAAAGTACCATCAGGACTTCAGGGAGATGTACCCATGCGCGTTTTAACCCCCCTATGCAGCGCAATTCTGCTGGCCATGGCCTGCACATCCCAGGCTCAAGCCATGTCGTTGACCGAGGCGATCCAGAGCACCATTGCAACCCACCCGGAACTGGCGTCGCGGGTGGACAGCCGTCTCTCGGCAGACGAGCAAGTGAAAGTTGCCAAGGGGGGCTTTTATCCATCGGTGGACCTGAACGCCGCCTACGGGCGCGGGTACAGCGATAACACCAACACCCGGGCGTTCGGCAATCACCACACCGAAATCCTCACCTACACCCAATCGGAGCTGCGTCTGCGGCAGATGCTGTTCGACGGTTTCAACACCGCGAACGAAGTCGAACGCACCAAAGGGGTGGTCAACTCCCGGGCTTATTACGCGCAAGGTACCGCCCAGGATCTGGCATTGCGCACCATCGAGGTCTACCTCGAAGTGCTCAAGCGCCGCGAACTGGTGACCCTGGCCACCAACAACCTGCAGGCTCACCTGCGGGTCAACGACCAGATTGGCTTGCGTACCCAGCGTGGCGTCGGCAGTAACGCCGACTCCGACCAGTCCACTGCTCGCCGGGCACTGGCTCAGAACAACCTCGACACCGCTGAAGTCGATCTGGCGGATGCCGAGTCGAATTTCGCCGCCGTTGTGGGGCGTCTGCCCGATGAACTCGAAACGCTGCCATCAATCCGTGGCGAACTGCCTGCCAGCCTGCCGGAAGCCCAGCAGAGCATGGTGGAAAACAACCCGTACCTGAAATCCGCCCAGGCTGACGTGCAATCGGCCGAGAGCCAGTACGAAGTCTCCAAGTCGCCGTTCTACCCACGTTTCGATGCCGAAGCGGCGGTAGGCGCAAACAATAACGTGCAAGGCGATGAAGGCCACGACAACGAATGGCGCGTGGGTGTGGTGATGAACTACAACCTGTTCCGCGGTGGCAGCGACAAGGCGCGCCTGCAGTCCAATGCGCATCAGATCAACCAGGCGATGGACATCCGCAACAACGCGCTGCGCCAACTCAACGAGAACATCCACTTGGCCTGGAACGCCATGGTCAACGCCAAGAAGCAAACCCCGACAGCGCGCGAATACGCGGATACCAGCCGGCGTGTGCGCGTGGCCTATCAGGATCAGTTCGGCCTCGGCCAACGCACTCTGCTCGACTTGCTCGACAGTGAAAACGAGCTCTACAACGCCAATCGCCGCTACACCGAAGTGCGCTACACCGAGGAGTATTCGATGTACCGCGTGCTGGCGAACATGGGCCAGTTGCTGAGCAAACAACGGGTGGTACTGCCCGCCGATGCGATCGCCTCCACCGAAGTGAAAAACGAAGCCCGTTTGCCTGAACTGAAGTAGGCCTGTGGAGAGATCAAATTGACCAGCATGGAACCCGGCAACATCGGTGTCGATCCGCGCCTGAGCTTCGATGACCCGCTTCTGGACGGTCTGTTGATCCTCTGCAAACTCCACGGCGCGACGGTCAGTCGCGCCAGCCTGAGTGCCGGGCTGCCGCTGAACAAGCAGCGCTTGAGCCTGGATCTGCTGCCCCGCGCCGCCGCCCGGGCCAGTTTGCAGGCGCGCGTATTACGCCGCGAACTGGCGGACATTTCGGCGCTCAACCTGCCCGTGATGCTGATCCTTAACAATGGCCGCACCGCCATCCTGCGACGCTTCGGCGATGACGGCCGGTTGCTGATTCTGCCCAGCGAAGCGGACGGTGGTGAACAATGGGTCAGCCGGGAAGAGCTGGCCGAAAATTACAGTGGCCAGGCGTTGTTCGCCCGGCCACGTCATGAACTGGAAGACTTGCGCTCGCCGCTGGTGCCCCGCGTCGAGGCGTGGTTTCGCGACACCTTGAAGCTGTCGAAATGGCTGTACAGCGATGCGATTCTGGCGAGTTTCCTGATCAACCTTTTGGGGTTGATGGTGCCGCTGTTCGTGATGCAAACCTACGATCGCGTGGTGCCGAACCAGGCCACCTCGACCTTGTGGGTGCTGTCGATCGGCTTGCTGATCGGCACCGGTTTCGAACTGGTGTTGCGGGTGGTCCGCGCGCATTTGCTGGACACCGCCGGCAAGAAAACCGATGTCATTCTTTCCGCGACTTTGTTCGAACGCATCACCGGCATGGCGATGAAGGCACGGCCAGCGACCATCGGCGGATTCGCCCAGAGCATCCATGACTTCCAGGGCCTGCGCGAATTCCTCACCGCCGTCACCCTGACCAGCCTGATCGACCTGCCCTTTGCCGTGCTGATGCTGGTGGTGATCGGCCTGCTCGGCGGCTGGCTGGTGGTGATCCCGCTGCTCGCCTTTCCGATCACGATCATCTTCGCGATGGTGATCCAGGTGCGCCTGCGCGACACCGTGCAGAAAAGTCTGAGCCTCGGTGCCGAACGCCAGGCCCTGCTGATCGAAACCCTCGGCGGCCTGGAAACCCTGAAAGCGTGCAGCGCCGAAAGTGAACGCCAGCACAAATGGGAAAGCACTCACGGCGCCCTCACCCGCCTCGACAGCCATGCGCGCAATCTTTCGGCGCTGGCCACCAACGGCACGCTGTTCATCCAGCAATTCTCCGGTATGGCGACCATCGTCGCCGGGGTCTACAGCATCATCGCCGGCAACCTCAGCGTCGGTGCGCTCGTGGCGACCTACATGCTCGGCAGCCGCGTACTCGCCCCTTTGGGGCAGATCGCTGGTTTGATCACCCGCTACCAGCAAGCGCAACTAACCATGAAAAGCACTGATGCGCTGATGTCCTTGCCGCAAGAGCGCGACGCCAAACAGCGGCCGCTGGAGCGCACGCAACTGCAAGGTGCATTGGACGTCAGCGGCGTGACCTTCCACTACAACGGCCAGAATGCCCCGGCCCTGGCCAACGTCAGCTTCAGCATCAAACCCGGCGAGCGGATCGGCATCATCGGGCGCAGCGGCTCGGGCAAAAGCACCCTGGCGCGCCTGGTAATGGGGTTCTATGCGCCGGAAGAAGGTCAGTTGTTGCTCGATGGATTGGACCTGCGGCAACTCGATGTCGCCGACCTGCGCCAGCAAATCGGTTACGTCGCCCATGACCTGCCGCTGCTGGCGGGCAGCCTGCGCGACAACCTGACCCTTGGCGCCCGCTACATCAGCGATTCAAGGATGCTCGAAGTTGCCGAACTGACCGGCGTCACCGAGCTGGCACGTCAGCATCCGCAAGGTTTTGACCGGCCCGTCGGTGAACGCGGGCAGTTGCTGTCCGGCGGTCAACGTCAGGCCGTGCTGCTGGCCCGGGCCTTGTTGCTGGATCCGCCGATCATGCTGCTCGACGAACCCACCAGCGCCATGGACAACAGCAGCGAAGACGTTTTGCGGCAAAAACTCCACGGCTGGGTGCAGGGCAAAACCTTGTTGCTGGTGACTCACCGCACCTCAATGCTCAGCCTGGTGGATCGGTTGCTGGTGCTGGACAACGGGAGGATCGTTGCCGACGGTCCGAAAGAAGCGGTCATCGATGCACTGCGCAAGGGCCGTGTCGGCTCTGCGGCTGTCTAGGAGCTACCCATGGCCCGTTCATCATCGGACAAGTCGCTAGACCGGGGCTACTTCGGCAGCTTCGGCAAAACCGCCGAAAGCGAATTCATGCCGGAAACGGCAGGCGCCTCGCTGCAGGATTCGCCGCGCTGGTCGCGGATCACCGTTTGGCTGGCCGCCGGGTTGATTGTCACCGCAGTGGTCTGGGCAAAGTTTGCGGTACTGCAAGAAGTCACCATGGGCGAAGGCAAGGCGATCCCGTCGAGCAAGGTCCAGGTGATCCAGAACCTGGAGGGCGGCATCGTCACCGAGATCTTCGTGCGCGAAGGGCAAATGGTGAACAAGGGCGACACCTTGCTGCGCCTGGATGACACGCGGTTTCTGTCGAACAAGGGCGAGAGCGAGGCGGATCGTTATGCGTTGACCGCGCAGGTGGAACGTCTGTCCGCCGAAGCGGAAGGCCGGCCGTTCAAGCTGTCGCCTGAAGTGATCGCCAAGGCCCCGCAAGTGGCCGAGGACGAGCGATCGCTGTACGAACAACGCCAGCGCCGACTGGCCAGTGAGCAACGGACGCTGACCGAACAACTGCGGCAAAAGACTCAGGAACTGGCGGAATTCCGCTCCAAGCAGGGGCAGTTCAGTTCGAGCCTGGCGCTGCTGCAACAAGAGATGAACATGTCTGCGCCGCTGGTGGGCACCGGGGCGGTTTCGCCGGTGGAAATCCTGCGACTCAAACGCAGCGCGGTGGAGATTCGCGGCTCGCTGAACGCGACAACGCTGGCGATTCCCCGGGCGGAATCGGCGATCAACGAGATCAAAAGCAAGATTGATGAATCGGAGCAATCCTTCCGCTCGGACGCAGCGAAAGAGCTGAATGAAAAACGTACCGACCTGTCAAAAATCACAGCGTCGAGTATCGCCATCGATGACCGCGTGACCCGCACCACTGTGGTGTCGCCGGTACACGGGATTATCAAGGTGCTGAAGGTCAATACCATCGGCGGCGTGGTTCAACCGGGCAGCGACATGGTGGAAATCGTACCCATTGAAGACAACTTGCTGATCGAAGCCAAGGTGCGGCCGCAGGACGTGGCGTTTCTGCATCCGGGGCAGAAGGCGATGGTGAAATTCAGCGCGTACGACTACACGATTTATGGCGGGTTGACTGCCAAGCTGGAGTTGATTGGTGCGGACACGATCACTGATGACAAGGGCAACAGCTTTTATTTGATCCAAGTGAGGACCGACAAGAATCATTTGGGTGGGGATGTGAAACCATTGCTGATTATTCCGGGGATGGTGGCGACGGTGGACATCATCACGGGGGAGAAAAGTGTGCTGGATTACTTGCTGAAACCGGTGTTGAAAGCACGGACAGAGGCGATGCGGGAGCGATAGATTCGGCCGGAATCTTCATTGACGGTGCAATGGCTATCGCTAGCAGGCTAGCTCCCACAGGGAACCTGGAGTGAATACATGTTTGTATTCACAACTGATCAAATGTGGGAGCTAGCCTGCTAGCGATGGGGCCGGTACAGACAATACTTATCTGTCGCCATGATTGCGCTGGTAGGTCTCCTCCCCCATCGCCGCAATCTGCCCCTCGATCAACGCCTCGAACGGTTTCAACAGCGGCTCGAACGTCGTCGGCGCTTCCAGCGTCTGCAACGCCTGTACAATCGCCTCCACCGTCGACAACGCCCCCGGCGCCGGGGCTTTGCGCAGGCGATATCTTGAAACCCCGCCGTCCGCCAACGTCACCCTCGGCAGCGCCGCCAGCAACGGATTGAGGTGCAACATCTTGCGCGCTTTGCGCCAGGTGCCGTCCGGGACGACCAGCAATAGCGGTTGGTCATTTGCGGTGTAAGCCTGCAACGACTGCGCATCGTCGGCAGGAAACAACAATCGCGCCTGATACCCCGGTGGGTTCAACAACGTCGGCAAGTCCTCGAACACCTCTCCCACAATCAATTCGGCATTCTTCAAGCCCAACGCGGCCAGTCGCGCCGTGTTCAGCGCATGGTTCACTTCGCTCGGATGCTGCAACAGCAGCACCCGCGTGCGGCTGTCGAGGCTCGGGATCAACGGGCACAGGCAATGGGTTTGTGGGCGCAGGCAGCGCGGGCACTGGATTCTGGACATGTTCTCAAGCCTGGTTCAGTTGTGCTTTAAGCAGATCGCGGAAGGTCTGGATCAGCGGCTCGCGACTGCGGCCACGGCGCACGATCATCGAGAACGGCGCCTGATAACCAAAAGTCGCGGGCAGCAACACGCGCAAATCGCCCTTGTCCGCCCATGCCTGGGCGTAGTGTTCCGGCAGGTAACCGATATAGGCGCCGGAGAGCACCAGAATCAGCTGCGCCTCCATACTTTCCACGGTGGCGGCGCTGTGCTTGAAACCGTGACGGGCCAGTTCGGCCTGGCTCCAGTACCCACGGCCCACCATGCGCTGCTGGGTGATGACTTGCTCGGGGATGCGCCGCTCGGTGAACAGCGGATGACGACTGCTGCAATAAAGCCAGTGTTGTTCGCGATAAAGCGGCATGTAAACCAGGCCGCTCATGCGCGTGGAAAACGCACCGATGGCCAGGTCGAGACGGTTGTCCTGCACGCCGAGCTGCAATTCGTAGGGGCTCATGACCGACAGGTGCAAATGCACGGCCGGGTGTTCCTGGCTGTAGGCACCGATGGCTTCGGCGAAGGGCAAGGCCTTGTCGCTGACGGTCGAGTCGATCACGCCCAGGTTCAGCGTGCCGCGCAGTTCGCCCTTCAACGCCGCCGCGTATTGTTCGAAGCCTTCAAGCTCGCCGAGCAGGCGCAGCGTTTCCTGATGGAACAGTTCGCCCTTGCTGGTCAGGCTGAAACCACCGCGACCGCGATGGCAGAGCACCAGGCCAAGGGCGGCTTCGAGCTGGCTCATGTAGGTGCTGATCGCCGAGGTCGAGAGGTTGAGCTCTTGCTGGGCGTTGGCGAAACCCTGATGACGGACCACGCTGACGAAGATGCGCAGGAGTTTCAGGTCAGGTAAAGCGTTGGCCATGGGGGCTCCGGGCTCGAATCATGTGTGGTCTGTTAAATCCACCCCTCACCCCAACCCTCTCCCCAGAGGGGCGAGGGGGCTGATCGAGGTGTTCTGCGGGATCCAGCGACCTGAATTATCGAGCCGAACTCAAATTTTGAAGAGCATGGAGATCGGCTCCCTTTCCCCCTCTCCCCCTTGGGGAGAGGGTTGGGGTGAGGGGTCGATCTTGATCCCACCACAAATCTCGCTGTCGCGAAGTCTAATCCCACTCTACCCATTAGTTTAGAAAAATCTGAACTAAGTATTTGCCCGTAGCGATTCTTCCCGGCCACTACATTTCGCAGAATCGGCCCCCTACGGTGCCCGAACCTCCCCGGAGCGGCGCAACCGACATAAATAAAACAACGACGATGAGGCCTTACCCGTGGACAAGATTCTTCACCAACCACTGGGCGGCAATGAAATGCCGCGCTTCGGCGGCATCGCCACCATGATGCGACTCCCCCACGTGCCTACCGCTGCCGGTCTGGATGCTGCCTTCGTTGGCGTCCCACTGGACATCGGCACCTCGCTGCGCCCCGGCACCCGTTTCGGACCTCGCGAAATCCGCGCTGAATCGGTGATGATCCGTCCATACAACATGGCCACCGGCGCTGCACCGTTCGACTCGCTGTCGGTTGCCGACATCGGCGACGTGGCGATCAACACGTTCAACCTGCTGGATGCCGTGCGGATCATCGAAGAATCCTACGACGCCATCCTCGAACACAACGTGATCCCGCTGACCCTGGGCGGCGACCACACCATCACCCTGCCGATCCTGCGTGCGATTCATAAGAAGCACGGCAAGGTCGGCCTGGTGCACATCGACGCTCACGCCGATGTGAACGATCACATGTTTGGCGAGAAAGTCGCCCACGGCACCACCTTCCGTCGCGCCGCCGAAGAAGGGTTGATCGACTGTGACCGCGTGGTGCAAATCGGTCTGCGCGCTCAGGGTTACACCTCCGAAGACTTTAACTGGAGCCGTAAACAGGGCTTCCGTGTGGTTCAGGCTGAAGAGTGCTGGCACAAATCCCTGGCCCCGCTGATGGCTGAAGTTCGCGAGAAAGTCGGCGGCGGTCCGGTGTACCTGACGTTTGACATCGACGGCATCGACCCGGCCTGGGCCCCAGGCACCGGCACCCCGGAAATCGGTGGTCTGACGACCATTCAGGCGATTGAGATCGTTCGCGGCTGCCAAGGCCTCGACCTGATCGGCTGCGATCTGGTAGAAGTCTCGCCCGCTTACGACACCACCGGCAACACCTCGCTGCTGGCCGCCAACTTGCTGTACGAAATGCTCTGCGTACTGCCTGGCGTGGCTCACCGCTGAGGATCGGTCATGAACGAACGCGATCAGGTTCTGAAGGCCGCCGCCGATCTGGTGTCAGCCTTCGCCCGTAACGATCGCGAAGCCTACTTCGGCGCGTTCAGCGCCGATGCCAGCTTCGTGTTCTACACCCTCGAGCAGCCCCTGCTGTCGCGCGATGCCTATCAGGCGTTGTGGGACACCTGGCGCGCCGAGGACGGCTTCGAGGTGCTTGCGTGCACCTCAAGCAACGCTTTCGTCAGCCTGCAGGGTGACGTGGCGATTTTCATCCATGACGTGGCCACCGAGCTGCGCATGCAAGGGGAGCAACACTTCAGCCAGGAGCGCGAGACGATTGTGTTTCGCCGACAACAACAAGGCCTATGGCTGGCCTGCCATGAACATTTGTCCGCGATGCCGGAAGGGCTGCCAACCCCTTAGCCAAACAGGTGACGCTCACACACGATGAGCGCGCCTTTATGATCGGAGCTGATCATGAATAACAACAACAAAGACCAAAGCCTTACGCAAATAGAAACCCACGGGGTCGAACAGATCCCGGACAACGAACGCACCGCAGGCCCGACGGACTTGTTCCGGATGATCTTCGGCGGTTCCAACACTTTTGCCACCGCCGTGCTCGGCAGTTTCCCGGTGCTGTTCGGCCTGTCTTTTCAGGCGGGCGTCTGGGCGATTGTGCTGGGCGTACTGCTGGGCTCGCTGATCCTCGCGCCAATGGGCCTGTTCGGGCCTCTCAATGGCACCAACAACGCCGTGTCTTCCGGTGCGCACTTCGGCGTGCACGGGCGGATCGTCGGTTCGTTCCTGTCGCTGCTGACCGCCATCGCCTTCTTCTCGCTCTCGGTGTGGAGTTCGGGTGATGCGCTGATCGGTGGCGCCAAACGCCTGATCGGTTTGCCTGAAACCGACCTGACCCTGGGCTTGGCCTACGGCCTGTTTGCGATTTTGGTGCTGACGGTGTGCATCTATGGCTTCCGCTTCCTGCTGTGGGTCAACAAGATCGCCGTGTGGAGCGCCAGCCTGCTGTTCCTGCTGGGCATCTTCGCCTTCGTCGGTCCGTTTGATGTGAACTACGCCGGCACCGTGAGCATGGGGCAACCGGGTTTCTGGGCAGCCTTCATCGGCGCTGCACTGGTCGCCATGAGCAACCCGATTTCCTTCGGCGCGTTCCTTGGTGACTGGTCGCGCTACATCCCGCGTGCCACTTCCAAGCGTCGGATCATGGCCGCCGTGGTGATCTCGCAGATCGCAACGTTCATCCCGTTTCTGTTCGGCCTCGCCACCGCGACCATCGTCGCGATCAAGGCTCCGGACTACATTGCGGCCAACAACTACGTCGGCGGCCTGCTCGCGGTTTCGCCGAGCTGGTTCTTCCTGCCGGTGTGCCTGATTGCAGTGATCGGCGGCATGTCCACTGGCACCACTTCGCTGTATGGCACAGGACTGGACATGTCCAGCGTGTTCCCACGGGTGCTGTCGCGGGTCAAGGCGACGTTGCTGATCGGCGTGATGTCGATTGCCTTCATCTTCATCGGGCGCTTTGCGGCGAACCTGGTGCAGAGCGTGTCGACCTTCGCCGTGCTGATCATCACCTGCACCACCCCGTGGATGGTGATCATGATCATCGGTCTGCTGGTGCGCCGCGGCTTCTATTGCCCGGATGACCTGCAAGTGTTCACCCGCGGTGAGAAAGGCGGTCGCTACTGGTTCACGCATGGCTGGAACTGGCGTGGGCTGGGTGCCTGGATCCCGAGTGCACTGGTCGGTTTGTGCTTTGTGAACCTGCCGGGGCAATTCGTTGGCCCGCTGGGTGAACTGGCGGGCGGCATCGACATCAGCCTGCCGGTGACCCTCGGCCTCGCGTCGCTGGTGTACCTGACGCTGCTGAGCCTGTTCCCGGAACCGGCTGCGGTGTTCGGGCCGAATGATGCACGCAGCAAGGGCACGGATTCGCTCGGTAAACCGGCGATGCGACAAGCCGCCTGATTAAAAACACACGGTGGTCAACGGAACCTCTGTGGCGAGGGAGCTTGCTCCCGCTCGACTGCGCAGCAGTCGCAAGACAGGCTAATGGCGTTTCTCCTGAAGAAACGCGGTTGCAGGATCTGGGGCTGCTTCGCAGCCCAGCGGGAGCAAGCTCCCTCGCCACAAAAAGCGGCCTGATTGCCACATTGATTTCAGCCTCACCATAAAAAAGACAATCGGAGACACGCCATCATGGCTTTGGATTTATTCGTCGTACTCATCTACGCCGCCGCGATGCTGATACTCGGCTACTACGGCATGCGCAAGGCCAAGACCAACGAAGACTTTTTGGTCGCCGGTCGTAACCTCGGCCCGAGCCTGTACATGGGCACCATGGCCGCTACCGTTCTGGGCGGCGCCTCTACCGTCGGCACCGTGCGCCTGGGCTACGTCCATGGCATCTCCGGCTTCTGGCTCTGCGCGGCTCTCGGTTGCGGGATCGTCGCGCTGAACCTGTTCCTCGCCAAACCGCTGCTCAAACTGAAGATCTACACCGTTACCCAGGTGTTGGAGAAGCGCTATAACCCGATGGCCCGCACCGCGAGCGCGGTGATCATGCTGGCGTACGCGCTGATGATCGGCGTGGTTTCGATCCTGGCCATTGGCACCGTGCTGCAAGTGCTGTTCGACCTGCCGTTCTGGCTGTCGGTACTGGTCGGCGGTGGCGTGGTGGTGATCTATTCGGCGATCGGCGGCATGTGGTCCCTGACCCTGACCGACATCGTCCAGTTCGTCATCAAGACCGTGGGCCTGATGTTCATCCTCTTGCCGATCTGCCTGTACCGCGTCGGTGGTTGGGATGAGTTGGTGTTGAAACTGCCGGCCACCGCCTTCAGCTTCACCACGATTGGCTGGGACACCATCATCACCTACTTCATGATCTACTTCTTCGGGATCCTGATCGGCCAGGACATCTGGCAGCGTGTGTTCACCGTCAAGAGCGCCAAGGTTGCTCAAGTCGCCGGTACGTTCGCAGGCTTCTACTGCATCCTTTACGGACTGGCCTGCGCCCTGATCGGCATGGCCGCTCATGTGCTGATCCCGGACCTGGACAACGTCAACAACGCCTTCGCCGCCATCGTCAAACTGTCCCTGCCGGACGGTATCCGTGGCCTGGTGATCGCCGCTGCACTGGCCGCCATGATGTCCACCGCCAGCGCCGGCCTGCTTGCCGCCGCTACTACCCTGACCGAAGACCTGCTGCCGAAACTGCGCGGCGGCAAACAGTCGAGCCTGGGCATCAACCGCCTGTTCACCCTGCTGACCGGCATCGCCGTGCTGGGTATCGCGCTGGTGGTGAACGACGTGATCAGCGCCCTGACGCTTGCTTACAACCTGCTGGTGGGCGGCATGCTGATCCCGCTGATCGGTGCAATCTTCTGGAAGCGCGCAACCACCGCCGGCGCCATCGCCAGCATGGGCATGGGCTTTGCCACTGCGCTGCTGTTCATGTTCAAGGACGGAATGGACGCCAACACCCCGATCTACTACAGCCTCGCCGTAGGTCTGGTGAGTTTCGTGGTGGTCAGTTTGCTGTCCCCTCGTCCGGCAACCGTGGCCAGCGCCGCCTAAGCTGAACATAACGACTTGATGCTTTCTTCGACGGGTGTGGCGTCGGTTGCCACACCCGTTTTTTTTCGCCTGGAGAAAACTGCTTATGAAGATCGTCAGCCGCGATCAGTGGTTCGAGGTCAAACAGCTCAGTGACGGCATTCGGCTGATTCACGAGCCTTACATCCGGCCCTTCTATCGCTGCAACCTCTGGCACATTCAGGGGCGCGACAAGGACTTGTTGCTAGACAGCGGTTCCGGGCTGGTGAGCCTGCGCGAACAACTGCCATGGATCACCGAGCGGCCATTGGTGGCGGTGGCCAGTCATTGCCATTTCGACCACATCGCCGGTCACCACGAATTTCCGGAGCGGCTGGTGCATCCGGCCGAGGCCGACATCCTCGCGGCACCTGACGGCGAAAACGATTTGAGCCGGGCGTTCGTCGGTGACGAGATGTTCGAGGCGCATCCGGACTGCCCGCTGTGCTACGCCGAATACCGGGTCAAAGCCGCGCCGGCCACGGGGATGATTGAAGAAGGCGACGTCCTGGATCTAGGCAATCGCGTGCTGCACGTGCTGCACACGCCGGGGCATTCACCAGGTGGCATCAGCCTGTACGAAGCGGCGACCGAGACCCTGTTCAGCGGCGACATCATTTACGACGGGCCGCTGATCGAAGACGCCTATCACTCTAATCTCGACGACTACGCCCGCAGCCTGCAACGCTTGCGCGCGCTGCCGATCCGCACGGTGCATGGCGGACATTTCGGGAGTTTTTCCGGGGAGCATTTGCGCACGATCATTGACGAGTGGCAGCGCTCACACGCCTGAAGCCTGCTGTACTCAAGCGCAAGGACAACAACAATAACGCCCTCGAAGAACGACCATGAAAAGAGCTGCCGTTCGTGCCGCCGTGCATCGTTTCATCAGCCGCCTGCTGGAGGGTCGGGATGACTTCGACGACAACGCCAGCCTGGCGCAGTTGGGATTGGATAAACAGGATATCGAAGAGCTGATCTTCCATCTTGAGGATGAGCTGGGGTTGACGGCGTTTACAGCGGAAGAAGACCGGATGCTCAAGGATGCGAGGACGGCGAATGATTTGAGTCGATTTTTGATAGAGATTGGGCGGGATTGATACGGACTGCCAACCACGGACTGTTTGGCACCCGCCGACCTGTGGTGAGGGGATTTATCCCCGTTGGGCTGCGGAGCAGCCCCAAGACCATTCAACCGGGTTATATCTGATTGACCGCGTCAAGCTATTTACGACTGCTTCGCAGCCGAACGGGGATAAATCCCCTCGCCACAACAAGCTCCCTCGCCACAGAGGATTGTCCAGGTTTTAGCCAGTGCGGGTCAGACTTAACGGCGGCGCGGCTGGCGTCGACGCTGTTCGTCGTCAGTGCGAATAGGCACAGGTTGCAGAGGCGGTTCAATCAAACCGAGTGCAACACCCAGATCGTGCAGCCAGTTTTGGATTTTATCTTTCATGGTGCCCCCTCCAGGGTAGTGCCGAGCGACCGGAATTCTGAGGCCGCTTCGCACTGATAATAGTCCGAAGTCCTACGTATTGCTCGCCCAAATCCGCAATGATCTGTTACTGAATTGATCAAAATACCTGACCGATAGTTCAAGCAATCGCCGAAGCCTGCATTGGCGCCGACGGATAAACCGTCTGTTGCTGCTCAATCCACGCATTCAGGTTGGCCCCGACCATGCCCTTGCGCCACATCAACCAGGTCGTCGCGTGGGCAAACGGCTCCGCCAACGGGTGCACCGCCACGCTTTCGCGGCCCGGCAGGCTGGCGAGCATCGACTCCGACATCAGCGCCACGCCAGAACCGGCAATCACACACGCCAACATTCCCGGATAGGACTCGATCTCCATCGCCCGGCCCATGGCCGCGTGGTCATGGGCGAACCAGGCTTCCAGACGCATCCGGTACGCGCAGCCCTGACGAAAGGTAAACACCGACCTCCCTTCCACATCCAGCGCACTGCGAATGGGTGGATGATCGGCCTCGCTGATCAGCACCAGCCGCTCGTCGCATAACGGCACGCCGTCCAGGCCGGCCAGTTCCAGCGGGCCATCCACCAATGCTGCATCGAGACGACCGGTGAGCAAGCCTTCAAGCAGTTCGCCACTTGGTCCGGATTGCACTTGCAGGTTCACCGCCGGATAAGTGCGGTGATAACGCGCCAGCAACCCCGGCAGATGAATCGCTGCCGTGCTGTACATGGTGCCCAGCACGAAGTCACCGGCCGGTTGCCCGCCCTGCACCGCCGCCTGGGCTTCGTCGCGCAAGTTGAACAGCTTGGCGGTGTAGTCCAGCAGGACTTTTCCCGCAGGTGATAACTGCAAACGCTGACGCTCGCGGACGAAAAGCTCTATGCCCAGCTGCTCTTCAAGTTGTTTAAGCCGCGTCGACAGGTTCGACGGCACCCGATGCAAACGTTCGGCAGCACGGGTGATCGAGCCCTCCTGCGCCACCGCCTGGAAAATCCGCAATTGACTGAATTCCACGATGCTCTCCAATTCAGAACAAGTTGCTCACTATTATTCATTTTAAAAGAAAGTCAATCAGTCCTAGCCTGACGGTCATTGATCCATTGCCGGAACCCCATTCATGTCTCCGCTGATTCGCTTACTCGCCAGTTTTATTGCCCTGATGATGGCCATGGGTATCGGACGCTTCGCGCTCACGCCGCAAATGCCGCATTTGCTCAGTGAAGGTCAGATCGACCTGACCGCCGCCGGGCTGATTGCCGCCGCCAACTACCTCGGCTACTTCGTCGGCGCCGTGGACGCCATGTTCTCTCGCCGCCCCGAACAGGTCTGGCGGCGACTGCTGGGTGGTTTGTGGCTGTGTGTGCTGCTGACGCTGGCGTCGTTCTGGGCCAACGGCTTCTGGTCGCACCTGGTGCTGAGATTCGGTACCGGCGTGGCCAGCGCCTGGGTGCTGGTGATGATTACGGCGTTGAGCCAGCCACTGGCAGCGGCAGCTGGGCGCCCGCGCCTTGGCGCCTTGGTATTTGCCGGACCGGGTCTGGGGATTTTTCTGACAGGATTGTTGGCCTTAGGCTCGCACCTGCTGGGTCAGACATCTGCAACCTTGTGGCTGGTGTATGCCGTCGTCGCACTGGTGATGCTGTTGGGAATTCTGCCATTTTTGCCGCAAGCCACGCAGGCTGTCGTTGCTGCACCGAGCGCAGTCACTTCGCGACATCAAGGCATTGGCCGATTAGGGGTGATCTACGGGTTGTACGGTTTGGGCTACATCATCCCCGCCACTTTTCTCTCGCAAATGGCCAGCGCCCAGTTTCATGGCCAATGGCAGGCCGACCTGTTCTGGCCGTGCTTCGGCCTGGCGTCTGCCATCGGGGTGCTGCTGGTCAGTCTGCGTCGAGCCCATACGAATGGCACCCGCCACTGGCTGATTGTGACCTTATGGCTCCAGGCCGCCGGCGTCTTCGCCTGCCTGCTGAGCAGCGGGCCGGGCCTGGCGCTGGGGGTGATTCTATGCGGCACGCCGTTCCTGGCCTGTATGCAATTGGTGATGCAGCGCTCCCGGGAACTGGCGCCCCACGCCACTCAACGCAACGCCGGGATGCTGACGGCGTGCTTTGCCGTGGGTCAGCTCGCGGGGCCGTTGTTGGCGGCGATGAGCAGCCATTTCAGCGGTGGTTTGCAGCCCGCACTGGTAGTCGCCGGCACCGGTTTGCTTGTCGCCGGCGGGTTGTTGTTGCGTCCTTTCACTGCTGCCCAAGGGCTTTGCGCAAACGACGGCGCACCCACTGCTCCGCGCTGACAAACGTGATGCCCAGCAGCACCAGCACGGCACCGATGACGAAGTTCAGGCTCAACTCTTCGCCCAGCAACACCACGCCGAACGTGACACCGAACAGCGGTGTCATGAACGAAAACACCGCCAGGTTCGCGGCCAGATAACGGCGCAACAACCAGAACCAGGTCAGGTAGCTGAAGAAGGACACGACCAATCCCTGAAACAACACACTGGCCACCGCGACGGTGGTCAGGCTGACATGGGTCACCTGGCCACTGAGGATAGCGATCAGCAGCAGCCCGACGAATCCGACGATCAATTGATAAAACAGGGTCAACGTGACCGGGGCTTCCGACAGTCGCGAGGCGCGCACCACCACCGTTGTCGCGCCCCAGGAGGCGCCGGCCAGCACGCCCAATGCATCGCCCATCAACATGCGGTGATCTAGATTGTCCCAGGACACGCCGCCGGCAAACGCGATGGCGATCCCGACAAAGGCGAGGAAAATCCCCAGCCACTGGACGGGTCTCAAACGTTCGCTCGGCAGTAGCCAGTGCACACCCAACGCAGTGAAAATCGGCGCGGTGTAGAGAAACACCGACATGTGTGCGGCCGTGGTCAGTTGCAAGCCTTCGGAGATGAAGAAGAACTCCAGGCCAAACAGCGCACCGGCCAGCAAACCGCCGCGCCAGGTGCTACCGACCTGGTCCCAGCCGCCCTTCCAGCAGATCAACAATCCTACGAGCAACGCGGAAATACCCGACCGCCCCGCCGCCTGCATGACCGGCGCGATGTCGGGCGCCGCCCATTTGATCATCACCTGCTGCACGCCCCAGATCAGGCACAACCCGATCATCACTTGCAGGGCAAACCCATCGGCGCTACGCCGGGTGGCGCTCACCGGAAGACCTCGACAACACTCGACATGGCAGTGATCCGACAGTAAAAAACAAAGCCCCGGCGCAAGTCGGGGCCTTTTTGTCACAGTCCAGCCCGATGTAATCGCATTACACGGGCCGATGCGAGGTCAGCTTAGTTCAATGCGATCGGCATGAATGACGATCTGGCCATTCTTGTACAGCGCACCGATGGCTTTCTTGAAGTTGCCTTTGCTGACACCAAACATGCTGGTAATCACTGTCGGGTCGCTCTTGTCGCTGACCGGCAGGCTGCCATTGTTTTCACGCAACTTGGCGAGGATCTTCGAATTGAGGCTGGTGGCGGCTTCTTCGCCTACCGGTTGCAGGCTCAGGCTGATCTTGCCATCGGCACGGACTTCTTTGATAAAGCCCTTTTCTTCCTTGCCGGCGCGCATGAACTTGAAGATTTCGTTCTTGTGGATCAGGCCCCAGTGTTTGTTGTTGATGATCGCCTTGAAGCCCATGTCGGTCGCTTCGGCTACCAGCAAATCAACTTCCTGACCTGGGGTGTAGTTGGCCGGGGTTTTGTCGAGGTAACGGTCCAGGCGCGCCGTCGCGGTGATGCGGCGGGTGTGCTTGTCGAGGTAGACATGCACCACGACATATTCACCGGCCGTCATCTGGCGTTTTTCTTCGGAGTACGGCAGCAGCAGATCCTTCGGCAGACCCCAGTCCAGGAAAACACCGATGCTGTTGACTTCAACGACTTTCAAACTGGCGAATTCACCGACCTGAACTTTCGGCTTTTCGGTAGTTGCGATGAGTTTGTCATCGCTGTCCAGATAAATAAAAACGTTGAGCCAATCTTCATCTTCACTGGGAATATCTTTGGGGATATAACGATTAGGCAGGAGGATCTCGCCCTCCGCGCCACCGTCAAGATATAAACCGAAGTTAGTGTGTTTAACCACTTGCAAACTGTTGTAGCGCCCGACTAAAGCCATTTCCAATACCCTCATTGCGTGGGCGGCATTCTACCCGTTTTTGCGGGCGGCGTTTCCGTGGCCAGCCCGGTGACAGCAGAAATTCTCCTGAAAGCCTTAATTTTCCTGGGTTTTGCCTTAGGCGTTTGGCCGCTCGTCAGGCCGAACGCGCGAAAATCCCCTTTGCCGGCCCCTCGAAAAATCTTATTTTTCTACCGTCGTTTTTAGTTAAAACAGCGGCTTAGGGGTGTATTTCGGATAATAACTTGTGATGAATTACGCCCCTACGATGTGTATTTTGAGGGGATATTTGCCAAGCAATTGTCAAGTATTTCCTGTACGATGCCTGGCCAAGTTAATTTTCTACAGGTTAATGGCCGCCATGCGTGTAAAAGCATCCAACAGCAAAGCAAAGCCAGCTCCAGCCGTTGAAACCAGCGAATCTATCAACAACCAGATTGCTGCGTTCCTCAAGTCCGGCGGCGAGATCCAGCAAATTGCCAAAGGCGTCAGCGGCCAGACGTTCGGCCCGTCCAAGCAGATCACTTTGGGCAAGAAGTAACCCCAAAGATCCGCCGCGTCACCTGGTCCATAAGCGCTTTGAGCTTCGAAGCGCTTGGACTGGAACCCCCTCGTAACACCCCGCCAATCACACCCATATTTCAAAAATCGACGAACGGCACTCGATGCCGAACATTCGCCGGTATGCTTGCACACGTCTAGATCAAGCGTTTCAGTAGGTTTTCGTTCCTGCTCCCCGCTGTCATGGAGTGACGCATGCTCAAACCCTCCTGTTTATTGCTCGGCACCCTACTGTCGTGTTCCGTCGCCAACGCGCAAATATTCCAGCGTGAATTGGGTGACTTCGATCTCAAACTCGGCACCACCCCCAGCCGCAGCATGGCCCAGGGTCTGGTCAAGCCTTCCAGCACCGGCTCGTTCCACGGCGGCCTCGACCTGAGCCACGACAGCGGTTTTTACGTGGGGCAATGGGCACCGAGCATGGGCTTGACGCCGGGAGCCAACCTGGAAGTCGACTCCTACATGGGCTTTAAACAGCCTTTCGATAACACCCTCGGGTACGAAGTCGGCATGATCCGTTACAGCTATCCAAAAGTGGACACCCTCGACAGCCAGGAGCTGTTCGGTGGCCTGACCTTTCTCGGCAGCCGCTTCGGCGCCGCGTTCAGCAACGACCCGGACAAACAGAACAGCACCGTTTTCGCCGACCTGGGCGGTAACCAGCCATTCGGCATCGGGATCAGCATGAAATACACCACCCACCAGCTCAACACACCAGCGTCGGTCGACGGTGGCTATATCGGCAGCTTTACCGACTGGTCGGTACAACTTTCGCGGCCGTTCATGGGCGTCGACCTCAACCTGATCTACAGCGACTCAAGCCTCAGCGGCAGCGACTGTTCCGCCTACTCCGGGCACAACAGCCAATGCGACGGGCTGGTCACTCTCAAGGCTGAACGCGCCTTCTATTGATCGGCTGAACTGCGGGGCACATTCTGCGTTCACATAAGAATCCACCCAAGAAGCCAGAACTTCGCAAGGATTCGCCCATGTCGCGCTGGTTGAAGTATCTCGCCGTCATCATCACCCTCAGTCTCGCCCTCGGCGCCTGTAGCCGGGTGGGCCTGGCCTACCGCAACCTCGACGTGATCATTCCGTGGACGCTCAGCGACTACCTGGACATGAACGGCGAACAAAAAGGCTGGTTCAACGAGCGCCTCAGTGAACACCTGAGCTGGCACTGCACTACGCAACTGCCGGGCTATCTCGACTGGCTCGATCGCTTGCAGACTATGGTCGAGACCAACCAGGTCACCGATGCCGCGCTGCAAACCCGCACTCAGGAAGCCAAAGCCGCCATCGCCCAGACCGCCCGAGAAATCACGCCCTCAGCCATCGAGTTATTACAGGGGTTGGATGACAAGCAAGTCGCGGAGATGAACGACGCCTTCGCCAAGGACCAGCGCAAACGCCAAGAGGATTACCTTAAACCGTCTCTCGATCAGCAGATCAAGCAACGCGCCGAGCGCATGGAAAAGCGCCTGAATGACTGGCTTGGCCCGCTCAGTCCGACCCAGCAACAACGGGTGGTGACATGGTCGAATGCGTTGGGTGACCAGAACACGCAATGGATTGCCAATCGAGTCCATTGGCAGAAGCAGTTCAGCGCGGCGGTTGCGCAGCGCCAGAGTCCGCAATTCCCACAGCGCATCGAGACGCTTCTGGTGAATCGCGAGAGTTTATGGACGCCGGAGTACCGTCAGGCTTTTGCCAACACTGAAGCACAGGCACGAAGCTTGTTTGTGGATTTGATGGCTGAAAGTACACCGGCTCAGCGCCAGCGCTTGTTGAAGAAAATTGAAGGAGTGCGCAAGGATTTCAACGATTTGAAATGCCTGAAAGCCGCCCAGCAAAGCTAGGCCCAATACAAATCAAAATGTGGGAGTGAGCCTGCTCGCGATTGCGGAGTATCAGACAACGACGATGTCGAATGACACTCCGCAATCGCGAGCAGCCTCACTCCCACTTTGGTAATGGGTGGGTCTCAGGCAATCTGCGCCTTCGAAGCCACCTCATCAAACGTCACCTCATCCAGCGCATCTTCCTGCTCATCCAATACCTGGCGCGGATGGTCATTACCCGGAATGCTGCTGTCGATCAGGCTCAACAGACTCGAGCCCCGCTGGGTCAAAATATAGTTGGAACCGGTGCCGCCCTGCTCTTCCGGCCGAGGCTCGATATACCCGCGCTCCAACAGTAACTTTTCGTACTCGCCAGCCACTGCTTTCAGGTGATCGAGGTTTTCCGTTTCCTCACCTTCCGTAGCTTTCTCAGCCGCGTACTGCTCGGCATAGGGTCGTGGCGTGAAGCTGCTGTCACCTTTCTGCACTTCGTGCAGCAAGCGTTCAATCAAATCCCAGTTGTAAGTTGTCATCCTGATTCAACCTCCAAAGCCTGTGAGTGAGATGGCCTTCCTAAGTTGTGACCGGCGCGGTGAGCAGCCGTTCAGCCGATGTTTTCGGGGCCTCCGATCGGCGGTATGTCGAATTGGGCACAGGTCAAACGACTAGGCTGTGTAAGTCACCTCCCAGCCCCACCGCAGGAGAATCCCAATGAACATTCAGAATCATCCCGTCGTGTCCCGCGAAGAATGGCTCTCCGCCCGCAAACAACACCTGGCCCACGAAAAAGCCTTCACCAAAGAACGGGACAAACTCAGCGCCGAACGCCGCGCACTGCCCTGGGTGAAAATCGACAAGGACTACCACTTCCAGGGCCCCCAAGGTGAACTGAAACTCGCCGACCTGTTCGGCGTCCGCAGCCAATTGGTCATCTACCACTTCATGTTCGCCGCCGGATGGGACGAAGGCTGCCCCGGCTGCTCATTCCTGTCCGACCACATCGACGGCGCCAACCTGCATTTGGCCCACCATGACGTCGCCTTGGTGGCGGTTTCCCACGCGCCGTTCGCCGAATTCCAGGCCTTCAAACGGCGCATGGGCTGGAAATTTGACTGGGTGTCGTCAGAAGGCTGCGATTTCAACTACGATTTCGGCGTCTCCGCCCGAGCCGAAGACGTCGCTGCCGGCAAAGCCACCTACAACTACGAAAAATCCGACGGCGCCGAAGAAGAACTCCCAGGTCTCAGCGTGTTTTATCGCAATGAAACGGGCGACATCTTTCACACTTATTCCACTTATGCCCGAGGTCTCGATTTGCTGGTCGGCGCCTACAACTACCTCGACCTCACGCCCAAGGGCCGTAACGAGGAGGAAATCATGGAATGGGTGCGGCACCACGATAAATACGAAGACAAGACGTCATCCAGCTGCTGCCATGGGGGATAGTGCGCGCTAAAACACATAACAACTTCTGGGCGCGATGTCTCGAACCGCCACGACCGGATTACGCCATCGGCCGTGGTGTACACCGGGTAGCTGCAATCGAACAGCGAGTTGAAGTAGTAACGATTGCCATCGCCCTCGACCGCTCGCTCATAGCGGTGTACGTGATTGTTCGGGGACCACAACATGAGCTGGCAGCGAACATCGCAGGGGCTGTTCTCGAGGTCGAGTATTGGTTGTCCTACCAGGCTGTTGGCGCTGTCGCTCCACAGTGGACAAGAGGGATCGCAAGCGGTAGCGACAGGGTTAGCCCCCATTAACCACCAAAAATCATTTCATCATCCCCACTTAGCTTTTGCTCATAAGTATTCTTCTAGCCTTTGTCCCGTCCGCGCAATACCTCTATCGAACTCCATAGAGGAGGTAACCCTATGGACTTGACCTGTTCATTGAATGCCAGACAGAAAAGCTGAACTTTCGGCCTTGCGCAGCCTCCACCGTTTAACCGCCCAACACGGAACTCGAGGCTTTCCATGAAAACGCTAATGACGCTCTCCCTCGTAGCCACATTTGCCTGCGCCCTCCCCGCCTGGGCCTGCACTCCCGAGGAAGCAACGGCCAAGCGCGAACAACTGGCCAAGGAAGTGACCAGGCTCACCGAGCAGAACCCGGCCAAGGCCAAAGAAATCAACGCTGAATTGCAGAAGATGGATTTGGGCACGGCCAGCGCGGATCTACCCGATAAGTGCCAATTGATAGATCAGCGGTTGAAAGAGCTGAAGACGGCGGATAAAAAGGCCGAGAGCTGAAACCAAGCGGTGCTCAAATCCAGGCTGATCAGCCTGAACAACCCTTTGTTGACGACACCTGCGGGCTGCAGGGGAGCTGACAAACGCTTGACGTAAAAAAACCCGGACACTGTCCGGGTTTTTTATGGATTGCTACGGCAAATACCAGTCAGTCAGGCGCGACGATGACACTGTGGCGAGGGAGCTTGCTCCCGCCGGACTTCGCAGCAGTCCCTTCTTTTTAGGGCCGCTTCGCGACCCAGCGGGAGCAAGCTCCCTCGCCACAAAAGCTCCCTCGCCACAGGTTTTGTGCTCGCCGCACTTTAACTGACTGACAGCGCTTTATTCAGCAGCCGGCGCTTCCGGCTTGCGGCGCTTGAGCGGCGCCATGCCGTCCTTGCTGACCAGCGACAGAGCGTCGGTCTTCGGGCGGTTGGCGATCTTGCGCTTGGTCGGCGCCTTGGCACCGGTTTTTTTCTTGTCACCCTTGGCGTCGACTTTTTTCTTCTTCACGCCAACGGCCTTGCCCGAGGCCTTGACCTTTTTCGGTCCGCCGTAGGTGCCTTTGACTTCCTTGATGGTGCGGCGCTCAAAGCTCTGCTTGAGGTAGCGTTCGACGCTCGACATCAGGTTCCAGTCGCCGTGGCAGATCAGCGAGATGGCCAGGCCATCGTTGCCGGCGCGGCCGGTGCGACCGATGCGGTGAACGTATTCGTCGCCGCTGCGCGGCATGTCGAAGTTGATCACCAGGTCCAGACCTTCCACGTCGAGGCCGCGGGCGGCGACGTCGGTGGCGACGAGGATTTTCACGCCGCCCTGCTTCAGGCGGTCGATGGCCAGCTTGCGGTCTTTCTGGTCCTTGTCGCCGTGCAACACGAACGCTTTATATTCCTGCGCCACCAGACGGCCGTAAATGCGGTCGGCCATGGCCCGCGTGTTGGTGAACACGATGGCCTTCTGATAGGTCTCGTTGGCCAGCAGCCAGTTCACGATCTGTTCTTTGTGCTGGTTGTGATCAGCGGTGATGATCTGCTGACGGGTGGTCGCGTTCAGATCGCTGACGTTGTTCAGCTGCAAGTGTTCCGGATTGTTCAGGACCTTGGCGACCATCTCACGCAGGCCCGAACCACCGGTGGTGGCGGAGAACAACATGGTCTGCTGACGGTTGGAGCATTCTTCCACCAGACGCTGCACGTCTTCGGCAAAGCCCATGTCGAGCATGCGGTCGGCTTCGTCGAGCACCAGCACTTCAACTTCTTTCAAGTCGAGGTTGCCAGCGTTCAGTTGCTCGATCATCCGGCCCGGCGTACCGATCAGGATGTCCGGCACCTTGCGCAGCATGGCGGCCTGGACCTTGAAGTCTTCACCGCCGGTGATCAGGCCGGACTTGATGAATGTGAATTGCGCGAAGCGCTCGACTTCCTTGATGGTCTGCTGGGCCAGCTCGCGGGTCGGCAGCAGGATCAGGGTCTTGATGCTGACACGGACTTTGGCCGGGCCGATCAGACGGTTGAGGATCGGCAAAACGAATGCAGCGGTCTTGCCGCTACCGGTTTGCGCTGTCACCCGCAGGTCACGCCCTTGGAGCGCCAGCGGAATAGCCGCTGCTTGCACTGGCGTTGGCTCGACAAATTTAAGCTCGGCCACGGCTTTGAGCAGGCGTTCGTGCAGGGCGAATTGGGAAAACACGGGTGCTACCTCGAAGAAATACAAAAAAACAGCTGCATAGGGTAACGGTTTCGAGCGCCGAGGCCGAGTTTCTTTATGCAAACGACGATAAACAGTGGCTTTTTTGTTGCCTGATTTGTCTCCAAACGTCATGCAAAGCGTCTTAAATGCTCTAATCGCCCCGTCGCGTCCCACAGAAGAACCGTTTTTGCCCATGGATATCAAACAGCTCTGGCTCAACGCCCAAGACCTTTGGGGTGCCCTCGATCAGCACCCGCTCCTGCATTCCAGCCTGGCGCTGATCCTGCTGCTGGTGGTGGCGCTGGTCCTCGGACGAGTGGCGCGCTACCTCATTATTCACGCGACCAAAATGCTCGGCCGCCAACCGGCGCTGCACTGGATCAACGACTTTCGGCACAACAAGGTCTTTCATCGCCTGGCGCAAATGACGCCGTCACTGGTGATCCAGTTCGGCCTGTACCTGGTGCCGGAGCTGAGCAAGACCAGCCTGATTTTTCTCGGCAACGTCGCACTGGCGTTCACCATTCTGTTCCTGGTGCTGGCGGTCAGCGCCCTGCTCAGTGCCTTGCTGGACATCTACGCCCGCACCGAACACGCCCGCACCCGCTCGATCAAAGGCTACGTGCAGCTGGCGAAAATGGTCTTGTACGTGTTTGGCGCAATCATCATTGTCGCGACGCTGATCGACCGCTCGCCACTGTTGCTGCTGTCGGGCCTGGGCGCGATGTCGGCGGTGATTCTGTTGGTCTACAAGGACACGCTGCTGTCGTTCGTCGCCAGCGTGCAGCTGACCAGCAACGACATGCTGCGAGTCGGCGACTGGATCGAAATGCCGCAAGTGGGTGCCGACGGCGATGTGGTCGACATCACGCTGCACACGGTGAAGGTGCAGAACTTCGACAAGACCATCGTTTCGATTCCGACCTGGCGCCTGATGTCCGAGTCATTCAAGAACTGGCGCGGCATGCAGCAGTCCGGCGGACGACGGATCAAGCGCAGCCTGTTCATCGACGCCAGCGGTGTGCGCTTCATCCGCGATGACGAAGAATTGAAGCTGAGTCAGGTGCACCTGCTGACCGATTACATCAGCCGCAAACAGGCCGAACTCAAGGCCTGGAACGAGGCTCAGGGCAACGTCGCGGCGATGTCGGCCAACCGCCGGCGGATGACCAATATCGGCACCTTCCGGGCCTATGCGCTGGCGTATCTGAAGAGCCACCCGGAGGTCCAGCCGAACATGACCTGCATGGTCCGCCAGATGCAAACCACCGCGCAGGGCATTCCGCTGGAAATCTACTGCTTCACCCGCACCACGGCGTGGGCGGATTACGAGCGGATTCAGGGGGATATTTTCGACTACCTGTTGGCGGTGCTGCCGGAGTTTGGGTTGAGTCTGTATCAGCAGCCGAGTGGTGGTGACCTGAGGGCTGGGCTGCTCCCGGCCATGTTAGGCGCGAGCCATATTCCCGAGCCCGAAAAACACATCATGTAACTCCGCAAATCAAATGTGGGAGCCGGCTCGCTCCCACAGGGTTCAGTGTGCGAGTGCCGGTTTGCGCATACCCAACCGACTGATCCACACCGCCATCAAAATCACCGATCCACCAAAGAACAACCGGCCCAGCTCTTCATGCTGATTCCAGATCAGCAAGTTGATCAGCAACCCCACTGGCACATGCAGGTTGTTCATCACCGCCAACGTCCCGCCATTCACCAGGCACGCGCCCTTGTTCCACCAGTACAACCCCAACGCGGTCGAGACCAGGCCGAGGAACAGCAGCACGCCCCATTGCAGCGGTGCCTCAGGCAGGAAATTCTGTTTGCCGAACATCAGGAACGCCGGCAAGGCCACTGCCAGCGCGCCCAGGTAGAAGTAGCCGAAGCGTCGGTAATGCGGCAGATCGCTCGGATGACGCGCCACCAAATGCTTATAAAGCACTTGCCCGGCGGCGTAGGTGAAGTTGGCCAGTTGCAGCAGCAGGAAGCCCATGAAGAAGTCCGGATTGATCCGGTCGTAACGAATCACCGCTGCGCCAAGCACCGCGACCAATGCCGCCACCAGCGCCCACGGATTGAAGCGCCGGTTCAGGGCATCTTCGATCAGCGTCACATGCAGCGGTGTGAGGATGGTAAACAGCAGCACTTCCGGCACCGTCAGCACCCGGAAGCTCAGGTACAGACAGACGTAGGTCACGCCGAACTGCAACGCGCCGATCAGCAGCATGCCGCGCATGAACGCCGGTTCCACCGAACGCCAGCGTGTCAGTGGAATAAACACCAGCCCCGCCAACAACACGCGCACCAGCACTGCAAAGTAACTGTCGACATGACCGGCCAGGTATTCGCCGATCAGACTGAAGGAAAACGCCTGGATCAGCGTGACAAAAAGTAGATAGCCCATGCTCGCCTCGTTTCGAATGGCGGCGACGATAGCGGGTTTTGCCCGTCACCGCGAATTGCCGGCCACTTATGGATTCCCTATGGAAAGAGCCTTTGTGGCGAGGGGATTTATCCCCGTTGGGCTGCGAAGCGGCCCAAAATTCGGAATCGGCGGTGTGTCAGGTACACCACAAACAATGGTTTACGACTACTTCGTAGCCGAACGGGGATAAATCCCCTCGCCACAGGGGCCCGCTCCCATAGGGGATCTGTGCTAATCCGCCAAATCGCGGGCAAAAAAAAGCCCGATCTCGCTAAAGCGTTCAATCGGGCGACAGCACTCAGGAGCAACAAGTGCAAAGGGAGGTTCGATGTGCGTAAAGCCTTGAAGGGGTTGCGCCAGGCCACTTGAACATTAAGGGATTATCTGGCGATTAAAGCCTCAAGCCACTTGAGATAGCCTGGCGTTGGCCTGGTTCAGGCCCTTCTCCTGGAAGTCACCGCCCAGGTTCATGCCTTCAGCGTGAATGAAGGTCACGTCGTGAATCCCGATGAAACCCATCACCTGACGCAGGTACGGTTCCTGGTGATCGGCGGTGCTGCCGGCGTAGATCCCGCCGCGAGCGGTCAGCACGTAGGCACGCTTGCCGCTGAGCAAACCTTGCGGACCGGTCTCGGTGTACTTGAAGGTCACGCCAGCACGCAGCACATGATCGAGCCAGGCTTTGAGGGTGCTCGGAATGGCGAAGTTGTACATCGGCGCGGCCATGACCAGGACATCGGCAGCCAGCAGTTCGTCGGTCAACTGGTTGGAGCGCTCCAGCGAGACCTGTTCGATGTCGCTGCGCTGTTCTGCAGGTTTCATCCAGCCGCCCAGCAGGTTGATGTCCAGATGCGGCACGGGGTTGACGGCGAGGTCACGCACGGTGATCTGGTCGTTCGGGTGAGTGGCTTTCCACTGGCTGATGAATGTCTGGGTCAGCTGGCGGGAAACCGAGTCTTGCTGACGGGCGCTGCTTTCGATGATCAGAACGCGTGACATGGGATGTAGGCTCCATCTGAGAATGCTGTAAGGCGATGGAGTGAAGGTTAAACAGAGTCATATCGATGAAAAAGCGCAAATAACTGCTACAACCCATCAATAAATTCGTTTATAAGCTGAGCATGCCGCTCTGTGGAAGCGAGCTTGCTCACTCCCACAGTGGATTTCATTTGGGCGTGCAGGTCAGCTCGATACGCAGCTTGATAATGCTGCGGGTGAACTTGGCAGTGGCGTTTTTATGCTTGCCCGCGGACACGTCAATCTTGCGGGTCCGGGGCGCTTCCGGGCCATTGATGAAAACGGCCTTGCAACTGGCATCGACATCGCCGTAGTTAGCGACCTGGATGGAACCGATGTCGTTATCCGTGTCGAAGGTTTCGTAGTCGATTTTCATGCCATTGAGGTCTTTCTTCACCTCGATCGGATAAGCAAACGCGGTCAGCGGCAGCATCGCCAACAGCACACAACAGAATTTTCTCATTCAGCAGTCTCCAATAAGGACTGCCAGCTTAGGACAAGAGGAGCTATTCATGAAAGCGCCCCGCGTGACCCTTGATCAATGGCGAACCTTGCAAGCCGTGGTCGACCACGGCGGTTTCGCCCAGGCCGCCGAAGCGCTGCACCGTTCGCAATCCTCGGTGAGCTACACCGTGGCGCGTATGCAGGACCAGCTCGGCGTGCCGCTGTTGCGCATCGACGGCCGCAAAGCGGTGCTGACCGAGGCCGGCGGCGTGTTGCTGCGCCGCTCGCGGCAACTGGTGAAACAGGCCAGCCAGCTGGAAGACCTGGCCCATCACATGGAACAAGGCTGGGAAGCCGAAGTGCGGCTGGTGGTCGACGCTGCTTACCCAAGCGCCCGCCTCGTCCGCGCGTTGACCGCATTCATGCCGCAAAGCCGTGGCTGCCGCGTGCGTCTGCGCGAAGAAGTGTTGTCGGGTGTGGAGGAAGTCCTGCTTGAAGGCGTGGCAGACCTGGCAATCACCGGTTTCAGTATTCCGGGCTATCTGGGTGCGGAGTTGAGTGACGTCGAATTCGTCGCCGTCGCTCACCCCGAACACCCGTTGCATCGGCTGAACCGCGAACTGAACTTCCAGGATCTGGAAACCCAGATGCAAGTGGTCATCCGTGACTCCGGTCGCCAGCAACCACGGGACGTCGGCTGGCTCGGTGCCGAACAGCGCTGGACCGTCGGCAGCCTGGCCACCGCAGCGACGTTTGTCAGCAGCGGACTGGGTTTCGCCTGGCTGCCCCGGCACATGATCGAACGCGAACTAAGGGAAGGCACGCTCAAGCTGCTACCGTTGGATCAGGGTGGCAGCCGCAACCCGAGCTTCTATCTGTATTCGAACAAGGAAAAACCCCTGGGCCCGGCGACGCAAATTCTGATCGAGCTGCTGCGCACCTTCGACACGGCGCCGCTGGATGCGCCGTTCGCCGCCCCTGAACAAGCCTGACACGGAGTACCCGCATGGCCTATTTCGAACATGAAGGTTGCAACCTGCACTATGAGGAATACGGTCACGGCACGCCGTTGCTGCTGGTCCACGGGCTGGGTTCCAGCTCCCTGGACTGGGAACGGCAGATCCCGGCGCTGTCTGCCCGATACCGCGTGATCGTTCCGGATGTTCGGGGTCACGGTCGCTCCGACAAACCCCGGGAGCGTTACAGCATTGCCGGGTTCAGCGCCGACCTGATCGCCCTGATCGAACATTTGAACCTCGGTCCGACACATTATGTGGGACTTTCGATGGGCGGCATGATCGGTTTTCAGCTGGCCGTGGACCAGCCGCAACTGCTTAAAAGCCTGTGCATCGTCAACAGCGCCCCCGAGGTCAAACTGCGCAGCCGCGATGACTATTGGCAGTGGTTCAAACGCTGGAGCCTGATGCGTGTCCTCAGTCTGGCCACCATCGGCAAGGCCCTGGGCGCCAAGCTTTTCCCCAAACCCGAACAAGCTGATTTGCGTCAAAAGATGGCCGAGCGCTGGGCAAAAAACGACAAACATGCTTATCTCGCCAGCTTCGATGCCATCGTTGGCTGGGGCGTTCAGGAACGACTTTCCAGGGTCGCCTGTCCAACCCTCATCGTCAGCGCCGACCGCGATTACACGCCGGTATCGTTGAAGGAAACCTACGTAAAACTGCTGCCCGATGCGCGGCTGGTGGTGATCGCCGATTCGCGCCACGCCACCCCGCTGGATCAAGCCGAACGCTTCAACCAAACCCTGCTCGAGTTTCTCACCGCAGTCGACACCACCCCACTCAGGATCACTGACCCATGCTGAAAAAAATCGCCCTCGTCGCCGGCTCCGTTCTGTTTGCCGCCAACCTGATGGCCGCAACGCCCGCCGCCAAGGCGCCGCACGTGTTGCTGGAAACCACCAACGGTCAGATCGAAATCGAACTGGACCCGGTCAAGGCCCCGATCAGCACCAAGAACTTCCTTGATTACGTCAACAGTGGCTTCTACAACAACACGATTTTCCACCGTGTGATTCCTGGGTTCATGGTCCAGGGCGGTGGTTTCACTCAACAAATGCAGCAGAAAGAAACCAAGGCACCGATCAAGAACGAATCCAAAAACGGCCTGCATAACGTGCGTGGCACGTTGTCCATGGCCCGAACCTCCAATCCTGATTCAGCCACCAGCCAGTTCTTCGTCAACGTCAAAGACAACGACTTCCTCGACAGCGGTGATGGCTACGCCGTGTTCGGTAAAGTCGTCAAAGGCATGGACGTGGTGGACATCATCGTCAATACGCCAACCACCACTCGCGGCGGCATGAAAGACGTACCGGCCGACCCGGTGTTCATCAAATCGGCCAAAGTCATCAACTAATCTGCACAGGAGTGCTTGAGCGGCAGCCGGGATCCGGTGCCGCTCATATTGTTTAAAGGAGAGCCCGTGCGCGGGCGGAGAACTGATGCTTTATCGCCGTTTTGAACAACTGATCGACATATTCCGCGACGCTCCGACGGCGGCTCCGCCCGACCGTGTTTTCCCCTTCTATACCTATTACCTGAAGCAGGTCTGGCCGAGTTTCGCCGCCCTGCTGACCGTCGGCCTGTTCGGCGCGCTGATCGAAGTCGCGCTGTTCAGCTACCTGAGCCGCATCATCGACCTGGCCCAGGGCACGCCGAACGTCAACTTCTTCAAGGAACACGGCATCGAACTGGCCTGGATGGCCGTGGTGGCGCTGATCCTGCGCCCAGTGTTCGTAGGCCTGCATGACTTGCTGGTGCACCAGACCTTGAGCCCCAGCATGACCAGCATGATCCGCTGGCAGAACCACAGTTACGTACTCAAACAGAGTCTGAATTTCTTCCAGAACGACTTCGCCGGCCGCATCGCCCAACGCATCATGCAGACCGGCAACTCGTTGCGCGATTCGGCTGTGCAAGCGGTGGACGCGCTGTGGCATGTGCTGATCTACGCGATCAGTTCCCTGGTCCTGTTCGCCGAAGCCGACTGGCGCCTGATGATCCCGTTGCTGAGCTGGATCGCCGCGTACATCGGTGCGCTCTGCTACTTCGTGCCACGGGTCAAGGAGCGCTCGGTGGTGTCCTCGGATGCCCGCTCCAAACTCATGGGCCGCATTGTCGACGGCTACACCAACATCACCACGCTGAAACTGTTCGCCCACACCAATTTCGAACAGCAATACGCCAAGGAAGCCATCGAAGAACAGACGGTGAAAGCCCAACTGGCCGGCCGCGTGGTCACCAGCATGGACGTGGTCATCACCAGCATGAACGGCCTGTTGATCGTCAGCACCACCGGCCTGGCCCTGTGGCTATGGACACAGTCGCTGATCACTGTAGGCGCAATCGCCCTGGCCACTGGCCTGGTGATCCGCATCGTCAACATGTCCGGCTGGATCATGTGGGTGGTCACCGGAATCTTCGAAAACATCGGCATGGTCCAGGACGGTTTGCAGACCATTTCGCAACCGGTCAGCGTCACCGACCGCGATCAAGCCCAACCGCTTGCCGTCGCCCGTGGCGAAGTGCGTTTCGAGCATGTGGATTTTCACTACGGCAAGAAAAGCGGGATCATTGGTGACCTCAACCTGACGATCAAGCCTGGTGAGAAAATCGGTTTGATCGGACCGTCTGGCGCGGGCAAATCGACCCTGGTCAATCTGCTGCTGCGTCTTTATGACGTGCAGGGTGGGCGAATCCTCATCGATGGGCAGGACATTGCCGAAGTCGGCCAGGAAAGCCTGCGTGAGCGCATTGGCATGATTACCCAGGACACCTCGCTACTGCACCGCTCGATCCGCGACAATTTGCTGTACGGCAAACCTGACGCCACCGACGCCGAACTCTGGGAAGCCGTGCACAAGGCGCGCGCCGATGAGTTCATACCGTTGCTGTCGGACGCCGAAGGCCGTACCGGTTTTGATGCGCATGTCGGTGAACGCGGGGTGAAACTCTCCGGTGGTCAACGTCAGCGGATTGCGATTGCCCGGGTGTTGCTCAAGGATGCGCCGATCCTGATCATGGACGAGGCGACCTCGGCGCTGGACTCGGAAGTCGAAGCCGCGATCCAGGAAAGTCTCGAAACCCTGATGCAGGGCAAAACCGTGATCGCCATCGCCCACCGGCTCTCGACCATCGCCCGGATGGATCGGCTGGTGGTGCTGGAAAAAGGCAAGATCGCCGAAACCGGCACCCACGCCGAACTGCTGGCGCATGGCGGATTGTATGCGCGTCTGTGGCAGCACCAGACGGGCGGATTTGTCGGTATCGATTAATTCAAATTAACCACCCAACCCTGTGGAAGCGAGCTTTGGTGGCGAGGGAGCTTGCTCCCGCTGGACAGCGTAGCTGTCCCGTTGACAAAAAACTTCGTTGCGTCAGACAAACCAGGCTACCTGAATTTACGACTGCTGCGCAGCCGAGCGGGAGCAAGCTCCCTCGCCACCAAAGCCCTCTAAACTAAAAAAAACCGCCAGAGCCCTCTAACCACAGGCCCTGGCGGTTTTTTTGCGCGCTGGAAATCCCTAAAAACCCTGCTGTACTCAGCCAAGGTTCTGGAGTTGAGCCTGTCGTAAGCCTGCAGGAAGCATCACGCGATACAGTCTCGATAGGTCGCCTATCAAGGACGCTCTCATGTCTCTGTTCAAACGTTCAGTCACTGAGTTGTTAGGTACGTTCTGGCTGGTACTGGGTGGTTGTGGCAGTGCGGTGCTCGCTGCGTCTTCTCCCCTTGGGATCGGTGTGCTGGGTGTGGCCATCGCGTTTGGTCTCACCGTGTTGACCATGGCGTTCGCCATTGGCCATATTTCCGGTTGTCACCTTAACCCCGCGGTTTCCGTAGGCCTGTGCGTCGGCGGCCGGTTTCCGGCCCGGGAGTTGCCTGCGTACATCATCGCCCAGGTGATTGGCGGCATAATCGCCGCCGCGCTGATTTTCTACATCGCCAGCGGCAAGGAAGGCTTCGACCTCTCCGCCGGCCTGGCCTCCAACGGCTACGGCGAACACTCCCCCGGCAAATATTCCATGGCCGCAGGCTTTGTCTGTGAACTGGTGATGACCGCAATGTTCGTGCTGATCATTCTCGGTGCCACCGATAAACGCGCGCCTGCCGGGCTGGCTCCGATTGCCATCGGCCTGGCGCTGACGCTGATTCACTTGATCTCGATTCCCGTCACCAACACTTCGGTCAACCCGGCCCGTAGTACCGGACCGGCATTGATAGTCGGGGGCTGGGCCATCGCGCAGTTGTGGATGTTCTGGGTAGCGCCGCTGCTGGGTGCGGTAATTGGCGGCGTAGCGCATCAATGGTTAGGCAAGGAACACAGTTAATGCTTTGTGTGAAGTGAGGATCTTTCTGCTCGCAAGCACAACTAAGATCCTCACATTAAAATCTGCACCTCAAGTTGCTCATTAAACTATCAACTAAAAAAACAAACAGACACAAACCCTTTCTTACTCTCTCACAAAAACCAAGATACTCTTTCTGCGTAACAGCATGATCTACCCGTTAAAAAATATCGCCAGAAAAACCAACTAGCAAAGGATTGCCATGAACCACTTTAAAGCTGCACTTTTTTTGATCCCCCTGAGCCTGGTACTTTTTCAGGGACATGCTTACGCAACAAGTATCGAAGAACACATCAGAATCGAAAGTGCGAAAATTGAATATGAATACAACTGCACGGTAAACGGCACGATCGACGACAACGAATCGACCTACACAGCCAACACCCTGGATGAAGCACAGGCGCGTGCCATTGCAAAATCGGTTTCAAGCAATGCCTATTGCGCAAGACCCAAGTATCAATACAACTGCTTCTTCCCCAAGAATAACAACATACCGCTCTCTGGCTCGATCACTTACCCTTACTGGTCAAATAGCCCGACGCTCAGTGAATTCAAAAACTCTGAAACCGGAAAAAAACTTTTAGGTTGCCAAGCGCCATGGTGGTAATTACATCCGCCTTCTAACTCAACCTGATGCTTGACTGCCAACAATAAGGCCCTTCATTGAAGGGCCTTATTGTATAAACACTGACATCAAGTCTGACGATAAGGCAGTGCCGCACTGGCTTGCTCGGCGTAAGCCAGCACGCCGACCCTTTCCTGTTCGAGAAAGTCCTTTACCGCCGCTTTCAATCCCGGGTGACGCAAGTAGTGCCAGGAATGCGTGATCACCGGCTCAAACCCGCGAATCAACTTGTGCTCGCCTTGGGCACCGGCATCAAAACGCCGTATGCCATTGGCAATCGCGTAGTCCATGCCCTGGTAGAAACAGGTCTCGAAATGCAGACGGTCGAACTCCGCGAGGCAGCCCCAGTAACGTCCATAAAAGCTGTCGCCGCCCACCAGGCTGAAGGCCATGGCCACGGGGCGTGAGCCTTGTCTGGCCAGCACCACACGAATGGATTCGGGCATGCGCTCGGCCAGCAGACTGAAAAACTCCCGCGTCAGATAGGGCCTTTGCCGGCGCACCGCGTAGGTATTGGCGTAGCAGGCATAAACAAAATCCCATTGCGCCTGATCCAGTTGCCCGCCTTCAAGCCATTCGAAATCAAACCCCTGCCCCGCCACTTGCTCGCGTTCCTTGCGCATCTGCTTGCGTTTGCGGGAACTGAGGACGTCGAGGAAGTCCTGAAAATCCCGATAACCGCGATTCTGCCAGTGATACTGACAGCCGATGCGCTGTAGCCAGCCGGGTTGTTCGGCCAATGCCGCATCGGTGAAAGGGTCCGTGAAGTTGATGTGAGCGCTGGAGAGCTCTTCGATCTCTAGGTAGCCCGGCAAGCTCTTCATTAATTCAAAGCCATCCTCGACCGTGGCCGCCAGCAAACGCGGCCCGCTGACCGGACTGAACGGCACGGCGGACAACAGTTTGGGGTAATAGTCGATGCCGGCACGCTCGCAGGCATCGGCCCAGGCGTGATCGAACACGTACTCGCCATACGAATGCCACTTGCGGTAACCGGGCAGCGCGGCGATCAGCCGCCCTTCTTCGATGTGCAATAGGTGTTCGGGCTGCCAGCCGGAATGAGGACCGAGGCTGCCGCTGTCTTCCAGCGCGCTGAGAAAGGCATGGCGCAGGAACGGCTGATTATCCGGCACCAGGGCATCCCACGTGTGCGGACCAATATCGGACAGGCTTTCCAGACGTTGCAGCGGCATCGACACCCTCTCTACTTCTTCGCGTAACAGCCCGGCGAGTATCGCCTATCGCCAGCCATTGCACATCCGTCAAAACCGCCGACAGGGCTCTGGATCAAAAGTTCAGACAGTCTTTGTATCGTCATCGAGACGCCATCACTTTGCCACTGCTCTGTCATAAACGATCGCGATACTGGCGCCAGTTTTTAGAGCGTCGGGTTCTACCCGGCCACTGTTTCCGTCCGTCAATGGTCGGTTGTGTCCCGGATGGCTCAGTCATCCCCTTACATCTTCGGAGATTGATATGCGTCTTGCTTCCACGAAAACTGCGGCAGCCCTGTGTGGCGGTCTGCTGCTGGCCTTGAGTGTTCCGGCCAGCGCCGCAGTCGACGCCAAACTGCTCGACATGCTTAAGGCAAACGGCT
This sequence comes from Pseudomonas sp., assembly GCF_051660785.1. Lineage (GTDB taxonomy): Bacteria > Pseudomonadota > Gammaproteobacteria > Pseudomonadales > Pseudomonadaceae > Aquipseudomonas. The sequence continues at coordinate 85,442 of NZ_JBOFQE010000001.1, forward strand.
CGATTACCAACGCGCAATACAGCGAACTGCAAGCCGAGCTGGCCAGGGATCAGAAAGACCAGCAAATCGCCCGTCAGGCTCAGCAAGAGACCAACGAGCAAATCGCGGCCACCGCGAAGAAAACCAATGAACTGAGCACCTTCGACCAGAAACTGGCCTGGGCTGCCAAAACCCAATTCAAGGGTGACGTGCGTTTCCGTCAGGAGACGGTCAAGAACGATGGCGTTTCCAACAATCGCGACCAGGATCGTCAGCGCGTTCGTGCCCGCCTGGGTGCCTATACCGAGATCAACCCGCAAGTCGACACCGGTATCCGTATCGCCACCGGCAACAACGACGACGCCCGCTCCACCAACCAGAGCCTGGACAACTACTTCGACAAGAAGTCGATCTGGCTGGACCAGGGTTACGTCGACTACCACCCGGACTTCGCCAAAAACCTGCACATCGTTGGCGGCAAGATGCCACAGCAATGGGTGAGCATGGGCGACATCATCTGGGATAGCGATATCAGCCCGGAAGGTCTGGCACTGACTTACAAATACCCGCTGGGCGCGAGCACCGAGCTGTTCGGCAGCGCCGGCCACTACACCCTAAAGGATAACGTCGACGGCGACGGCGTGCAGTTCAAGCACGACCTGCGACTGTACGCTGGCCAGTTGGGTGCGCGTTTCGCCCTTACCGACAACCTGAAACTGACCCTGGGCGGCAGCGTATACGGCTACGACAACGACGACGACATCACCGCAGGCGGCACCAGCATCCCATCCGTGCTGGCCACCAACGGCAACACCCCGAACGAGCAATTCAAGCTGTACGAAGGCTTTGGTCAGATCGACATCACCGGCCTGCCACTGCCGCTGTCGCTGTACGGTCAGTACGTCAACAACAAAGATGCCAGCAACGATCAGGATTCTGCCTGGCTGGCCGGTGTAAAGACCAAGTTCTACGGTTTCGCCGTGGACTACAACTATCGCGACGTACAGCGTAACGCCGTGGTCGGTGCCTTCACCGACTCCGACTTCGCCAACGGTTTCACCGGTTCGCGTGGCAGCAAGTTGAAAGTGAGTTACGAGCTGGACAAGAACTTCGCCCTGGGTGCGACGTATTTCATGGCTAACTCTGACTACACCAACGCCACCCTCAAGGACTCGGATATCAACACCCTGCAACTGGATGCCGAAGCCAAGTTCTAAGCAGTACCGTTGCACGCCTCAGGCCATGGAATGCCTGAGGCGCTTTACAGTCCGGCGTGGATGGATCGATCCCCATCATCCGTTCGATGCATCCACGCCGGCCTGCTTCTCTTCCCTGCGATGGCGCCACGAATCTACGGAATGTCCTTGCGACGCTCCGCAGCAAGACGTTCGGCAAGTGCATCGACCTCTGGCACAGCCTCCTCTGGCAAAACGCGCAGCGTTGCCTGCATCAAGCGCATCTGACGAATGAACCGCCGGCAATTGGGGCAGAACATTAAATGATGGCGCATCAACAACTTCTCCCGAAAGCTCAACTGGCCATCGAGATAATCGCTGGAACGTGCCACTTGCTCCTTACAGGTCAGCATTCACCGGTTTCCTCAAAGTGTTCTACGGTCGCAAAGACCTTCAAACGTGCCCGATGCAGCAGCACGCGAACATTGGAGAGCGAGATTTCCAGAAGATTACAGATCTCTTCCAGCTCCAGGCCCTGACGTTCGCGAAGTAACAGAACGCTGCGTTGCAATTCCGGCAAGCTTAGCAAGGTGTGCTCAAGGCATTCGCGCAGCTCGTTTTGGGTGAGCAACGCTTCCGGGGTGTCCTGATGCCAGGCGAACGGTGCCACCAGCCAGTGGCCGTCTGCAGTAGAAAAACGATCGTCATCAACGGTGCCATGCGGCGACGGAAGGTCATCGAGCAAGACTTCCCGACGATTCTGTTTGTAGCGCCCCTTTGCCGAGTTTGCGGTGATCGTCAGTAACCAGGTCTTGAGGCTCGAACGCCCTTCAAACTTATTGAGGTTACGCACCACCGACAGCCAGGCATCCTGCACCACCTCATCGGCATGCCGATTGCCAACGATGGCGTAGGAAACTGCGCGCATGGGGCTCTGGTAGGTGCTGACCAACTCTTTGAACGCCTGTTGCTCGCCTGCCAGCAATCGCTCCAGCAGTTGCGCGTCGTCGGCTGCCATTCACAAATTCCTTGTCCTGACCTCAAAAACGAATCAGCAGGACTTCACCGTAGGCAAAGTCCTGCTGTCATTTGCGAAAATTACAGCGTTCTGGCTGTTCCGACTGTAGGAAAAGCCACCGCGAATCAGAGGAAAAAACGACAGCCGTCCACCTCAACGCTTGCGCAAAATCACGCTACCAATCGAGTAACCCGCGCCGAACGAGCTGAGCACGGCCAGGGAACCGGCGGCCAGATCATCCTGATGCTTGTGAAACGAGATCACTGAGCCGGCGGAGCTGGTATTGGCGTAGGTGTCGAGAATCACCGGCGCTTCTTCTTCGGTGGCTTCGCGGCCCAGCAGTTTCTTGACGATCAGGTGGTTCATGCTGAGGTTGGCCTGGTGCAACCAGAAGCGCTTCACATCGCTGACGTTGAGCTTGTTCTCTTCCAGGTGCGTGGCGATCAGTTCGGCCACCATCGGACAGACGTCGCGGAACACCTTGCGGCCTTCCTGCACGAACAGTTTGTCCTTGGCACCGATACCCTCTTCCGCCGCGCGGTTGAGGAAGCCGAAGTTGTTACGGATGTTGTTGGAGAACTTGGTCAGCAGTTTGGTGCTGACCACGTCGAACTGATGCTTGGACGTCGCCTGGTCCGCACGCTCGATGATCACCGCGGTGGCCGCGTCGCCGAAGATGAAGTGGCTGTCACGGTCGCGGAAGTTCAGGTGACCGGTGCAGACTTCCGGGTTGACCATCAGGATCGCCCGGGCCTGGCCCAGTTGCACGCTGTTGGCGGCCGCCTGGATGCCGAAGGTCGCCGAGGAGCAGGCAACGTTCATGTCGAAACCGAAACCCTGGATGCCCAGTGCTTCCTGGACTTCGATGGCGATGGCCGGGTAGGCGCGCTGCAGATTGGAGCAGGCGACGATGACGCCATCGATGTCGGCAGCGGTTTTACCGGCACGCTGCAAGGCTTGTTCGGCGGCGCCGATAGCCATCTGGCAGAGCACTGACCACTCGTCATTGGACCGCTCTGGCAGACGCGGGGCCATGCGTTTCGGGTCGAGGATGCCGTCCTTGTCCATGACAAAGCGGCTTTTGATCCCGGAGGCTTTTTCGATAAACGCGGCGCTGGATTCGGTCAACGCTTCGACTTCGCCACGGGCGATGGCGTCGGAATTGTCGGCGTTGAATTGCGCGACGTAAGCGTTGAAAGACTGCACCAGCTCTTCATTGGAGATGCTGTTGGCCGGGGTGTACAGGCCGGTGCCGCTGATGACGACGTTATGCATGGTCGTTTCTCTAATCTGTTCAGGCAGAAAGCGTTGGCACCGACGTACCAACACACAAAGGGTCTTTCCCGTCACGGGAAGCACACCTGGCATCGCTTTATTCCGTACCGCCCGAACCTTGAGAGGCTCAAAACCGCGGGACCGGCGTTTATAGGCGCGAAGTTTGCCATAAACATTGGGTTTTGGCCCTATTTGCTGGATGACTCCTGCCTACAGGCAATACAAAAACCTGTGGGAGCGAGCCTGCTCGCGATGGCGGCCTGACATGCAACATGGATGTTGAATGTGATGGCCCCATCGCGAGCAG
>NZ_JBOFQE010000002.1:0-33187 GCF_051660785.1 Pseudomonas sp.
CAAAGTTTCCTTTGCAACTTCAACCACTTGCGCTTCCGATCTCTCGTTAGCGGGAGGCGAATTCTACAGCGTTACTCGCTGCTGTCAACACCTCTTTTTCTCCGCTTTCGACCGAGAAGATCGAACCGTCAATCAAGCCCTACAACCTCGCCTGATCAACTCCTTCTGGGCTTCGATGACCTGAAGCAACTCGCTGCCGAAAACTGCGTAACTCTTTGTTTACCAAGGAGTTTTCCGTTTCGACTGCGCCGGAAGTGGGGCGAATTATAGACTTCCAGAATCTGCCGTCAACCCCTAATTATGCTTTTCTTGCAGAAGGCGTCTTTTTAGCTATTAGACGCGGGATTCGGCGAGCAACCGGAGGAATGCGCATTACTAATAACAGCGCGCCAATAGAAGCGTAGATAGCCCATTCCTTCAGATCGGCACGAACAATCCACAACATATGCAGCAATCCAAGCCCAAGGGTCACATAAACCAGCCTATGCAGCTTCTTCCAGCGAACACCCAGGCGTCGCTGACTGTAACGATTGGAGGTCACCGCCAACGCCAACAAACAAAGAAACCCCAGCGCTCCGACAATGATGTACGGCCGCTTGCGCAACTCGACACCCAGCTGCGACCAGTCAAATCCAAGGATGAACGCCGTATAGCCGCTCAAATGCAAAACCACATAAGCAAAACACCACAACCCCAGTTGCCGCCGCACAGCAATCCACCCTGCCCAACCGGTGAGCTTCTGCAGAGGTGTCATGCTTAACGTTATCAATAGCAGGACAAGCGTCCCCAGCCCCAATCGATCAACCAGCACTTTGCCCGGATCGGGACCCAAGACATCCTGCCAGGCCTGATACAACCAAAGCAGAGGCCAGATAGCAGCCGCTATAAAGACGCCAATTCGCCAAAACGGATAACGCATCAGTAGTTCTTCCGCAGATCGAGCCCTGTATAGAGAGAAGCGACTTCATCCGAGTAGCCGTTGAACATTTGCGTATCCCGAACATTGGGCTTAAACAGACCGCTCGGCAAACGACGCTCCCGCGCTTGAGTCCAGCGCGGGTGATCAACCGTAGGATTCACATTCGCGTAGAAACCATACTCATCCGCTGCGATGCTTTGCCAGGTGGTTTTCGGCTGTTCGCTGACCAGACTGATTCGCACGATGGATTTGACGCTCTTGAAGCCATACTTCCAAGGCACCACCAAACGCAGCGGCGCCCCGTTCTGATTCGGCAGTTCGCGCCCATACATGCCCACCGCAAGAATGGCCAACGGATTCATAGCTTCGTCCAGGCGCAAACCCTCTACATAAGGCCACTCGATCAGGGCGAAACCAGACCGTTGCCCAGGCATGCTTTTGGGATCTTGCAGCGTTTCGAAGCGGATGAACTTAGCCTTCGACGTCGGCTCGACTTCCTTCAGCAAAGCCGAAAGGGGAAAACCGATCCAGGGAATGACCATCGACCAGGCCTCAACACAGCGAAGACGGTAGATCCGCTCCTCCAACTGATAAGGCTTCATGAAGTCTTCCAGCGCATACCGCCCCGGCTTGCCCACCTCCCCGTCCACTACCACAGTCCAAGGCTCAGTTTTCAACGATCCCGCGTTGGCAGCAGGGTCGCCTTTATCCGTGCCGAACTCATAGAAGTTGTTGTAGTGGGTTGCATCCTTGAATGGCGTGATCGCCTCATCCTTGACGTTGACCGCTCCCCACTTGGTAGAAGGAAGCTTTTCAGCAAACCAGGAAGGTGCCTTGCCAGGCTCGACATCTGCGTAACGAGCAGCTTCGTCAGCACTGGCCCAACGCGGCAGACTGCTCACAGCCAGACCGGCAGCGGCTGCACCCAATAGATTGCGTCGAGAAAGATAGAAGGATTCAGGCGTGACGTCCGACTCATGGCAGTCAGACGTTTTGGGGACTTTGATCAGCATGGCAACTCCGCAGCATTGGAGGACAGATGCACCAATAGACTGCGGAGTATGAGGGAAATTACATCACTCGGCGTTTTTGTGCCGACGAAGATGCAACAGGTATTGCACCGGGCCAGACGCCGCGTAAGCGAGGAAAACCAGCAGCAGAATGCGCGGTGGATCACTGAATACCACGGCAAACACCAGCACGACAGCGAGGATCGCGACAAAGGGCACTCGCCCCTTCAAGTCCAGCTCCTTGAAGCTGTTGTACTTGATGTTGCTGACCATCAGCATGCCGGCGGCGGCAACCATCAGCGCAACCAGGAACGACATCTTGGATCCCTGAATGCCGTAGTCGCTGAACGCCCAGACAATTCCCGCTACCACACCCGCGGCAGCCGGACTGGCCAGGCCAATGAAATAGCGTTTATCGGCGGTACCAACCTGAGTGTTGAAGCGCGCCAGACGCAACGCTGCACCAGCCACATAGATGAAGGCAACCATCCAGCCGACCTTGCCCATATCACCCAGGGCCCAGCCAAACGCCAGCAAGGCAGGTGCAACACCGAAGGCGACCATGTCCGATAGCGAGTCGTATTCGGCACCGAAGGCACTCTGGGTATTGGTCATGCGGGCAACGCGCCCATCGAGGCCGTCGAGCACCATGGCGACGAAAATCGCGATCGCGGCAAACGCAAAGTACTTGCTCGCGCCAATTGCATCACCGGCACTCAAGGCGCTCTGGGCGCTCATCGAGCTGATGATGGAATAAAACCCTGCGAACAGGTTCGCTGTGGTGAACAGATTCGGCAGAAGATAGATACCACGATGCCGGACTTTACGGCCTTCAGCGTCATGCCCTTCCTCGATATGTTCATCGATGGGCAGCAGGCTTTCGGCGTCAGAAGCCTTGTTTGGCTCTTCGGGACGTTCGCTCATGGACATTACCTTGCAACGGGGTGGAAAGTTTCGACAGGTGTCTGGGACGACGGTTCGGCCGCAAACGATGCAGCTTTATACCAGAACCGGTCACCCAAACGAAAAAACGCGGCCTAAGCCGCGTTTTCCGTACAAGTGCGCGACTTAGTTTTTAGCTTTGTCGACGATCTTGTTGGCACCGATCCACGGCATCATGGAGCGCAGTTGCTCGCCGATGATTTCGATACCGTGAGCGGCGTTGTTACGACGCTTGGCGGTCATCGAAGGATAGCCGGTCGCGCCTTCGCTGATGAACATCTTGGCGTATTCGCCGTCCTGAATACGTTTCAGGGCGTTGCGCATGGCCTGACGGGACTCGGCGTTGATCACTTCCGGACCAGTCACGTACTCGCCGTATTCAGCGTTGTTGGAGATCGAGTAGTTCATGTTGGCGATACCGCCTTCGTACATGAGGTCAACGATCAGCTTCAGTTCGTGCAGGCATTCGAAGTAGGCCATTTCCGGCGCGTAGCCAGCTTCAACCAGGGTTTCGAAACCGGCCTTGACCAGTTCAACGGTACCGCCGCACAGAACGGCTTGTTCGCCGAACAGGTCGGTTTCGGTCTCGTCCTTGAAGGTGGTTTCGATGATGCCGGTACGACCGCCACCAACGCCAGCGGCGTAGGACAGAGCAACGTTCTTGGCGTTGCCCGACGCGTCCTGATAGATAGCGATCAGGTCAGGGATACCGCCGCCTTTGACGAATTCGGAACGCACGGTGTGGCCCGGTGCTTTCGGCGCGATCATGATCACGTCGAGGTCAGCGCGAGGAACAACCTGGTTGTAGTGGATCGCGAAGCCGTGGGAGAAGGCCAGAGTGGCGCCTTTCTTGATGTTCGGCTCGATTTCGTTCTTGTACAGGGCAGACTGGAACTCGTCCGGGGTCAGGATCATGACCAGGTCGGCCGCCGCAACAGCGGAAGCAACGTCGGTCACTTTCAGGCCGTGGGCTTCGGCTTTGGCAACAGTGGCCGAACCTTTGCGCAGACCGACAGTAACGTCAACGCCGGAGTCTTTCAGGTTGCACGCTTGAGCGTGGCCCTGGGAACCGTAACCGATGATGGCAACTTTCTTGCCCTGGATGATCGACAGGTCGCAGTCTTTTTCGTAATAAACTTTCATGAAATTCCCCTATATATCCAGGCCGTTCAGGCCGTTCGCTAATTTGGTTTAGATGCTGAGTACTTTGTCGCCGCGAGCGATACCGGTTACGCCACTACGGACGGTTTCCAGGATCGATGCGGTGCCAATGGACTGAATGAAGCTGTCGAGCTTGTCGCTGGTACCGGTCAATTGAACGGTATACACGCTAGCGCTGACATCGACGATCTGCCCACGGTAAATATCGGTGGTGCGCTTGATCTCGGCGCGCTGGGCGCCGGTGGCCTTGACCTTGACCAGCATCAGTTCGCGCTCGATGTGAGCACTCTCCGACAGGTCGACCAGTTTGACCACTTCGATCAGCTTGTTCAGGTTCTTGGTGATCTGCTCGATGATTTCATCGTGGCCGACAGTGGTCAGCGTCAGACGCGACAAGGTCGGGTCTTCGGTTGGGGCCACCGTCAGGCTTTCGATGTTGTAATTGCGCTGCGAGAACAGGCCGACTACACGAGAAAGAGCACCGGGTTCGTTTTCCAGAAGCAGGGAAATAATATGTCGCATGATTAAGTACGCTCCGTCTTGCTCAGCCACATATCGCGCATGGAGCCGTCTTTGATCTGCATCGGGTAGACGTGTTCACCGGCGTCGACCTTGATGTCGATGAACACCAGACGATCCTTCATCGCGAACGCTTGCTCCATCATCGGCTTCAAATCCTTCAAGTCCGTGATGCGCATCCCCACGTGACCGTAGGCTTCGGCCAACTTGACGAAGTCCGGCAACGATTCCATGTAGGAGTGCGAGTGACGCGCGCCGTAGCTCATGTCCTGCCACTGACGGACCATGCCGAGCACGCCGTTGTTGAGCAGGATAATCTTCACCGGCAGGTCATGTTGCAGGCAAGTGGACAGCTCCTGGATGTTCATCTGGATGCTGCCTTCACCGGTCACGCAAGCCACGTCCGCTTCCGGGAAGCTCAGTTTCACGCCCATAGCTGCCGGGAAACCGAAGCCCATCGTGCCCAGGCCGCCGGAGTTGATCCAGCGATTAGGCTTGTTGAAGCGGTAGTACTGCGCCGCGAACATCTGGTGCTGACCCACGTCAGACGCAATGTAGGCATCGCCCTTGGTCACTTCGTGCAGGGTTTCGATAACGGTCTGCGGCTTGATGATACTGCCGTCCCCTTTGTTGTAAGGGAACATGTCGCGATCACCGCGCCATTCTTCAACCTGCTTCCACCAGGCAGCAACCGAGTCCTTGTTCGGGGTCTCGCCGATTTCCTTGAAGGTAGCGACCATTTCGGTCAATACGCTTTCCACCGGACCTACGATAGGAACGTCGGCCTTGATGGTTTTGGAGATCGAAGCCGGGTCGATATCGATGTGGATGATCTTGGCGCTTGGGCAGAATTTCGATGCACCGTTGATAACACGGTCATCGAAACGCGCGCCCACGGCCATGATCACGTCCGCATGGTGCATCGCCAGGTTGGCGGTGTAGCTGCCGTGCATGCCGAGCATGCCGAGGAACTGACGGTCGCCGCCCGGATAGGCGCCGAGGCCCATCAAGGTATTGGTGACCGGCACGTTCAGCAGTTGCGCGAGCTCGGTCAACGGCGCGGAGCCGTTGCCCAGAATGACGCCGCCACCGGCGTAGATGATCGGCCGCTTGGCCGCCAACAGCATTTCCACCGCTTTGCGGATCTGGCCCGAGTGGCCACGAACCGCCGGGCTGTATGAACGCAGCTTGGCTTTTTTCGGGAAGACGTATTCGAACTTCTCGGCCGGGTTGGTCATGTCTTTCGGGATGTCGACAACGACAGGACCAGGACGACCGGATTGCGCGAGGTAGAAAGCCTTTTTCATGATCTCCGGGATTTCCGAAGCATGCTTGATCATGAAACTGTGTTTCACGATCGGCCGGGAGATACCGATCATGTCGGTTTCCTGGAAGGCATCGGTACCGACCATGGTGCTAGGCACCTGGGCAGTCAGGATCACCATCGGGATCGAGTCCATGTACGCCGTGGCAATACCGGTAATGACGTTGGTCGCGCCGGGACCGGAGGTCACCAGTACGACGCCGGCCTTGCCGGTGGCGCGCGCATAGCCGTCAGCCATGTGAGTGGCAGCCTGCTCATGACGAACGAGAATATGTTGAACGGCTGGTTCTTTGAACAGCGCGTCATAGATATGCAATGCGGCACCGCCCGGGTACCCATAGATATATTTAACGCCTTCGTCACGCAAAAAGCGGACGAGCATCTCACCGCCAGATAAAAGCTCCACGTTGTTCACCTCTAAAACGCCAGAATACCGCCCACATAAAAGAGGACGGGTCTTAATAGGTTTACTTCTCAGCAGAGCATGAGCGACGGTGGTCGCCGACTACGTCAGCACTGACTGAGCAAGTATTGGGATCGTCCCAAGTGTTGCGGGCCTTTCCCACCCAGCGCGAGGTAACGCGTTGCGGGTGTAACAGGTCGGCGCGGATGTGCGCCTCATGATCTGCTGAGTGGGCCTGCTTCTGGCAGTCCCTCTACAGCGGACTTTGGATTCTTCTGTTTCGTCCCCTGCAAGTCAAGCCGTCTATGTGCTTTATTGAAGTAAGCACATGAGAAAGCAAGAAAAAACCGCTAAACCGCAACTGTGTTAGCTTCAATTGCGCAACTCTGGCAAGGAAATGGCATGCGAACGTTCTTGATGGTCAGTCTGCTGGTCAGCCCTTTGTGTATGGCCGGTCAGATCTATAAATGGGTCGACGCCCAGGGCGTGACCCACTTCGACGCGCAACCACCGCAAGGCCAGGAGGCCACCACGGTGCTGACGCCCTCCCCGCCCGCCGGCAAACCCGCCGCGCCAACGCGCAGCACGGCGATTGGCGATCAGCAGGCCATCGACAACACAGTGAAAAAGCAGGTCGCCGAGCAGCAAGCCCAGCTAAAGGTATTCTGCGAGCAGGCGCGGACGAACCTGGCCCAGCTGCAGAACAATCCGCGATTGCGGGAGGATGTCGACGGTGAGAGGCGCCGCCTGACCGATGAGCAACGTCAGGAGCGCACTACCGAAGCACAGAAACAGATTGCTGATAACTGCCAGTAGGAACTGGCAGGGTCCGATTCAGCGAGAGGCGGTGATCAACAGATCGAACTCTTTGAGCAAGACCTGCAGATAGCGATCCTTGCCCTGGACATTGCGGGCGGCGAAGACCATTTCGGCCATCTCCTGGATCCCCGACGCGTTGGGCAGCGGCAGGTCCTGTTCGAGGATGATCTTCATCCGCGGCAGGAAGATCCATTGCAGCCACTGCTCGAAATCCAGCGTATCCACCGAAAACGGCTCGACGCTGGATAACGCTTCAGCGGAGGGCGAAACCTCATCCCACCAGCCCTGAATCCGCAACTCACGCTCGATCAACAATAGCTGCTCGGCAATCTTCGGAAAACGTGCGTCCATCACAGCGAAACCTTGGCCTTCTGACGAGCCAGTGCAGCACCTGCGGAATCACCCTGCTTCTCACGCGCCTGGGCGATCAATTCCCACAGGCTGGCCTGAAGCGCCGGACGACCATTGGCGAACGTCAGGCCACGACGAGCGAACTGTTCAGCCTGGGCCGCATCGCCTTGGGCCATGCGCACTTGAGCCAGACGATAAAGTACTTGCGGCTCACGCGGTGCAACACGCTGGGCGCGCTCGAGACTGGAGGACGCACCATTGAGGTCACCGCCGGCCTGTTGCTGCTGAGCCGTGGTCAACAACGCGAGTACCGGACCATCCAGCTGTTCATCGGCAGACAAGCCACCGGAGTTCGCCGAAGGAATCCCGCTCGGTGTCGACGGCATGCTGTAGCTGCCCTGATTGACCGGTGCCGACTGCACCGGCGAGGTGTCGATCGGGCCTGGGGTAATCGGGCCAGGCGTAATCGGCCCAGTGCTGATCGGGGCCGACGCCACTGCGCCACCACCCGGGACCATCACGACGACACCGGTGTCACCTTGTGGAATCGCCTGAGTCTGAGCTTGCACAGGACGTTTTGACGTCGTCTGACGGAAACCGCCATTGGCCGATACGCGCTCACTGTTGGAGACAGCGCTGCCGGAATCCACAACCGGGATCGAGCCGCGCTGTACGGAGGAGCAACCGCTGAGCAAAGCCACGACGGTAACCGCTGGAATCAACCACTTGTTCACTTGAAACCCTCTTTGCTTAATTCATCCAGCCCTTGACCCAATCCATCACCGTTTCGCCGGAAGCAGGGCTTTCGCCACCGCAAGCAGCGCCGGGAGGCGGTTCGCTGCCGCGAATATACGGCATCTGCACGGCACCTGGGCAGCTGCCTTCGGAACCTTGCCCGGTACGCGAATCAACCCAGGCCTGAACAATGTTGTCCGGCTGCGGCATGTCCAGCGGCAGCGGATCGGCCTTGCGCATGAAACTGGTCCAGACCTGCAATGCACCCGTGGCACCGGTGAACGGCGTCTTGCCGTTGTCATCGCGACCCAGCCAGACCACCGCCAGCAAGTCCTGACTGAAACCGGCGAACCAACTGTCTCGGGAGTCGTTACTGGTACCGGTTTTACCCGCCAGGGTCAGGGTTTTCGGCAACACGTTATAAACCGAACTGCCGGTACCTTCACGCATGACTCGCTGCATGGCGCTCTGGATCAGGTAAATGGAGGCCGGGTCGAAACGCTGCTCGATCTGGAACGGATAACGCTTGAGCGGCTCGCCCTCGGCGGTCAGTACGCTACGAATCCCGCGCATCGGCGTATTGAAGCCGCCGTTGGCCAGCGTCTGGTACATGGTTGCCACCTCGATCGGCGTCAGGCCACCGGCCCCCAGCAACATCGAGGGAAACGCCGGGAACTCGCGACTGACACCCAGGCGCGCCAAAGTTTTCAGAACATTCGGTACGCCAACCGCCAGCCCGAGACGCGCCGTCGACAGGTTGTAGGAATGGGCCAGGCCCTGGTACAGGAAAACCGTACCGTGGGAACGGCGATCGTAGTTCTGCGGTTTCCAGACCTGTCCGTCCGCGCCCTTGACCGAGAAGGAGTCGTCCGACAGCCAACTGGTCAGCGTGTACTGGCTCGGTTTCTCAAGGGCGGTCAGATAAACCGCCGGCTTGATCAACGAGCCGATCGGGCGCACCGCATCGAGCGCCCGGTTGAAGCCGGCAAAACTCGCCTGACGGCTGCCGATCATGGCCTGGACTTCGCCGGTTTCCGGGTTGGTCACGACCATGGCCGCTTCAACCTCATCGGAGCCCTTGCGCCCGGCCAGGCGTTTAAAGGTGTCGTTGACCGACGCCTCGGCCTTCATCTGCAGGATCGGATCGAAACTGGTGAAGATCCGCAGGCCTTCTTCGGTCAAGTCTTCGTCGCGGTAGTCTTCACGCAGCTGACGTTTGACCAGGTCGAGGAAGCCCGGGAAAGAACTGTCCGCCAGCTTGCCGCGCGTCGTCACACCCAGTGGCATTTTCTTCGCGGCGGCGACCTGCTCGGCAGTGGCGACGCCTTGCTGCTCAAGCACATCGAGCACCAGATTGCGTCGCTCCAGCGCCCGCTCCGGATTGCGGCGCGGGTTGTAATAGGACGGCCCCTTGACCATCCCCACCAGCATGGCGACCTGATGCAGTTTCAGCTCGGACAATGGCTGCCCGAAGAAGAACTGGCTGGCCAGGCCGAAACCGTGCACCGCGCGCTGCCCATCCTGACCGACGAACACTTCATTGAGGTACGCCTCAAGAATTTCCCGTTTGTCGTAATGCAGCTCAAGCAGCATCGCCATCATGGCTTCGGTGAGTTTGCGGGTAAGGCTGCGCTCGCTGGTCAGGTAGAAGTTCTTCACCAACTGCTGGGTTAGCGTACTGCCGCCCTGAGTCATTCTGCCACCGGAGGTATTGACCCACACGGCACGGGCAATCGACTTCGGTGACACGCCCCAGTGGCTATAGAAATCCCGGTCTTCCACGGCCACCAGGGTTTCCAGCAGATATGGCGGGACCTGATCGATTTTGATCAGAATCCGGTCTTCGAGGTTTTTCGGGTAGATTCCGCCGATCAGCAGAGGCTCCAGCCGCACGACGGAAAGCTTCGAACCGTTGGTCGCCGAAAGTTCGGCCACATAGTCGCCGGAGAAGCGCACGCGCACCGGCTGAGCGTTCTCCAGGCCTTCATAGAACTGGAAGCCACGGGTATTCAAGTCGACGGTGTTGCCGTTGACGGCCGCAGCGCCGGGGCCGTTGCTCACGGCTTCGCGGCGATAGCCCAAGGCGTCGAGCTCGGTCAGGAAATCTTCCTTGCTCAGCTTCTGGCCGGTGAACAGCTCGAGCGGGCGTGCATACACCTTGGCCGGGATGGTCCAGCGTTTGCCGGAGAACTTCTCCTGGACCACGGCGTCGAGGTACACCGCGAACCCGGCGAGCACCACGAGGCCGACCAGACTGAGTTTAAGGGCCCAGCCCAGCCAGGGGCTCAGGCCCTTGGAAGGTGGTTTTTTTGGGGTGCGGGGGGATCGAGTACGAGTCATGGCGGCGGATTATACGCACTTTATTCATACTCAACAGGAGCCCTCCGAGGTTTGCGTCAGGCGGACTTGCAGCCATAATGGCGGCCGTGAATTTTCCCCAGTCTTTGAAGGATCGCCTGTGAGCCAGTCCCTGATCGCCGCCCTGCAAAACCCGGCCCTCTATCCGCATCCGGTAGACGGGTTCCAGGTCATCGAAACCCATATCTCCTGGGTCATCCTCACAGGCCCCTTTGCCTATAAAGTGAAGAAGCCAGTGAATTTCGGTTTCCTCGACTTCACCAGCCTCGACGCTCGTGAGCATTTCTGCGGCGAAGAGCTGCGCCTTAACCAGCGCCTGACCGATGATTTGTATCTGGAAGTGTTGCCGATCACCGGCAGCGAAGAAGCACCGCAACTGGGCGGTGAGGGTCCGGTAGTCGATTTCGCACTGAAAATGCGTCAATTCCCACAGAGCCAGTTGCTCAGCACTCTGCAAGCCAATGGCGAGTTGACCACCGCGCACATCGACGAGATGGCCGTGCAGATCGCTCAGTTCCACCTCAACGCACCGAAAGTACCAAGCGAACACGAAGCTGGCACCCCGGACAGCGTGATGGCGCCGGTACGCCAAAACTTCGAGCAGATCCGTCCGTTCCTCAGCGACAAGGCCGATCTGCTGCAACTCGATGCCCTGCAAGCCTGGGCCGAAAGCAGCTTCGAACGCCTCAAGCCGCTGTTTGCCCAGCGCAAGGCTGAAGGCTTTATCCGCGAATGCCACGGTGACATTCACCTGGGCAACGCCACCGTGATCGACGGCAAGGTCGTAATCTTCGACTGCATCGAGTTCAACGAACCGTTCCGCTTCACCGACGTTTACGCGGACACCGGCTTCCTGGCAATGGACCTTGAAGACCGCGGCCTGAAGAGCCTCGCGCGTCGCTTCATCAGCCAGTACCTGGAACTGACCGGCGACTATCAGGGCCTTGAGCTGCTGAACTTCTATAAGGCCTACCGCGCTCTGGTTCGCGCCAAGGTCAGCCTGTTCAGCATGCCGGCCGAGGCCGACCCGGTGCAACGCGCCACCACCCTGCGTCAATACCGCAACTACGCCAACCTGGCGGAAAGCTACAGCACCATTCCTTCGCGTTTCATGGCCATTACCCACGGTGTTTCCGCTGTCGGCAAGAGCCACGTCGCCATGCGTCTGGTGGAAGCGCTGGGTGCGATTCGCCTGCGTTCAGATGTCGAGCGCAAGCGCATGTTCGGCGAACAGGCCGTACCGAACGATCCGCAGGCCGGCATATATAGTGCAGACGCCAGCGCTGCCACCTACAGCCGCCTGCATGAAGTTGCCGATGTGATTCTGCGTGCCGGCTTCCCGGTGGTCATCGATGCAACGTACCTCAAGTGCGACCAGCGCGACGGCGCGGCGAAAATCGCCGAAGCCACCGGCGCTCCGTTCCTGATCCTTGATTGCAATGCACCACAAGCGGTCATCGAGAGCTGGCTGGCGTTGCGTCAGGCAGATAAAAAGGATCCGTCCGACGCCAACCTCGCCGTTATCGCCGCTCAACAAGCGAGCCGTGAGTCACTGACGCCTGCCGAGATTTTGTGCAGCAAACGCGTCCAGACCAATGAAAGCGGGACGCTCGATACCGTCGTTGCGCAGATCCGCCAGCGCATGCCGGGCCTGTAAAAAACTATTTCAGCCGTGGAGCCTTCACCGGCTTCACGGCCGTCAAATAGTGGCACTATACTGGCGTCATAAAACCATCAGGTGATGCGACATGAGCCAGCCGAAACTTCTCGACACCCCGCTTTATGCCTTGCTGCACAAAGACGATATCGCAGGCTTCAATGCCGAGCGCGCCAGTCATGCCTCTGTCGACATGGTCGGCGGCGATTTTCGCGGCCTGGACCTGCGCGAGCTGAACGCCGACGGCGTCGATTTCACCGATGCCTATTTCCGCTCTGCCGATTTGCGCGGCATCGACTTTCGCAACTCATGCCTGGAAGGTGCGAGCCTGGCTCACGCCCAGATCTCCGGCGCTTACTTTCCGCCGGAACTGAGCGCTGACGAGATTCTGATGTCGATGAATTTTGGTACTCGCCTGCGTTATCGCACCCGCTAAAAACGACGTTCACCCTGACAAGTCCAGCGCCCCCGCTTAGCGCTGGACGCTGGATTTTTTGTCGGGAAAGTTGATTCCTCCGCGCCTCCTCCTACTGCTCCCGCAGACGTTCACACAGCACTTAGAGCTTCTTCTTAGAAGCTTTTGCGTCGAAACCGACCAAACAATCACGCTTTTCCTACTGATGGCTACACTCCTGAGAGGCTCGCCCACGCACCGTTCGGCCGTCGCAAGGAGGCTTGATGAATGATGAACTGCAACACCTGAAGAATCTTGGCAAGACGTCGGCACAGTGGCTGCATGCCGTGGGCATCCACAGCGCGTCGGACTTGCGCCGCCTGGGAGCGGTGGATGCTTATCGGGCCGTGCGTACGCGCGGGTTTCGGGCGTCCAAGGTGTTGTTGTATGCGATCGAAGGCGCGCTGATGGACGTGCACTGGAATGACATTCCAGCTGAACGCAAAGATGCCTTGAACAAACAACTGGAAGCCATCTCGTCCCGTCACAAAAACTGAGCAGGCTGGTTCTCCTCAGGATTAACGCCTCAGGTGTAATGATGACGGGGGCTTTTGTGCAAGAAAGCAGGGGACTGCAAAGAAATCAAAAAACAGCGGTTGACTTGGTAATGAGAATCGCTATGATTATCACAACTGGTCGCGAGACTGGTCGATATTTGAAAAGCCCTTGGTTCGGACTCTCAGATATCTCCTCATCAGGCTAATCACGGTTATTTGACCCGGCTCTTGCCGGGTCTTTTTTTGCCCGCGGAAAAGTCGTCCGTTTACTTCCCGAACTGCTTACGCATTTGCGCGCAGTAATCCTGAGCCGGCGTGGCAGGTGTGTACCAGACGTAATCAGCCATGGCCGGTTTGACCTCGCTGCCCTGTTCCGCCAGCATTAAAACCCTGGGGGCATCAGGCTCTCCAAGATCCAGCACGTGGATTGGCACGCCGACGTCCTTGCGCGCGTGATAGGCGCCGGCAAACAGCAGCGAAGGCGTCGGTGCCGTCAGCAAACGCTCGGCCATCCGCCGATCACGTTGCTGCTGGACCGCCAGCATCGCGGGCATTTGCGAGGTGGGCAGCAGGCCGCAATGGGAGTCATTGATCTGTGCGAGCAACTCATCCTTGACCGACGGAGCGTTGGAGCGCGTACCGCTCAATGTCGGCGGCTTGGCATATCGGGTGCGAACTTCAAGATTGTCCAGATTGGCCGCCAGCAGCGGGTACGGTTGAGTCAGCACAAAGCCCACGATCGGCCCGTAAAGATTCCAGTCCCACCCCGACTGCCAGTTCAACGCGCCGGGCAAATCTGCGGGTATCGTCGAGGCACGGCGTACGTCATCGATGCGCGGTTGTTGATCCGGCGTGAGCATTTCCAGCAGCAGACTGCCCTGGGGTCGACGCTCGCCCAGCGCCTGCAACAACCACAATTGCAGTTGATGGTGATCACGATTGTCATGCTGCTCGCCGACGATCAGCCGCGACGGCTCGGCCAGCCGTGCGACCAGTTCCCGAGGTGTCAGGACCTGACCGCTGCGCAGGTCACGAATCTCACCAGTAACCGGCGGCGGATTCGAGAGGTGCTGGCAACCACTCACGACCAGCAGCGCCAACAGCACAATCACACGCATATTCTCACCTCGATGAAATGTTCAGCGGGCGATGATCAGCGGATGCCCGCGCTCCGGATGCTGTTGCACCAATACTTCCAGCCCGAATACGGCTTTGAGGGGTTCAGGACGCAAAACCTGCTCCGGTGTATCAAGCGCCACCGGCCGCCCACCTTCGAGCAGTAAAAGGCGATCACAATAGCGCGCCGCCAGGTTCAGATCATGCAGGATGACCAGCACCGCAGCGCCGTGATCGGCGAACTCGCGCACCGCTTGCAAGGTGGTGTGCTGGTGCAGCGGATCGAGCATCGACGTCGGCTCGTCGAGTAACAGCGTCTGCCCTGCTTCGCCTGGCCAGAGCTGCGCCAGCACACGCGCCAGATGCACCCGCTGACGTTCGCCGCCGGACAGGGCCAGATAGCTGCGACCACTCAGGTGTCCCGCATCGGCAGCGTGCAAGGCGGCGGCGACGATTTCGTCATCCCGCACCCGTCCGCTCTGGTAAGGCAATCGGCCCATGCCCACCACTTCTTCGACACGGAAGGCGAAGTCCAGGGTCGACACCTGCGGCAATACCGCCAGCCGCTGGGCCCGTTGCGTACCGGTCCAATGACTCAACTCGCGATCATCGAGCCAGACGCTGCCGTGATCAGCCTTCAACTCACCGCACAAGGCGCCGAGCAAGGTGCTTTTGCCGGCACCGTTAGGGCCCAAGACGCCAAGCACTTCGCCTGCCTTGAGCTCAAGCGTGATGTCCGTCAGAACGATCTTTGTGCCTCGACGGACTTGCAGGTGCTGGGTTCGCAACATCAGGCACGCCCTCTGAGCAATAGATACAGAAAGAACGGCGCACCGATGAAGGCGGTGACAATCCCGATCGGCAATTCCGCCGGCGCCAGGGCAAGCCGCGCCACCAGATCGGCAAACAACAGAAGACTGGCACCCGCCAGCACCGAGGCCGGCAACAACACCCGATGATCAGGACCGGCCAGCAGCCGCACCAAATGCGGCACCACCAAACCGACAAAGCCAATCATTCCCGCCGCCGCCACTGCCGCACCAACCCCCAGCGCAGTGCAGAACACCAGTTCACGTTTGAGCCCTTCGACGTCGATGCCCAAGTGACCGGCCTCCGATTCGCCCAGCAATAACGCATTCAAGGCCTTGGCCCGGCGCGGCAACCAGAGCGCCACACCAGCACTCACCAACAGCAATGGCCAGAGCCGCGAATAACTGGCGCCGTTGAGGCTGCCCAGGTTCCAGAACGTCAGCGTGCGCAAAGTCGCGTCGTCGGCCAGATAGGTGAACAAACCAACCGCGGAACCTGCCAGCGCAGTCAGCGCGATACCGGCCAGAAGCATGGTCGCGACGTTGGTCTGGCCGTTGCGTCGACCCAGCCGATACACCAGCGCCGTCACACCCAGGCCGCCGAGAAATGCACACGCCGACAACAGATAAGGTCCGAACGATTCAGGCAGACCGCCAAACACCGAACCGCCGACAATCGCGATAGCGGCACCCAGCGCAGCACCGCTGGACACGCCGACCAACCCCGGATCCGCCAGCGGGTTACGGAACAAGCCCTGCATGGCCACGCCGGACAGCGCCAGCACACCACCCACCGCCAAACCCAGCAAGGTTCGAGGCAGGCGGATTTGCCCGAGGATGAGTTCAGCCTGTTGCAGTCCATCCGGAGCGATAGGCAAACCGATCATTCGCAACGCCGCCCGCAAGGTATCGAATAGCGGCAGGCTCACCGGTCCCAGCGCCAACGACAACCAGATCGCCAGCAAACACAGCAGGCTCAGACCGATGAACAGGGCACGGGGTTTAACCAGAATGGTCATTGCGGGGCTTTACCGGGGAAGAAGCCGTCAGACAGCGTTTTCAACGCATCGGGCAAACGCGGTCCCAATCCACCCACCAACAAGGTCGGATCAAGCTCCATGACGCGCCCGTCCTTGACCGCGCGAGTCGAGGACAGAATCGGGTTTTCCTTGAACAACGCCGCACGCGCGGCATCGCCGGTCAGCGCCCGGTCGGCAAACACCAGCACGTCGGGGTCGAGACTGACCAGCGACTCAACAGAAAAGGGTTTGTAACCGGTATGCGTTGCCAGATTGTGTCCACCGGCCTGCTGGATCAACCAATCGGCGGCGGTGTCCTTGCCAGCGATAAGCGGTTTGCCGCCCGCATGGCCGAGCAGCATCAGCACGCCCGGCGATTTTTCCTTCAACTGCGCGCGAGTGACCTGGACCTTCTGTTCCTCTAGCTGCTGCTGATAGGTCTGGAGCAGTTGCGCAGCCTTATCTTCAGCCCCGAGCAACTTGCCCAGATGCGCGAGGTTTCCTTGCAACGTCGGCAGATCGGGTTGCGCCGAGAACAGCTCCACCTGCACTCCCGCGCTGCGAACCTGCGACAGCACCGGCGGCGGTCCCATTTCCTCGGTGCCGATCAGAATCTGCGGGCGTAAGCTCAAGATGCCCTCCGCTGACAGTTGCCGTTGATAACCGATGCTCGGCAGCGATTTCAACGATTGCGGATGCTGACTGGTGGTATCGACCCCGACCAGTTTCGACTCTGCGCCCAGCGCGCTCACCCACTCGGACAAGGCGCCACCGGCACTGACCCAACGCTGTGGCAACTCGACCGCTGCTGCGTGGTGGCTGACGAGGAGTCCGACACACAGCGCAACAACGCGGGTACTCAGGCGCATAAACAGCTTCCTTTTAAGTTTTTTCCCAGGCGTCGAGATGACAGGCCAAGTATCCTCGGCATCCGGCACCTGCACCCGACGGGCGAAGCGGCCATTTGATAATTGTTTGCATTTGAACGTCAAGCTCGGACATATCCGGTCACGAGCCGCGGAATTGAGGATCGACATGAAGCTGCTTTGCACGGGTGCCGAATTGGCTGACAACAGCAGTCGCGGATTCGACATCGACGGTCAGAAACTCTTCGCCGTACGCCGGGGCGGTCAGGTTTATGTCTACATCAACCGCTGCCCGCACCGGGGTGTCGGGCTGGAATGGAAACCCGACCAGTTTCTCGACCCCAGCAACAGCCTGATCCAGTGCGCCACCCACGGCGCGCTGTTCCTGATCGAAGACGGCGAATGCGTCGCCGGCCCATGCGCCGGACAATCCCTCACCACCGTTGCCTGCCGCGAAGACGAGCAAGGGGTCTGGATCAGCTTTTAGCTGTTCAGCAGCACATCCAGTCGCCGATCGACCACCATCTCTTCGTGAGTCAATCGCACGCCATAGGCCAGCACCTCGACGCCGCACGCCACCGCCTCACGCAAGGCCGCCGCGTAGGCCGAATCGATTTCTTCTGCCGGACGCACCGATTCAATACCGGTCAGGTTGACGCAATACAACTGCACCGCACGAATTCCGTCCCGAGCCAAATGAGCCAGCTCCCGTAAATGCTTGGCGCCCCGTTGCGTCACCGCATCGGGAAACGCCGCCACCAATGAGCCGTCGAAGCCCAGGGTCACGCTTTTGACTTCTACATACGCTGGCCCGCCCGGGTAATCGAGGCGGAAATCGATGCGGCTGCTTTCCTGCCCGTAGGCTACTTCGCGTTTCAACTCGGTAAAGCCGTTCAGTTCGGTAATCACACCCGCCCGCAACGCTTCTTCGATCAACCCATTGGCGCGCCCGGTATTCACGCAGAACAGCCGGCCCTGCGGGGTTTCACCGATTTCCCAAGTGCCTGGCAATTTGCGTTTCGGGTCGCTGGAGCGGCTGAACCAGACCTGACCGCCTTCTACCTGACAATTGAGCATCGAACCCGTGTTCGGGCAATGAATAGTCAGCAATTCACCGCCAACGGTTTCGATATCGGCGAGAAAACGCTTGTAGCGGCGGATCAGGCGACCTTCTTCGAGGGGAGGATGAAAACGCATCAGCCTTGCCAGCTCCGCAATCCACGAGCGATCCGCTCGACCGCTTCTTCCAGGCGCGGCAGGCTTTGAGTGTACGCAAAACGCACATGATGCCCGGCTTGATAGCGCCCGAAGTCCAGGCCCGGGGTAATTGCCACGTGCTCGGTCTCGAGAAAATGTCGGCAGAACGCGAAGGCATCACCGCCGAACTTGCTGATATCGGCGTACAAGTAGAACGCGCCTTCCGGCTCGACGGCGATGCCGAAGCCCAGCTCTCGCAAGGCCGGCAACAGGAAATCTCGGCGACGACCGAATTCGGCGCGACGCTCTTCCAGAATGCTGATCGTGGCGGGTTCGAAGCAGGCCAGTGCCGCGTGCTGGGCCATGCTCGGGGCGCTGATGTAGAGGTTTTGCGCGAGTTTTTCCAGCTCACCGACCGCAGCCTCAGGCGCGACCAGCCATCCCAGTCGCCAACCGGTCATGCCGAAATACTTGGAAAAACTATTAAGGACGAACGCACTGTCATCGACTTCCAGCACACTGGCGGCATCGGTGCCGTAAGTCAGGCCATGGTAGATCTCGTCCACCACCAGATGACCGTGGCGCTCCTTGATCGCCGCCGACAAGCCCGCCAGCTCGTCGCGGGTCAGGATGGTCCCGGTCGGGTTGGCGGGCGAGGCCACCAAGGCGCCGACGCTGTCTTGATCCCAATGGCGGGCAACCAGGTCCGGCGTCAGCTGATAACGCACATCCGGGCCGACCGGCACCAGTTGCGCTGCGCCTTCGACCAATCGCAGAAAGTGCCGGTTGCACGGGTAACCCGGGTCTGCCAGCAGCCAGTGTTTGCCCGGGTCGACCAGCAAGGCGCTGGCCAGCAACAGCGCACCGGAACCGCCGGGCGTGATGAGGATTCGCTGCGGATCAATGTTCAAACTGTAACGTTGTTGATAGAAATTCGAGATCGCTTCGCGTAACTCGGGGATGCCGCGCGCCGCGGTGTAACGGGTCTTCCCCGCCGTCAGTGCCGCCTGGCCGGCCTGGATGATCGGTTCGGCGGTAGTGAAGTCCGGCTCGCCGATTTCCAGGTGGATCACATCGTGACCCGCGGCCTGCAATTCATTGGCCCGCGCCAGCAGCGCCATGACATGGAAAGGTTCGATTGCGCGACTGCGGGCACTGTAGGACTGAGCCATTAGCCTTCCTTACAACGGAGAAAAGAATCGATTCTACCCAAGCGCCGGAACGAGCGAGAACCTAAAGCGGTCAGAGCCGTTATAACCCTGACCGCAAACGACTCAAGCGTGTACCCAAGGTTTGACTAAAATCAATATTTGATCAGGCCTCCAACGCCGCCAGACAAGGCTTTGCAATCATTTGCAAGGCCCTTGGGCCACTACCTCGACATCCGGGAGTAGCGCGGCCCGATTTGATCTGGTAAGTTCGCCCGCTTGCAGCCGCAGGGCCGGCAGGTGTCGGTGATGGAGCAATCCTGCGCAATGGATTACAAGAGTAGAGGCGGTCCATTTCATGCCCACCCAAGCAAAGCAGCAAAATACGTCGATCAGCGGCTTCGAACCCTACAAAGAAGTAAAGGGCGAGGAGTACATGGGCAAGCCCATGCGCGCTCACTTCACCAAGATCCTGAATAAGTGGAAACAGGACTTGATGCAGGAAGTCGACCGTACGGTTGATCACATGAAAGACGAAGCGGCCAACTTCCCTGACCCGGCAGACCGTGCCAGCCAGGAAGAAGAGTTCAGCCTTGAACTGCGTGCCCGTGATCGCGAGCGCAAGTTGATCAAGAAGATCGACAAGACGCTGCAACTGATCGAAGACGAAGAATATGGCTGGTGCGAGTCCTGCGGCGTCGAGATCGGCGTCAAGCGACTGGAAGCCCGCCCTACCGCCGACATGTGCGTTGACTGCAAGACCCTGGCGGAAATCAAGGAAAAGCAAGTCGGCAAGTAATGTCGCCTTGAACGAAGAACGGAGCGTGCGAACGCTCCGTTTTTGTTTCCGATATTTGCTGATAACTGATGTGTCTTTAAAATCGCCATCGCGAGCAGGCTCGCTCCCACATTTGATCTGCGGCGTAAACAAATCCAGTGTGGGAGCGAGCCTGCTCGCGATGGCGGTATCAAGCCGTGCGCTTAACAGGCGCCACAAAGTAATATTCCAGCCATGACTGCCACCGCCTCTCCCTACATCGGACGCTTCGCCCCCACGCCCAGCGGCCACTTGCATTTCGGTTCGCTGGTCGCCGCGCTGGCCTCGTATCTCGACGCGCGTTCGGTGGGCGGTCGCTGGTTGATGCGCATGGAAGATCTCGATCCGCCACGGGAAGAGCCCGGCGCTCAGGCCGCCATCTTGAAAGCCCTGGAAAGCTACGGTTTCGAGTGGGACGGCGAAATGGTCCGCCAGAGCGACCGGCACGAGGCTTACGCCGAAGTCCTCAATCGCCTGTTCAATCACGGCCTCGCTTACGCCTGCACCTGCTCGCGAAAACAACTGGAGCCGTATCACGGTATTTACCCGGGCCTGTGTCGAAATGCCGGCCATGGCACCGAAGACGCCGCGATTCGCCTGCGCGTGCCAGAGCTCGACTACCACTTCATCGACCGCGTGCAAGGCGAATTCCGCCAGCACCTGGGCCGGGAAGTCGGCGATTTCGTGATCCGCCGCCGCGACGGGCTCTACGCCTATCAACTGGCCGTGGTCCTTGATGACGCCTGGCAAGGCATCACCGACATCGTCCGTGGCGCGGACCTGCTCGACTCCACACCACGTCAGCTCTATCTGCAAGAACTGCTGGGTTTCTCGCAACCGCGCTATCTGCACATTCCGCTGATTACCCAGCCTGACGGCAACAAGCTTGGCAAAACCTACCGTTCGCCGCCGCTGACGGAGGATCAGGCCACGCCTTTGTTACTGCGTGCATTGCGCGCGCTCGGGCAGAATCCCGGCGCGGAACTGGCGTATGCCACCCCACGTGAAGTGCTGAACTGGGGAATCGTCCATTGGGATGCACTGCAGATCCCGCGCACACTCACCTTGCCCGAAGCGCAACTACAGTGATCACACTTGCAGTGGCGCGCCCATCCGTTACCATCGCCGCACGTTTTCGGGCACGCGCATAAAAAAGAGAGGCCGGGATGTACATCTATCGCTTGGTCCTGCTCCTGGTAGTGGGGATTTACCTGTTCTCCCCGGCCATCATGGATTGGTGGATCGACGCTACTGGCGCCTGGTATCGCCCTTATCTGCTCTGGCTGATTCTGATCGTCGTGACCTTCATCCTGCAGAGCCAAAAAGATGCCGATGAGCTTTAGCCTGACCCAGATGATCCTGATCAGCGCCGCGTACCTGGCGGTGCTGTTCGGCGTCGCCTGGATCAGCGAACGGGGCATGATCCCCCGGGCGATCATTCGCCACCCGCTGACGTACACCCTGTCGCTGGGGGTGTACGCCAGTGCCTGGGCGTTTTACGGCACGGTGGGCCTGGCCTATCAGTACGGCTACGGTTTTCTGTCCAGCTACCTTGGGGTCTCCGGTGCGTTTTTGCTGGCGCCGGTGTTGCTGTACCCGATCCTGAAAATCACCCGCACCTATCAGCTGTCGTCGCTGGCGGACCTGTTTGCCTTCCGCTTCCGCAGCACCTGGGCCGGGGCGCTGACCACTATCTTCATGCTGATCGGCGTGCTGCCATTGCTGGCCTTGCAGATTCAGGCGGTGGCCGACTCCATCGGCATCCTGACCCGCGAGCCGGTGCAGCACCGCGTGGCCCTGAGCTTCTGCGCCCTGATTACCCTGTTCACGATTTTCTTCGGCTCGCGCCACATCGCCACCCGCGAGAAACACGAAGGCCTGGTGTTTGCGATTGCCTTTGAGTCGGTGATCAAGCTGATCGCCATTGGCGGCGTCGGCCTCTACGCCCTTTACGGTGTGTTCGACGGCCCGCAACAGCTGGAACTGTGGCTGCTGCAAAACCAGACCGCCCTCGCCGCTTTGCACACGCCGTTGCAGGAAGGCCCGTGGCGTACGCTGCTGCTGGTGTTCTTCGCCTCGGCGATTGTGATGCCGCACATGTACCACATGACCTTTACCGAAAACCTCAACCCGCGCTCGCTGGTCAGTGCGAGCTGGGGCTTGCCGTTGTTCCTGCTGCTGATGAGCCTGGCAGTGCCGCTGATTCTTTGGGCCGGACTGAAACTCGGCGCCACGACGAATCCGGAATATTTCACGCTGGGTATCGGCATCGCCGCCAACAGCAAGGCGTTGGCGCTGCTGGCGTATGTCGGCGGGTTATCCGCAGCCAGCGGGCTGATCATCGTCACCACCCTGGCGCTGTCCGGGATGGCGCTGAACCATCTGGTGCTGCCGCTCTATCAACCACCAGCCGAAGGCAACATCTACCGCTGGCTGAAGTGGACCCGCCGGGCGCTGATCGTTGCGATCATCATGGCCGGTTACGGTTTTTACCTGTTGCTGGGCGCCGAACAGGACCTGGCCAACCTCGGCATCGTCGCGTTTGTGGCCACGCTGCAATTCCTCCCGGGCGTGCTGTCGGTTTTGTACTGGCCGACCGCCAACCGTCGCGGTTTCATCGCCGGGTTGCTGGCGGGAATTCTCGTGTGGCTGGTGACCATGCTGCTGCCGCTGGTCGGCAATCTGCAGGGCTTCTACATTCCGCTGTTGAACATGATTTACGTGCTGGATGACACCAGTTGGCACATGGCCGCGATCGCCTCGCTGGCCGCCAACGTGCTGATGTTCACCCTGATTTCGCTGTTCACCAACGCCAGCCCCGAAGAGGCTAGCGCCGCCGAAGCCTGTGCCGTGGACAACGTACGACGTCCGCAACGCCGGGAATTGCACGCGGCATCGCCTCAGGAGTTCGCTACGCAGCTTGCAAAACCATTGGGCGCCAAGGCTGCGCAGAAGGAAGTCGAGCAAGCCCTGCGCGATCTCTATCTGCCGTTCGACGAGCGCCGGCCTTATGCCTTGCGCCGCTTGCGTGACCGGATCGAAGCCAACCTCTCGGGCCTGATGGGACCCAGCGTGGCCCAGGACATGGTAGAGACCTTCCTGCCTTACAAGGCCGGCGGCGAGAACTACGTCACCGAAGACATTCACTTCATCGAAAGCCGTCTCGAGGACTACCACTCGCGCCTCACCGGCCTTGCCGCCGAACTCGATGCCCTGCGCCGTTATCACCGCCAGACCTTGCAGGAATTGCCGATGGGCGTTTGCTCGCTGGCCAAGGATCAGGAAATCCTCATGTGGAACAAAGCCATGGAGGAGCTGACCGGGATTGCCGCACAACGGGTGGTCGGCTCGCGCCTGAGCACGATTGCCGATCCTTGGAAAGAACTGCTGCAAGGCTTTATCAATCTGCCGGACGAACATTTGCACAAACAGCACCTGGCCCTGGACGGCCAGACCCGCTGGCTGAACCTGCACAAAGCGGCAATCGATGAACCGCTCGCGCCGGGCAACAGCGGCCTGGTATTGCTGGTCGAAGACCTGACCGAAACCCAGATGCTCGAAGACAAACTGGTGCACTCCGAGCGTCTGGCCAGCATCGGACGACTCGCGGCGGGTGTGGCCCATGAAATCGGCAACCCGATCACCGGCATCGCCTGCCTGGCGCAGAACCTGCGCGAAGAACGTGAAGACGATGGCGAGTTGAAGGAAATCAGCGGGCAGATCCTGGAGCAGACCAAACGCGTGTCACGCATCGTTCAGTCGCTGATGAGTTTCGCCCACGCCGGCAGCCATCAGCACAGCGACGAGCCCGTCTGTCTGGCGGAAGTGGCTCAGGATGCCATCGGTTTGCTCGCCCTGAACCGACGCAATTTCGAAGTGCAGTTCTATAATCTTTGTGACCCCGATCACTGGGTCGAAGGCGATCCGCAGCGCCTCGCCCAGGTATTGATCAACTTGCTCTCAAACGCCCGTGACGCCTCGCCTCCCGGCAGTGCGGTGCGAGTCAAAAGCGAAGCCGGCGAACACACGGTCGATTTGATCGTGGAAGACGAAGGCAGCGGAATTCCGAAGAACATCATGGATAGATTGTTCGAACCTTTCTTCACCACCAAGGATCCTGGCGAAGGCACCGGTCTGGGCCTTGCACTGGTCTATTCCATCGTTGAAGAGCATTATGGACAAATCACCATCGACAGCCCGGCTGATGTACAAAGCCAACGCGGCACCCGTATCCGGGTGACCTTGCCGCGTCATGTCGAAGCGACGTCCGCTGTGAACTGAGACCGTCGAGAGTATCGAATCAATGCCGCACATTTTGATCGTCGAAGACGAAACAATTATCCGCTCCGCCTTGCGCCGCCTGCTGGAACGTAACCAGTACCAGGTCAGCGAAGCCGGTTCAGTGCAGGAAGCACAAGAACGCTTCACTATTCCCACGTTCGACCTGATCGTCAGCGACTTGCGTCTGCCGGGCGCTCCGGGCACCGAGTTGATCAAACTCGGCCAGGGCACTCCGGTGCTGATCATGACCAGCTACGCCAGCCTGCGTTCGGCTGTCGACTCGATGAAGATGGGCGCGGTGGATTACATCGCCAAGCCTTTCGATCACGACGAAATGCTCCAGGCTGTCGCGCGCATCCTGCGTGACCGCCAATCGCTGCCGGCCGGCGGCGAACCGGTGACCGGCAAAGCCGGCAATGGCGCAGCGAAGCCAGGTGTCGATAACAGCAACGGCGAAATCGGCATCATTGGCTCGTGTCCGCCGATGCAGGACCTGTACAGCAAGATCCGCAAAGTCGCGCCGACCGATTCCAATGTGTTGATCCAGGGCGAATCCGGTACCGGTAAAGAACTGGTGGCCCGTGCCCTGCACAATCTGTCCAAACGCGCCAAGGCACCGATGATTTCGGTGAACTGCGCAGCCATTCCGGAAAGCCTGATCGAGTCCGAACTGTTCGGCCACGAAAAAGGCGCGTTCACCGGCGCCAGCGCCGGGCGAGCTGGTCTGGTGGAAGCGGCGGACGGCGGCACCTTGTTCCTAGACGAAATCGGCGAACTGCCACTGGAAGCCCAAGCCCGCTTGCTGCGCGTGTTGCAGGAAGGCGAAATTCGCCGGGTCGGTTCGGTGCAGTCACAGAAAGTCGATGTGCGTTTGATCGCCGCGACTCACCGGGACCTCAAGAGCCTGGCCAAGATCGGCCAGTTCCGTGAAGACTTGTATTACCGTCTCCACGTGATCGCCCTGAAACTGCCGGCCCTGCGCGAGCGCGGTGCCGACGTCAACGAAATCGCCAATGCCTTCCTGGCGCGCCAGAGCGCACGGGTCAACCGCACCGACCTGAAGTTCGCCGCGGACGCCGAACAGGCGATTCGTCATTACTCCTGGCCGGGTAACGTTCGTGAACTGGAAAACGCAGTAGAGCGCGCAGTCATTCTGTGCGAGAGCCCGGAGATTTCCGCCGAGCTGCTGGGGATCGATATCGAGCTGAGCGATCTGGAAGACGACGAGTTCATCGGCCTTCCTCCGCAGCAGGGCAACGGTGCCGGCAACAACAATCATGAGCCGACCGAAGACCTGTCCCTGGAAGATTACTTCCAGCACTTCGTTCTCGAGCATCAGGACCACATGACTGAAACCGAGCTGGCCCGCAAACTCGGGGTGAGCCGCAAGTGCCTGTGGGAACGTCGCCAACGCCTGGGCATTCCGCGACGCAAGACCGGGGTGGCCAGCGAGAGCTGAACCGCGCCTGTCTGATGTGTGGGTAACACGTGACTTTTTGAAAAAACTGTTACCCCATCTATCTCACGTAACAAAAGCCGGGGCTTACGGTAACGAAGCCCCGGTTTTTTTTGACCTCGAAAAACTCCACCACCCAGGCTAACCCCTTGTTTTACTGGGCTTCACCAAAGTTGGCACGCACCCTGCTATATGTTCAGTACAAGAACAATAACAAGCATTGCACAAGACAATAAAAATAAGACGAATCGACTCACGCACAATAAAAACAAGACGGCGAGAGGCGCAGCTAACTGATTCTTTTGGAGAGGCGTTGTATTTGGGGCTTGCCCCACGACCAGGCCGAGAATAATAAAAAACTGTCATAAGACAGTGCCTGAACTGGTTGGATCGAAAGATCACTGCAGCACAGCGACCAAAGCAATCCGTTTGCTCTTGGCTCCCGATTGGGAGGGTCATGAAGGAAAATCTTCATGGCGAGGGCACTTAACAAAAACAAAAAGCCCGAATCAAAAATAAAAATAGAGCATGCAACTACTTTCTTGGGGAGCTTCGGCTCCCCTTGTAGTTTCTGTGGCGAGGGGGTTTACCCCCGTTCCAGTGCGTAGCACTGGCAAGATTTCAGAAACGCTCAAGAGCTTGGGGCCGCTACGCGACCCAACGGGGATAAATCCCCTCGCCACAGTGCGCTGCTCGACAGCTGCTACACGCGCTTTCCAGACATGCCCTTCAAGCGCTTGCGCAGCTTCCTACACCATCCCCCGACTAAATGCTAGAATCCCCGCCCATCATGCGGTCATTCTTCGTTATGGCCGAACATTCCTTCAAACAGTGCATCCCATGCTGAAGAAGTTGTTCCAGTCATTCCGTTCTCCCAAGCGTCATACGCAACACATTCGCAGTACGCCTGAAGTGCTCAACAGCGGCCAACATTCGCTGCAAAAGGGCCAATTCAGCCGTTATGCGGTGAATATCGTCGAGCGCCTGCAGAACGCCGGTTATCAGGCTTATCTGGTTGGCGGCTGCGTGCGTGACATGCTCCTGGGCATCACACCCAAGGATTTCGACGTTGCCACCAGCGCCACGCCTGAACAGGTTCGAGCCGAATTCCGCAATGCGCGAATCATCGGTCGCCGCTTCAAACTGGTGCATATCCACTTTGGCCGCGAAATCATCGAAGTCGCGACCTTCCGCGCCAATCACCCGCAAAACGACGAGGAAGAAGACAGCAACCAGTCTTCCCGTAACGAGAGCGGGCGCATTCTGCGCGATAACGTCTACGGCACGCTGGAAGAAGACGCGCAACGCCGCGACTTCACCATCAACGCCCTGTATTACGATCCGGTCAGCGAGCGCATTCTCGATTACGCCAATGGCGTACACGACATCCGCAATCACCTGATCCGTCTGATCGGCGATCCGAAGCAACGCTACCAGGAAGATCCGGTGCGGATGCTGCGGGCTGTGCGTTTCGCCGCCAAGCTGAATTTCGGCATCGAAAAACATAGCGCCTTGCCGATCCGTGAC
The DNA here is from genome assembly GCF_051660785.1 of Pseudomonas sp. Taxonomy (GTDB): domain Bacteria; phylum Pseudomonadota; class Gammaproteobacteria; order Pseudomonadales; family Pseudomonadaceae; genus Aquipseudomonas. Next base: position 27,386 of record NZ_JBOFQE010000002.1, read on the forward strand.
CTGGCGCCGATGTTGCGCGAGATCCCGTCAGCCCGTCTGTTCGAAGAAGTGCTCAAGCTGTTCCTCTCCGGCCATGCCGCGGACACTTTCGAGATGCTGGTCGACCTTCAGCTGTTCGACCCGCTGTTCCCGGCCAGTGCCGAGGCGCTCGAATACAACCCGACGTACACCCACACCTTGATCAGCGAAGCGCTGATCAACACCGACCTGCGGATCAAACAGAACAAACCGGTGACCCCGGCCTTCCTGTTTGCTGCCCTGCTGTGGCCTGCCCTGCCGGCACGCGTGCTGCGTCTGCAAGACCGGGGCATGCCGCCGATTCCGGCGATGCAGGAAGCGGCTCACGAGCTGATTGCCGAACAGTGCCAGCGGATCGCGATTCCAAAACGTTTCACCATGCCGATCCGCGAGATCTGGGACATGCAGGAGCGTCTGCCACGGCGCAGCGGCAAACGTGCCGACCTGTTGCTGGACAACCCGCGGTTCCGTGCCGGTTACGACTTCCTGCTGCTGCGTGAGAGCGCCGGTGAGCAGACTGATGGTCTGGGCGAGTGGTGGACTGACTATCAGGACGCCAATGACAGCGAACGCCGGGACATGATCCGTGACCTCAGCGGCAAGGATGAAGGCACCGGCGCCCCACGCAAACGTCGTCGCAGCGGTGGCGCCAAGCGTAAACGCGCGGCTGGCGCACCGAGCGCCACGGGCGAGTAATCCATGGAACGCATCTACATCGGCATGGGCAGCAATCTGGCTGACCCCGCCGAACAATTGCGCAGCGCCGTCGAGGCGCTGGCGCAGTTACCGCAGACCGAACTGGCCGGGGTGTCCGCCTTCTATCAAAGCGACTCACTCCTGCCCGGCCAACCGCGTTACACCAACGCGGTCGCCGCCCTCGACAGCCTGCTCAACCCGCTGGACCTGCTTGATGCGCTGCAAGCCATCGAGAACGAACAAGGCCGCGAACGTCTTGAGCGCTGGGGCCCACGCACGCTGGACCTCGACATCGTGCTGTTTGGTGATCTGCTTATCGACGAACCGCGCCTCAGGGTGCCGCACTACCATATGCAAGAGCGCGCCTTCGTTCTGTATCCCCTGGCCGAACTGGCGCCTGCGGATCTGCACCTGCCTGACGGCCGCAGCCTGACGGAATTACTCGCCGCCTGCCCGTTCGTCGGCCTGGAACGCCTCTCCCCAAATTGACCAAAACCCCTGTAGGAGCGAGCCTGCTCGCAATAGGCGGTGTGTCATTCAGCATTGATGCTGGCTGATCCGCCGCTATCGCGAGCAGGCTCGCTCCCACAGGGATTTTGTGTTGAGCAAGATCTGCGGCATGCTGAAACGCATCAGTTACCCCGGTAACACCCACCGCGTAACAATGCGGTAACACATGCAATTGACTTCCCGAGTTCTCCTCACGACTATAGGCGTCCCGCTGCCGCCAACACGGCATTGAAGGGCGCAATCCAGGCCTTAAAAGCACGACAACAGACCGTGCGCCTGTATTTAACGAAGAATCACGCGCGTTACTCGCAGTAGTTTCCACAGCGCCTGAATGAGGAACTTTTCATGCCAGCCATCACCCTGACCACTCTGCAAGGTCTCAAGCAAAAAGGTGAAAAAATCACCATGCTGACCTGCTATGACGCAACCTTCGCCCATGCCTGCAATCAGGCTGGCGTCGAAGTGCTGCTGGTGGGCGACTCCCTCGGCATGGTTTTGCAGGGTCACGACAGCACCCTGCCGGTGACCACCGCGGAAATGGCTTACCACGTGGCAGCCGTCAAACGCGGCAACGCCGATGCGCTGATTCTCGCCGACCTGCCGTTCATGGCCTATGCCACCACCGAACAAGCCATGAGCAACAGCGCCCTGTTGATGCAGGCCGGTGCGCACATGGTCAAGGTTGAAGGGGCCTTGTGGCTCGCCGACTCGATCCGCCTGCTGGCAGAGCGCGGCATCCCGGTGTGCGCGCACATGGGCCTGACGCCGCAATCGGTGAACATTCTGGGCGGTTACAAAGTCCAGGGCCGCAGCGAGAACCAGGCGCGGCAGATGCGTGCCGACGCCATCGCCCTGGAACAGGCCGGTGCAGCCATGCTGTTGCTGGAGTGCGTACCAAGCGAACTGGCCCAGGAAATCACCCAGGCAGTGGGCATTCCGGTAATCGGCATCGGCGCCGGCAGTGGCACCGACGGCCAGGTCCTGGTTCTGCACGACATGCTCGGTCTGTCGATTACCGGCCGCGTGCCAAAATTCGTAAAGAACTTCATGAACGGCCAGACCAGCATTCACGCTGCCCTGAGCGCCTATGTTTCTGAGGTCAAAGCAGCCTCTTTCCCTGGGATCGAACACGGATTCTCTGCATGAACACCGTAAAAACCGTACGCGAACTCCGGGCCGCCGTGGCCCGTGCCCGCAGCGAAGGCAAGCGCATCGGCTTCGTGCCGACCATGGGCAACCTGCACAGCGGCCACGTTGCACTGATTACCAAAGCTTCCCAACGAACGGATTTCGTGGTCGCGAGCATTTTCGTCAACCCGCTGCAATTCGGCGCCGGCGAAGACCTCGACAAGTACCCGCGGACCCTGGCCGCTGACCAGGAGAAACTGCTGCAGGCCGGTTGCCACTTGCTGTTCGCGCCTACAGTCGAAGAAATGTATCCCGACGGCATGGCCGGTCAGACCCGCGTCAGTGTCCCGCAACTCTCCGAAGGCCTGTGCGGCGCCAGCCGTCCCGGGCATTTCGAAGGAGTGGCGACGGTGGTCAGCAAGCTGTTCAACATGGTCCAGCCTGACCTGGCGATCTTCGGCCAGAAAGACTTCCAGCAACTGGCGGTGATCAAATCCCTGGTCCATGACCTGAACATGCCGGTCCAGATCATTGGCGAACCCACCGTGCGTGCGGCCGATGGCCTGGCGCTGTCGTCGCGCAACGGGTTCCTCAACGAAGAACAACGGGCCGTTGCGCCGGTGGTGTATCGCGGCCTGAGCCAAATTGCCGAGTCGATCAAACAGGGTGAGCGGGATTTCCCGGCACTGATCGACGCACAGATCAAGCAGCTCGAAGCGGCCGGTTTGCGCCCCGATTACCTGGAGATTCGTCACGCGCAAACCTTGCGCCCGGCGACTCCGGAGGATCGGGACCTGGTGATTCTGGTGGCGGCGTTCCTGGGCACTACGCGGTTGATCGACAACCTGCACCTGAACCTTGACGCCACCGCCTGAACACCGCAAAACCCATGTGGGAGCGAGCCTGCTCGCGATGAGGGACTGACATTCAACATCTGTGTTGGCTGACAGTCCGCTATCGCGAGCAGGCTCGCTCCCACATTGGATCTTCGGCAGGTTCCTTGCCGTATTGCCGCCTCTAATGCCTTCGGGCAAACTGCCCGCCGTTCGATTCCGACCTGGGAAACCACTCATGCACGCCATCATGCTCAAAGCCAAGCTGCATCGCGCCGAAGTCACTCACGCCGTACTCGATTACGAAGGTTCTTGCGCCATCGACGGCGAATGGCTGGACTTGTCCGGCATCCGTGAATACGAACAGATCCAGATTTATAACGTCGACAACGGCGAACGCTTCACCACCTACGCGATTCGTGGTGAAGAAGGCTCGCGCATGATTTCGGTCAACGGCGCTGCCGCGCACAAGGCCAAGGTCGGTGACCGGGTGATCATCTGCGCTTACGCGCATTACAGCGAAGCGGAGCTGCTCAACTTCAAGCCTCGCATGTTGTACATGGCACCGGGCAATGAACTGAGCCACACCAGCAATGCCATTCCGGTTCAGGTCGCCTGATCGAACCCACGCCCCTTCCGTTTGTCGAACCGTTCCCTGCTTTGTGTATAAAAAAGTACCGGGAACGTGTTAGACAAAGTCAAGACAGATCGCAGCGCGAGGGTTACTGTATTCGCCCTGTGTCATTGAAATCGTGTCGACGCAGTTGACCGGACGCCTGCCCACGGCGCTCCGGGATTTTCAGTGTTCAAAAAAGCCGTTCAAGTAAAAAGGAAACCCGCAGCGATGGCGTACTACCGCACTCCTCATGACGTTACCGCTCTGCCCGCCTGGCAAGCGCTGAATGACCACCGCCAAGCCATGCAGGATTTCAGCATGCGCGAGGCTTTCAATGCCGATCCGCAGCGCTTTACTCAATTCACCCTCAGCAGCTGCGGCCTGTTTCTCGATTACTCGAAGAACCTGATCAACGCCGAGACCCGCAATCTGCTGGTGGGTCTGGCCAACGAAGTCGACCTCAAGGGCGCGATCAAATCGCTGTTCGACGGCGAAATCGTCAACTCCTCGGAAGGTCGCCCGGCCCTGCACACCGCCCTGCGCCGCCCGGTAGGCGACAAGCTGTCGGTGAACGGCGTCAACGTGATGCCTGAAGTGCACAAGGTGCTGAACCAGATCACCGACCTCGTGGGCCGCATCCACGACGGTCTGTGGCGTGGCTACACCGAGAAGCCGATCACTGACGTGGTCAACATCGGCATCGGTGGCTCGTTCCTCGGCCCCGAGCTGGTCTCTGAAGCGCTGTTGTCCTACGCCCAGAAAGGCGTGCGCTGCCATTACCTGGCGAACATCGATGGCAGTGAGTTCCACGAACTGACCATGAAGCTGCGCGCCGAGACCACACTGTTCATCGTCTCGTCGAAATCTTTCAACACCCTCGAAACCCTGAAAAATGCCCAGGCCGCTCGCGCCTGGTACCTGGCTCAGGGTGGTTCGGAAGCCGAGCTGTATCGTCACTTCATCGCCGTTTCCAGCAACAATGCGGCAGCCGTGGCATTCGGTATCCGTGAAGAAAACATCTTCCCGATGTGGGACTGGGTCGGCGGCCGTTACTCGCTGTGGTCGGCCATCGGCCTGCCAATCGCGCTGGCCATCGGCATGTCGAACTTCAAGGAACTGCTGTCCGGTGCCTACACCATGGACCAGCACTTCCAGAGCGCGCCATTCGACCAGAACATGCCGGTGCTGCTGGCCTTGCTCGGCGTCTGGTACGGCAACTTCTGGGGCGCGCAAAGCCACGCGATCCTGCCGTACGATCACTACCTGCGCAACATCACCAAGCACTTGCAACAGCTGGACATGGAATCCAACGGCAAGAGCGTGCGCCAGGACGGTACGCCAGTGTCCACCGATACCGGCCCGGTGATCTGGGGTGGCGTGGGTTGCAACGGTCAGCACGCGTATCACCAGTTGCTGCACCAGGGTACCCAATTGATTCCGGCCGATTTCATCGTGCCGATTGTCAGCTTCAACCCGGTTTCCGACCACCACCAGTGGCTGTACGCCAACTGCCTGTCGCAGAGCCAGGCGCTGATGCTCGGCAAGACCCTGCCGGAAGCCGAAGCCGAACTGCGCGACAAGGGCATGAGCGAAGAAGAGGTGCATAAAATCGCGCCGCACAAGGTGATCCCGGGCAATCGTCCGAGCAACACCATCGTGGTCGAACGCATCAGCCCGCGTCGCCTTGGCGCGCTGGTGGCGATGTACGAACATAAAGTTTTCGTGCAAAGCGTGGTCTGGGGCATCAACGCCTTCGACCAGTGGGGCGTGGAGTTGGGTAAAGAACTGGGCAAAGGCGTCTACAACCGCCTGGTCGGCAGCGAAGAGACCCCGGCTGACGATGCTTCCACCCAAGGCCTGATCAACTACTTCCGCGGTCGTCACCGCGGTTGATCTGACGCCGTTCCTGCGGGGTACTAACCTTGTAGGAGCCGGCTTGCTGGCGATAGCGGTGTGTCATTGGACGTTTTAGTCGACTGATACACCGCTATCGCCAGCAAG
>NZ_JBOFQE010000003.1:0-80191 GCF_051660785.1 Pseudomonas sp.
CAACGAAGGCAATGACACCCTTTACGTCATCTACGATGCCAACGGATCGAACAACGTCGTCGACTTGAGCCAGAGCAATCTGGGCAACGTCGAAAACGCCTCCCTGTTCGGTAACGGCGCGTTCAACCTGATCGGCAACGGCCTGAACAACGTGCTGACCGGCAACGCCGACGCCAACGTCCTCAACGGCGGCGCCGGTGCCGATACCCTGATCGGTGGCGCGGGCGCCGACACCTTCGTGTTCAGCGCTGTCAATCAGATGGGCACCGGCGCCAACCGCGACGTCATCAGCGACTTCAGCAGTTTGCAGGGCGATAAGATCGACCTGACCCAGTTCGATGCCGATCTGCTGCTGAGTGGTTTCAACGGTTTCACCTTCATCGGTGCCAATGATTTCACGGGCGCAGGACAAGTGCGTTTCGTCGATCACATGCTTTCGGGCAATGTCAGCGGCAACGCGGGTGCGGACTTCGAAATCCAGTTGGTGGGCGTCAATACCTTCAGCGCCAACGATCTCGTGGCCTGACGTTTTCATCGCAACAGCAAAACACCGGCCTGCAAGTCAGGCCTGGTGGACAAAAAAACGCCCCGACTTGCTCGGGGCGTTTTGCATCAGGCCTGCGCACAGATCTCGTCTACGCCAGCAGGCCCAACTCTTTCGCCCGTGCCACCGCCTGCGTACGCCGCTCGACCCCAAGCTTGCTATTGATGTGGCTGGCGTGGGTCTTGACCGTGTGCAGCGAAATGAACAGCTGATCGCTGATTTCCTGATTCGAACAGCCTTGGGCGATCAGGCGCAGGACCGCCAACTCGCGGGCGCTGAGCTGTTCCGTCCCCGGTGATGGCTCCGATGCCGGGCGAGCGACCATGGCAGGAAGCTTTTCTGTGAGGTTCTGCGAAACAACCGTCGGAACGCACAGTTGCAGTTGCCCGCGCAGCCAGTCCGGGTGTTCAGCCAGCAACCTGTCGAACGGTTGCAAGACGCCGCCGGTGGCCGCTTCCAATGCCTGGACCAGCGCCTTGCGGGCCTCGGGCTCACGGCCGACCGCCAGCAACAGGGTGATTTTTTGCGTCAGCGCCATCACGCTGAGCATTTGCCGTCCCGATTTCTGCCCATGCTCAAGCAGCGCGTTCAAACGCCCCTCGGCCAGCATCGGTTGCCCCTGAATCACTTCCAGCAAGGCTTGCTGCAATTCGATATGCAGCGGTAGCTGTGGATGGAATTCCGGCGGCGCTGCCGCGTGGTCACCGTTGTAGGTCTGGCCCAGTCGCGCCAGCCAGGCTTCGGCCAGATCGGTACGCCCCTGGGCCAGCCACAGTTCGCACTTGACCAGGGTGATCATCGCCAGATAGTAAATCGGAGGCACGTCCCAGATGTGCATCAAGCGTTCGGCTTCGGCGAGTTCGGCGAAGGCTTTGGCAAACTCGCCGCTGCTGCCCTCAAGCCGGGCGATCACACAATGGCCGATCAAGACGCTGATATCGCGACAGGCCCGGGCTTCACTCAACCCGGCTTGTAAACGCGCCCGCGCGGCTTGTGGTTGCAAGCGCACGGCCAGCAAAAAACCTTCGTACAACGTCAGGCGTGCACGCACGGCATAAAGCCGTTGCGGAGATAACCCTTGCAGGCGTTGCAGGCCCTGCCGGACTTCTTGCAGCGAGCGCATGATCTCCCCACGCGCTTGCAGCACCCGCGCGCGGTCGTAATGGGCCAGCGCTTCGAACAGCGGATTGCCGACCCGCTGCGCCAGTTCCAGCGATTCGCGGTTCAAGCTGCGTGCCCGCCACAAGTCGCCGTCAGCAATCGCCAGGTTGGACAGGGTCGACAGACACATCAGCCGTTGCCCGTAGCGCTTGGCCGGCAGACTCTCCAGTGCTTCGGTGCAGTAGAGTTGCGTGAGCGCGCGATTGCCTCGGCCACGGGCGATGATGCCGCTCAAGGCCAGCCATTGCGCCAGCATGGATTTCTGCGCGGTAGCCGACGGGGCTGGCAGGAAGCGGCTCAAGTGGGCCGCCAGTTCCTCGGCCGCGTCCAGCTGACAGGCCAGCCCCAACGCCCAGCTGTAAAGCACGATCAGCCGCGGAGTGCTGATCAGCAGGCTGTCGGGCAAGTCCATTTTCCAGCGCAGCAGCATGCCGACGTTCTGTTCGGCGAGCAGTTGTTCTTCAGAAAGGTTCTGCACCAGGTTTGCCGCAACGTCCAGGTGTCCAGCGCGCAACGCCTGCTCCACCGCCTCGTCGAGCAATCCTTGCGCATTGAACCAGCGACAGGCGCGCAGATGCAGGCTGGCGGCCGGCACTATCGCCTGAGCGGTGGGCCGGGTGCGCAGCAGGTCTGAAAACAGATGGTGATAGCGATACCAGTGGCCGTGCTCGTCCAGCGGCACCAGGAACACCTGGTGTGCCTGGAGGAAACGCAGAATTTCGGCGCTGTCATGGGCGTCGCGAATGGCATCGCACAGCTCGCTGCAAAAACGCTCCTGAGGCGCGGTGTCGTACAGGAACGACTGCACCTCGGCGGGCAGGCAATCGATGACTTCTTCGAGCAGGTAATCGCGAATCAGCCCTTCCCCGCCATGCAGCGACTGCGGCAACGCGCCGTCGGTGCCTGCCTCGGAGGCCGCCAGCAACCAGAAACGCAGACCGGCGACCCAGCCTTCACTGCGCTGGATCAGGCTTTCCAGTGCCTCGCCACGCAAAGAGCTGCTATGCCGATCGAGCAAGGTGAGGGCTTCATCGTGGGTCAGCCGCAGGTCCTGCTCGTGCAGCTCGAGCAGTTGCCGAGACAGGCGCAAACGCGCCAGGTGCCAGTCCGGACGCTGTCGACTGGTCACCATGACCAGCAAGCCATCAGGCAGATGGTTGAGGAAGAATTGCAGGCAACGATCGAGCACCGGGCCCTGCGCCAGATGATAGTCATCCAGCACCAGCAGCAAAGGCGTCAACGGTGAAAGGTGGATGGCCAGCTCATCAAGCAAACCGTCCAGCCATTCTTCGAAGGCGAATGGCTGATGGCGCTGGCGCATTTTCAGCAGGCCCAGCGCCTGGCTGCCGAGCTTCGGAAAGTAGTCCTGAAGACCTTCGAGCAAGCGTTCGAGGAAACGCCCCGGGTCACTGTCCCGGGGGCTCAACCCCAGCCACAGACTGTGCCAATGGGCCGGCAGGCCCTGGCAGAACTCCACCGCCAACGAGCTCTTGCCGAACCCGGCGGGTGCGCTGACCAGCAACAGCCTGCCACCGAGGCCGGCACTCAGGCGCTCGCACAGACGAGGCCGCAGCACATGGCCGTCGGGCAACGGGGGCCGAAAAAAGCGCCCGTCCAGTGCCGCGACGGCAACGCTTGCAGGGCCCGGGAGTGGGGACAGATCAGTCATGGCCGGCTCTTGTTTGAAGTGCGGGTGGCGGCGTTGCAGATGTCCGCAGACTATCGGTAAACGAAGAGGGAATGAAGGTTATTGCTACAAATGGCTACAAAAAGAATACAAGCAAAGGTGTCGGTCAAACCCGACAACCACACAGGTCTCGTAGCAGCTGTCGAGCCTGCGAGGCTGCGTTCGGCTGCGAAGCAGTCGTAAAACCATGCAACGCGGTCTGCCAGACAAACCGCGTGCACCAAATTTGCGAGGACTTCGGTCGGGCGCGACCCCGGCTCGAACGCAGCCTCGCAGGCTCGACAGCTGCTACAGCGACTTGCGTGAGCAGCAAAAAAAAACGCCCCGAACCAGTCGGGGCGTTTTTCGAGGATGCGGCCTCTGTTCAGTGCAGGTTAGCGAACCCCGTCCTGACGCAGTGCAGCGGGTGTGAAATCGCTGGTGGTCGCGGTGAAGCCGAAGTCATACGCCGACTTCTCTTCGTTCTTCATGCCCAGTGCCAGGTAACGGCCCGATTGCAGGTCGTACAAGGTTTCCAGGGTGTACCACGGCACTTGAACGTTGTAGTAGTTCTGGGAGTGAGCTTCCGCCACACGCCACAGCTGATTACGACCGTCGTAGTGGTCGATCACCGCCGCTTGCCAGGTGTCTTCGTCGATGTAGAAGTCACGTTTGGCGTAGATGTGACGCTGACCTTCCTTCAGGGTGGCAACCACATGCCAGACGCGGCGCAGCTCGTAGCGAGCCAGGTCCTGGTTGATGTGACCGGCCTTGATGATGTCGGCATATTTCAGCTTCGGATCGTCGAGCTTGTAGCTGTCGGAGGCAATGTACATCTCTTTCTTGCCTTCGAGTTTCCAGTCGTAGCGATCCGGTGCACCGTTGTACATGTCCAGGTTGTCGGAAGTCCGCAGGCCGTCAGCCGCAGTACCCGGTCCGTCATAGGACACTTGTGGCGCACGACGCACACGACGCTGGCCGGCGTTGTAGACCCACGCCGAACGCGGCTCTTTAACCTGGTCGAGGGTTTCGTGCACCAGCAGCACACCACCGGCCAGACGTGCCGGCGCGGTCACTTTCTGCTTGAAGTAGAACAGGATGTTGCCCGGGTTCGCCGGATCGTAATCCTTCATCTTGTCGCGGAATACGAACTGGTCCTGGAAGTACACCAGGCTGAACGAGCCGTTCGGCTGCGGCGTGGCCTGGGTTACCAGACGAGTCACGCTGCCACCGCGATAGCGGGTGATGTGGTTCCAGATGACTTCGACGCCGGTCTTTGGAATCGGGAACGGTACGGCGGTTTCGAAGTTTTCCAGGCCGTTGCCGCCAGACACCAGGTTGGTGCTGGTAGCGTTTTTCTTGATGGAGGCAAACACCTCATCCGGCACGGTCGCGCCGCGATGGGACGGGTATACCGGCATCTTGAAGGTTTCCGGGTAGCGCTTGAACATCGCGTACTGGCCCGGAGCGAGTTTGTCCTTGTACTGGTCGACGTTCTGCGCAGTGATGGTGAACAGCGGTTTCTCACTGGCGAACGGGTCAGACAGGAAGCCTTTGCCGTCGACGTTGTCGGCGTTTTTCGCCATCGGCTTCCAGGCCGGGATCGAACCGTCGGCGTTGCCCGCCATCTCGGCGCCCATCGGCGTCAGGCTCTTGCCCAGTTTGTCCGCTTCGGCGGCAGGCACGGCTGCCATGACGCTGGTCGCCAGCAGCGAAAGCCCCAGAACACCGGCGTGGAACAGACTCTTTGTTATTTTCATATGTGTGTTCGTCCTGAAAAAACAGTGCTTAGAAGTTCACGCCGAAGCTGAGCGCAACGAAGTCGCGGTCATCGACGGTGGTGTACTTGCCATCAAAGAAGTTGGTGTAGGCCAGGCTCGCGGTGTAGGTGTTCTGGTACTCGGCATCGACGCCCAGGCTGACCGCTTTGCGACCTTCCTCGAAGTTGCCGCCAGGGCCAGGCGAGTAACCATCGACGTCATGGGACCAAGCCACGTTCGGCTTGAGGTTCACACCGGCGAATACGTCGTTGTATTCCCAGATGGCGCGGCCACGGTAGCCCCACGAAGTCGACGTGGTGAAGCCGTCGCTGTTGCAGTTGCGGCTACGGTTGTTGGTCGGAGTACCCGGGCCGGCGCCGTTGATGGTGCTGGTGTTGAGCGCCACGCACGTGTTGACAGCGCCAGTGGCTGGCAATGCGCCCGGGCCGTAGACCGGATCGCGGCCATAACGGACATCGGAGGTGCTTTCCAGGCCGCCGACGTGAGTCACGCCCACTTCGCCCACGAGGGTCAGACGGCTCGCGCCCATCACCTGATCGAAGAAGTGCGTCAGGGTGGTCTGGAACTGGGTGATTTCTTTACGACGGTAGCCGTGCAGGTCTTGACCCGGGCCGGCAGAGAGCAGCGAAGCGTTACCCAGAGCGCCGCCCAAAGGACGTACACCGGCGAACAGAATGTCGGTGGAGTTGAGTTGCACCGGCGCGTTCGGACGGTAGCTCAATTCACCGCTCCACGCCGTACCGGTAGGCAGGGTGGTGGAGAAGCTGAGGCCGTAGAGGCGAATGTCTTCCGGGTACTCGATGAAGTACTTGGAGTTGCCTGCCACCAGCAGTGGAGCGAGTGCGGCAAACGGGCCTGGCAGTGCCGCTGCGGAGTTGTAGACCGACTGCGGAGCACCGGTGGCGCTGAAGATCGGCGCGCGGCTGTGGTAGTTCATGAAGTAGGCACCGAACTCGGTGTCCAGCGGCTCGAACATGTACTTCAAGGACGCGCCCCACTGGCCGCTGTCACGAGCATCGCGGTCCGGCCCGCGACGGACCAGGACGCCTTCCTCGTTGACATCCACACCGGCACCGGCCAATGGCCCCAGTGCAACGGCTGGAATCTGCGAACGTTTGTTCAGCACGCGCAGGTTGGTGTCGCAACCGTCGGCAACGATGTCCGGCTGCGAGAAGAACGTGCCGCAGTTATCGACAACGGTCTGGTCCCATTCCAGCTGATAGAACGCCTCAGCCGAGAGGTTTTCGGTCAGGCTCTGGGACACATAGAACATGTTGACCGGGATCAGGCCTTCCTTGATCTCGGCACCCGGACGACGGAACGCGGACACGTCGATCGGGTTGATCGAGTTGATGCCGCCGCCGATGAAGGTACTTTCACCCCAGCTCACGACCTGCTTGCCCAGACGCACGGAGCCCGGCTGATCGGCAATGGAGTAGTTGTGGTAGACGAAGGCGTCGAGGATCTGACCGCCGGCGGACTTGGCGCCTTCCTTGCGGTTGCTGTCGCTGATGTCCTTGAACGGACGGCTTTCGTCCTTCAGTTCAAAGTCGTACCAGTATTTGCCACGGACAAAAACGCCGGTGTCGCCATATTTCAATTCAAGGTCATGGATGCCCTTGAAGATCTTCGAGAAGGTTTTCCCGCTCTCGAAGTTCAAGTGACCGTCATCGGAGGTCTGGGACAGGCCGCGGCCACCGTTGTTGACGCCGATGAGATTCTTGTTGGCGCTCTCGGTAGACCAGCTCGCACCGATCGACAGGGACGAATCGAACTGACCTTCGATTTCACCAACGTTGAAACTGACGCCGAATGCAGGCCCGGCGAGCGAAGAGGCGAGACTGACCGCCAGGGGCAATTTCGCCCGGCGCCAGAACTTGTTTACTGATGTCATCGACGCTACTCCATGTGCATTATTGTTATGGCAGTGAGTACTTCTAAAAACGTTGTGGGTGACGGGGAGCCAAGGCGTCCCGAAGTCACTCCAAAATTGCATCGCCCCGTTTTGTGCGTGCGCTCCGTTCTTAAAAATCCTTGAGCGGACTATAGCCAGCAGGTAGTAGAGCTTGATCCCTCTAAAGTGTGATTTGCAGCTGCCGGCCACTCTGGAACAGTCCTTTCGCCAGTCCGACACATGTCGGCACGGCAAGGATGGCTGAAAATTCGGATTTCACAAGCCAAGCGCTTGCTTGGTGGGGCTGGTGTGCCCTTTCGGGCACGCCAGAAGGCGCTTAAAGCGTCGAGAGGAAGGTGCTGTTGTTGGCCTGCCATTCAGTGATGTCGAGGCGGATCCGCTTCTTGTCGAGCTTGCCGACACTGGTCTTGGGAATTTCAGTAACAAGGGCGATCTGGCTCGGGATCGCCCACTTGCTCAGGTGCCCCAATTCCACGAATGGCTTGAGGTGTTCCTTGAGCTCTTTAGCCCCGATCTCATGCCCTTCGCGGATCACCAGCAGCGCAAACGGGCGCTCGCCCCACTGCGGATCGGCGATGCCCACCACTGCTACTTCGCGTACCGCCACGTGGCGGCTGATCAAATCTTCGAGGTCCAGGGACGAGATCCACTCCCCGCCGGTCTTGATCACATCTTTGATGCGATCGCGAATATCGATCACGCCCATGCTGTCCAGCGTCGCCACGTCGCCGGTATGCAGCCAGCCCCCGGCCCAGAGCTCGGCGCCCTTCTGCGGCTCGTTGAAGTAACCCTCGGTGAGCCACGGCGCACGCAGCACCAGTTCGCCCTGAGTCTCGCCATCGGCGGGCAGGAAGTTGCCGTCGGTGTCGACGATCGCCGCCTCCACCAAAGGCCCCGGTACGCCAGCCTTGATGCGATACGTGGTGCGTTCGTCTTCAGTGCCGGCCATCAGCTCATCGTTAAGGTGAGCACAGGACACCAATGGCCCGGTTTCCGACATGCCGTATGCGGCGGTCAACTGGATGCCCTTGGCCTTGGCCGATTCGTACAGCGCACGGTTCAGCGCACTGCCACCGATGACGATTTTCCAGCCGCCGAAATCGGTGCCTTGCGCGGCCTTGGCGTTGAGGACCATTTGCAGAATGGTCGGCACGCAGTGGGAAAAGGTGACCTTCTCCTTGCGCCACAGCTCCACCAGGTATTCCGGGTCGTAACGACCGGGGTAAACCTGCTTGAGCCCGAGCATGGTCGCCACATACGGCAGGCCCCAGGCGTGCACGTGGAACATCGGGGTGATCGGCATGTACACGTCGTTGGTGCCCAGCAGGCGCACGCTGTCGATGGCGCCCATGATGGTCGACACGCCCATGGTGTGTAGCACCAGTTGCCGATGGGTGAAGTACACACCTTTAGGGTTACCGGTGGTGCCCGTGGTGTAGAACGTGGTCGCGACCGAGTTTTCGTCGAAATCCTGGAAGTCGTATTGCGTGCTTGCGGCCGCCAGCAGCTGCTCGTACTCGCCGACCAGATTGGGCAGGTCGGCGGTTTTTTCCGGCAGGTCGGTCAGCAGCAGGGTTTTCTCGACCGTGGTCAGGTGCCCGGCAATCGCGTTGTACAGCCCGACGAACTCGCTGTTGACCAACACGAAGCGGTCCTCGGCGTGGTTCATGGTGTAGAGGATCTGCTCCGGTGACAGGCGCACGTTGATGGTGTGAATCACCGCACCGATCATCGGGATGGCGAACATGCATTCCAGATACCGATGGCTATCCCAGTCCATCACAGCCACGGTATCGCCGGCCTTGACCCCGGCTTCCGTGAGCACGTTGGCCAGCCGCGCGACTCGCTCGATCAGGGTCGGGTAGCTGTAGCGCAACTGGTCGCGGTAAATGATCTCGCGGGTTTTTTCGTAACGAGCGCCGGACATCAGCAGCCGTTTGATCAGCAGCGGATACTGGTAAGCGCCTTCGGCTGGGGGGATAACGCGAGTCTGCAACATAAGAATCCCTTTTCTGACTGCACGGTGTTGGCTTTTAGAGGTAACCACTCTAGAACCCTTATACGCCGGCCAAATCAGCCAAAGGAATGATTTGCAGAGCCGTACAAATGCTAGCTTTGCGCCAGCATTTGCGGGAAATCGTTCTGCGCGATCAATGCATCTCGGTGAAGGCAAGTTTCACGCCGATGGCGATCAGCACCACACCCATGGTGCGGTCGAACCAATGGCCCATGCGCGCGAAACCGGCGCGAACGCGCTGCTGGCTGAACAGCCGCGCCACCAGGCAGAACCACACGGCCGTCGCCGCCGCGAGGTAGAGCCCATAACCAGCCTGTACCGACAACGGCGTGTGCGGGTTGATGACCACGGTGAACAGCGACAGGAAGAACAGCGTGGCTTTGGGGTTCAGGCCGTTGGTCACGAAACCTGAGGTGAAGGCACCGCGAGGCGTGCGCTCGCCGGCCTCTTTATGCAGATCGTCACCGACCACTTTGGCCGGTTGCGCGCGCAGGGCCTTGTAGCCGATGTACAGCAGATAGGCGGCCGCCGCCCATTTCAAGGCGTTGAACAGCACGATCGACTGCGACACGATCAGGCCGATGCCGAGCAGCGAATAACCGACGTGCAGGAAAATCGCCGTACCGACACCCAGCGCTGTCCAGGTCCCGGCACGACGGCCGTGAGTCACGCTCTCACGCACCACCACGGCGAAATCCGGGCCGGGGCTGGCGACGGCGAGCAAGTGAATCAGGGCAACGGTCAAGAACTCTGTCCAGTACATGGGGGCTCCTTTGGGGCAGATCGGTCTGATTGAGATTCATAGGTCAACGCAACCCCTGTAGGAGCGAGCCTGCTCGCGATGCGACCTGACATTCAACAAATCTGGTGAATGTTAATGACTCATCGCGAGCAGGCTCACTCCTACAGGGTTCGGCGTCCGGCCTGGCAATGGGTAACCATTTGTTTCATCTGGTAGGCTCGGCAGATTACGCCTTCAGTTCACTGCACAAAAGGTACAGTTGATGACGAACTCTCGCCGCGCCGTTTTCCTCGACCACCCTTCCCTGGACCTGGGCGATCTCGACCTCAGCCCGTTGCGCGCCTGCTTTGACGACTTGCAGCTGTTCGCACAAACCACGCCGGACCAGGTGATCGAACGCCTCAAGGGCGCCACCGTGGCCATCAGCAACAAGATCCTGATCGACGCCGCCGCCATTGCCGCCAGCCCCGATCTTAAGCTGATTCTGATCACCGCCACCGGCACCAACAACGTCGACCTCGCGGCCGCTCGCGCCCACGGCATCACGGTCTGCAATTGCCAGGGTTACGGCACGCCGTCGGTGGCGCAGCACACGATCATGCTGCTGCTCAACCTCGCTACGCGCCTGGCCGATTATCAGAAAGCCGTCGGTGAAGGCCGCTGGCAGCAAGCGAAACAGTTCTGCCTGCTGGATTACCCGATTGTCGAGCTCGAGGGCAAAACCCTCGGCCTGCTCGGCCATGGCGAACTGGGTGGCGCGGTCGCGCGGCTGGCTGAAGCCTTCGGCATGCGCGTGTTGCTGGGGCAGATTCCGGGGCGCCCTGCCCGGCCGGATCGCTTGCCGCTGGATGAACTGCTGCCGCAAATCGACGCGCTCACCCTGCATTGCCCGCTCAACGAACACACCCGCCACTTCATCGGTGCCCGAGAACTGGCCTCGATGAAACCCGGCGCGTTCGTGGTCAACACCGCGCGCGGGGGCTTGATCGATGAACAGGCATTGGCCGATGCCTTGCGCAACGGTCATCTGGGCGGCGCGGCCACCGACGTGTTGAGTGTCGAGCCACCGACTGCCGGCAATCCTTTGCTGGCCCACGATATTCCACGGCTGATCGTCACGCCGCACAACGCCTGGGGCAGTCGCGAGGCGCGGCAGCGGATCGTTGGTCAGTTGACCGAAAACGCGCAGGGATTCTTCAGCGGTAAAGCGCTGCGGGTCGTCAGTTGATAGACTGCGGCACTTTTTTTCACAGGAGCAGTTATGGATCCGCGCAGTGAAGTACTGCTTCGTCAGGCCGAGTTATTCCAGGGCTCGGTGCTGCTGGCCGGTTTGCCCGCCGACGATTTGCTGGGCCGTCTGCCCGATGCCCACGGCTGGTGCTGGCACGCCGGCGATCAAGCGGCGCTGGACGCGCGTTTTGCCGAGCGCAGCCATTTTGGCGTGAACGCACCCGAGCGCGAGTTCGAGACGGCGGTGGTGTTTTTGCCCAAGTCCAAGGACCTGACCGACTACATCCTCAACGCCCTCGCCTCGCGCCTGGCCGGTCGCGAGTTGTACCTGGTGGGTGAAAAACGCAGCGGCATCGAAGGCGCGGCCAAGCAACTGAACCCGTTCGGCAAGCCGCGCAAGCTCGACAGCGCGCGGCATTGCCAGCTCTGGCTGGTCACCGTGGCGAACGCGCCAGAAGCCAAGTCACTGGAAAGCCTGGCCCAGACTTATGAATTGCCGCTGGCCGAAGGTCCGCTGAAAGTCATCAGCCTGCCGGGCGTGTTCAGCCACGGTCGGCTGGATCGGGGCAGCGCGTTGCTGCTGGAGCATCTGGACAAGTTGCCGAGCGGCCACTTGCTCGACTTCGGGTGCGGCGCAGGCGTGTTGGGCGCAGCGGTGAAACGCCGTTATCCGCACAATCAGGTCACCTTGCTCGACGTCGACGCTTTTGCCGCCGCCAGCAGTCGCCTGACGTTGGCGGCCAACGGCCTGGAAGCGGACGTGATTACCGGTGACGGCATCGATGCGGCACCGATGGGTTTGAGTGCAATCCTGAGCAATCCACCGTTCCACGTCGGCGTCCACACCGACTACTTCGCTACCGAGAACTTGCTGCGAAAAGCGGCAAAACATCTGAAAAACGGCGGCGAACTGCGCTTGGTCGCCAACAGCTTCCTGAAGTATCAGCCGCTGATCGAAGAACACTTGGGCGTGTGTGCGATCAAGGCTGAAGGACAGGGTTTCAGGATTTACCGGGCCAAGCGCGGGTAAAAATTTCTGCTTGCCCAATCGGATTTGCCTAGGCAGAATCCGCTCCGTCCTAGGGGAGTAGTCTCCCACGAGCGCCATGCTCGTCCGGCATACGTCAACATACTTGGTCAACAGACCATGGCGTATGCGACCCAAGCGTCCGCATCAGACGGATCGCAGGGTTTGACAAGACCTATGACACGAACACCTTACCCGGGGCGGGAAGGCTGTACGTGTCATAGCCGTGTCGACCCGCCCCTTAGGAAAACCCCTGATGCTGGATTCTCTGCTCGTTCCCACCGCAATTGTTGCCTTGGCCGAAATCGGCGACAAGACGCAACTGCTCGCACTCATTCTCGCTGCCCGCTTTCGCAAACCCTGGCCGATCATCGCCGGCATCGTCGCCGCGACCCTGGCCAACCACGCGGCAGCCGGTGCGGTAGGTGCCTGGTTCGGCAGTTTCTTCTCGAATGCGACATTGCACTGGATCCTCGCCGCGAGCTTCGCCGCAACTGCGCTGTGGACCCTGGTGCCGGACAAGATGGACGACGATGAAGCCAGCACCGCCCGCAAGTTCGGGCCGTTCCTGACCACGCTGATTGCGTTTTTCCTGGCCGAGATGGGCGACAAAACCCAGGTCGCCACGGTGATGCTCGCCGCGCAATACCCGGAGTTGTGGCTGGTAATCATCGGCACCACAGCGGGCATGCTGATTGCCAACGTGCCGGTGGTGTTGGCGGGTAACTTTGCGGCGGACAAATTGCCGCTCACCCTGATCCGTCGCCTGGCAGCGTCGGCATTCCTTATCCTGGCGATTGTGGCGGTGTACAAGGCGATGCAAAGCAGCGGGTGGGTTTGACGCGGTAGGTCGTGAGACCGCGTAATCGTTCATCGTCGGAACGCCGCCCGGAGCAGGCTCGCTCCCACATTGGAATGCAATCAACTGTGGGAGCGAGCCTGCTCGCGATAGCGTCAGCAGCCTCACTGCATGTCTATCAAGACTTCGGCGCTTTCTCGTACAACGGCATCACCTTCGGTATCGCCGCCTGCAACGAGGCAATCCGACTGGACGAAGCCGGGTGAGTGCTCAAGAACTCCGGTGGCGCACCTTCCGAGGCCTTGCTCATCTTGTTCCACAGCGTGATCGCGGCATTGGGGTTGTAACCCGCACGGGCCGCCAGTTCGAGGCCGATCAGGTCCGCCTCGTTCTCATTGCCACGACTGTTGGGCAAGGTCATGCCGTATTTCGCCACGGTGTCCGCCAGGGCCAGGCTGTCCTGGCCCAGACCGAGCAACGCGCCAGCGCCCTGCTTGGCCATCTCGACACCGTACGCCTTGGACATGGCTTCACGACCATGCTCGCGCAGGGCATGGGCAATTTCATGACCCATGATCGCGGCGATTTCATCGTCGGTGAGTTGCAGTTTGTCGATCAGCCCGGTGTAGAAAATGATCTTGCCGCCAGGCCCGCAGTTGGCATTGAGCTCGTCGCTCTTGATCAGGTTGACTTCCCATTTCCACTGGGCCGAATCCGGACGGAAAACAGGCGCCTGTGCAATCAGCCGGTCAGCGATCGCCTGCACGCGTCTGGCGTCGTTACTGGTCTTGTCCAGCACACCTTTGGTGTTCGCCTCGCCGACAGTCTTTTGATAAGACTGAGCGTACATCTGGTTGACCTCGTCGGTGGACAACATGCTGAACATGTATTGCTTGCGCTCAACGCCCACGGCGCCACCGCTGGTGGTATTGACCGACTGACAACCGGCAAGCAGCAAACCTGCGCTCAGCGCACACACAACCAATGTCTTGTTCATCAAAAACTCCCTGGAAACATGACGCGTATCCTGGGCGGGAATGTATCGACGCCAGTTACGCAGATGAGTAGACGCACATTTCAGCCAAAACTCTCATGGCTGCAGGAAAAAATTCACATACCGACGCCCGCCACGGCCAACAACGCCCCGCAATGATTCATTTGCGACATCCAACACTCCAAAACAGCCATTTCGCCCAACCCCGCTCATGCCCCTCCGGGCGCCTGCCGATACACCACCGCAGTCGTCCTCTTGCGTGCGGAGCACCCATGAAATTCAAGTCGATCCAGTTTTCCGTGGCCGCCCTCGCCGGCGCCATCGTTCTTAGCGTAGTCGCCGCGCTGGTGCTGTACGCACTGTTTTCCGGTGCCCGGACGCAAGACATGGTCCAGGAACGGACCCAGGCGCAATTCGAGCAAGTCATCGAGCAGCGCCTGACCTCCCTGGCGCAAACCCAGGTCAGCCAGATCCAGCGCGAACTCGAAGCGCCGCTGCTGATCGCCGGCGGCCTGGTGCGGGTCAACGCACTGATCGGCACGCCGGGCGCCGATGGCCAGCCGCAGCTGAGCCTGGGCCGTGAGCAGCTGATCAGCCTGATCAAGGAAAACGTGGCCAAGAACCCGAAAATTCTCGGCACTTATATAGGCTGGGAAAAAGACGCGCTCGATCACAACGACGCGGCCTACGTCGACACCAAGGTGGTCGGCATCGACGCCAGCAACGGGCGCTTCCTGCCGTGGTGGTTCCGCAACGAGGATGGCACCCTGGGCCTGGATAAACTGGTGGACGTCGACGACCAGAAAACCCTGTCCACTGGCGTGCGCGCCAGCGAGTACTACCTGTGCTCGAAAGAAACCAAAAAGTCCTGCGTGATCGATCCGGCACCCTACAAGGTCGGCGACAAAATCGTCATGCTCGCCTCCTTCATTGAACCGATTATGCTCAACGGCGCCTTCCAGGGCATCGTCGGCGCTGACCTGTCGGTGAACTTCATCCAGGAAATGTTGCTGGGCGCGAATCAGAAACTGTACAGCGGCGCAGGGGAAATGGCGCTGATCGGCGGTAATGGCCGGATCGTTGCCTACACCAAGGACCCGAGCAAATTCGGCGAGAAGGTCAGCGACATCCTCGACAGCCAACAGATCGCCAACATGGCCAACCTCAAGCGCGGCGAAGTGACTTACACCGTCGACAAGGCCCAAGGGCGGATCGAGTTGTACCTGCCGTTCGGCATCGGCCAGACCGACGCGCGCTGGACCCTGATGCAGCAACTGCCGTTGAACGCAGTAATGGCCGACCTGCAAAAACTGCAGGGCGATCTGGACACTCAGCGCAAGTCCGACACCTTCGGCATGGCCATGGTCGGCTTGCTGATCGCCGGTATCGGTTTGCTGGTGATCTGGCTGGTGGGCCACGGTATCGCACGGCCTCTCAAGCAAATGGTCGCGATGCTCGACGATATCGCCAAAGGCGAAGGCGACCTGACGCGCCGCCTGACCAGCGACCGCGCCGATGAACTGGGCTCGATCGCCAAAGGCTTCAACACGTTCCTGGCCAAGTTGCAGGCAATGATCACCCAGGTCGTGACCTCGGTGCAGAGCGTCAGCGACTCGTCGGAACACACCGCTGACATCGCCATCCGCACCAACATCGGTGTGCAGAAGCAAATGGCCGAGATCGATCAAGTGGCCACCGCGGTGCATGAAATGACCGCCACTGCGCAAGATGTGGCGCGCAACGCGACCCAGGCTGCACAAGCCGCCAGCCATGCCGATCAGGCCGCGGCGCAGGGCATGCAGATTGTGCGCGATACGTCGAACTCGATTGGCGTGCTGGCCGTGGAAATCGGCAAGGCTGTCGGCGTCGTTCAGACCCTGGCCAAGGACAGCGAAAACATCAACGCGATCCTCACCGCCATTCGCGGGATCGCCGAGCAGACCAACCTGCTGGCCTTGAACGCGGCCATTGAAGCGGCGCGGGCCGGTGAACAGGGTCGGGGTTTTGCGGTGGTGGCCGATGAAGTGCGCAACCTGGCGCAGAAGACCCAGAAGGCTACTGAAGAAATCCAGACCATGATCCAGCAGTTGCAACAAGGCACCCGCGATGTGGTGCGGGTGATGGAGGACAGCCAGAACCGTACGGACGAAAGCGTGCAGCATGCGGCGAAGGCAGCCGAGGCATTGGAGACGATTACTCAGGCGGTGTCGGTGATCAATGACATGAACACGCAGATTGCCAGTGCGGCTGAGGAACAGAGTGCGGTGGCGGACGACATCAACCGTAACGTGATCAACATCGGGCAAGTGGCCAATGAAGTGGCGGGCGGCGCGGATGAATCGAGTGCGGCGAGTGCGGATTTGACCAAACTGGCTGAGCAGCAGCGGCGGTTGATCAATCAGTTCAAGGTCTGAAGAGCCCCCTCACCCTAACCCTCTCCCGGAGGGAGAGGGGACTGACGGAGGTGATCTTTCGAGGTACATCGACCTGAATTACCGAGCCGGACTCAGGTTTTGAAAAGCATGAAGATCGGCTCCCTTTCCCCCTCTCCCCTCTGGGGAGAGGGTTGGGGTGAGGGGTCGATTTTGAACCTGACAAATATTTGAAGACACTCACGGCTCATCAACCGGGGGTAAGACACTCCGGCCCATTAAGCTTCGGATCATTCACCAGATTCGCCAGCACCCGCTCGCGCAACGCAGCAGGTTCACTGGCGAGCAACGCCTGCAAGGCATGCAATGGCGTTTCAGGATTCAGCCACGCCGCTTGCCCCGCCGCATCAAGAATCAACGGCCGACGCTGACTCGCCGCCGGCTGGGTGATCACTGCAGTACTCAGCCACACCTGTTCCTGCACCGGATACGCTTCCCAGATCGCCGCAAAAAATAACGTGGAGCCCTCCCCCGGCGTCAGCCAGTACGGCCGCTTGCGGGTGGTGCCGCGCCATTCGTAAAAACCGTTGGCCGGCAGCAGGCAACGGCGTTCGCGCAGGGCCTGGCGAAACATCGGTTGTTCCGCGACCGTTTCGGCCCGGGCATGGGCCGGGGTGCGGGAAAGGTCAGTCAGCCACGGCGGCGTCAAACCCCAACGTGCGCGGGCAAGCTCACGCTGACCATCGACGCCTGCACGCAGCATCAACACCGAATCGTTGGGAGAAATATTCCACTGGGCCTGCTGATCGGCGGGGAAGCCGGGCAGGGCCGCGAAGGCGGGGTTCCAGCGAAACAGGGCATAACGTCCACACATGGGGCAACACGACTCTAAATAAAACGAACGTCAGCCTAACAGACCAGCGTGCCGGGAAAACTGTCCGGTTCATCACCGGGCAGTGGCAGCGCGGCATTGTACGCGGTGATCAGCTCGCGGGCGTATTCGGCCTGGTCGTTGTCCACCGACAAGCCCAGCAGGCCGAAGATGGGCAATTCGCCGGTCCCGCCGACTAAATCGCGGCCCATCAGATGCGCCTCGATGCCCTCACTGGCCAGCATGCCTTGCAGCAACTCCCCTTCCATCAGGTTTTCCGGCTCGTAGATTCGCTGCATAGACGCCCCTTACTCGTTTTCACTTTTTACTTCGAGATGCCATTCCTCTCCATGAACCTGCAACACAAACGTTATCGGCCGACAGCACACCTGGCAGTCCTCGATATAGGTCTGATCGCCCCCGGACAGGTCCACCGTTGTCTCGACCTCTTCACCACAATACGGACATTCATACTGCGCAGTTTCCAGCATCGCGGTCTCCCAGGTGACTTGTGCGTATAATCGCCGGTCTATTTGCAGGGCTATTTTTGTCTGGCTAACTTTTCAGACCGTGCCCCGTTGGTTTTCGAGCAAAACCTTTACTTACCCTAGCCGTTTCTAACAAGAGAGCATGATGGGCGAATTCGATGCCATCCGACCTTACGACGACAGCGAAGTCCCAGCGGTGCTGGACCGACTGCTCGGCGACAAGGCGTTTCTAGATATCCTCATCCACTTCCGCTTCCCGCGTTTTGCCGGTGCTTTCGGCTGGGCGCTCAAACCTCTTATAGCTCATCGGCTGCGCCGTGAGTTCGCCGACGTGACGTCGGTGGCCACGTTGCAGGATAAAGTCGAGATGTATGTCGACCACACCATCGAACGGGCCACGGACGGTGTGACGTACACCGGCGTCGAGCAATTCAAGTCCGGTAGCGCGTACCTGTTCATCGCCAACCACCGCGACATCGTGATGGACCCGGCCTTCGTCAACTACGCGGTGTACCACGCCGGCCTGCCGACACCGCGCATCGCGATCGGCGACAACCTGCTGCAAAAGCCCTTCGTCAGCGACCTGATGCGCCTGAACAAGAGCTTCATCGTGCACCGCTCGATCACTGGTCGTCGCGAGAAGATGGCGGCGTATCAGCTGCTGTCGGCCTACATCAACCACTCGATCCGCAACGATTGCGCCTCCATCTGGATCGCCCAGGCCGAAGGTCGGGCCAAAGACGGCGACGACCGCACCGAGTCGGCGATCCTGAAAATGTTCCACATGAGCCGCAAGGACGAGCCGTTCGGCGAAGTCATCCGCTCGCTGAACGTCAGCCCGGTGTCGATCAGCTACGAATACGACCCGTGCGACCAGGCCAAGGCCCGCGAGCTGTTCATCCGTGCCACCACCGGCAGCTACACCAAAGTCCCGGGTGAGGACGACGTCAGCATCGCCAAGGGCATCACCGGCTACAAGGGCCGGGTGCACGTGAACTTCGCCGCGCCGATCACCGAACTGTTCGACGACACCAAGCAATTGGCAATCGAAATGGACCGGCAGATCCTCGGCGGCTACCGGTTGTTCCCGGTGCACTACCTGGCGTACGCCCAGTGGAAAGACGCCGATCCGCAGTTGCAGGTGCCGAAGGCTGCCCAGGTGTTTGCGGCGGACGAACTGGCCAAGGCCCAGGAAGAATGGCAACGCCGACTGGAAGCCTGCCCTGAGGAACATCGTCCGTTCATGGTGCTGCAATACGCCACACCGGTACGCAATCAGTACCGCGTCAAGGCTGGGTTGCCGTTGTAATTGCCTGGATACAACTACGGCATCCTGTGGCGAGGGGATTTATCCCCGTTGGGCTGCGAAGCAGCCCCAAAACCTGCAATCACAGTTTTCAGACAGACCGTGTGCGCCGATTTACGACTGCTGCGCAGCCGAACGGGGATAAATCCCCTCACCACAGGGTTCTGCGTCAGAGATTCAGAAGCGTGTGCTGATCCACGACACCAGCAACGCCAACCCCAGGCACGCGAAGCCGAAGCGGTAGAAAAACCGGTTCATGCGCAAGGTGGCCCAATCCAGGACAGGCTCTTCACTCGGCCGGCTTTGACGCTGGGCGACCAGGCTAGCCATTGCGCGTTGTTCACGACGACGAGTGGCGTGCAGCAGCCAACCGCCCGGGAAGGCCAACAGTAAGGCCAGCAGGTTGATCAACTTGGCGGGATGGTGGGTGAACAGCGAAATCAAATGCAACGACATCACGGACCTCGGCAAAACAGGTGTGACAAACGCCGAACCGACGATTGCGGCGCGGATTCTACCGAAAGCCTGCCCACCTGCCCTGCCTTTCCGACAAATAACGAAACATCAGACCAAATGCTGTCCTGTGTCACAGCACCGTCATCTGGTTACGCCAGTCTGTCGCCCCTCGAAACCGACACGGAAACCGTCATGCTGCACGCCGAAAACCAGGACCGCCTCTACCTCATCGCCCCGAGTGACGAACAGCAAAACCTCGTAGGAAGCCTCGCCTTTAACGTTCAGGACCGCCACTGGCTGGTGTATTGCGCGCTGGGTGGGCATCAACATGCGGATTTGCCGGAGACGGATTTGCTGACGGGTGTGAGTGTGCTGGATTTTTATTCGCAAGCGGCCTGACACAGTGGATCCCTTGTGGGAGCGAGCCTGCTCGCGATGACGGAGTGTCAGACGACAGTGATGTTGAATGTTGAATCCCATCGTCGGAACGCCGCCCGGAGCCGGCTCGCTCCCACAGTGGTTCGGTGTTCACCCGCAAAACCGGTGGGCATGAAAAAGCCCGGGGCCATTGCTGGCACCGGGCTTTTTTGAATCTCGCGAACGTTATTCGCTGAGAATCTGACCAATCGTCGGGTCCTTGAACAGACGCGTCAACGCATCGCTCAGCACATCACTGACCAGCTTGGTGTTGGTTTCCTGGTTTGGCGCCATACCAAAACGCTGATCCAGGGACGCACCGTAACGACCGCTGTAGCGACGGTTGGCATTCTGCACATCAGAACGGAACGTCGCGCCGATGGTTGCCTCGGTCACGTACATGCCTTCTTTTGGCGACTGATACTTCAGCTCGGCCAGGGTCACCGTCAACTGTGGAGCATTCAGTGCATTCGAGGTCGGGGTAAAGCCCAGCAACCGTACGGCCGCCTCGGCCTGAGCCTGCAACTTCGGCAGGATCTGCGCGCCCTGCACGGTGATCGCGCTGGTCTCAGGGTACAAGCCACCACGGGTGCCCAGGGTTGGCGACGGACGACCGTCCACCACACGCACCACCACCGGCTGACCACGGCCGACCGGCGCCAGCTGAGTCGTCAGCTTGGGTTCAGGGTTCAGTTGTTGCGGGCTGTGGGCGCAGCCGACGAGGGTCAAACTGGTCACAGTGATCAAACCGAACAACAGGCGTTGCAACATGCTCTTCTCTCCAGAATCAGGCACAAACAGGCCCGCAGTATAGCGGTGGGCCATCGTCGCTAACTAGCGTCTCGCAATGAATACTGAAATGTCTGACAAACCCTTGGGAAACCGGTTCCTGTCACACATCTGTCATCGCCTATACACTTTCACGTAACGGCTCGCTGGCAACCTTCTCGGCAGGTCACCCACAAGGTACTTCGCCATGCGTTATCTCATCTCGCTGTTCGCACCACGCCCGTTGCACCGCAGCTTTGCCCTGCTCGACCGCAATGGCCACTGCCAGGCGTTCAAGCAGTGCAGCCTCCAGCCGATGGGCGATGGCTGGGTCGAAATCGAAGAAATCCGCCTCAACTGGCTGCACCATCCGCTGCCTCCGAGTGCCCGTGTCAGCCAGCGCCAGCCACGTGCACGGGTGCAACATCTGTTGACCACCTGACCAGACGCCTAATAAAAGTCATTAATCACGTCCATTTCCCTGCGTTTCTTAGATACAATCTCCCCCCGATTATAAGGACGTCTCCTGATCGGGCCTCGCAGCATCGTCAATGCTTCGGTATTGGCACCCCGCACCGCCCACAGAGAGCCGCCCACACAGATCGAGTGAAGCTGGCGCGCTTGCTGTTCCTTGAGCAAAACCCCCACTTTTCGCGAATCTGCAGAGCTGTCATTACGCTCGGTCACTGAGCTGTTTGCCCGTTTTGCCTGTCATGTACCCCATGACGGCAATCCAATCGGGCACGGTGCCAGGCTGGGACAGCCCTTTTTTGAGGTTCACGTCTTCAAAAGAGCGTGAAAAAAACGGGTTTTCACAACTTCACAAGAGTGTGGCGAGCAAATGAATAGTTTTGCGTCTGAACATGCACCATTAGCGTCTGAAACAGCCCAACGACACAGGACCGAGTACTCCTCGAACACCGGAGCCTGAAGCCTGTCCGCTACGGATTTGGTTGCACAAACGGATGTCTCGACCATAAGTCGAATTGCCAGTCGCGTGTTGAAATGAGTTCATTGACCTCATTGACCCGGCCGGTAGCGTCCGTCGAAGTTGCGAAAAATTGCGAAGATTCGGACATGGCGACACTGACCATGGATAGCTGGGGCATCACTGACACGCCCCTGAACGCCTGGCAGCCATGCCGACAATTTGGTGCTGCAGATTTTGGAGACGCGTTAAATGGCGCATAACGAAGCAGTCGACGTAGTACTGGTTGGGGCCGGCATCATGAGTGCCACCCTTGCCGTACTGCTCAAAGAACTCGACCCCGCGATCAAGCTGGAAGTCGTCGAGCTGATGGATTCCGGTGCCGCGGAGAGTTCGAACCCGTGGAACAACGCCGGCACCGGTCACGCCGGGCTGTGTGAGCTCAATTACACGCCACAGGCCGCCGACGGCAGCGTCGACATCAAGAAAGCCGTGCACATCAACACTCAATTTGAAGTGTCGAAGCAGTTCTGGTCCTACCTGACCAAAAAAGGCACCTTCGGCTCGTGCAAATCGTTCATCAGCCCGGTGCCGCACCTGAGCTTCGTGCAGGGCAATGATGGGGTTTCCTTCCTCAAGGAACGCTTCAAGACCCTGAGCAAGCACCACGCGTTCTCGGACATGGAATACACCGAAGACAAGGCCAAAATGGCCGAGTGGATGCCGTTGATGATGCCGGGCCGGCCGGCCGACGAAGTTGTCGCCTCCACCCGCGTGATGAACGGCACCGACGTCAACTTCGGCGCCCTGACCAATCAACTGCTCAAGCACCTGACCAGCGCACCCGATGCCCAGGTCAAGTATTGCAAGCGCGTGACTGGCCTCAAGCGTAACAACGGCGGCTGGACCGTCAGCATCAAGGACGTCAACAGCGGCAATACCCGTGAAGTCGACGCCAAGTTCGTGTTCCTCGGTGCTGGCGGCGCGGCTCTGCCGCTGTTGCAGGCGTCGGGCATCGAAGAAAGCAAAGGCTTCGGCGGTTTCCCGATCAGTGGCCAGTGGCTGCGTTGCGACAACCCGGAAGTGGTCAAACACCACCAGGCCAAGGTCTACAGCCAGGCAGCCGTGGGTTCGCCACCGATGTCGGTGCCGCACCTGGACACCCGAGTGGTCGATGGCAAGAAGTCCCTGCTGTTCGGACCTTACGCCGGTTTCACCACCAAGTTCCTCAAGCACGGTTCTTTCATGGATCTGCCGATGTCGGTTCGCGCCGGCAACATCGGGCCGATGCTGGCTGTGGCGAAAAACAACATGGACCTGACCAAGTACCTGGTCAGCGAAGTGATGCAGTCGATGGAGCAGCGCCTCGATTCCCTGCGTCGCTTCTACCCTGAAGCGAAAGCCGAAGACTGGCGCCTGGAAGTGGCCGGCCAACGGGTGCAGATCATCAAGAAGGACCCGAAAAAAGGCGGCGTTCTGCAGTTCGGTACCGAACTGGTCGCGGCGAAGGACGGCTCCCTTGCCGCCCTGCTCGGTGCGTCCCCAGGCGCTTCGGTGACTGTTTCGATCATGCTTGAGCTGATCGAAAAATGCTTCCCGAACAAGGCGTCCGGTGAATGGGCTGCCAAGCTGGCGGAAATCTTCCCGGCTCGGGAAAAGGTTCTGGAAACCGACGCTGCGCTGTATCGCAAGATCAATGCGCACAACAACGTCGCGCTGGAACTGGTTGAAGCCAGTAACGAGACCGAAAGCTACGCTTGATTCGGCCGCATAAAAAACGCCCCGTTCTCAGTGAGAGCGGGGCGTTTTTTTTATGGACTGTGAAACCAATACTGCTGGCTCACTTTATTTTGTGGCGAGGGGATTTATCCCCGTTGGGTCGCGAAGCGGCCCCAAATTATGCGACCACTCCGTTGAATCAGTTGGCGACTGCTTCGCAGTCGAACGGGGATAAATCCCCTCGCCACAAGAAACCGGATCACCTCAAATACCGCGCGCCTTGGCGATCAGCTCGATGTACTCGGCCGCATTGCGCTGATCCTTGATCAGGGCGACGAAATCATTGCCGTGCTCATCCTTGCCATCCAGGTCCAGACCGGCTTCGACGAAGAACGTCAGAAAACGCTCGAAGTCATCGATGCGCAGGCCACGGTAGGCCTTGATCAGTTTGTGCAGCGACGGCGAGGTGGCGTCGACCGGCTCGAAATCGAGAAACAACTTGATCTGCTCATCGCCGATCTCGTCACCAATCACTTGTTTCTTATCTTTACGCATTGCCGACTCCAGCTCGCAGACATTTCACGGGGCGGGCAGTTTACCCCTGCCCGGGCACAAGGCTCAACGCGGACGAACAGCCCCGGTGTGCAGATCGGCCCAGACATGGCCGTTGGCGTAGCTGAGGAACTGGCAATACACCGTGTCATTGCGCAACAGGTCAATCACCACCCGGTACTGCGCCATCGGGTAAAAAAGCGTCAGGGTTTTGTTTTTTTCGTCGTAGATCGGTTTTTTCAGGCTTTTGCTTTCGCCATCGAAATTGACCAGCACCTGATTGATGGTCGCGCCTTTGTTCAAGGATTTGCCCTTGAGGCGGATCAGCAGCGGTGAAGTGACCGGAATCGGCTGTTGATTGGACTGACGCTGGCTGCCGACCACCACCGAATACTCGGTGACCTGCAACAGCTGTTGCTGTTCGGGCTCCGCGTCACGCAGGGTCAGGTCGTCAGGCGGCAGGAACTGCGCGTGCATCGGCGCCGGGGCGGCCGCCAGTGGCAGGCTGAGGGTCAGCAAAAAAGCGGCGCAGCTACGGATCAAAAGGCTCATGACGGGCTCCGAAGGGCGGGGCCGAGCACTCTAGCATGGGTATTTGAAATTACTTCTGTGGACGCGATCCACTGTGGGAGCGAGCCTGCTCGCGATTACGTCGGCACATCCAGCATAAATGTGCCAGTCAGACCGCTATCGCGAGCAGGCTCGCTCCCACAGGGTATGGGATCAATCGAACTGCGCGCGCATCCAGGCCTGATACTCGGCCACACCCGGCTCGCCTTCACGTGGCGCCCACGGCGCAAGCTCACCCTCCCCCACCGGTCGATAAGGACCGGCCTTGCACTCGAACATCAGACTGTCGGCTTCCAGCACCACCAGGCCATGGAACACACCGGTTGGCAGGTCCACACCGACACAGTCACCACCGGCGACGAGGACTTGTTTCTTCACGATCACGCCGGACTCGTCGAAGATGAGTAAACCGAGCCGCCCTTTAAGGACCAACAAGGTCTCAGCCTTGTTGTCGCCCAAGTGTCTGTGAGGCGGGATATACGTGTTTGGCTGCAAGCCCACCGCCATGCGGTGGCAGGGCTCCTCCATCTGATGGAAGCTGTGATGCTGACGCCCGCGAGGATTGGCCGCTGCTTTCTCGGCCAGCTCGGTGAACAAGGATTGATCGAGAAAACGCGGCGTGGTCATTTTTTACATGCCTTTGACAGCAAAAATCCCGTTAGCGTTACGCCAGTAGCCTTTGTAGTCCATGCCGTAACCGAAAATGTAACGGTCGATGCACGGCAAGCCGACGAAATCGGCTTTCAGGTCCGGGCGAGCCTTGCGGTCGTGGTCCTTGTCGATCAGCACGGCGGTGTGCACTTTGCGCGCGCCGGCGTGTTTGCAGAAGTCGATGATCGCGCCCAGGGTGTGACCTTCGTCGAGGATGTCGTCGATGATCAGCACGTCACGGTCAATGAACGAGACTTCCGGCTTGGCTTTCCAGAACAGGTCGCCGCCGCTGGTTTCGTTGCGATAACGGGTGGCGTGCAGGTAAGACGCTTCCAGCGGGAATTGCAGATGGGTGAGCAGCTTGCCGGCGAAAATCAGCCCGCCGTTCATCACGCAGAACACCACCGGATTGCTGTCAGCCAGCTCTTCGTTGATGTGTGCACCGACGCGGGCGATGGCCGCCTCGACTTCAGCTTCGGTGTACAGGCAGTCAGCCTCTCGCATGATTTGACGGATATGCTCGAGATCAGCGGACATGGCGCTCTCCAGGGGGTGGCGGATCGGGAAAAGCGGGCAAAGGTACGCATCCCGCACGGCCAGATCAAGCGTTTGTGGACTAACGTACTGTATGTCTATAGGACAACACCCTCGGATAGATTAATCTAGGCCGGTTTTTTTGCCCGCCGCCGGAGCCTTTCCCATGCCCATCCTCGAGATCCGCCATCCGCTGATCCGCCATAAACTCGGCCTTATGCGCCGCGCCGACATCAGCACAAAGAATTTCCGTGAGCTCGCTCAGGAAGTCGGTGCCCTGCTGACCTATGAAGCCACCAAAGACCTGCCGCTGGAAACCTACGACATCGAAGGCTGGTGCGGCACGGTGTCGGTGGAGAAAATCGCCGGCAAGAAGATTACCGTGGTACCGATCCTGCGTGCCGGTATCGGCATGCTCGAAGGCGTGCTCAGCCTGATCCCGGGCGCCAAAGTCAGCGCCGTGGGCGTGGCCCGCAACGAACAGACGCTGCAAGCCCACACCTACCTGGAAAAACTGGTTCCAGAAATCAACGAACGCCTGGCAATGATCATCGACCCGATGCTCGCCACCGGCAGCTCCATGGTCGCGACCATCGACCTGCTGAAAAAAGCCGGTTGCCGCGACATCCGCGCCATGGTGCTGGTTGCCGCGCCGGAAGGCATTGCCGCTGTAGGCAAAGCGCACCCGGACGTGACGATTTACACTGCCTCCATTGACGAAAAACTTAACGAACACGGTTACATCATCCCGGGCCTGGGCGATGCTGGAGACAAGATCTTCGGTACCAAGCAGAAGGACGCTTGAGCATGCAGCAAGAGTTCAACGATCCGCTCTGGCGCACGGTGCTGTCTGGCGCGCAGATGCTGTTCGTGGCCTTCGGCGCCCTGGTGTTGATGCCGCTGATTACCGGCCTCGACCCGAACGTGGCGCTGTTTACCGCAGGTCTGGGGACGATTCTGTTCCAGATCGTCACCGGCCGTCAGGTGCCGGTGTTCCTCGCGTCGAGCTTTGCCTTCATCACCCCGATCATTCTCGCCAAGGGCCAGTTCGGCCTGGCAGCGACCATGGGCGGCGTGATGGCGGCGGGCTTCGTCTACACCTTCCTCGGCCTGGCCGTGAAGATCAAAGGGACCGGTTTCATCGACCGTCTCCTGCCGCCGGTAGTGATTGGCCCGGTGATCATCTCCATCGGCCTGGCCATGGCGCCGATTGCCGCCAACATGGCGATGGGCAAGGCTGGCGACGGCACCGAATTGATTCATTATCAGACCGCCATGCTGATCTCGATGCCAGCGCTGCTGACCACCCTGATCGTCGCGGTGTTCGGCAAGGGCATTTTCCGCCTGGTGCCAATCATCTCCGGCGTGCTGGTCGGTTTTGCCATGGCCTTCTATTTTGGTGTCGTCGATACCGCGAAAATTGCCGCGGCACCGTGGTTTGCCATTCCGCACTTCACCGCGCCGGAATTCAACTGGCAGGCGATTCTGTTCATCGTTCCGGTAGCCCTGGCTCCTGCCATCGAGCATATCGGTGGGGTGATTGCCGTCGGCAGCGTGACCGGCCGCGATTACCTGAAGAAGCCCGGCCTGCACCGCACCCTGCTCGGCGATGGCATTGCCACCACCGCAGCCGGCCTGTTCGGCGGTCCGCCTAACACCACGTACGCCGAAGTGACGGGCGCGGTGATGCTGACCAAGAACTACAACCCGAAAATCATGACCTGGGCGGCGATCTTTGCCATCAGCCTGGCGTTCGTCGGCAAGTTCGGTGCGCTGCTGCAAAGCATCCCGGTGCCGGTGATGGGCGGGATTCTGTGCCTGTTGTTCGGTTCGATTGCTGCGGTGGGCATGAACACGCTGATTCGCCACAAGATCGACCTGGGCGAGGCGCGCAACCTGGTGATTGTCTCGGTGACGCTGGTGTTCGGGATTGGCGGTGTGCTGGTCGGCACCGGCACTGGCCCGGACGACTTCGGCCTCAAAGGCATCGCGCTCTGCGCGGTGGTGGCGATCGGGCTGAATCTACTGCTGCCGGGCAATGACAGCTGGAAGCACAAGAAGGCGGATGAGCCGTTGTTGTAACAGACGACTCAACCCCCTGTGGCGAGGGAGCTTGTCGGATCGCCGCACCGTCCCGCTTGAGTGCGCAGCACTCACAATATCTTCGTCGAAGGCGATAATTTTGGGGCCGCTTCGCGACCCAGCGGGACGGTGCGGCGATCCGACAAGCTCCCTCGCCACAGTTTGTGTTACTACAATGCCAACGGCGCTCGTTCGCACAAGGTGTTCAACGCCCGCGCCCACTGCGGATCGTCGTTGAGGCACGGCACCAGCACCAGCTCCTCTCCCCCCGCTTCGCGGAACAATTCCTTGCCGCGATCTCCGATCTCCTCAAGCGTCTCGATGCAATCGGCAACGAACGCCGGGCACATCACCAGCACTTTCTTCACGCCCATTCCGGCCAATTCATCGAGGCGCGCTTCGGTGTAGGGTTCGATCCATTTTGCACGGCCCAGACGAGACTGGAACGACACTGACCACTTGCCGTCCGGCAAACCCATACGCTTGGCGAACTGCGCCGCGGTGCGCAGGCATTGCGCGCGATAACAGGTGGCCAACACCGCTGGAGAAGCATTCTTGCAGCAGTCCTCATTCTTGAAGCAATGCTTGCCCGTCGGATCGAGCTTGGTCAGGTGGCGCTCCGGCAAACCGTGAAAGCTCAGCAACAAGTGATCGTAATCCTGCTGCAAATGCGGTCTGGCACTGGCCACCAGGGCATCGAGGTACTCCGGCTGATCGTAGAACGGCTGGAGAATCGAGAGTTGCACATTGAGATTCTTCTCGCGCAACACCCGCTTGGCCTCTTCGACCACGGTGGTCACTGTGCTGTCGGCAAACTGTGGATAAAGCGGCGCGAGGGTGATTTTTTTGCAGCCCTGAGCAGCCAACTGGACCAGTTTCGTCTCAATCGACGGCTCGCCGTATCGCATCGCCAGCTCTACAGGCCCGTGGGTCCACTGGGCAGTCATGGCCTGTTGCAGGCGACGGCTGAGCACCACCAGCGGCGAGCCCTCCTTCCACCAGATCGACGCATAGGCATGGGCCGACTGCTCCGGTCGCTTGATCAGGATCAATGACACCAGCAAGCGTCGCACCGGCCATGGCAGGTCGATCACGTACGGATCCATCAGAAATTGATTTAGGTAACTGCGGACATCCGCCACCGAGGTGGAGGCAGGCGAACCCAGGTTAACCAGAAGCAATGCGTGATCGGTCATGCAACGTCCTATTTCAAAGGCGGCGGGACAAATCGTCCAGGGCCGCGCGCAAATCAGTGAACTGGAACGTGAAACCCGCTTCCAGCAAGCGCGCCGGTACGGCCTTCTGGCCGCCCAGCAACAGCAGTGACAACTCGCCCAGGCACACTTTCAAGGCCAGGGCCGGCATCGGCATGAAGGCCGGGCGGTGCAGCACGCTACCCAGCGTCTTGGCGAATTCGCTGTTGCGCACCGGTTTAGGCGCGCAGGCATTATAAGGACCGCTGGCGTCGTTGCGATGCAGAAGAAAATCAATCAGGGCGATTTGATCGTTGATATGAATCCATGGCATCCACTGCCGACCACTGCCCAGAGGCCCGCCCAGCCCCAGTTTGAACGGCAGCAACAGCCGCGACAAAAAGCCGCCCTCGGCGGACAACACCAACCCGGTTCGAATCAGAATCACCCGGACACCGAGGGCCTCGGCGCGCTGGGCGGTTTCTTCCCAGGCAATGCACAACTGACTGGCGAAATCATCGATGGACGGCGGAGACGCTTCGGTCAGCTCCCGCTCGCCACTGTCGCCGTACCAGCCGATGGCGGAACCGGAGATCAATACCTGTGGTTTCTGCTCACGTTTTTCGAGCCACGCCAGCAAGGTTTCAGTCAGGGTGATGCGACTGCTCCAGAGCAAGGCTTTGCGTTTGGACGTCCATGGCCGGTCAGCAATGGGCGCGCCTGCCAGGTTGATAATCGCGTCCACCGGTTCTTGTCCGAGGTCTTCGAGTAACGCGACGCCGCGAACCTGGGCGCCACAGATTTTTGCGACTTTTTCAGGTGTGCGGCTCAAGACGGTCAGACGATGTCCTTGGCTCAACCAGTGTCGGCAGAGTTGACGTCCTATCAAACCAGTACCGCCGGTCAGCAATATGTGCATGACTTCTTCCTCGCGTGGCGTTTTACCCTGATCACTAGTCTATTTTTATAAGCAGGGATCTTTGATATCGGGCAGTGTCTGTGTTTAACAATAGGCCAAGCTGTCAGATCGAGAATGCTAAAAGTTATACCAAAAAACAATATTGTACAGGTTTCATCCACGGCGTAGTCTGTACAGAAAGGTAAACGAGGCCCCTATGACTGTACCTATCGCAATCATCGGCACCGGCATCGCCGGACTCTCAGCCGCCCAGTCCCTGACAGACGTCGGGCACATCGTTCAACTTTTCGATAAAAGCCGCGGCAGTGGCGGACGCATGTCGAGCAAGCGCAGCGATGCGGGAGCCTTGGATATGGGCGCCCAGTATTTCACTGCCCGCGACCGTCGTTTTGTCACCGAGGTCCAGCGCTGGCAATCCAACGGCTGGGTCGCCGAGTGGACACCGCAGCTCTATACCTTCCACGGCGGCCAGCTCAACCTGTCGCCGGACGAACAGACGCGCTGGGTCGGTACGCCACGCATGAGCGCCATCACTCGCGGCCTGCTCGGCGATCTGGAAGTGCATTTCGCCTGCCGGATCACCGAGGTTTATCGCGGTGAAGAGCACTGGCACTTGCAAGACGCCGAGGGCTTCACCCATGGTCCGTTCAGCCACGTGGTGATCGCCACGCCAGCACCTCAAGCCACTGCGTTGCTGGCCTCCGCGCCGAAACTCGCCGGGGCCGCCGCCGGGGTCAAAATGGAGCCGACCTGGGCGGTAGCGCTGGCGTTTGATGTACCGCTGGATACGCCCATGGAAGGTTGCTTCGTGCAGGACAGCCCGCTCGACTGGCTGGCGCGCAACCGCAGCAAACCCGGGCGCGACAACACCCTCGACACGTGGGTGCTGCATGCGACCAGTGCCTGGAGTCGTCAGCATATCGACCTGCCCAAGGAAGCGGTGATCGAACAATTGCACGGAGCGTTTGCCGAGCTGTTGCACAGCGCCATGCCCGCCCCGACCTTCAGCCTCGCGCATCGCTGGCTCTATGCGCGCCCCGCCAGCAGTCACGAATGGGGCGCCCTGGCCGATGCCGATCTGGGCCTGTATGTGTGTGGCGACTGGTGCTTGTCCGGGCGTGTCGAAGGGGCCTGGCTCAGCGGCCAGGAAGCTGCGCGACGGTTGCATGAGCACTTGCAGTGAATCGCATAAATCCGAGTAAATTGCTGCTGTCGAAATGGACAGCAGCCCGCCCGCAAAACCGCGAAAAACATTTTTTGGTGACTGAGCTGTTCCGCGATGAGCAAGGCGCGGTGCTGGAGGTCGAGTTGCAGGCGGTGCTGACCCGGCGCAGTGAACGTCTTGCATGGCAGACGTTGAAAGATAGCGAAGGCTGGATCCTCGGCTGGAAGTAGCCCCAAAAAACTTATACAAACAATTTGACTTGTACACCTTTGAATCTATGATGAAGATCAAGTTGTACAGAGCCACCACTCTGTACAGGTCTGGATTCGAGGTGCTCCGATGTGCGAACAGCCAGCGACTCAACCGAAAATCGCCATCAGCGCCTGCTTGATGGGGGCCGAGGTGCGCTACAACGGCGGTCACAAGGAGTCGCGCCTGTGCAGTCACACCCTCGCCGACTATTTTGATTTCGTCCCGGTGTGTCCGGAAGTCGCCATTGGCCTGGGTATTCCTCGCGAACCGATCCGCCTGATCGGCGACCCCGAACACCCCGAAGCGGTCGGCACCGTCCACCCCGAGATCAACGTCACCCGGCCGCTCGCCGAGTACGGTCAGAAAATGGCCGCAGAACTGGGCGATATCTGCGGCTACATCTTCATGCAGAAATCCCCTTCCTGCGGCCTCGACCGGGTCAAGGTCTACCACGCCAACGGATCCCCGGTGGACGGTGGTGGACGCGGCATCTACGCCCAGGTCTTCTGCGCCCTGCAACCGGATTTGCCGGTGGAAGAAGCTGGCCGCCTCAACGACCCGGTGCTGCGCGAAAACTTCCTCACCCGCGTGTTTGCCTACAGCGCCTGGCAGCAGTTGTTGCAAGAAGGCCTGACCCGGCGTGGCCTTACGGACTTCCACTCGCGCTACAAATACCTGCTGATGGCCCATAACCCGGTGCAATACAAAACCTTGGGTAACCTCTTGGGCAACATGGGCCAGACCGATCCTGACGAACTCGGCCCGCGCTATTTCAGCGAGCTGATGGCGGCATTGAAAAAATGCGCCACGCGCCGCACTCACACCAATGTCCTGCAGCACATCAGTGGCTACCTCAAACAGGACATCAGCCCTGAAGACAAGCAGGAAGTGCAGCACGTCATCGGCCAGTACCGACACGGCATCGTGCCGCTGGTGGTGCCGCTGACGCTGCTCAAACATTATTTCCGCCAACACCCGGATCCCTACATCGCACAGCAGGTTTATCTGCAGCCGCACCCGGAAAACCTCAGCCTGCGAAATGCAATCTAATGAAAAGCCCACTCGACACCAGCGCCAGGGAAGACCTTGGCGATGACTTCAAGAAAGCCCTGGACGAAGGCTGGTTGCCGATTCGCGAAGTGGCGCGCCAGACCGGTGTGAACGCTGTGACCCTGCGCGCCTGGGAACGACGCTATGGGCTGATCGTGCCCCAACGCACGCCCAAGGGGCATCGCCTGTTCTCTGCCGTACACGTGCAACGGATTTTGACGATTCTTACCTGGCTCAATCGCGGCGTGGCCGTCAGCCAGATCAAGCAACTGCTCGACACGCCTCAGGCCTTTACCGAGACCCTCTCGAACGATTGGCAGGTGCTGGGCCAGACGTTGCTGCAAGCGGTGACCCGGCTCGACGAACGCACGCTTGATGACACCGTCAATCAAGCCATGGCGCTGTATCCGCCACGCACCTTGTGCGAACAATTGCTGATGCCGTTGCTGGCGGAACTGGAACAACGCTGGCAGGGGCAGTTCGGCGCGCAGATGGAGCGGGTATTTTTCTTTTCCTGGCTGCGCAGCAAATTCGGCGCACGCATCTACCATAACAATCGTCAGTTACGCACCGCGCCATGGCTGTTGATCAATCATTCGGACCTTTCACTGGAGCCTTGCCTGTGGCTGACCGCGTGGCTGATCAGCAGCGCCGACTGCCCGGTGGAGGTTCTCGATTGGCCGCTGCCGGCGGGCGAACTCGCGCTGGCGGTCGATCACCTGCAAGCCCGCGGCGTACTGCTGTATTCCAGCAAAGCCATGAACATTTCGCAGCTGGCGAAACTTTTGAATGGCGTCAGTTGCCCAAAAATGATTGCCGGACCAACGGTATGCATCCATCACGCCGAGCTGTCCGTAAAAACTACCGAGATCGCTGATTTTTTCCTGGCTGAAGACCCGCTTACGGCTCATCGGGAACTGGTCAAGCGTGGGCTTATTTGATGGATACCGCCATGCAACTGATTTGGCTGCGCAGCGACTTGCGCCTGAATGACAACACTGCCCTCTCGACTGCCGCTGCCCGCGGCCCGACAGTGGCGGTGTACCTGTTGAGCCCGCAGCAATGGCTGGAACACGATGACGCGTCGTGCAAAGTGGATTTCTGGCTGCGCAACCTGAGTGAACTGAGCCGTACTCTGGGCGAATTGAACATCCCCTTGCTGATCCGCCACGCCCCTCGCTGGGATGAAGCGCCGAACGTTCTGCTCCAGCTCTGCCAGCAATTGAACATTGACGCCGTGCACGTCAACGAGGAGTACGGCATTCATGAAAGCCGTCGTGATGCAGCGGTGGCTGAAACGCTGAAGACCAACGGCATCGACTTCTTTAGCTATCTCGATCAGCTGTTGTTCAAACCGGGCACCGTGCTGACTAAAACCGGCACTTACTTTCAGGTCTTCAGCCAGTTCCGTAAAGTCTGTTACGAGCGTCTGCACCGCTCTCTTCCCCGACTTGTTGCAGCACCGGCTGCACAAGATTTATTGAACATCAGCAGCGATGACATTCCGTCGAGTGTCGAAGGTTTCGAAACGCCAAGCGATAGCCTGCGCAAGCTCTGGCCGGCCGGTGAAACCGAAGCGCGCCGCCGCCTCGACACCTTCGCCGACGCACAAATCGACTACTACAAAAACGAGCGCGACTTCCCGGCAAAACCCGGCACCAGCCAGCTCTCGGCCTATCTCGCTGCCGGGGTGATTTCCCCACGCCAGTGTTTGCACGCCGCCCTGCAAAGCAATCAGGGCGAGTTCGAAAGCGGCAAGGTGGGCGCGGTCACCTGGATCAACGAGCTGCTGTGGCGCGAGTTCTACAAACACATTCTGGTGGGTTACCCACGGGTCTCGCGTCACCGCGCCTTCCGCCCGGAAACCGAAGCCCTGGCCTGGCGCGACGCACCGGAAGAACTGCTGGCCTGGCAGCAAGCCCGTACCGGCCTGCCGATCATCGACGCGGCCATGCGCCAATTGCTCGAAACCGGCTGGATGCACAACCGCTTGCGCATGGTGGTGGCGATGTTCCTGACCAAGAACCTGCTGATCGACTGGCGCGAAGGTGAGCGTTTTTTCATGCGTCACTTGATCGACGGCGACCTGGCGGCGAACAACGGTGGCTGGCAGTGGAGTGCCTCCACGGGCACTGACTCGGCACCTTATTTCCGCATTTTCAATCCATTGAGCCAGTCGGAGAAGTTCGACGCTGAAGGTGTGTTCATCAAGCACTGGCTGCCGGAGCTGGCGGGGCTGAACAAAAAAGAACTGCATAACCCGGCGAACCTTAGTGGCTTGTTCGGGGTTGCAGATTATCCATCGCCCATCGTCAATCTGAGTACCAGTCGCCAACGTGCCTTGGCGGCATTCAAGAACCTGCCGTCGCGACAAGATGCAAGAGGCGCTCATGAGTGATGCCCTGCGCTGTTTTGCCTTGCCGGGTGAAGACTTTTTGCAACGCCTCGATGGGCTCCGCAACGAAGACATGCGCCCTGCCGGTGCACTGCTTTACCAACATGTACCCGTATTGGGCCGGGCGATTACCTGGCTGAAAAGGAGAATGGGATGAGTATTACACCTCCACGGCGATACTGGTTGACCGGCGCCAGCAGCGGCATTGGCGCTTCGCTGGCTGAAGAAATACTGAAAACCGGCGCTCACCTGGCCGTGAGTTCGCGATCAAAAGCGGTGCTGAAAGTCTTGTCCCTGCGTTATCCCGGGCAAGTGCTGGTCGTGCCTGGCGACCTGACTGACAGTCAGACGGTGCGCGAGATCGGCGAGCAGATTGCTTATGTCTGGGGTTCTCTGGACACGGTCATCCTCAACGCCGGCACCTGCGAATACGTTGAAGTTCAGCAGTTCGATGCGTCGATCGTCGAGCACGTGGTGCGCACCAATCTGCTCGCGAGCGCCTATTGCATAGAGGCCGCGTTGCCTCTGTTACGCAAGGGCTGCGCGCCGCACCTGGTAGGCGTCGCCAGCTCGGTAACCTACCTGCCGCTGCCAAGGGCCGAAGCCTATGGTGCGTCGAAGACCGGGCTGCGTCACCTGTTCGAAACCCTGCGCATTGACGTTGCGCCGGAAGGCATCGAAGTGACGGTGGTCAGCCCGGGCTTTGACGAGACCCCGCTGACGGCGAACAACGATTTCCCGATCCCGCTCAGTTGGCCAGTGGCCAAAGCCGCCCGGCAAATCTTCGCCAAACTCAAAAACCGTCCTGTTGAGATCGCCTTTCCGGGATTGTTCATGGCGGCTCTCTGGCCGCTGTCGAAAACACCCGACTGCGTGAAACTGGCAGTCGGCAACCGCATGGTCCGCAGCCATCCGCCGATCCAGGACGTTCCGTGAACATCGCCATTATCGGCAGCGGCATCTCGGGCCTCACCAGCGCCTACCTGCTCAACCGCAGGCATGAGATCACCCTGTTCGAGGCAAGCGACCGGATAGGCGGCCACACCCACACCGTGGATGTGACCGTCGATGGCCAAGGCTATGCCGTGGACACTGGTTTCATTGTGTTCAACGACCGGACCTATCCGAATTTCATTCGCCTGCTGGGCCATATCGGCGTCGGGTTCAAACCGACTGAAGTCAGTTTTTCAGTGACGGATCCGGACTCGGGTCTGGAGTACAACAGTAGTAACCTCAACGGCCTGTTTGCCCAACGCCGAAACCTGTTGTCACCCGGATTCTGGGGCATGCTGCGCGACATCCAGCGCTTCAATAAAGAGGCCCGGCGCGACCTGGATGAAGGGCGGATCGCCGTCGACACCACGCTGGACAACTATCTGAAAAACGGCCGCTACGGCGAGCGCTTCATCCTGCATTACATCGTGCCGATGGGTGCCGCGATCTGGTCGATGCCGATGGCCGACATGCTCGGTTTCCCGCTGCACACCTTTGTCAGGTGGCTCAAGAATCACGGCCTGCTGTCCGCCAGCGATCGCCCGCAATGGCGAGTCATCGAAGGGGGCTCAAGTGCTTACATCGGGCCCTTGACGGCGACCTTCAAAGACAAGGTCCGCCTCGGCTGCCCGGTGACCCGGGTCGAGCGCGATGAGGATGGCGTCATTGTCCACAGCGCCGCCGGCAGCGAACGTTTCGACAAAGTGGTGTTTGCCTGCCACAGCGATCAGGCCCTGAAACTGTTGGCCAAGCCAAGCGTCGCTGAACAATCGATCCTCGGCGCCCTGCCCTACGCCGATAACGAAGTGGTGCTGCACACCGACACACGCCTGCTGCCCACCGAAAAACTCGCCTGGGCCAGCTGGAATTATCGCCTCGGTGGCCCGGGCCACACACAGGTCGCCGTCACCTACGACATGAACATCCTGCAAGGTATCCAGAGCGATACCACGTTCTGCGTCAGCCTCAACCAGAGCGCGGGTATCGACCCGGCCAAGGTGCTCGCCAGATACACCTACGCCCATCCGCAATTCAGCCTGGCTACCGTGGCGGCGCAAAGTCGATGGGAAGAACTGGACGGCGTGCAGCACTCGTACTATTGCGGCGCTTATTGGGCCAACGGTTTCCATGAAGACGGCGTGGTCAGCGCGTTGCGGGTTGCTCGCTCGTTTGGCGAAGTGTTGTGAGCAGCGCCCTCTACAACGACTGACTAAAGTGGTTCGCCCT
This sequence comes from Pseudomonas sp., assembly GCF_051660785.1. Classification (GTDB taxonomy): domain Bacteria; phylum Pseudomonadota; class Gammaproteobacteria; order Pseudomonadales; family Pseudomonadaceae; genus Aquipseudomonas. The sequence continues at coordinate 36,785 of NZ_JBOFQE010000003.1, forward strand.
AAGCCCCAAGGTGCCATCGCTGGCGACGGACACCCGCAGCCCGGCGTCCGTCAGGCCTTTTACACAGCATCGGCCTACTGACTTACACTGCGCGCCATGAAAACCATTCCCCACACGCAAATTACCGAGCCGGCCGTCACGTGCTCGACCTGCGCAGCCTGCTGCTGTCAGCTCGAAGTCATGCTGATCACCGACACGGGCGTGCCTGAGCGTTTTATCGACACCGATGATTGGGGCGGGGAAGTCATGTTGCGTCTGGATGACGGCTGGTGCGCTGCGCTGGATCGCAACAGCATGATGTGCACCATCTACGAAAAACGCCCGCTGATCTGCCGGGAGTTCGAGATGGGCGCACCGGAATGCATCGATGAGCGCCAGGGGATAACCACGGCGTATCGCTGAATTTGAAGTCACGCAAATTCAATGTGGGAGCGAGCCTTGTGGAGAGGGGATTTATCCCCGTTCGGCTGCGAAGCAGTCGCAGAACCAGTGCACGCGGTATGTCTGACATTCCGTCATTGCAGGTTTCGGGGTCGCTGCGCAACCCAACGGGGATAAATCCCCTCACCACAAGGCTCGCTCCCACATTTAAAGTAGCAAGTCTTACAACGGCATCGTGTAGTGCAGCGCGTAGCTTTCTACACCGTTGTTCGGGCTACTGAGCCCGGCATTGGAATAGTGCGTCGCACGAATGCCGACCTCATGGCCGCCTGTAAAGCGCAGGCCAAAACCAAACCGGTCTTCAAACTGGAAGGAACTGCCGAGTTGGTTGTTCTCGACTTCGGTATTGGCGAATGCCGCCACGCCAACGCCCAGCTCCACGTAGGGTTTGACGGTCTGGCCGGCAAACTCGTAAACCAGCACCGGCGAGAACGACAGGCTGTGGTTGCTGGAGGCTTCGTCGCCTTCCCAGTAGGTGTAGGCGCCGCTCCAGTACCCGGTCAAACGACCGACATCACTCTGCAACCAGCTCTTGTCCCAATCGAATTGCATGCCCAATCGATAGGTCATGGTCGACTCGCTGGTCTGGCCGACCGCGAACTCCACGCCTGCCGCCTGTGCGGTAAAACTGTGCCCCATCAGTGCGGCCGCAATCGCGGCCAAGCAGAATAGTCGCTTCATTAGAAACATCCTTTTCCGAACGATTTCGTAAGGTTTTTTTGTTGCTCACCGCTATAGAAGTCGACGTTTAATCAGAAGTTCACCCCAATTATTCGTTTGCCCCAGTATTTTGTTTATCGCTTGAAGCTTTGCACAACGCCAGCGGTATTCCACAGGATCGGCAAGATATTTCTGAAATGCTCCGGATCGGCACTCGTCCAGAATTGTGCAGCACGCACGGGCCCCTCGGCGAGCAATTCACGCTCGGCCAACAGCCGCTGAAGTTGCCGCGCCACAGCGGCGCCGGTGTCGATCAAGCTGATGTCATCGGGGATCATCTGCTTAAGCAATGGCTTTAGGAAGGGATAATGCGTGCAGCCCAGAATTATTGTGTCGCACCCGGCACCGAGCAACGGCCCGACATAACTGGCCAGTAAATGACGCAATGCCTCACTGTGCAGATCGCCGCTTTCAATCAGCTCTACCAGGCCAGGGCATGGCTGAGTGATGACGCGTACGTCGGTGGCAAAACGGTCGAGCAAGGCTGCGAACTTGGCGCTCTGCAACGTGCCGGTAGTGGCGAGTACGCCGACCACGCCACTGCGGGTGGCGGCAGCGGCAGGTTTGACGGCGGGCTCCATGCCGACAATGGGCCACTCAGGGAAATCGCGTCGCAAGTCTGCAACACCGGCGACGGTCGCCGTATTGCAGGCCAGCACCAGGGCCTTGGCGCCCTGCTGCTGAAAAAAATCGGCCATCACGCTGCAACGCTGCTGGATGAACTCGGGAGTTTTCTCACCGTAGGGAACATTCCCGCAGTCGGCGACGTACAGCAGCGACTCATTGGGCAGCAAACGCTGGATCTCGGCCAGCACCGAAAGCCCACCGACTCCGGAGTCGAACACGCCGATAGGCGCTTCACGCATGTTTCGAACCACAGACGCCGCAGCCCGGATCACGCTTGACCCGCAATTCACGAAAGCGCGAACCCAGGGCATCAATCAGCAACAGGCGCCCCACCAGCGGCTCGCCAAAACCCACCAGCAGTTTCAGTGCTTCCAGCGCCTGGAGGCTGCCCACCAGCCCAACCAACGGACCGACGACGCCGGCCTCACTGCAGGTCAATTCGGCTTCGCTGCCGTGACCGTATAAACAGTGGTAACACGGGCTTTCCGGGCGGCGCGGGTCGAACACCGACAATTGCCCTTCCAGGCGAATCGCCGCGCCACTGACCAGCGGTTTAACGGCGGCAACGCACGCAGCGTTGACCGCTTCGCGGGTGGAAAAATTGTCGGAGCAGTCCAGCACCACATCCACTGCCGCCACGGCGGCCGCCAGGGAATCTTCGTCCAGTGCGGTGCGATGGGCGATCAATTGGATCTCGGGATTGATCGCGCTCAAACGGCGAATGGCCGAATCGACTTTGCTCAGGCCGACGCTGTCGGTGTCATGGACAATCTGGCGTTGCAGGTTGGTCAGGTCAACGGTATCGAAGTCCGCCAAATGCAACTCACCAACGCCAGCGGCTGCCAGATACAGCGCAACCGGTGAGCCGAGACCGCCGAGACCGACGATCAACACGCGGCTTTCCTTCAGTCGCAACTGGCCGTCGATGTCGACGTGTTGCAACAGAATCTGCCGGCTATAACGCAACAATTCCTGATCATTCAGCACGGCAGGCGCCCCAGGCTGATACGTTCGTGACCGCCCAGATCGGTGCGGCTGTGGACTTCTTCAAAGCCGCGGGTCAGCAGCAAATCGCGCACTGCCACGGCTTGATCGTAACCGTGTTCGAGCATCAGCCAGCCACCGGCATCCAGATGGTCTGGCGCCTGGGCGACGATCAGACGCAGATCGTCCAGCCCGTCGACGCCCGCCACCAAAGCGCTGGCCGGTTCGAAGCGCACATCACCTTCCACCAGATGCGGATCGGCGGAGGCGATGTAAGGCGGGTTGCTGATGATCAGTTGAAAACGCTGATCTTCCAGCGCGCTGAACCAATGGCTGCTTAGCACCGAGGCGTTGTTCAAGTGCAAGCGCTGACGATTGCGCTCAGCGAGGGCCACGGCTTCGAGCACTCGATCCACTGCAGTGACTTTCCACGCCGGACGCTCGCTGGCCAGGGCCAACGCAATGGCGCCGCTGCCGGTGCCGAGGTCGAGGACCTTGGCCGGTGTGGCGGGCAGCAATTCCAGCGCAGCTTCCACCAGCAACTCGGTGTCCGGGCGCGGGATCAGCGTGTGCGGCGCGACTTCCAGATCAAGCTTCCAGAACCCTTGCTGCCCGAGGATGTAAGCGACCGGTTCTCCACCACGACGACGTTGCAGGTACTCGGCGAATTTCAGCGCTGCTTCGCTCGGCACAATGCGTTCCGGCCAGGTGTGCAGAAAACTGCGGGACTTGCCCAGGGCCGCGGCCAGCAACAATTCGGCATCCAGACGCGCCGTGGGCGAGTCGGGCAAATCGGCGGCGCGCAGCAAACTGGCAATGATCGTCATTTACTCACCTATCGCTGCCAGTTGATCGGCCTGGAACTCGGCCAGTAACGGTTCGATCACCGCTTCGACGCCACCCGCGAGGATTTCATCGAGAGAATACAGCGTCAGGTTGACCCGGTGATCGGTCACCCGGCCCTGGGCAAAGTTGTAGGTGCGGATGCGCTCGGAGCGATCACCCGAACCGACCAGCAATTTACGCTCGCTGGCGATGGCATTGGCGGCGGCGCTGGTCTGTTGATCGTTGAGTTTGGCCGACAGCCAGGACATCGCCCGGGCGCGGTTCTTGTGCTGGGAACGTTCTTCCTGACACTCCACGACAATGCCGGACGGCAAGTGCGTGATGCGGATCGCCGAGTCGGTCTTGTTGACGTGCTGACCACCGGCGCCGGAAGAGCGATACGTGTCGACCCGCAAATCCGCCGGGTTGATTTCGATCGCTTCCTGCTCGTCCGGCTCGGGCAACACCGCCACGGTGCAGGCCGAGGTGTGGATGCGACCCTGGGACTCGGTGGCCGGGACTCGTTGCACGCGGTGCGCGCCGGATTCGAATTTCAGTTTGCCGTAGACGTTATCGCCTTCAACCCGGGCGATGACTTCTTTATAGCCGCCGTGCTCGCCGATGTTCTCGGAGAGGATTTCCACCCGCCAGCCACGTCGCTCGGCGTAACGCGAATACATGCGGAACAGGTCGCCGGAGAAAATCGCCGCCTCGTCACCGCCGGTGCCGGCACGGATTTCGAGAAACACGTTGCGCCCGTCATTCGGGTCCTTGGGCAGCAGCATGCGTTGCAGGCTGGCTTCGATGTCGATCAGTTGCTCTTTGGCTTCGCGAACTTCTTCCACGGCCATTTCGCGCATGTCCGGGTCGCTGTCCTTGAGCAGTGCCTGGGCGCCTTCGAGGTCGCCTTGCACTTTGAGCAGCTGTTTATAGGTGGCGACAATCGGTTCGACTTCCGCGTATTCCTTGGAATACGCGCGGAATTTGGCCTGATCGGAAATGACTTCGCCATCGCCGAGCAAGGCGGTCAATTCCTCGAAACGGTCCTGGAGGATGTCCAGCTTATTGAGCAGTGACGCTTTCATTGCGGTTTTTTATCCGAAAAGCTATCCGATGAGCCCTCATTCAGGGCAAAGAGTTCCTGGGCCATGGCCAGCGCATCGAGGCGGCCTTCGGCAGAGAGCTTTTTCAACTGCACGCTCGGGGCGTGCAATAGTTTGTTGGTCAGGCCACGCGCCAATTGCACCAGCACGTCTTCGGCGCTGCTGCCATTGGCCAGCATGCGTTGGGCCTTCTGCAATTCTTCGTCGCGCATGCGCTCGCTTTGCTGGCGATAGGCCTTGAGCACATCCACCGCCGCCAGTTCGCGCAGGCGCACCATGAAATCTTCGGCACCGACCGAGACCATCTCTTCGGCTGCCTGGGCTGCACCCTGGCGGCTCTTGAGGTTCTCGGCGACTACTTCGTGGAGATCGTCGACGCTATAGAGGTAAACGTCGTCCAGTTCGCCGACTTCCGGCTCGATATCGCGCGGTACGGCGATATCTACCATGAAGATCGGTTTGTGCTTGCGCAATTTCAAGGCGCTTTCCACGGCGCCCTTGCCGAGGATCGGCAACTGGCTGGCGGTGGAGCTGATAACGATGTCGCTGCGCACCAGCTCGGCCGGGATGTCCGACAGTAAAACGGCATGGGCACCAAACTGCTCGGCGAGGATGCTCGCGCGTTCCAGGGTCCGGTTGGCGACCACGATACGCTTCACACCCAGTTCATGCAGATGGCGGGCGACCAGGGTGATGGTCTCGCCAGCGCCGATCAGCAAGGCCTGGCTGCGTTGCAAGTCACTGAAAATCTGTTTCGCCAGGCTGACGGCGGCAAACGCCACGGACACCGGATTTTCGCCGATGGCCGTGTCGGTGCGCACTTGTTTGGCGGCATTGAACGTCGCTTGAAACAAGCGCCCGAGCAACGGCCCGATAGTGCCCGCCTCCCGCGCCACGGCGTAGGCCGATTTCATCTGGCCGAGAATCTGCGGTTCGCCCAATACCAGCGAGTCGAGCCCGGAGGCGACCCGCATCATGTGACGAACTGCCGCATCATCTTCGTGCACATAAGCGCTCGCGCGCAGCTCGTCGAGGCTCAAATGGTGATAATCGGCCAGCCAGCGCAACACGATGTCAGCGGAAAGATGATCCTGTTCTATATACAGTTCACTGCGATTGCAGGTGGAGAGGATCGCAGCTTCGCGGCTGTCGGTGAGTCGGCAGAGCTGCTGCAAGGCCTCCACCAGCTGCTCAGGGGTAAAGGCCACGCGCTCGCGGACGTCTACTGAAGCAGTCTTGTGGTTGATACCGAGTGCAAGGAAGGCCATTCAAGGTCGCTGATGGTGACGTGAAGCCGGCAATTGTCCTACTTCGACAGAGCCAGAACAACTACCGCTGACTATTGTCCCAATGACCTGCCTCTATAAAGGCATCCATCGAGACTCGGTTATGTTTGGCCGAAGGCTTGTGTCATGATGATCCGACCGCAGGTTAGTCGTCCTCTTCCTATATGAATAGATCTTCCGCGTTGCTCCTCGCTTTTGTCTTCCTCAGCGGCTGCCAGGTCTTGGCACCCGTTTCGTCGGACGGTACGCCGCCGGTCGAAGACAGCACTCCGGCCCCTGAAAAGCCCAAGGTTTACAGCTCATTCAGTGAAGAAACCGTCTTCAGTCTGTTGAGCGCCGAACTGGCTGGCCAGCGCAATCGTTTCGACATTGCCCTGGACAACTACGTGACCCAGGCCATCAACACCCAGGATCCGGGCATCTCCGAGCGGGCTTTCCGCATCGCCGAGTACCTGGGCGCCGATCAGGCTGCCCTTGATACTGCGCTGATCTGGGCAAAAAACGCCCCGGACGATCTCGAGGCGCAACGGGCGGCTGCCGTGCAACTGGCTCGCGCCGGGCGTTATGACGACTCCATGGCCTATATGGAGAAAGTCCTGCTCGGCAAGGGCGACACGCATTTCGACTTCCTCGCCCTGTCCGCGGCCGATACCGACCAGGACACGCGCAACGGCCTGATGAAAAGTTTTGACCGTTTATTGCTGCGCCACCCGAACAACAGCCAGTTGATCTTCGGCAAGGCCTTGCTGCTGCAACAGGACGGTGACGCCAAAGGCGCACTGACCCTGTTGGAGGACAATCCGCCGGAAGACGGCGAAATTGCCCCGATCCTGCTGCGCGCGCGCCTGTTGCAAGGGCTCAACCGTGGCGACGAAGCGTTGCCGTTGTTGCAAAAAGGCATCAAGAAATATCCGGACGACAAACGCCTGCGCTTGACCTATGCGCGCATGCTGGTTGAACAGGACCGCATGGACGACGCCAAAGTCGAGTTCTCGAGCCTGGTTCAGCAATACCCGGAAGACGACGAACTGCGTTACTCCCTGGCGCTGGTGTGCCTGGAAGCCAAGGCCTGGGACGAGGCCAAGGGCTACCTGGAAGATTTGATTGCCCGGGAAAGCCACGTCGATTCCGCGCACCTGAACCTCGGTCGTATCGCAGAAGAGCGCAACGATCCACAAGGCGCGCTGAACGAGTATGCCCAGGTCGGCCCAGGCAATGACTACCTGCCTGCGCAACTGCGCCAGACCGACATCCTGATCAACAACGGCAAGACCGCCGAAGCACAAAGCCGTCTGGCCACGGAACGCGATGAGCAACCCGATTACGCGATCCAGCTGTACCTGATCGAAGCCGAGACCCTGTCTGCCAACAAGCAGCCCGACAAGGCCTGGAAGGTTCTGCAAACCGCGCTGCAAAAATACCCGGACGATCTGAATCTGCTTTATACCCGCGCCATGCAGGCGGAAAAACGCAATGACCTGGCGCAGATGGAAAAAGACCTGCGCCTGATCATCAAGCGCGACCCGGACAATGCGATGGCGTTGAACGCCCTCGGCTACACCCTGTCCGACCGTACGACGCGTTACGCCGAAGCCAAGGCCCTGATCGAACAAGCGCACCAGATCAACCCGGAAGACCCGGCGGTACTCGACAGCCTCGGCTGGGTGCACTTCCGCCTGGGCAATCTTGATGAAGCCGAGCGCTATCTTCGCCAGGCCCTGGAGCGTTTTCCCGATCAAGAGGTTGCCGCGCACCTGGGCGAAGTCCTGTGGGCCAATGGCAAGCAACGGGAAGCGAAGCAAATCTGGAGCAAGTTCCTCAAGGAACAGCCCGACAGCCCCATCCTGCGCAGCACCATCAAGCGCCTGACCGGATCAGAGACTCTTTAAGATTATGTTTTTGCGCCAACTTATCGTTTTCAGTTTCATCGCCCTGCTCGCCGGTTGCGCGGGCTTCGGCGCCCGCGAATCGGTCCAGGGTCAAGGCAACCCGGCCCAATGGCGCGATTACAAGCAACAACTGTCCAGCCTTGATGGCTGGCAGATCAACGGCAAGATAGGCATCCGCGCGCCAAAAGATTCGGGCAGCGGCACGCTTTATTGGCTGCAGAGACAGGATTACTACGACATCCGCCTTTCCGGCCCGTTGGGTCGCGGCGCGGCGCGCTTGACCGGCCGCCCGGGCAAAGTCTCATTGGAAGTGGCCAATCAGGGCCGTTATGACGCAACTACACCCGAAGCGCTGGTCGAAGAACAGCTCGGCTGGAAACTGCCGGTGTCCAATCTGGCATGGTGGGTTCGCGGGCTTCCTGCGCCGGACAGCAAAAGTCGCCTGACCCTGGATGCCGACAGCCGCCTGGCCAATCTTGAGCAGGATGGCTGGAAAGTGGAATACCTCAGCTACGCCGAGCAAAGCGGCTATTGGCTGCCCGAGCGGATCAAACTGCACGGCACCGACCTTGATGTCACGCTGGTGATCAAGGAATGGCAACCTCGCAAGCTGGGGCAGTGAACATGACTGCTACGCGCTTGACGCTACCCTCCCCGGCCAAACTCAATCTGATGCTGCACATTCTTGGTCGCCGTGAAGACGGTTACCACGATCTGCAGACGATTTTTCAGTTTCTCGACTACGGCGATGAAATCACCTTTGCCGTACGCGACGACGGCGTGATTCAACTGCACACCGAATTCGACGGCGTTCCTCATGACAGCAACCTGATCGTCAAAGCCGCAAAAAAACTTCAGGAGCAATCCGGTTGTTCGCTCGGCATCGACATCTGGATCGAAAAAATCCTGCCCATGGGCGGTGGTATCGGTGGCGGCAGTTCAAATGCCGCGACGACATTGCTCGGCCTGAATCATCTCTGGCAACTGGCCTGGGATGAGGATCGACTGGCCGCACTGGGCCTGACACTGGGGGCCGACGTCCCGGTTTTCGTGCGTGGCCACGCGGCTTTCGCCGAGGGCGTGGGGGAGAAACTTACCCCTGTAGACCCCGAAGAACCGTGGTATGTCGTGCTGGTGCCGCAAGTCTCTGTAAGTACAGCAGAAATTTTTTCAGATCCGTTGTTGACACGTAACTCTTCTCCCATTAAAGTGCGCCCCGTTCCCAAGGGAAACAGTCGAAATGACTGCTTACCGGTGGTAGCAAGGCGTTATCCAGATGTACGTAACGCATTGAATTTGTTAGGTAAATTTACCGAAGCAAAACTCACCGGAACTGGAAGTTGTGTGTTTGGGGGCTTCCCAAGCAAAGCTGAAGCTGATAAAGTCTCGGCCCTTCTTACAGAGACCCTTACAGGGTTTGTAGCAAAAGGAAGCAACGTTTCGATGTTGCATCGCAAGCTGCAAAGTCTGCTCTAAAAGGAATCGAGTACTGGGTACTCGTTGCAACAGATACAGGGGCGTCGCCAAGCGGTAAGGCAGCAGGTTTTGATCCTGCCATGCGTTGGTTCGAATCCAGCCGCCCCTGCCATTTTCTATACTCATCCAGGTTACCCTCAGCCTCTAGGTACTGCGCGTGTCCAAGATGATGGTCTTTACGGGGAATGCTAACCCCGATCTGGCTCGGCGTGTTGTACGTCAGCTGCATATCCCTCTCGGTGACATCTCTGTCGGTAAGTTCTCCGACGGCGAAATTACTGCCGAGATCAATGAAAACGTCCGCGGTAAAGATGTCTTCATTATTCAGCCGACTTGCGCTCCGACCAACGATAACCTGATGGAACTGGTAGTGATGGCTGATGCCTTCCGCCGCTCCTCGGCTACTCGTATCACTGCTGTTATTCCTTACTTTGGTTATGCCCGTCAGGATCGCCGTCCGCGTTCCGCACGTGTGGCTATCAGCGCGAAAGTCGTTGCTGACATGCTTACCGTAGTCGGCATCGACCGTGTTCTCACGGTTGATCTGCATGCTGACCAGATCCAGGGTTTCTTCGATATTCCGGTAGATAACATCTACGGCTCCCCGGTTCTGGTGGATGACATTGAAGATCAGCGCTTCGAAAACCTGATGATCGTGTCCCCGGACATTGGTGGCGTCGTGCGTGCACGTGCTGTTGCCAAATCCCTGGGCGTGGATCTCGGGATCATCGACAAACGCCGTGAGAAAGCCAATCACTCTGAAGTGATGCATATCATCGGTGATGTCGAAGGGCGTACCTGTATTCTGGTCGATGACATGGTCGATACCGCCGGCACTCTGTGCCACGCGGCCAAGGCCCTGAAAGAGCATGGCGCTGCCAAGGTTTTCGCCTACTGCACACACCCTGTGCTGTCCGGTCGGGCGATCGAAAACATTGAAAATTCCATGCTGGACGAACTGGTGGTGACCAACACCATCCCGTTGTCCGCTGCTGCTCAAGCCTGCTCGCGTATCCGTCAACTGGATATCGCGCCGGTAGTTGCCGAAGCGGTCCGCCGCATCAGCAATGAAGAATCGATCAGCGCGATGTTCCGTTAAGGGCCCTGCCCTTCTCGACTGTCTCGTTGACGAAAAGCGCCCCGCCCCGGCATTCCTGTCGGGGCGGGGCTTTTTTGCCCATATCGCCTTTAGCGCTGGTCGCAAACGCTGGGGCGAATGTGGTTATTTTGGAGATACAACATGAACGATTTTACTCTGAATGCTGAAGTGCGTTCCGACCTGGGGAAAGGTGCGAGCCGCCGCCTGCGTCGTCTCGCAAGCCTGGTACCAGCTGTAGTTTACGGTGGCGAAAAAGCCCCTGAATCCATCAGCATGCTGGCTAAAGAAGTTGCCAAACTGCTCGAAAACGAAGCGGCTTACAGCCACATCATCGAGCTGAACGTTGGCGGCACCAAGCAAAACGTAATCATCAAAGCCCTGCAGCGTCACCCGGCCAAAGGCCACGTGCTGCACGCCGACTTCGTACGCGTTGTAGCTGGCCAGAAACTGACCGCTATCGTGCCTGTACACTTTGTTGGTGAAGAAGCTCCGATCAAGAAAGGCGGCGAAGTTTCGCACGTTGTTTCGGAAATCGAAGTGACCTGCCTGCCAAAAGACCTGCCTGAATTCATCGAAGTCGACCTGGCTAACGCCGAAATCGGTTCGATCATTCACCTGTCCGACCTCAAAGCCCCTAAAGGCGTTGAGTTTGTTGCTCTGGCACACGGCGATGACAAGGCTGTTGCCAACGTCCACGCTCCACGTGTTGCTCCAGAAGCTACTGAAGAAGGCGCAGCAGAGTAATTCACTCTGTCATGCCGGAGTGACCCGGTAACATCGCGGACTGGAACGTAGCGAGAAAGCGGGCGAGAACGCGGAGTTTACATAATGGTAAATGAGCACTTGTCGTCCACTTTCGCCGCACACACTGATTGCGGCGATGTTAACCACCACTCCAAGGAAGGGCCCCTATCGTGACTGCCATCAAACTGATCGTTGGCCTGGGAAATCCAGGTGCTGAATACGAACAGACCCGGCATAACGCAGGGGCCCTTTTTGTTGAGCGCATCGCGAACGCACAAGGCGTAAACCTTGTGGCGGATCGCAAATATTTTGGCCTGACCGGGCGCTATTCGCATCAGGGTCAGGATGTTCGTCTGCTGATTCCCACCACGTACATGAACCGCAGCGGCCAGGCCGTCGCGGCACTCGCCGGTTTCTTCCGCATCAAGCCTGAAGAAATCCTCGTGGCGCATGACGAACTCGACCTGCCACCGGGCGTTGCCAAACTCAAACAGGGCGGCGGCCACGGCGGTCACAACGGGTTGCGCGACATCATCGCGCAACTGGGTAATCAGAATACCTTTCACCGCTTGCGGCTTGGCATTGGCCACCCGGGCGTTGCCAGTATGGTTTCAAATTTCGTCCTGGGTCGTGCGCCACGCGCCGAACAGGAAAAACTCGATGCCAGCATCGACTTTGCCCTCGGCGTGCTGCCGGATATCCTCGCCGGTGAATGGAACCGCGCGATGAAAAACCTGCACAGCCAGAAGGCCTGACTCTAATCCGAGGGGAAACACCATGGGATTCAATTGCGGCATCGTCGGCCTGCCTAACGTCGGCAAGTCCACCCTGTTCAACGCGCTGACCAAATCCGGGATCGCGGCCGAGAACTTCCCCTTCTGCACCATCGAGCCAAACACCGGTATCGTGCCGATGCCGGATTCGCGTCTGGAAGCGCTGGCCGCCATCGTCAATCCAAAGCGCATCCTGCCGACCACCATGGAATTCGTCGACATCGCGGGCCTGGTTGCCGGCGCCTCGAAAGGTGAAGGCCTGGGCAACAAATTCCTCGCCAACATCCGTGAAACCGATGCCATCGCCCACGTAGTCCGCTGCTTCGAAGACGAGAACGTGATTCACGTCTCCAACAGCGTCGACCCGAAACGCGACATCGAAATCATCGACCTGGAACTGATCTTCGCCGACCTCGACAGCTGCGAGAAGCAACTGCAGAAAGTTGCGCGTAACGCCAAGGGTGGTGACAAGGACGCCGTGGTCCAGAAAGGCCTGCTGGAGCAATTGATCGCTCACTTCACCCTCGGCAAGCCTGCGCGCACCCTGATGAAGACCATGGGCGCCGACGATAAAGCGGTGATTCGTGGTTTCCACCTGCTGACCACCAAGCCGGTCATGTACATCGCCAACGTCGCTGAAGACGGTTTCGAGAACAACCCGCTGCTGGACATCGTCAAGGCCATCGCCGAAGAAGAAGGCGCCATGGTGGTGCCGGTCTGCAACAAGATCGAAGCCGAAATTGCCGAGCTGGAAGACGGCGAAGAGAAAGACATGTTCCTTGAAGCCCTGGGCCTTGAAGAGCCAGGTCTGAACCGCGTCATCCGCGCCGGCTACGAAATGCTGCACTTGCAGACCTACTTCACCGCCGGTGTCGAAGAAGTCCGCGCCTGGACCGTCCGCGTCGGTGCCACCGCACCACAAGCCGCTGGCGTTATCCACACCGACTTCGAAAAAGGCTTCATCCGCGCCGAAGTCATCGCCTACGACGACTTCATCCAGTACAAGGGCGAAGCCGGCACCAAGGAAGCCGGTAAATGGCGTCTGGAAGGCAAGGACTACATCGTTAAAGACGGCGACGTGATGCACTTCCGTTTCAACGTGTAAGACACCCGCTCGAAAAAAAGCCGCGTTTGATACGCGGCTTTTTTGTGCCTGAAATAATCATCCACCACCCCACAGGGGATTTGTGTTTGGTCAGGGCTTTTTCGTTCTTGGCAGGAAGATCGCCAGTACACCAAACAGCGGCAGGAACGAGCACAGGAAGTACACGTATTCGATGCCGTGAATGTCCGCCAGATGCCCCAGCAACGCCGCCCCAATCCCGCCAAAACCGAACATCAGTCCGAAAAACACTCCGGCAATCATCCCGACATTCCCCGGCACCAGTTCCTGGGCGTAAACCACAATTGCCGAGAACGCCGACGCCAGGATGAAACCGATCACCACGCTGAGAATGCTGGTCCAGAACAGGTCAACGTGGGGCAGGATCAGCGTGAACGGAGCAACGCCCAGGATCGAAAACCAGATCACCGCCTTACGCCCGATCCTGTCGCCGATCGGTCCGCCAAAGAACGTCCCCGCCGCCACGGCGCCCAGGAACAGGAACAGATGCAGCTGCGAACTGGCCACCGACAGGTCGAACTTCTCGATCAGGTAGAAGGTGAAGTAGCTGGTGAAGCTCGCCATGTAGAAATACTTGGAGAAGACCAACAAGCCGAGCACCACCAATGCACTGATGACCCGGCGTTTCGACAGGCCGTGAGTGGCCGCCTGACCTTGCTTGAGCTTGAACAGGTTCAAGTGATTGGCGTACCAGCGGCTGATCCGGTAGAGCACGAACAGTGCAAACACGGCGAACAAGCCAAACCAGGCCACATGGCCCTGACCGAAGGGAATGATGATCGCCGCCGCCAGCAACGGACCAAAGGCTGATCCGGCATTACCGCCTACCTGAAAGGTCGATTGCGCCAGGCCGAACCGCCCGCCCGAAGCCAGCCGCGCAATACGAGAAGCTTCCGGGTGAAAGGTCGACGAGCCGACGCCGATCAACCCCGCCGCCAGCAGGATCAACGGGAACGTGCCGACCACCGACATCATCAAAATGCCGATCAGGGTGCAGACCGTTCCGGCCGGTAGCAGCCAGGGTTTGGGGTGGCGATCGGTGTGGTAACCGACCCACGGCTGCAACAGTGACGCTGTCAGCTGAAAGGTCAGGGTTATCAATCCAACCTGGGTGAAGGTCAGGCCATAGTTGGCCTTGAGCATTGGATAAATCGACGGCAGCACCGACTGAATCAGGTCATTGATCAAATGCGCCAGCGCCACCGCGCCAATGATGCGCATGACCAAGGGGCTGCTTTGTGAAGTCGCGGGCGCCGACGTCGCGCCGGCTTGAGCGTTACTGATAGCCATGAGAGTTTTCCGTACAGCAGATGGGTGCACACGGGCAGGTGCGTCAATGTGCCATTTTTCAGTGCAGCAGCGCCATCCCCTTAGCCAGCTAACGAACTAAATTCAGTCGTTGATAGCGCAACGCCATGGTCTGAATCTTGCCTTGTTTATCAGCTTCAACGCGGTGCCCTTACAAAGGGCACCGAGAGTGGGAAGTTTCACCACAGAGCCGGCCTACAGAGCTGACAAGGGTGAACTTTCGAGGCCTTTTAAAGGGGCACAAGTCGCGGTCGCAATGGCCTCGACGCACGCCAATGGTGCGTGGTGTCCAAAGGAGTCATGGGGCATGCAGGCTTTTTTATCACCGGGGATCGGATTGCTGGGGCGTTTTGGCTTCGCACGCAAATTTCAGTTGTTGTTTCTGCTGTTTATCCTGCCGCTGGCGGGCAGCCTGTTAATGATCGGTCAGGACTATCGCGCCAAACTGAACCTGATCTCCGGCGAACGTGCCGGCGTTCGTCAACTGCTCGCTTTGGATGCGCTTGATAACCTGCTTGCTGCCCAACGTGATCGCGCTGCCCGCTGGCGTGCGACGGAAACCAATCGCCAGCCAACGCCTGCGACCCTTGCCGCGATGGCCGCGTTCGATGCCGTTCAGCCCGCCGTTGCCCAAGCCACCTCGGACCTCGGTAACGCGTTGAAAGCCGAAGGCGCCGAGGCTGAAACCCTGACCCGATATCAAGCCCTGCAAACCGCGCTCAACGGCCTCGACTCGAAAAGCCTGAGCAGTGTTGGCTGGTGGCCGGATGGCTACGATCGCTTCACCAATGCCTTGAGTGCGCTGCAAGCCTTGCGCGAGCAGATCGCCATGGACAATCGCCTGACGCTCGCGCCCTGGCTGGAAACCTATCTGCTGACGCAAGTATCGACACAACACGCGCCGGACCTGATTGAACGGGTCGGCCGTCTCGCCAGTGTCGGCCAGGCGTCGGTGGTGTCCGGCCAGTTCACCCTGCAAAGCCGTCTGCAATTGCGCGATTTGCGCAGCCGCATCGGTGATGCCCGGGAACAGTTGGTGAAAACCGCCAGCCTTCTGGAAGCACGCCTGCCGAGCGCCCTGCAAAGCTGGGCCGGGCAATACCACGACAGCCTCAAGCATCTGGATGCCGAGCTGAAAGTCCTCGATGACGGCGTCTTCGGCGGCAGCATCAAGCTCAAGCCGGAAGAATTCGAACGCAGCCTCGACAGCCTGCTCACCGACCTCGCCTCGCTGCGCCAGCAGTCATTGGTGTCGCTGGATCAGCGTCTGGATTACTACCACGGATCGGCGATTCGCCAGTTCATTCTGGTCGCAACGATCTTTGGCTGCCTGCTGCTGGCAGCGCTGTACTTGTTCATCTGCTTGCAGGCCTCGATCCGTCGCAGCGCCAGCGGCATCACCCTGCTGGCCGAAGCGCTGCGCGACGGCAACCTCAGCCTGCAAGTGCCGGTGCAGGGACGCGATGAACTGGCAGCCATCAGCACCGCCCTGAACGTCGCGGTGGTGCAATTGCGCAACAGCTTGCTGGGGGTCGATCACGAAACCTTGCAGGTGAGCAATGCGGTGCGCACCCTCAATCATCACTCCAGCGGCGCCCTCGGCGAAGTTGAAGCGCAGCAATTACAGATCAGCCAGATCGCGGCGGCGGCCACGCAATTGGCGGCGACGTCTCAAGGGGTCGCCCAGAGTTGTGAACAAGCGTCCGGCAGCGCTCAGCACACCCAGCGGATCGCGGCTGACAGCAGCCGCGACAGCCAGCGCACCACGGCGAGCATTCAGCAGCTCAACCAGCGCTTGAACGACACGGCGGCGGCACTCGGTCGGGTCAGCGAACAAGGGCAACAGATTCAATTGGTGGTCGACACCATTCGCGGTGTGGCCGAGCAGACCAACCTGTTGGCGCTCAACGCGGCGATCGAGGCGGCTCGCGCCGGCGAACAGGGTCGTGGGTTTGCGGTGGTGGCGGATGAAGTGCGCAGCCTCTCGCAACGCACGCAGTCCTCCACGGCGCAGATCGCCGGCACTGTCGACAGCCTGCGTAGCACGGTGAATGAGGCGGTAAGCCTGATGGAAGCGGCCTGTAGCCAGGCGCAAAGCGATGCCCAGTCGGTGACCGGTCTGGGTGAACGCCTCGGCGAAATTGCTCTCGCGGTACAAGGCGTGACCGACACCCTGGCGCACATCGCCACGGCGGTAGAGGAACAGGCCAGCACCGCCGATGAAGTCAGCGGCAACATCCAGCAGGTCGATCAGGCCGCGGTAAGATTGCTCGAAGGCGCGCGGGCGGTGAACCTGGCGGCAGACACCTTGAGCCAGGGCAGCAAGGCCTTGAGTGCCAATACCGGGAGATTTCAGCTCGGTTGACGCCCTCCTCCGGTCCGGATTTTCGGCTCAGGTGGATAAGCGGTTGAAAGCGTAGAGAAATATTTTAGATTTACGCTTGACGCATCTGCATTACCGGTGAATAATGCGCGCCACTTGGCTACATAGCTCAGTTGGTTAGAGCATAGCATTCATAATGCTGGGGTCCGGGGTTCAAGTCCCTGTGTAGCCACCAAGTACTAAAAACGGCTTACCGAAAGGTAGGCCGTTTTTTTATGCCTCGAGAAAAGTGCCTCTCGAACAGCACATCAAGAATGAATCGTCGGCAACGCCGACAACGCCCGCTCCCAAATCTGCCAGGTCCGCAGCCAGACCATCGCCTGCCAGTCGCTGTCGGCAGGATAGAACTGCTCCAGCAGATTCAGTTTGATCTCACGCCCCACCGCATCACTTGGATTACCGTGCAGGTGCAGCCAATGATCATCGCGCAAATGACGATGAACGTCCGCCCCCGGGTAAGTCCCGCACTCGATCACGAACGGCATCAGTTTTACCTGCGGCAGCGCATTGATCAGTGCTTGCGAGGTGTAGCCCGTAGCGGTGGCTGCAACGCCGGTTTCACTCAAGGTATCGGCACCGGTCAGCAACGTGTAGAGCCACGGACCGTAAATGGCCTGCGCATCGGGCAAAGCTGGATAAGCGGCCTCGGTGATGGTCAGCAACATCGGATGACCGTACTCGCCCGCACCGGTGTGCAAGTCGAAACACATCGCGACCTCGGCGTGGGCAATATGCTTTTGCAGGATTTGGTGCAACGTGCGGTTCGACCAGCTCGGCCCCAGCCCGCCATAAAACAGGCCATCGGAATGGCTGTGCTGGCCGCCCTCGACAATCGACATCACCGCCGGCCAACCGCGTTCGCGAATCTGCTCGTCGAGCAAGGCATCGGCCCGGTCACGCTCGGGACCTCGCAACTCGGTGAAGGCATAGATTTCATGCAGCGCTGCGTAAGCCTGATTGTCAGGCAGCGGACGTTCGAAGTTCAGGTGATTGCGGTTCAGGTCGATGTTGTCTTCGGTGACCCGGCGCAGCCACGCGGTGCCCCAGGGATTGATCAAGTGGATCATCACCACTGCGACATCGGCCGGCAGTGAGCGCTTGCCCAACTCCTGCAGCCACTTGATCTGGCAACCGGAGCCATAGAAGCCTTCCACGCCATGGGTGCCGCTTAACGCTATCAGCAGACGCTTGGCACCTGGATCGCCCAACACCGCCACATCGGTGCTCAGGGGCTCGCCGAATGGCCCTTTGAGTGGGTGTGGATACTCGGTCAATGTCGCTCCGGTGGCGGTCGCTGCCGCGAGGAATTGCTCACGCTGTGTGCGATAACTCGGCTGGGTGGGAAACTCGGTCTGCATGGCTGCCTCTTGTTGATCTTCTGACCCGTCTGATGCCCTCGACCCTACAGAAAATCCTTCGACTCATGAAGGACAAAAGCGTCCCTGCTGTAGTCCATGGTTTGCACCTCGCCCGATCGGCCGATAAAGTCCCCTGATCCTTTCCAACGGACGGAGTGCCCCCACGTGTTCTCAGCCTTCCACTTGAGCCGCTATCGCCTGTCAGCCTTGTCGCTGATCGCCACCGCGCTGACCCTCGCTGCCTGCAACGCCCCGCCGACGTCAACCTTGCCGGTCGCGCCGGAAAGCGCCTCGGGTTATCGCACCGACCTGCAAACCCGCCACGCCTCGAAACACATGGCCGCCGCGGCCAATCCGTTAGCAGCCGAAGCCGGTAGGGAGATGCTGCGTCGGGGCGGCTCGGCGATTGATGCCGCGATTGCGATGCAGGCGGTGTTGACGCTGGTGGAACCACAATCCTCCGGCATCGGCGGCGGCGCATTCATTGTGCTGTGGGATGGCAAGGGCGTGCGTACCTACGACGGTCGCGAAACGGCACCGGCCGGCGCAACCGAGAAGCTTTTCCTGCAGGCCGACGGTAAACCGATGGCCTTCACCCAGGCGCAGATTGGTGGTCGCTCAGTGGGAACGCCCGGGGTGCTGCGGGCACTCGAACTGGCCCATCAGAAACACGGTCGCCTGCCGTGGGCGCAGCTGTTCGAACCGGCCATCAGACTCGCAGAGCAAGGCTTCGCCATCTCGCCGCGCCTGCATCAGCTGATCGCTTCAGACTCATCCATACGGCGATCGCCGGACATGGTGGCGTACTTCCTCAATGCGGATGGAAGCCCGAAAGCAGCCGGCACTCAACTGAAAAACCCGGCGCTGGCCGCGGTGTACAAACGCATCGCCAAGGAAGGGCCGGATGCGCTGTACAAAGGGCCGGTTGCGCAGGAAATCGTCGCCAAGGTTCAGGGCCACACCAACCCCGGCAGCCTGTCGCTGAACGATCTTCAAGGCTACAAGGCCAAAGAGCGCGCGCCGCTGTGCACCGACTACAAACGCTGGCAGGTCTGCGGCATGCCGCCGCCGTCGTCGGGCGGGATCGCCGTGGCGCAGATCCTCGGCACACTCCAGGCGCTGGAGATTCGCGATCCGCGCCTGGCCTTGGCCTCAATGAAACCGATAAAGACGGACAAAGTCGCCGGCATCGAGCCTGCGCCAGAAGCCGTGCACCTGATCTCCGAAGCCGAGCGCCTGGCCTATGCCGACCGCGCGCTCTATCTGGCCGACGCCGACTTCGTGCCCGTGCCTGTCAAAGGTCTGGTGGACCCGACGTATCTGGCCAGCCGCGCCGCCCTGATCGGTGATCGCAGCATGGGCACAGCCAAACCCGGCACCCCGCCGGGCATCAAGGTCGCCTACGCGCCAGACCGTTCGCCGCTGCGCATCTCGACCTCGCAAGTGGTGGCGGTCGATGACGAAGGGGGCGCAGTGTCCATGACCACCACCGTCGAATCCGCGTTCGGTTCACACGTAATGGTTCAGGGCTTCCTGCTCAACAATCAGATGACTGACTTCTCGTTCATCCCCGAAGAAAACGGGCAGAAAGTCGCCAACCGCGTCGAACCCGGCAAACGCCCACGCTCGTCCATGGCACCGACGCTGATATTCGATCGCCAGAGCGGCGAATTCCTCGCCACCCTCGGTTCGCCCGGCGGCTCGCAGATCATCGAATACGTCGCCAAATCCACCATCGGCCTGCTCGACTGGAACCTCGATCCGCAAGCGGCCATCAGCCTGCCCAACTTCGGCAGCCGCAACGGCCCGACGGAACTGGAAGAGGGTCAGTTCAGCGCAGGGTTGATTCAGGCGTTGAAAGACAAAGGGCACAGCGTGAGCGAGATCGACATGACCAGCGGCACCCAGGCGATTGTTCGGGTGAAGGATGCTCAGGGGAAGGCGTCGTTGGCGGGCGGGGCCGATCCTCGGCGTGAGGGGGCGGCGTTGGGGGATTGAGTCCTACAGAGGGTGGAAAAGGCTTACCGGGAGGTAGGCCTTTTTTGTATGTAATGAGTCCTGATCGGCTACCTCGCGCCGACTTTTCCTACCTGCAAACCACTGCTTCTTCGATAGAGTTAAAAGATCATTTTTCGCATCGTTTCGACCACCCGAAACACCTAAGTACAAAGTCGAATTCGCTCCTCCCATCGGCCACACCTCCACAGACTTGCATCAGTCCCATCACGGGACTAGGATCACGCAATGAGAATTATCGCCATTAGTCAGCTTAAAAGTTTTTTGAGGAAGTACCCAGACTCGGAACAATCCTTCCTGGCCTGGATTGACGAGGCAAGAAATGCTGAGTGGCAAACACCTGCGGACATAAAAGAGCACTTTGCTACCGCCAGCATTCTCAAGAGCCGCAGAGTCGTGTTCAACATCAAGGGTAATGACTTTCGGTTGGTAGTCGCGGTCGCTTACCGCTTCGGCGCCGTTTACATAAAATTTGTCGGCACTCACAAACAGTACGACGCAATCGACGCCGATACCGTCGAAATGGAGTAATCAATGAACATTCATCCGATTCACACCGATGAGGACTATCGCGCAGCCCTCAAGAATGTATCTGCCCTTTTCGACAATGAGCCAGAGCCTGGCACCCATGAAGGGGATTATTTCGACATCATGATCACACTGATCGAAGCTTATGAAGCAAAGCAGTTTCCGGTGGATCTGCCTAACCCGATCGATGCAATCAAATTCCGCATGGAGCAGTCCGGCCTGTCTGCCGCAGACCTTGCGCCTGCCATCGGCCGAACAAACCGGGTTTATGAAGTGCTCAACGGCAAGCGTGCGTTGACGCTCCCAATGATTTGGAAACTACATGATCTGTTCGGGATACCGGCAGAGAGCCTGATCAAGCCAGTGAAGCAAGCTTGATCAAGCGTCGGCCGAATATCCTGGCCGACGCTGAAAACCTCCCCTCCCCGGCTCACCGGATATCACGCAGGCACACTACACGCTCACATACACCCACGCTTCAATCCCGGATTGAAGGACCACGCTGACACGCTTGTAATCCGCTACTTCATAGCTGTCGGCGGCGGCCAATTCCTCGGAAGTGATCTGGAACACCATCCCCGGAATCGGCGCGCTGCTGTCGCTGCCCGGACGAAGAATCGGGTGGTGGGTCTTGCCACTGGTGGCCAACACGTCAGGGTCGGTGATTTCGACCCAGGACTGCTCGTAACCCAGCATCGCGTCGGCACTGCCGCTCAGCTCGCGGCCGAAGTTGGCCAGTTGCACGGCTTTGTCCTGCAGGGTGCCGTAGGAAAACAGGTACACCGTTGAATCGCTCATCCATAAATCCTTGATTGAATAGTTGCGCGTCGTTCAGCGAGAGATCTTCAGCGCTTGCCGTGCCTTGTGTTTTTCCAGCGCCAGATCGATCAAGCGGCTGACCAGCTCGCTGTACGTCATGCCGGTGGCCTGCCAGAGCTTGGGGTACATGCTGATGCGGGTGAAACCAGGCAGCGAGTTGATTTCGTTGATCAGCACTTCGCCGCTGTCGGTCAGGAACACATCGACCCGCGCCAGCCCGGAACAGCCCAGCACCTGAAACGCTTCCACGGCCAAGGCACGGATGCGCTCACTGGCTTCACTGCTGATGTTGGCCGGAACCACGACCTCTGCCGCTTGGGCGTCGATGTATTTACTGTCGTAGGAATAGAAGCCGCTGCGCACCACGATCTCGCCACAACCGCTGGCGATGGCGTCCTCGTTGCCCAGCACCGCACATTCGATCTCGCGGCCGCTGACAGCGGATTCGATCAAGACCTTTTCATCGAAACCCAAGGCCAGCTCCACGGCCGCCATGTATTCGACTTCGTCGTTGACCTTGCTGACGCCCACGGACGAACCCTGGTTCGCCGGTTTGACGAATAGCGGCAGGCCGAGTTTGCCCTGGACCTCGGCGAACCCGATGCGCGCGGCGCTGGTGCGGGTCAAGGTCACGAACGGCGTGACCGCAATTCCCGCGTCACGCAGCAGGCGCTTGCTGATGTCCTTGTCCATGCACACCGCCGAGCCCAGCACGTCGGAGCCGACAAAGGGCAAATCCGCCATGCGCAACAGGCCTTGCAGGCAACCGTCTTCACCCAGCGTGCCGTGCACGATCGGGAAGATCACGTCGACGTGACCCAACAGTTCCTGGCCGGAGGTTTCGACCAATTGCTGACTGGCCTTACCCGGCACTACGGCCAGTTCCCGGTTGGATTGATTGAGGGCGATCAGGGCCGGGTTTTCCTGGTTGAGCAGGAAATTCGAAGGATCGTTGAGGTGCCAATGACCTTGCTTGTCGATACCAATCAGCACCGGTTCGAAGCGAGACCGATCCAGCGCATCGACGATGTTTTTCGCCGACTGCAGCGACACTTCATGCTCGGCCGAACGACCACCAAAAATAATCCCGACCCGCAGTTTGCTCATACCAGACACCTCGACGAACGATCAGACGCAGCCGCGCGCGACGCGCTTTCAGGCTGCAAAGAATGCTCGATACCTTGCTACATTTGCAGGCGGTTTTCTAGCAGCCCCAAGGGTTTTGTCAGCCAGCAGACAAGTGGCCGGTCCCTGGGTTACCGTATTCGCATTGAGTTCAAGACAACGACACCATGGCCAGGCATCACGCTCCCATCGACTGGTTCCACCGCGCGCCCGACGTGGGCGGGGTCCAGCGTTTCGAGGCGTTTTTTGCCGGCCACGGCTACGACCTCCACCGTCATGACACCTATGCAATCGGCCGGACCCTGGCCGGCGTGCAAAGCTTTCAGTACCGCGGCGGCTGGCGCCACAGCCTGCCGGGCGGCACGTTGGTGCTGCACCCGGACGAAGTCCACGATGGCGAGGCCGGCACCGAGGCCGGTTTCAAGTACCGGATGATGTACATCGAACCGGCGCTGATCCAGCAGATACTCGGCGGGCAACCGCTGCCGTTCATCAAGACCGGATTGTCGACCGATCCACGCCTGTTCGCCGCCACCGACGTGCTGCTGCGAAGCCTGGATTGCCCCCTCGACCCATTGGAAGAACAGGACGCGCTGTTCGATCTGGCGCACGCCTTGAGCAGCGTCTCCGGCGCGCGCGGCAAACGCCAGAACTTCGACTATGTGGCGGCGGAACGCGCGCGGGAATTTATCCACAGCGCCCTGGATCGCACCGTGACACTGGAGGAACTGGCGCAACACAGCGGCCGGGATCGCTGGAGTCTGTCGAGGGATTTTCGTCTGTTGTTCGGCACCAGCCCTTATCGATACCTGACGATGCGCCGCCTGGACCTGGTCCGCGCGCTGCTGATCCAGGGGCAGTCGCTGGTCAGTGCCGCGCTGATCGCCGGCTTCACCGACCAGAGCCACATGACCCGGCAATTCAGCAAGACCTACGGCTTGTCACCCGCCCGCTGGATGAAAATGCAACGTGACTGAGCCACGCACAATCGTACAAGAAGCCAGCTGCTGTGCTGGTTATCGTGGATTCACGATCAACCACGAGAGCTCGTTTCATGAACGCCTACCAAAGCCTGAACTTCGCTGAAAAAATCGCCCGGATCGACTCGCACTGGAGCCCTCGGGTTATCGCCGAGATGAACGACTACCAGTTCAAAGTGGTGAAACTTCTGGGGGATTTCATCTGGCACGATCACTCGGATACCGACGAGACGTTCATCGTGCTAGAAGGGCAATTGCGCATCGACTTTCGCGATGGCCACGTTCTGATAAACGCGGGCGAAATGTATGTGGTGCCAAAAGGTGTCGAGCACAAACCCTGGGCCGTGAATGAAGTGAAACTGCTGCTGATCGAGCCCAAGGGTGTGTTGAACACGGGCAGCGAAGGCGGCGAACGCACGGCGCAGAATGACGTCTGGGTGTAAAAGGCAGCCGGTTTACGGCTGCAGGGTTTTGCCGTCCACCGGGTCGCCGATGGTCAGGAAATGCCCGCCAGCCACGTGGTGCAAGGTGCGCAGCGCATCGTGCCCTTCGAAGTGCCATCGGCCCTCGCTGAACACGCGCTCATCGGCCTGGGCGGCAATTACCTCGGCCACGAACAGGTCATATTGCTGATGGTTGCTGGGCTCTGGCAGCAGTCGACATTCGAGCCAGGCGACGCAACCTTCAAGCATCGGTGCGTCGATCAGCTCACCGCTGAACGTCTGTAGACCATAGACCTGAAATTTGTCCAGCCCCTGGCCCTGAGTCAGCTCCAGACCCGACGTCGAGCCAACGGTCTGGGCGATATCGGCCTGGGCAGCGCAGGGAACGTTCAATACGAACGTTCCCGACGCTTCCAGCAGTTGTCGGGTCCAGGTGGACTTGTCCAGCACCACGGCGATTTTCGGCGGCTCGAAGTCCAGCGGCATGGCCCAGGCGGCGGCCATGATGTTGCGCTGGCCGTCATGCGCGGCGCTGACCAGCACGGTCGGCCCGTGATTGAGCAGGCGATAAGCCTTGGACAAGGGAACCGGGCGGCGGTGAGAAACGCTCATGAAGGCTGCTCCTGGGGAAAACACCGATTGTAGCGATTTCCACCTGGAGGTCAGGTATCAAGTCGCCAGTTGATTGGCAAACTGCCCGACCGCGTTCACCACTTTCTGCGCGCCATCCTGGATCTCGACGATCACCGTGCCCGCCTCCGCCGCCAGCGCCAGGCCCTGCTCAGCCTGAAGTTGACCGTCGGTCATCAGGGCCACGGCATTGCGCGCCATGTCCTGGTTCTGGCGCACTACGCCAACGATTTCATCGGTGGCTTGGCTGGTGCGCGAAGCCAGTTGCCGGACCTCGTCCGCGACCACGGCAAAACCCCGGCCCTGTTCACCGGCACGCGCCGCCTCGATAGCCGCGTTTAGCGCCAGCAGGTTGGTCTGTTCGGCAATGCCGCTGATGGTTTTGACGATCGTGCCGATCACCAGCGATTGCTCGTTCAGCGCCTCGATGCCTTCGCCGGCAGTTTGCATGTGCCTGGCCAGGTCACGCATCACGTCCACCGCCTGAGTCACCACCGCGGTGCCGCGCTGGGCGCTTTGATCGGTTTGCTGGGAGGTGCTGTAGGCGATGTTGGCCGCTTCGGCGACCGCTTGCTCCTGATTCACCTGATCGGTAATCACCGTGGCGAACTTCACCACTTTGTAGAGCGTGTTGTTGGCGTCGACCACCGGGTTGTAGGACGCCTCCAGCCAGACCACACGACCGTGGTTGTCCACACGCTTGAACCGGCCAGCCACGAATTCGCCCGCGTTCAGGCGGCGCCAGAAATTCTGATACTCAGCGCTGTTGTATTCCTCCGGTTCGCAGAACGTACGGTGATGTTTGCCTTTGATCTGCGCCAGGCTGTAACCCATGCCGTTGAGGAACCGCTCGTTGGCCGACAAGACGTTGCCACTGAGATCGAACTCGATGACCGCCGTCGAACGCACCAGGGCGCCGATCAGGTTTTCATGCTCGCGGGACGCCTCGATGGTGCGGGTCAGGTCGCTGGAGTAAATCGAGAAGTGTTTGATCCGACCGTCCGAAGACCGCACCGGTTGCGCGATCGAACGCAGCCAGGCTTCCTGGCCATTGCCACGCAGCAAACGCACGGCACCGGCGAAGTGCTCGCCACGGGTCAGCGAAGCCTTGAAGCGGCGGTGGAATTCGTCCGATTTCACATGGCCCGGAACGATGTCTTCGAGTTGCCGGCCAATCAGGTCGCTGCTCTTGTAGAGCATCTCGCCGAGGAAGTTCTGATTGACCGACTGAATTCGTCCATCCGGATCAAGGGTCAGGACCAGCATCTCGCTTTCCAGACTTTCCTTCACTTGCTGAAGGCTGGAGAGTTCTTCGCGAAGAGCGGACAGCTCCTGCTTCAAGCGTTTGTTGAACATGGAAAGCACCGATGGACAGGGATAGAAAGCGGCATGCAGCCTAGCCATCGGCCTTGCGGATATTTTCTGAAGAGTGTTTCAGGTTTGTCCTACAAAAATAGTTGCGGCATGCCTGGCAGACGGTTCATTCAAGCCGCGCCGGCGGTCGTGCAGCGTTCGATCCGTGGCATCCGCGCACCGAAATACGCCGCGCTGCTGACGCCCACCGCGCCCATTACGGCGCTGAAGATTACGCAAATCCACGGACTCCACGGCATCAGACCGATCAGCAACAGCGGTGTGATGCTTGCCCATGCTGCATAGGCAATGTTGTAGGTGAAGGAGATTCCCGAGACGCGAATCCGCGCCGGAAACAGGCTGACCATCACCGACGGTACCGCGCCGACAACTCCGCAACCGAGGCCGGCAATCGCGTACGCCAAGCCGATCCACTGGCCGCCAGCGATCAGGCTTGTGTAGAGCACACCGATGCCCAGCGGTAGCAGCAAGCTATAAAGCATCACCGTGCGCCAGGCGCCGATGCGATCGACGAGCAGCCCGGCGAGTACGCAGCCGATGTTCAGGAACACAATGCCCAAGGCGCTCAGGGCGAAGGTGTGGCTGGCGGTCATGCCGAAGGTTTTCTGCATCATCGTCGGGGTGATGACCACGAACACCACCACCGCCGAGGTCAGCACGCAGGTGAGAATCATCGCTGGCACTATCGCCAGGCGATGTTCACGCAAAACGGTGCGCAACGGCAGCTCCACGGCGGCATCGCGCTGAGCCTGCATGGCCATGAACACCGGGGTTTCGCCGAGCCAGCGGCGCAGCCAGACACCAATCACCCCAAACACGCCGCCCAGCAGGAACGGATAACGCCAGGCGTAATCGAGGATTTCAGCCGGGGTGAACGCCTGCGCCAGAAAAGTCGCGGTCAGGGCACCGATCAGGTAGCCAAAGGTCAGCCCGGCCTGCAGGAAACCCAGGGCATAACCGCGATGCCCGGCCGGCGCGTGTTCGGCGACGAACACCCAGGCGCTCGGTACTTCACCGCCGACCGCAGCGCCTTGCAAGACCCGCAGGGCCAACAGCAAAAGCGGTGCGAAATAGCCGATCTGGGCGTACGTCGGCATGATCCCGATCAACAGGCACGGCAGCGCCATCATCAGGATGCTCAGACTGAAGACTTTCTTGCGCCCCAACCGGTCGGCGAAATGCGCCATCAGAATGCCGCCCAAAGGACGCGCCAGATAACCCGTCACGAAGATCCCGAAGCTTTGCAGCAAGCGCAGCCACTCGGGCATTTCCGGCGGGAAGAACAGCTGGCTGAGGGTCAGGGCGAAAAATACGAAAATGATGAAGTCGTAGATTTCCAGCGAGCCGCCGAGGGCCGCCAGGCCAAGGGTCTTGTAGTCCGAGCGGCTGAACGGCGCCGGGCGCGAATCGGTGTTGGCAGTCATGAAAAGAACTCTGGCACGGGCAAAAAACCAAGGCGCCCATGGTCTACGCAAACGCGTCCACGGACAACCCGTTAGACCAAAGTCTCAGACTGGTGAATCTTCGTCACAAAATATGACTGATTGATTTACTGTTGGCACCTGTCCAGACGGGCCTTTGATGCCCCAAAGACCACAACAAACATAAAAATTCGAGGTACTCCCGTGGCCGCTGATATCGAAGATACCCGCTCCGCCCGCTTTGCCCTGCGCTGTTCAAGTTTTGCCGAACGCTGGTTCCCCGACTCCTGGGTATTTGCCGCGCTGGCGGTGATCATCGTCGCTGTGGCGACTCTTTTCATGGGCGCCAAACCCACCGATGCGGCGATGGCGTTCGGTGACGGTTTCTGGAGTTTGATCCCGTTCACCATGCAGATGGCGTTCGTGGTGATCGGCGGGTATGTGGTCGCCAGTTCTCCGCCAGCGGTGAAGCTCATCGACCGCCTGGCGCGGATCCCGAAAAATGGGCGCTCGGCCGTGGCCTGGGTCGCGTTGATCTCCATGGTCGCGTCACTGTTGAACTGGGGCTTGTCACTGGTATTCGGCGGCCTGCTGGTGCGCGCCCTCGCCCGCCGCACCGACCTGAAAATGGATTACCGCGCCGCCGGTGCTGCGGCCTATCTGGGCCTCGGCGCCGTGTGGGCCTTGGGCCTGTCGTCGTCCGCCGCGCAATTGCAGGCCAACCCGGCCAGCCTGCCGCCATCGATTCTGTCGATCACCGGGGTCATTCCGTTCACCCAGACTATCTTCCTCTGGCAGTCCGGCGTCATGTTGCTGGCGCTGATTGTGATCTCGCTGGTTATTGCCTACGCCACCGCGCCTGGGCCGAAAACAGCCCGCGACGCCGAAGCCTGTGGCATCGACCCGAGCTTCAACCTGCCGCCGCTGCAGCCGCGCACTCGCCCCGGCGAATGGCTGGAGCACAGTCCGCTGCTGACGATTCTGCTGGTGCTGCTGGCGGCGGGTTGGTTGTTCCACGAGTTTTCGACCAAGCCTGCGATCAGCGCGATCTCGGGCCTGAACACTTACAACTTCCTGTTCATCATGCTCGGCGCGCTGCTGCACTGGCGTCCGCGCAGCTTCCTCGATGCCGTATCCCGGGCAGTACCGACCACCACCGGCGTGCTGATTCAGTTTCCGCTGTACGGCTCGATCGCCGCGCTGATGACCACGGTCAAAGGCACTGACGCGCAAACCCTCGCGCACCACATCTCGACCTTCTTCGTCAGCATTGCGTCCCATGACACCTATGCGCTGCTGATGGGCGTGTACTCGGCGATTCTCGGCTTCTTCATCCCGTCCGGCGGCGGCAAGTGGATCATCGAAGCGCCGTACGTCATGCAAGTGGCCACCGACCTGAACTACCACCTGGGTTGGGCCGTGCAGATCTACAACGCGGCGGAAGCCCTGCCAAACCTGATCAACCCGTTCTACATGCTGCCGCTGCTGGGCGTGCTCGGGTTGAAGGCGCGGGACTTGATCGGCTTTTCGTTCGTGCAACTGCTGGTGCACACGCCGCTGGTGCTGTTCCTGCTGTGGGCACTGGGGACGACGCTGGCGTATACGCCGCCGGTGATGCCGTAATCCCTCTAAAGAACAACGCAAAACCGCTATAGGAGCGAGCCTGCTCGCGAAAGAGAATATCAGTCACTAATGATGTTGACTGATCCACCGCTTTCGCGAGCAGGCTCGCTCACATTAAAAATCACTCTTCAGTTAAACCCTCGACAAAAATCAGCGCATCGCCCGCGGCTTGCCGCATATGGTCAAGGTAATCTCCGAGACGGTTAACAGTCATACGGGACGAGCCTGCTCAAGTACCTGCTGACGAAATTTCAACGGAAGGTCTCCCGGCGTCAGCAGATCAACACTGACCCCCAGCAAATCCTCAAGCTCGACTTGAAGTCCTCCAAGATCGAAAAGCGTGGCCCCTGGGAGAGCGTCCACCAGTAAATCAAGGTCACTCCCTTCTTCATCTGTCCCGAGTAACGCGGAACCAAATACACGAGGGTTGGACGTACGAAATCGACCGACGACCTCGCGGACGGCTGCTCGTTTTAGATTCAGTGCAGTAGAAGGTTTCATGGTCGACCTTGCCAAGTCCAGTACTGCGCCAGTCTAGCAGTGCTCGAGAACGGTAGACACTGCACCTCTTGTAGCCCTCTGTCGCTGGTCATCGAAAACAATCCCAACAACTGGGCACGCTGGACAACGGCCTCTGGCACAAAGCTGGCCACCCGGCGCTCATGGTTGACCGCGCTGCTGTGGGTGCACTTTAGTCCGTTGCAGTGAGTGATTTGGCGGGTGATGGTCGGCGTCATCTTCGTTTGCCGAAATGTATTACCCGCCATGTCTCCCTGACTCATTTGATGTTCAGATGCGCGATTACCGGCCGATCTGCTTAAGTAGTTATCGTCCGCGATCAACGCGGTCCCACGCTGAAAAGGATCTGAGCATGTTCAAACTGACAGGACTTACCCTCGCGGCCCTTACCCTGAGCGCCGCCGCCCACGCCAATGTCGATCTGAAACTGGGCAGCACCGAACGCGTCACGCGGCTGTTTGCCTACCCCAACAACTGCAATGTGGTCTGCTTCCGCAACTGGACGCTTGAGCAGACCGTCGAGCACTACCTCACCCAAAGCGTGCAACGCGACGGCTACAGCACTGCGAAAGTGCGGGTCAAAACCGATAACGATCAGCTCTACGCCGACATCAGCGGCGTGCCGAAAGGTTACGACAAGCCATTGACCGCGCTGCTCAATGCGGGCGATCTGGCCTACACCGGCGCCAAAAAGCTCAACGTTGATGGCAAGTGGGCTTATAGCTGGTACTTGTTCCTGCCCTTGGGCATGGCCCTGGAAAACCGCAAGAGTGTCGAGTTGTTGCACTTCCCGCCGGATTACTCCCTGACTCAGGCCCAGGATTACCTGCGCTCCGCCACCACGGATCGCTGGGCCACGTTGCTGACGGACAACGGTATCCCCGCCGATCAGACGCCGGGCTACCAGACCATCATCGACATCGCGCCGATTGCGGCGCCGGCCAGTGCCGGCAAGGATTTGGAAGGCGTCTACGACTACTTCGAGGAGTACCAGACCACGATGGTCAAGGAAGTCAGCCAGAACGCCCGCGGTGCTGCGTTGCCGATGGTCGCGTTCGGCGCGCCAGTGCGTAACTGGATCAAGCAGCAATACGGGCCGACCGTGAACGTGCTGGGGCTGGCCACGATCAGCCCGAGCGCTGGGCTGAAAGTGCCGGTGCTGGGTTCCAATCACCCGAGTTACATCTGGTACGCCGCCAACCCGGAAAGCTACACCGGCGACGATGCACAGGCCAAGGCCGACGCGGCGGGCCTGAAAGTCATGGGCCAGGACTTGAGCGCCGCCTGCTGGCAGGCCGGAATGGGCAGCAAGCCCGGTAGCGACCCGACTGTTCAGCTGAAAAGCTGCACACAGACGTGGCAAGTGACCCAGAAGGAAAAAACCTGCGAGCTGTTCTACACCTCGATCCGCAACTTGACGCCCGAACAAGCCGTGGCCAAGTGCGCGACAACGCCGATCCAGTCCCAGCTCAAGCAACTGCAAGCCCCGGTGCCTGCGACGGAGATCCCTGTGCCAGCGCTGTAATCGTCCCTTGCACGTTTGCGCGTGAGCGAAGGCTTACGCGCAAACGCGCACTTTACTCCTGTCAGTTCTGACAGTAGACCCCTCGTTTCATTTGCGAGATCTTGAGGCATACACCTGTGTTGCAGGGCTGACAGGATCGTCAGTTTTGGAAGTCGCAACGCGCTGCCGACAAGGATCGTTATGAAACCTCATCCCCTGCACGGGACCGCTGCGCAACCTCCCGATGGAATCTATCCATTCCCGGAGCTGCCGCAGAGCCTTGGATTTCCCTCCCGGGCCGATTTCGAGACTGTCTACAACGCCAGTGGATCGGCGGTGGCCGTTGCGGCCCTGCGCGATTTTCCGCGGATCAGCCGAATCTGCCGCGTGTCGGGGCATCTCCTGCCATATCGCCATCGACATACGCGGCAACTGGCGCCGGGCATCCACGTCTATGACCCACACTTCAGCGGACTGCTGAGGCATTCCTGCGACCCCAATGTCTTTTTCGACATGAGCGAACTGTGGTTATGGGCGCTGAAGGATATTAAGAAAGGTGACAACCTGACGATGGATTACGCCGCGACAGAAGACAAACTGCTGCGCCAGTTCGCCTGTCAGTGCGGGTCACCGGAGT
This sequence comes from Pseudomonas sp., assembly GCF_051660785.1. Lineage (GTDB taxonomy): Bacteria > Pseudomonadota > Gammaproteobacteria > Pseudomonadales > Pseudomonadaceae > Aquipseudomonas. The sequence continues at coordinate 68,543 of NZ_JBOFQE010000003.1, forward strand.
GCAGAGGCTGGATCACCGGTTACGATGAGCCGCCGAACGCCGACGGCCAGTTGTATTACCACCACTGGCGGCGGCGCAGTCTCTGTTGAGCGGCCTTACAGCGTCTCGACCGGACGCAGTCGGTACTGCGGCGGCAACTGCTCAAAACCGCTGATGGTCGTGTTGAGGCTTTTCCAGCGGCCGTCCTTGATGCCGTAGATGCAACCGTGGATCGACAGGTTCTGCCCGCGATGCCAGGCGTTTTGCACAATGCTGGTGTGGCCGACGTTGGCCACTTGCTGAATCACGTTGAGCTCGCAGAGACGGTCGACCCGTTCTTCTTCGGTCGGCAACTCGGCCAGTTCTTCGCGTTTTTCGTAGTAGAGATCACGGATCGAACGCAGCCATCCGTCGATCAGGCCCAGCTGGCGGTCCTGCATCGAGGCGCGTACACCGCCGCAGCCGTAGTGGCCGGTGACGAGGATGTGTTTGACCTTGAGCACGTCGACCGCGTACTGAATCACCGACAGGCAGTTGAGGTCGGTGTGCAGCACCACGTTGGCGACGTTGCGGTGGACGAACAGGTCGCCGGGCAGCATGCCGACGATCTCGTTAGCCGGCACCCGGGCATCGGAACAGCCAATCCACAAGTACTCCGGCGTCTGTTGGCGGGCCAGCTTGGAGAAGAAGTCCGGATCTTCCTGTTTGATCGCTTCGGCCCAGCGTTCGTTGTTATCAATCAGATCTTGTAATTCGTTCATGCTGTAAAGCCTCAAGAATGATGCGCTGGTTTGACAGACAACCGCCCGTCGGGGTCACGCGCTTGATGCAAGTATGGCCGGTGGAATTCTCAGGAGTTCAGTGGGTCCACCCTAGTAAGGCCCACAGTATGAGGAATTGCCATGACTGATTCACGACGTCCGTACGATGCGGTGCAACCCGAGCCCATCGACGATAACGAAGACCGCATGGGTTCGGTGCATGAGCTGGATTTCGATGAGGAAGAACCCAGCGCGAAAATCGGCGACGAACTGCCGCAAACCGAGCGCGAACGGTTGATGCCTCGGGAACGCGTGCGTGAAGCAGGCATGACGGGGGCCTCGACCGATGACCACGAGTCTACAGACGATGACATGAGCCCGGAAACATTGATCCGTGAAGACGGCGCACGGGATGCCCATGAGGCCGGTGAAGGCAATCAGGCGGATTGGGATTTGAGCATTGTCGATGAAGACGACATTGGCGGGGGCAATGGGCTGGATGAAGAGGAACTGGCGCGGCGGGATCCGATGGATGGTAATCGTTGAATCTCTAGCGCCTATAAGGACGCCATCGCGAGCAGGCTCGCTCCCACAGTGGATCTGTTAGGCACACATATTTTGTGACTGACATAAATCCTGTAGAAGCGAGCCTGCTCGCGATGCTTTTGAGAACGGTCAGTCAACTAAAGTGCAGGCCATGACCACTGCATCTTCCCGACCGCCAACCGCCGGGTAGTAATCCCGACGACGGCCGATCTCGTTAAACCCGTACCGCTCATACAACTTGAACGCCCCTCGGTTGCTGTCACGCACTTCCAGGAAACACTCTCGCGCCTTGGCGTCATACGCCCGGGACATCAAATGCTCCAGCAGCGTCAAACCCAGGCCACGGCCCTGATTTTCCGGCTTGACAGTGATGTTCAGCAGGTGCGCTTCATCCAGAATGATCTGCACTACGCCATGACCAACCTGCTGCTGACCTTCGAACATTAGCCAGATCTGGTATTTGCCCAGTCCATCTAGAAATATCCCGCGGGTCCAGGGATGGCTGTACGCCGCGTATTCGATTTTCAGTACAGCGTCGAGGTCCGCCTCAGTCATCGGGCGGAACGATACAGCGTCACTCATTTGATTCTTTCCAACGCGCCATCAGCCGACGCATGGCTTGCCAGACATCAGCCTTACGCTGTGGCTCTTCCATTAATAATTCCAGGCCCGGCAAGGCCCAGACCGAGCCCAGGCCTTCGACCTGGAGTTCGCGGTTGAAGGATTCGGCATTCGCCTCACCGGCGAAACGCACCGCTGGCAGGCCGATCAGCCATACGCAGACGCACGGCGCGTCTTCCAGTCGGGCCGAGAGGAAACCCTGGACGAAATCCCGAGCCGCTTCCGGACCTTGATCCATGGTGCCCCGCACCAACAGCGGCCAGCGCACCGGCTCGCCGATGATCTGCGGGCTGTCCGGCAGACCGGCGGCGCGCAGCATGTCTTTGAGCAGCAGATAGGCGGGATCGCGGGTCTGGAACGGTTCGCCTGTGGGTAACTCGACCAACAGCAGGCAACGACCGGCGCGCAGCAATTGCAGGGAAAAACGCGGTGGCGGCACGACCGGCGCCCTGACCACGGCCGGCGCGGCCTCTTCTTCGACCTTGGCGTTAGTGCGCGTGCTGGCCAACGAAGGGCGCGGCACCTCGATTTTTACCCGCTCCGTCGGCGCCACCACCGGTTCAGCGGCGGCTTTGGCGGCCGGTGCTGGCGCAGAGACAGGCACCACCGGCGCGACGACCAGCGGCTCCGGCATCTCCAGCAACTCGGGACGCGAGGGTGCGGCAAAGGGCAATTCGGTGCGCGGCAGCCAGTTAACCACCTGCATGGCGGTCATATAAGCGCGGCGACGGGACTCGATTAGCAAAGGTCGGCCACTTGTGGATAACTAAAGTGCGCTGATTCTACCGCCCTTCGCTCAAGATCGCCCGCGCTTGATCGATACTCTTTCCCTTAGAAACAGCTACAGCCCGTCCCGAGAGTGAATCGCATCGGTCCCGATGCAGTACAATCGCGGCTTTTAATCGCCAACCAGCCGGCCATTCCGATGATCGAACCCAAGCGCGTCTTGCGCGCCCTCGCTGAACACTGGGCACTTCTGGAGCCACTGTGCGAGCACTTCGACCAGGGCACATTGAGCCTCAACGAACTGCGTTCACAGTTGGCCGCCCAGCAACTGGACAGTACGCCGCAGGACATCACCAGCCTGCTGGACGTGTGGATCCGCCTCGACATTCTGGTTCCCGTGGCGAAAAGCCCGAACCGTTTCGAGCTCAACGCGCAGATCCACGACTTCCTCGCTTACCTGCGCCGTGAGCACCGCCTGGGCCTGTGCCTGGAAATCGAAGCCTACTTGCGTCACCTCGAACGCCTGGCCGGATACATCCAGGACGCCTTCGACATCCGCGACGGCCACGATCTTGCGCGCCAGTTGCGCCTGCTCGACATGCGCGTACGTGACGTTCTGAAGAAACTCGCCAACGACGAACAAGCCCTGGTGGCCGTCGCCGAACGCGCCAAGACCAGCGACCGGCAGATTCCGCTGCGTCAGCGCTACGCCGAAGTGCTGGCGACCTGGGACGAATACGTCGAGCCGATGATTCAGCTGGTGAACGCCGACGGCGCCTTCGAACAAGGCGTGCGCAAGGTCGAGAACGTGCTGCTGAAGATGCTCACCGAGCAGCAGCGTCTGGGCCATCTGGTCGACGACGACATGCTGCTGCGCACCCACGCGCGCATCCTCGAAATGCAGACCAGCGCCCAGCTGACCCTGCGGCATGCCCGCGAACTGCTGCTGCCGCTGCGTGAAGAAGCCCGTCGGCACAACGCCGTGACCCGTGGCGCGGCGTTGGCCCTGTCGGCCATCCGCCGCAAAGGCATCGATGCCGTGCCACAAGCGGCGATGCCGATGTTCACCCGCCCGCAAAGCACCTTCCTCGGCAGCGCCAGTCAGGTCGAAGCCTATGTTTATGCGTTGGCCCGTTTCGAGCCAAAACCGGCGCGTTTCCCCAAGGCCCACAAGACCCAGAAAGGCGAAGCACCGCGCGCGCCACGCACCGTTCGCGAAATGCTCGAGCGCTGCGAAGACGCGCTGCCGATGCCGGACCTGATGACCTGGTTACTGGAACAGGAGCCGGACGGCGCTACCGACGAATTGCTTTACTGGTTCTCGCGCCTGTCGCGGGAAAAGCGCTTCAAACGCGAGCGTCTGGAACGCCGCGATTACCACACTCATGAGCACCGGGTCAGCCTGCGCTCCTTCGCCCTGCTCTCGGCCCGCGATACCGCCGCCGAGGATTCTGCGAGCACCCTCTATGCAAGTACTCCACATGCAACTTGATCTCTCCGAACTGTCCCAACTGGCGCCGATCTTTCGCGAGCTGTTCAAGGGCTACCACGTCAGCCGCCGCGACCCGGAGCTGTACGCGCAACTGTCGAACTTCCAGGACCAGTACCGCACGCTGTTCAGGGCCCTGGGCTATGAGTTGGTCTGCGACACCCGTGGTTTCTACTACTTTGTGCCGGACCTCGCGGCGGCGGCGGTGAACAAGACTGCGCAACGCCTGGCGCTGTTCACCTTCATCCTCGTCGAGCATTTGGCCGATCAGGGCCGCGACCCGGTCGCCGTACTCGACGGTGGCAGCCTCGGCCGCGATGAGTTGCCGTCCTTGCTGGAAAAATACCGCGACCTGTTTATCCAGGCCGAAGTACAGACCGTCGAAGAACTCGAAGAAAAAATCATGCGCCGCATGACTCAGCTCGGTTTCGCCGGCGAAGAAAACGGCATCTACCGTTTCCTGCCGCCGATGCACCGCTTCCTCGATGTCTGCCTGTCGGTTCAGCAAGACCGCGATCTGGCGGCCAGCCTGCACAGCGTCTTGCCGTTGCCGGTTCCGGTTTTGATCGATGACGACAGCGATGAAAAGCTTTTGCAAACCGATGATCCGCTCGACCTAAGCGACTTCGAAGAAGAAAGCGAAGAAGACGCCATGGCCCGTGCCATTGCCGAAGAACAGGAGACCGACGCATGAGCAAGGAACGCTACGGCATTCGCCGCTTTGCCCTTTTGAACACCGCCGGTTACAGCCTTGGCCTGTTTCCGCTGGAAGAACCTTTGTCGGTTTACGGCGCGAACAACCTCGGTAAATCCGCGTCGATCAACGCGCTGCAGTTCCCGATTCTGGCGCGCATGTCGGACATGAGCTTCGGCAAGTACAGCCTGGAACAATCCCGGCGCTTCTACTTCGCCTCGGACACCAGTTACATCCTCGTTGAAGTCTCGCTGCCCCACGGTCCGCACGTTATCGGCGTGGTCGGTCGCGGCCCGGGTGGTGGATTCGGTCACCAGTTCTTTGCCTATGCCGGCAAACTGGACCTGGCTCACTACCAGAAGAACGACACCTGCCTGCGCCAGAAAGAGCTGTTTACCAACCTTGAGCGCGAAGGCCTGAAAGCCTACGAACTGAAACCGGATGAACTGCGTCGTTTGCTGGTCGGCGGTCACACCTCAATCCCGCTGGACCTGACGCTGATCCCACTGCGTTCCACCAGCGAGCAGAGTCTGAAGACCTTCCGCGCGCTGTTCATCAACCTGCTGCACATGCGCGAAATCACCGCGGCCAAGCTCAAGCAGTTGTTCCTCGATGCCTTCGAACACAGCCTGCGTTCCGGCAGCGTCGATTACATTGCCGCGTGCGAAGAAGCGTTCCGCGATGTACGACGCATGGAGCAGGATTACAACTCGCTGGTCACCGCTGGCCCGTTGGTTGAAGCCCTCGCAGCAGGCGTGACCCAGCGCAATATTCTGCGCGGCAAACTGCACCGCATCTCGCCGCTGCTCGATTCGTTGCTCGGCACTTGGTCGGACTACGCCAGTGCGCGCAAGGAAGAGCTGACGATTCAGGCCGAGCACTACCGCAACGAACAGGACGCGCTGCAAAACGATCAGCGCGGCGGCACTCAGGAGCTGATGCGCCTGGAGCGGGAAATCACCGGAATCCAGCGCTGGCTCGGCGAACTGTCGGTGCTCAAGCATCGCTTCGCCTTGGTCACTGACGTCAAAGTGCTTGAGCAGCAACTGCTCGCAGCCAAGGATGCGCACGACGAACTGGCCGGTGCGCTGGCGCAGTCGCGGCAGTTCAGTGCCGAAGACCTGGAAGAACGTCTGCGGGATCTGGAAAAACGCTTGAAGTCGGTGAAGCAACAACTCGATCACGCCGACAACAACAGCTACGCCCGCCTGCGCGAAGAGTTCTCGCAACAAGACGTCGAGCGCCTGATGCGCCTGTTCAACAGCGCGCTGTTCAGCCTGCCGCTGGGTGAGCACGGTATTACGCTGGACGAGGACGGCAAGTGGGTCAAATCCTTGGAGCTGATCCTCGATGGCTTCAAAGGTGAGCGTTTCGACGTGCCGGGCCTGTCCATCGACATCTCGCACATCGAGCCTCCAGCGCTGCAAGCCCTGGCTGACCGCGCGGCGTTGCGCGATCAGAAAGAGCGTCTGGAAAAAGAACTCAAGCAACTGAAAACCCAAGCGGCCGTGGTCGCCGACCGCGCCGCGAGCAAAACCCAGACCGAAGCGCTGTATCAGCAAGTGCTGGACGCGCAGAAAGCGCTGGAAGATTTCCGTCGCGCGCAAACCCTGAGCGCCGAGGAAGACGACAAGCTTGAGCAATTGGCGCAGATGGAAGCGGCTCAGGAAGAGTTGAAGCGTTCCAGTGACGCCTTCACCGAGCGCGTCCAGCAACTGTCGGCCAAGCTGCAACTGGTTGGCCGGCAGATCGGCGACATGGAAGCCAAGCAACGCACCCTCGACGACGCCCTGCGCCGCCGCCAGTTGCTGCCGGCTGACATGCCGTTCGGCACGCCATTCATGGACCCGATCGACGATTCCATGGACAACCTCCTACCACTGCTCAACGACTATCAGGACAGCTGGCAGGGTTTGCAGCGCAGCGATGGCCAGATTGAGGCGCTGTACGCTCAGGTTCGCCTCAAGGGCGTGGCCAAGTTCGACAGCGAAGACGATATGGAGCGTCGCCTGCAACTGCTGATCAACGCTTATGCGCATCGTACCGATGAAGCCCTGACCCTGGGCAAGGCACGCCGTGCGGCGGTCACCGACATCGCCCGTACCCTGCGCAACATTCGCAGCGACTACGACAGCCTTGAGCATCAACTGGCGCTGTTCAACCGCGAGATCAACAAGCGTCAGGTCTCCAACCTGCAAAGCTTCCGCATCGTGCTCGCGCCGAACAAGGAAGCGCTCAAGCACATCGACCAGATCATCCACAGCGCCGGCCAGTACGAAGAGGGCGAAACCCTTTCCGTGTTCGACTTGAGCCAAAGCGCCGATCAGGACAACAAGAACGAAGAAGCCAAGGAGTATCTTGCACGGCTGGTGGCAGCGAACCACAACCAGCTCGGTCTCAAGGACTTGTTTGAGCTGGCGTTCGAGATCACCAAGGTCAACGGTCAACCGGTGATCCACACCGACATCGATGGCGCCGCCTCCAACGGCACGACGATGACCATCAAGGCGCTGACCAACATGTACCTGTTGCTGCACTTGATGGACCGCGACCAGGCCGGTCGCGTGCGCCTGCCGTACTACCTCGACGAGGCAGCGGACATCGACGAGAAGAACCAGGCAGCGTTGCTGGAAACCAGCCTGCAACTGGGCTTCGTACCGATCCTGGCGAGTGTGAAACCGCAGGTCTGCGCCAGTGTGGCGATTGACCTGGAAGGCGGCAGCGGGCCGAACGGGATCTACATCGATGAGGCGGACTGGAAGTACATTCGCCGGCATGATGAGGTGAAGGCTGTGGTTAACGTTGAAGCGGATGAGCCGGAGCTGGATGCGGTTTGATGCTTGATTGATGGTAATAAAAAGGCCGCGATCTAATGGATCGCGGCCTTTTTCATGGCGTGGGATGTGTAGTGGACTTTAGGGCCTCATCGCGAGCAGGCTCGCTCCCACATTTGATCAGTGTCGTACACAAAACCTGTGAACGACACACCTCACTGTGGGAGCGAGCCTGCTCGCGATGGCGGCCGCATGGACACCAATAGACTATTTACCGAGTGAAATCTTCGGCGCCCAGGTCAGCCACTCATCTTCAAACTTGTCGAACAACGGGAACGTCTGCTCAGGCCGCGCCGGGGTACCCATGCGATCACCATCCGGTGTGGCGAAAGCGATGCCGCCCTGAATCAGCGTTTCCAGGGATTCAGTACGGACCGTCGCGCCTTTGAACAAGCCATAGTCGAACCCGAATCCACTGGTGTTCCAGAAACGCGTGCCGCTGCGCACCAATGTCGCGTACTTCGGCTCGATCAGAATGTGTACCAACACACGATCAGCGGTCTGGCCCAATTCATAGCCCGTCACTTTGCCGACGGTGACCTCGCGATACGTCACCGGCACACCGGTCTTCAGCGATCCACGGCGAGCGGCGCTCAGGACCAGACTCAAACCGGCTTCTTGCTTGGCCGACTCCGGTGGAGTGGCCAGGGCGACGAAGTTCTTCTGCGGACCGAGGTTCTTCGCGGCTGGCTGCACTTCGATGTATTGGCCGGTCACCAGGGTTTCAAGGTTCGAGGTCTTGATCAGACCCAGCTCAGGCTTGACCACCCAAAACTGACTACCGACCCGGGCAATGCGCTCCGGCACTTCAGTGATTCGAGCGGTGAGCATCACCGATTGCAGGTCATCACTGAGGTCGACATCCTCGATCTTGCCGACGTCCAGGCCTTTGAATCTCACTGGAGTGCCGCTGTGCAAGCCGTCGGCGCGATCGACCTTGATCGTGACCACGGTGCCTTTCTGATTGGCCTCCTCATGGCTGGCGAACAGGCGGAAACGTGGAATGCGTTTCTGCAACGGCGCTTTGGCTTGCGGGGTTTCGAAAGCGATACCGCCGGCCATCAAGCTTTGCAACGATTCACTTTTGACCTGGATTCCGCCGGTCAGCCCGCCCGTGAGCGTGATGCCGCTGGCGTTCCAGAATCGGGTCGACGCGTTGACCAGCCCTTCGTATTCCTTCTCGATGTGGACACCGATCACCAGTTGCTTCTTCTTCTTGGAGAACTGATAGCTCTGCACCGAACCGACCTTGACCTGCTTGTAGAGAATCGGACTGCCAACTTCCAGTGACCCCAGGTTTTCGGTGAACAACACCAGGTGCAGGCCGGGCGAACGCAGGTCCAGCGGCGGCGCCTTGGGCCTGGCCACGAATTCGCGTTGTGGCGCGGCCCCTTTGTCGCCCGGTCGTACAGCGATGTAGTTACCTTTGACCAAGGCTTCCAGTCCGGTGATGCCGGCAAGGGAAATCGACGGTTTGACCACCCAGAACTGAGTTCCTTCAACCAGATAATCTTCGGCCAGTGGATCAAGGGTCAATTCGGCTGTCGCGGCGTTCAGGTCCGGATCGACCTTCAGCGCTTTCAGGTTGCCGACCTGGATGCCTTTGTACATGACCGGTGTACGGCCGGCCTGCAATCCTTCGAAATCGCTGAGTTTGACCTTGACCCGAATACCGGCAGCGGCGGCATCGAAGTCCTCGTAGAGGCGGAACGGCAGGCTTGGATCGGTGGGTGGACTGTCCTTGCGATTCTCAGGCGTGGCGAAGGCGATACCGCCAGCGACGATGCTGGCGAGGGATTCGCTGCGCACTTTTACACCAGACAGGTTGGCGTCGATGCTGATGCCGCTGGCGTTCCAGAAACGTGTGTGTTTGCGCACCAGATTGGCGTAGGTGGGCTCGATGAAGACTTTGAGTTCGACAGTGCTTTGGTCTGCCGACAGCAAGTAACTTTTGACCTGGCCGACTTTGATCTGCTTGTAGAACACCGGGCTGCCGCGATTCAGCGAACCAAGTCGATCGGCCTTGATGGTGAGGTGCAGACCGGGCTGTGAGTCTGACAGCGGGGGCTCTTCGGCCAGGGCCTTGAACTTGCGAGTGGGTTCGCCTTCGCCAGGACTGACGGCGACGTAGTTACCCGACACGAGGGTTTCCAACCCCGTGATACCGGCCAGGGTCACGCTCGGTTTGACCAGCCAGAAGCGCGTGCTGGTCTTGAGGTATTGCTCGACATCCTTGTTCATCTCAATGGTGGCGATCACCCCTTTGGAGCTGCCTTCGTCATCGAGCTTGAGGGTTTTAACCTTACCGACAGACATGCCTTTGTAGACAACCTCAGTCTTGTTGGCCTGAATGCCTTCACCGCTTTCGAAACGCACCTGAATCTCGATACCGGTTTCGTTGTAGGCACGCCAGCCGAGCCAGCCACCAATGATCAAGGCGATCAGGGGCAACACCCAGATGGCAGACCAGTTCGAGGCCGGTCGGGTTTTAGCTGTAGGCAAATCAGTCATGGTCGTCGTCCGACTCCGTGTTATCCCAAATCAGTCGGGGATCGAAAGTAACTGCGGCAAGCATCGTCAGAATCACCACACTGGCAAAGGCGATGGCGCCAAGATTGGCTTCGACGCTGGCAAGCCGTCCGAAATTCACGACCGCCACCAGGATGGCGATCACAAAGATGTCCAGCATCGACCAGCGGCCGATGAACTCGATAAAGCGGTACATCCAGATTCGCTGGCGTGCCGAGAGTGGCTGGCGGCGTTGTACCGAAAACAGCAGCAGCGCGATGCCCACGAGCTTGAACGTTGGTACCAGGATACTGGCGATAAAAACCACGGCAGCGATGGGAATCATGCCGTGCTGAACCAGCTGGATGACACCGGACATGATGGTGCTGGGATCGCCCTGTCCCAGCGAGCTGACGGTCATGATCGGCAGCACGTTTGCCGGGATATAAAGAATCGCGCCGGTTATCAGCAATGCCCAGGTACGCACCAGACTGTTCGGACGACGGGCGTGCACCAGCGCACCGCAACGGGTGCAGGTCTGCTCGTCGGTGTCGGCTTCCTGCTTGTTCAATTCATGGCATTCGGTGCAAATCAGAATGCCTGCATCAATCGCCCGCATGGGCATCCTCTCCTGACAAAGCCTGCCAGATCTGATGAGGTGACATCACCACCTCCAACCAGACCTGGACCAACAACAAACTGATAAAACATGCCAAACCAAGACCTACGGTAATGGCTGCCATATCTGCCAGTTTTACGATCGCCACCAGGACGCCCATGAGGTAAACCTCCAGCATCCCCCAGTCCCGTAGATGGTGATAAATACGGTACAGCAGCAGGCCATAGCTACGTCCGATGTCAAAGCGAATGCTCAGCAGCACGGCCAGCTGACAAAGCAACTTGAGCAGCGGGATTGCCATGCTGCACAGGAACACAATCACCGAGACGCCTTGCATGCCGGTATCGAATAGACCGACAACGCCGGTCCAGACAGTGTCTTGCGACGACTGCCCGAGTAGATTGAGCTGCATGATGGGTAAAAAGTTCGCCGGGATATACAACAACAGAGCGGCAATGACTAAAGCAAGGCTGCGCTGCACCACGTTATGGCGATGTGCGTAAAGCTCGTAACCGCAGCGTGGGCATAAGGCTTTCTCGCCATGGGCGAGTTTTGGCTTGCGCATCAGCAAGTCACACTCATGGCACGCCACCAAGTCGTCCAGCGGTAATTCTGACAGCCCGGGGGCGTCAACCGGATCCGGCATAAAGGCTCTGACTCCGAAAAAGTTGGACCTATTCTAGTGTCATGGCTCGAAAATAACTGTGCAAATTTGTGTTATAGCTGGATGAGTACTTTCCTGCGGACAAAACAAAACCCCAACTGCTTTCGCAATTGGGGTTTCGGAATTTAATCTTGACGATGACCTACTCTCACATGGGGAAACCCCACACTACCATCGGCGATGCATCGTTTCACTGCTGAGTTCGGGA
>NZ_JBOFQE010000004.1:0-61791 GCF_051660785.1 Pseudomonas sp.
CACCGCCGCTCCCACAGGGTTTATGTCGAATGCAAAATGGGAGAACGGCACAAAACCTGTGGGAGCGGCGGTGCGACGATTCGACTTGCCCGCGATGGGGCCACCTCGGCCTAAATGGATAACCGCAACGCCAGCGCCGCCAACGTCACCAACAACACCGGCACCGTCAACACAATCCCGACCTTGAAGTAATACCCCCAGCCAATCTGAATATTCTTGCGCTGCAGTACATGCAACCACAGCAACGTCGCCAGGCTACCAATCGGGGTAATCTTCGGCCCCAGATCGCTGCCAATGACGTTGGCATAAATCATCGCCTCCTTCACCACGCCCGTGGCCTGGCTTGCATCGATCGAGAGCAGACCAATCAATACCGTCGGCAAGTTATTCATCATCGACGACAACAGCGCCGTCAGCACGCCCGTGCCCATGGCCGCGCCCCAAACGCCGTAGTTCGCGAACGCGTCCAGCCATCCCGCCAGATACCCGGTGAGTCCGGCGTTGCGCAGGCCATACACCACCAGGTACATGCCCAACGAGAAAATCACGATCTGCCACGGCGCTTCTTTCATCACCTTGCGCGTGGAAATCTTGTGTCCACGGGCGGCGATGGCCAGCAGCAACGCCGCGCACACGGCGGAAATGGCGCTGATCGGAATACCCAGCGGTTCAAGGGCAAAGCAGCCGAGCAGAAGAATCACCAGTACCGCCCAACCGGCATAAAACGTCGCCTTGTCGTGGATCGCGGTCGACGGATGTTCCAGTTGTTCGGGGTCGTAATCCTTGGGAATGTCGCGACGGAAAAACCACATCAGCATCGCCAGCGTGGCGGCGACACTGACGACGTTGACCGGAATCATGATCGCTGCATAGCGGTTGAAGGTGATATTGAAGAAGTCCGCCGAAACGATGTTCACCAGGTTCGACACCACCAGCGGCAGGCTCGCGGTGTCGGCGATGAACCCGGCACCCATCACAAACGCCAGGGTCGCCGCCGGGGAAAAGCGCAACGCCAGCAGCATGGAAATCACGATGGGCGTCAGAATCAGCGCCGCACCGTCATTGGCGAACAACGCCGACACCAGCGCCCCGAGCAGCACCATATAAGCGAAGAGTTTGCGCCCGCTGCCTCGCCCCCAACGGGCGACGTGCAACGCTGCCCAGGCAAAGAACCCCGCCTCGTCCAGCAGCAGGCTGATGATGATTAGCGCCACGAAGGTGCCGGTGGCGTTCCAGATGATCTGCCACACGATCGGGATGTCACCCAGATGCACGACCCCGAAAATCAGCGCCAGCACTGCGCCGAATACCGCACTCCAGCCCACACCCAGGCCTTTGGGTTGCCAGATCACCAAGGTGATGGTCAGCAGAAAAATCAGCGACGCGATGAGCATGCGGAGCAGCCTTAAAAAGAAAAATCGGGAATTAGCAGCAGCGAACCGGGCGGTCAGCCATTGACTGCAAACGGTCGACATCAGCGGCCAGCCATTCAGCGTGATCAGCCAATGCGCCTTGCAACAGCGTGATGACCCACGGCGACAATTGCGGGTGCAGGCGATAAAAAACCCACTGCCCCTGACGACGATCCGCCAGCAGGCCATTGCTGCGCAACTGCGCCAGATGACGAGAGATCTTTGGCTGGCTGAGGTCCAGCCCGGCCGTCAATTCACACACGCACAACTCGCCTTCACGGGCGATCAGCAGTGCGATGCGACTGCGCGTGTCATCGGCCAGGGCCTTGAAAATATCGACAGGACTGCGGGAGCTGGACATGACGGGACACGCCTCTGGACAAACGAGGCGTGAATATATGGAATTTCGAATATTCAGTAAAGCAAAGACTGAGATGCGCGGATTATGTAGCAGCTGCCGAGCAGCGCGCTGTGGCGAGGGGATTTATCCCCGTTCGGCTGCGCAGCAGTCGTAAATCCTGAACGCACGGTCTGTCTGATGCACCGCGTCGCTTGATTTCACGACTGCTGCGCAGCCGAACGGGGATAAATCCCCTCGCCACAGGGCAGCTGCTACAGAGATTTCCGGTCACTCTTTTTTGTGCTGTTCGACCCACTTGCCATAAGCATCGATAAATTTCTGCAAAAACGGCCTCACTGATTCAGACAATTTGCCCGCCTCATCGAACGCCGAGCCGGCATTGTTCAGATAAGCTTCCGGTTGTTGCATGCACGGCACGTCCAGAAACACCATGGACTGGCGCAAGTGATGGTTGGCCCCAAATCCGCCGACAGCGCCCGGCGAAACGCTGATCACCGCCCCGGGCTTGCCACTCCAGGCGCTTTTGCCATACGGACGCGATCCCACATCGATTGCATTCTTCAGGGGCGCCGGCACCGAGCGGTTGTATTCTGGGGTGACGAACAGCACTGCGTCGGATGAACTCACTTGTTGCCGGAAAGTGCTGTAGGCTGCCGGCGGTGAAGCTCCATCGATATCTTCGTTGTAGAGCGGCAGATCGCCGATTTCGACGATAGTGAGCTTGAGATTGGCAGGCGCCAGGTCGGCCAGGGCCAGCGCAACCTTGCGGTTGATCGATTCCTTTCTCAAGCTGCCGACCAGTACGGCGATCGTGTAGACGTTGCTCATGGAAGATTCTCGACTGTTCGATGGAAAGACTTGTAGTTATAGATGACGAATCACCCAGTGGGCTGATGAATTCACGCCCCTGACTATTTTTTTCCTGTAGGAAAACTTACTTCGCTTAACCACGGTCTACAGAACCGCAAATTGAGTGATTTATCTCCAGAGGTTCTAAGCAGATGGCAGCAGTACTCGTCGGTCAGTTCCATGCAAGAGACGCGGAAGGCCGCGTTTATTCCGTGCATGAGTTCCAGGAATCCACCCCCTCGCCTGACGGCCTCACTGGCTCGGTGCCTGTGACCACCTACAAACTGGCCATTGGCGATCGCGTCAACAAGCTCGACGACAACCAGTTTCTGCTGGTGCAATCGAACATCACCATCGTGCGCGAACCCGACACCTACGTCGGCAGCCGGCCGGAAATCACTACCGCTTCATAACCCTGCGTTATGAGCAGAAGTCATATGCGCGCACTTGAGTTAGGATTCAGTCACTGACTCCCTCACCTGCTGAACATGGACTTCACGCATGCGTCTACGTCATATCGAAGTGATCCACGCGCTCTTGCAGACCGGTCACCTGGGCACCGCCGCCGAATGGCTGCAGTTGCCGGTGGCCGAAGTCGAAGGCATTTTGCGCGACGCCGAGGATCAGTTGGGATTCATGCTGTTTTCCAGCGTGCGTGGACGTCTGCAGGCAACACGTGAGGCGCGGGAGCTGCAGGTCGAAATCGCCCACGTCTACGATGCACTTGAGCCAGTCCAGCGTCTGGCCAGCAGCCTCAAGCAATATCAGGCGCACCCGCTGCGCATCATCTGCACCCCGCCGCTGGCTCAACAATTATTGCCCCACAGCATCGCCGCACTGCGCCGACGCCTTCCTGATGCGCCCTGCACTCTGCTGAGCCAACCCACCCGCGAGATCGTCAGAAGCCTGCTGCTGCGTGAAAGCGATCTGGGGCTGAGCCTGCATGATCCCGACCACGCCGACATTCATTGCCAGGTGATCGCCCAAGGCAAACTTCAGCTATTGGCGCCCCATGGCTGGCTACAGCCCAAACAGAAATACATTTCGTTGCAGGATCTGGCCGGACAGTCGATGGTCGGCCTGGAAGGTCATGACCCGTTGAGTCCGGCGCTCGAAAACAAGCTGCATGCCTTGCGCCCTGCCCCGGTCATCCAGACCCGGGTGCAGACGCATCAGATGATGCGCAGCATGGTCGAGGCCGGTGAAGGCCTGGCGATCGTCGACCCGTTCACCGCCCTCGGTGCCAAATCCAGTGGCCTGGATGCCTGCCCCTTGGCGCCTGCGGTGCCGATCAGCATGTACGCCCTGACCCTGAAGAACGGCGAGCCAATGCCGGCCGTTCAGGTGTTGCTGGAGATCATCACGGAACAAGCCGCGGCGATGTTGTCGAGCTGAGCGGGTTTTCCAGCGGATTATCGAACAAGCGATACCAGAACAGCGCCACTTCAGCCGTGTTCGGGTCGATACCGCGATAACGCAGATGATCGATCCCGCCAATCACGAAACCGCAGCGCTCATACAGTCGACAGGCCCCCAGATTGTTGTTCTGGGTTTCTAGCATGATGCCCGGCAGCTTCTTCTTGCGACTCCAGAACTGCGCCACGTCCAGCAACGCCTTGGCCACCCCATGCCGGCGCGCCGGTGCATGCACGGCCAACTCGTCGATATGGGCAAAGCCGTTCCAATTGGTGCTCACTACCAGATGGCCGACAGGCGCGTCATCGAGGTAGGCCATGAAAATCGCACTGTCGGCGGCCTCGCGGAAGCTGCTGAATTCCTCGGGATCAATGCCGTAGCACTTTCGATAAGGGGTGATCGGCGTTACCGGCCACTGCTCCACCGGTTTGCCGACTTGCGCTGCGCCATAGGCCGCGACTTCAAAACTGAAATCGCTGCCCCAGATATAGGGCGCGAAACCCTCATCGGCGACACGCACCGAGAGGCCTGGGTATTTGGGATTCATGATCGGTTGCATACTCGGGAAGGTCCTCATTCCTTGATGCAATCAACGGTGTAGTGCCGTCCATTGCCCTCGTCTTCGTGTTGCAGTCCATGCACATCTACGACAAACCCGGGGAAGCTACTGTCGAACGTGCGAGCGAACGACAGGTAATCAATGATCGACCGGGTCGACTCGGTAAACCGCTCACCGGGCATGATCAACGGGATGCCCGGCGGATACGGCACGAGCATCACCGCTGCAATTCGCCCGTCCAGGGCATCGATCGACACCGCCTCCACTTCACCACGCACCAATTGATCATAGGCGTCAGCCGGCTTCATGGCGATTTCCGGCAGCACGGTATACATGCGCTTGAGGTGTTTGGCCGTGGCATTACTGCGATAACAGGCGTGCAGTTGATCGCACAAATCGCGCAAACCCATGCCCTGATAACGCGCCACATTCTGTTGCGCCACGCACGGCAGGCACGTTGCCAGACTGACGTTGGCGTCGTAACTGCGCTTGAACTCCAGCAGCTCGGTCAACAGCGTGCTCCATTTACCCTTGGTAATGCCCATCGAGAACAGCACCAGGAATGAATACAGGCCGGTCTTCTCGACCACCAAGCCTCGCTCCCACAGAAACTTGCTGACCACTGCCGCCGGAATCCCGCGCTCGCTCAGTGCACCACCCGCGGTCAGGCCGGGCATGACCAGGGTGACCTTGATCGGATCGAGCAACACGTAATCGTCGGTCACGCCGCCAAAACCGTGCCAGTCGGCGTCGGGTTGCAGCAGCCAGTCTTCGGTAACCACACGCTCGATGCCTTCCACGGAAGGCGGCTGCCAGATGGAAAACCACCAGTCATCCGCAGCGATGTGCTGACGCAGATTGGCCAGTGCCCGGCGAAAGCTCAGGGCCTCGTCGAACATCTCCTGCAACAGCGAACGCCCCGCCGGGCCTTCCATCATTGCCGATGCAACGTCCAGCGACGCGATGATGCTGTACTGCGGCGACGTCGATATGTGCATCATGAACGCTTCATTGAAGCGGTCGCGGTCCAGTTGCCGCGCGCCGCCATCCTGGACATGAATCATTGAGGCCTGGCTGAACGCGGCCAACAGTTTGTGCGTGGAATGCGTGGTGAACACCAGCGGGCTGTCCTCGCCACGGGAGGTGCCCATGCCGTAGCGGCCGGCGAAAAACTCGTGGAACGCTGCATAGGCGTACCAGGCCTCGTCGAAATGCAGCACCTCGACACTGTTGCCCAATTGCTGCTTGATCAGCTCGGCGTTGTAGCACAGACCGTCGTAGGTGGAATTGGTCACCACCGCCAACTTGACCTTGGGCTCACGGCCACGGGTCAGCGGGCTGGCGTCGATTTTCGTCTTGATCGATTCGCGGCTGAATTCGCTCAGCGGAATCGGGCCGATGATCCCCAGCTCATTGCGCTCCGGGCACAGGTACAGCGGAATTGCGCCGGTCATGATGATCGAGTGCAGCACCGACTTGTGGCAGTTGCGATCCACCAGCACCAGGTCGTCGCGAGCGACCATCGAATGCCAGACGATTTTGTTGGCGGTCGAGGTGCCATTGATCACGAAGAACGTGTGATCGGCGCCGAAATTGCGCGCAGCCCTGGCTTCCGCTTCAGCAAGAGGGCCTGTGTGATCGAGCAGGGAGCCCAGTTCCGGCACCGATACCGACAGGTCCGAACGCAGCGTATTTTCCCCGAAAAACTGATGAAACGCCTGCCCGACCGGGCTTTTGTGGTACGCCACTCCGCCGCCATGACCGGGAGTGTGCCAGGAATAATTGGAATCAGCCGTGTGCTGCACCAGCGCCTTGAAAAAGGGTGGGAGCAACCCATCAAGGTATTTGCGGGCTGCCCGGGCCACTTGCCGGGCCAGGAACGGCACGGTGTCTTCGAACAGATAGAGAATGCCGCGCAGCTGATTGAGCTCGGCCATGGCATCGGCCGGGGCGTTTTCCAGCGTGACCTGTTCGCCCAGCGCGAAGATCGGCAAGTCCGGCGCACGCACCCGCGCGAGGCCGATCAGCTCAGCCATATTGTGTAACAAATGAGAATCAGCGCTGGCGTCTTCTGCGGCAATCAACATGCAGGAGAGGCCGTGATGGGTCGAAGCGACGAGCCGCCCCTCGGTGTAATCCACCGCCGAAACGATGCTGAAGCCTTCCTGCTCGAGCTCCCGGGCGATACCACGCACGCGGTCACCGGCGACGGTGTCGGCCTTGATGTCGCGGTGGACAATAAGGACCGGAAATTTCAAATCTTTATACATGAGGCTCAGTGTCCTGAGGCTGCAGACCGAGGCCTGCCAATAACCTCAGGGTAGAGGGTTCAAGCGCATGTGGCGAGCGTCGATGCCCCGAAGCGGGTCAATGAGTGCACCATCATGTGGCCATCAATCTTGATGCTGTCGGTAATGATCTGTGGCGAGGGAGCTTGCTCCCGCTCGGTTGCGAAGCAGCCGCCAATCCTGCGAACTCTGTGCATCTGAAGGAATGCTGGGGGCCGCTTCGCAGCCCAACGGGAGCAAGCTCCCTCGCCACAAAAGCTCTCACCGTACCAACATCTGACAGGTCAAGCCTGCGCCTTGGCCTCGGCCAGTTGCTGCCACAGTGACGGGGCGCCGGCGGACTTGGCGATGGCTTCCAGTCGCGCCACGTGCCGGGCCAGGTCGTCTTCGCTGGCGGGGATAATGCGAGTCGGCTGACGATCGGCCGGCAAGCGGCGGATCTCCGTGGCCGAGTTGTCCGCACCTTCACCGGAACCGTTGCCGTCCGAGGCGTTACCGGCCAGCGACAGGCTGGTCTGGCCACCGGTCATGGTCAGGTAAACGTCGGCGAGGATCTCGGAGTCGAGCAAGGCGCCGTGGAGTTCACGGCCAGAGTTGTCGACGCCATACCGTTTGCACAATGCGTCGAGGCTGTTGCGCTGCCCCGGGTGACGTTCCCGGGCCATCATCAGGGTGTCGAGGATCGAGCAGTGTTGCGTGATGTCCGCACGATCGTGCTGGCCCATCAGGGCGAATTCGTTGTTGATAAAGCCAACGTCGAACGCCGCGTTATGGATGATCAGCTGCGCGCCCTTGATGAACTCGAAAAATTCATCGGCCACTTCAGTGAAACGCGGTTTGCCCACGAGGAATTCGTTGGTGATGCCGTGGACGCCGATAGCGCCTTCGTCACTCTCGCGATCCGGTTGCAGGTAAACGTGGAAATGCCGGCCCGTCAGGCGCCGACCGATCAACTCGACACAACCGATTTCGATAATCCGGTGGCCGTCGGTCACCGGCATGCCGGTGGTTTCGGTATCGAGTACAACGGATCTGGTGGCCATCAGTGCTCAGCTCTCAACGGGTCAATCGTGCAAAAGCGGCGATGTTAACACGCTCGCGGGATTCAGCGCGCGCACAGCCAAGTGACTGCCGCTCATGCAGTTTTTAACAATCGTTAGCAATGTTCATAAAGTCTGGAACAGAACGGATTGATAGCTTGCGGGCTCGTTTCCAAGGGATTGAGTCCGCCATGAAGATCGCACGAATTCTATTATTGAGTACCTGTCTGCTGGGAACAGGAGCCCAGGCTACAAGCTTCGTGATCAGCACGGACGTGACGGTGAGTCTGACCATGAGCTCGACCAAGGGCACGAGCGGTTCATTCAGCGACGACAAGATTGTGCTGGCGACGAAGGACGATGCGGCGGCGTTTGTGGCAAGCGAGGGGGCGATTCGCGGGGCGCGGATCGAGGCGGCGTTTTTGCGGATTCGCGGAGCAGTCGCCGAGGAGTATTCGGATCAACAACTGGCCACCGCCATCCTGATGCTGTGACGCCCCGTAGGAGCGAAGCTTGCTCGCGAAGAACGATAATGCGGCCTCTCAGTTACACCGCGGCGCCTTCTTCGCGGGCAAGCCTCGCTCCCACAGGGATCGGTGGAATCATCAAGCCTGCTTGTACCCGCGCACTTCATCCACGCCACGGTTGGCCAGTTGGTCAGCCCGTTCGTTGCCGTGGTGGCCGATGTGCCCGCGCACCCATTTCCAGGTGACGTTGTGGCGGTTGACCTGCTCATCCAGCAATTTCCACAAGTCAGCGTTTTTGACCGGTTCCTTCGCTGCCGTTTTCCAGCCGCGCTTCTTCCAGTTGTCCATCCACTCGTTGATGCCTTTCATCACGTACTGGGAGTCGGTCACCAGCAACACGTCGCAAGAGCGCTTGAGCTCTTCCAGGCCGCGGATCGCGCCCATCAGCTCCATGCGGTTGTTGGTGGTATTGGCTTCGCCGCCCCACAGTTCCTTTTCAACGCCTTTGCACACCAGCAATGCGCCCCAGCCGCCTGGGCCAGGGTTGCCTTTGCAGGCGCCGTCAGTGAAGAGTTCTACGCTATCGCTCATGCCAATCTATCCAGAAAATGCGGTGGCTCGCCGATCAGTGACCGACGATGCCCGAGGCCGGGGCGAACCCGGCCGGGAAATAAAAAATGTATTACGGTTCGATGTTACGACGATTGACCTTGGCCATTGGCAACGGGATCAGTTTGCCCATCGGTTCGCGACGTTCCTGACGCACCGGGCGCAGGCCCACGACGATCTTGCGCGCCACCAACAAATAGAAGCCTCCGCCAGACAATTGCCAGTCACCGGCCTTGCGTTCCCAGCCGGCCAGACGAGCCTGCCAGGCGGGTGACGCAAGCGGCGGACGATAGCACCCGAAGCGGCGTTTCTCCAGCGCGAAGCCCAGTAGATTCAGCCAGTCGCCGACCCGCGACGGCGAGATACAGCGCGCCTTGCGCAAGCCGTCATGGGCGAACACGTGACGCAAGCCCCAAGTGCTCCAGGGATTGATCCCGATGATCAGCAAGTGCCCGCCGGGCCGCACGCTGCTCGCCGCTTCACGCAGCAAACCGTGGGGCGACAGGCAGAAATCCAGACCGTGCTGCATCACCACCACATCAGCGGCGTGCTCGCTCAACGGCCAGGCCTGCTCTTCGCAGACGATCTCGACACCCGGCAACGGCGCACCGAGCCGCACATTGCGTTGTACTTGCGGTGCAGACGGCGGCGTCTGGGCCGACGGACCGTAATGCACCAGGTAGCCACCGAAGAAGCGCCCCAGCTCGTCTTCGAGCATGCGCCGCTCTTCGTCCAGCAAAAATTGCCCGATGGGCCCGGACAGCCATTCACGGGCCGCGCTGATCAAATTCAGCCACTCAGGATCGGCCTGAGCGAACGCTTTATCGGTCATTGCATTCTCCAACGCGCCAGGAAGTTCTAAGATGCGCCATTGTTTTCCGCTTGGCGAATCCGACGATGATACAGATCAGTGCCCTGCCCGCCTTCACCGACAACTACATCTGGTTGTTACAAGACCACAGCACCCAGCACTGCGCCGTGGTCGATCCGGGTGATGCCGCGCCCGTGCAAGCCTGGCTGGCGGCGCATCCAGGTTGGGTGTTGAGCGATATTCTGGTCACTCATCACCATCATGATCATGTCGGCGGCGTCGAGCAGCTGAAAAAAGCGACGGACGCGAAAGTCTACGGCCCGGCCAGCGAAACCATCCCGGCGCGGGACGTCGCGCTCAAGGATAACGACCGTGTCAGCGTGCTGGGCTGGGACTTCGACGTCTTCGCTGTTCCCGGACACACCCTGGGACATATTGCCTACTACCATCACGGCCTGCTGTTCTGCGGCGACACTCTTTTTGCCGCCGGTTGCGGGCGCTTGTTCGAAGGCACGCCGGAGCAAATGCACACCTCGCTGAGCCGCCTCGCTGGTCTGCCGGAAGATACGCTGGTTTACTGCACCCACGAATACACACTGAGTAATTTGAAGTTTGCCGCAGCGGTCGAACCTGGCAATCATGACACGGCCGTACGTCTGGAAAAAGTCACCGCGCAACGTGAAGCCGGAATCATGACGCTGCCCTCTACTTTGGCGCTTGAAAAGCTTACCAACCCGTTTTTGCGTGTTGAAGAAACATCCGTTAAAGAAAAAGTGGACGAACGGATGGGAACCCAAAACCGGGCTCCGAGTGCGGTCTTTGCTGCTCTTCGGGCTTGGAAAGATAAGTTCTAAGTAGCCACCTCGTTGGTACAAAAATTCTGAATGGTTGACCGCAAGGGGTGCGCTTTCTAGAATCGCCCGACATTTTTGCCCGGAACTTACTTCCAGCCAATGTCGTCACCTATTCGAAAAGCCATCAATTCAGACGCATTGACCCGCCTGGCTCAAGCCATAGCGGTGGCTGTGTCCGCCACTCTGGCGGGCTGTTCCAGCCATGTGCCGCAAACCGAAGCGACACACGTTCCGAATATTGCCGCGCGAGCCAAGCAGAAACCAATCTGGCTCACCGAAAAACCCACACCGCAAATTCCACAGGATGTCTGGGAGCGCATGCGCCAGGGCTTCCAGCTGCAGGACAACCTGGGCGTCAACCCGCGCATCGAGCAACAGCGCCTGTGGTTCGCCAGCAACCCGTCCTTTCTTGAAAACGCCGGCGAACGCGGCAGCCTCTACATTCACTACATCGTCGAACGCCTTGAAGAACGCAACATGCCGCTGGAGCTGGCGCTGCTGCCAGTGATTGAAAGTGCCTACAACCCCATGGCCTATTCCCGGGCCGACGCGGTGGGTCTTTGGCAGTTCATTCCTTCTACCGGCCGTTACTTCAATCTGCGTCAGACCCGTTTTTATGATGGCCGTCGCGACATCACCGCCTCGACCACCGCTGCCATGGATTACCTGACCCGCCTGCACGACATGTTCAACGGTGACTGGTTGCTGGCCCTGGCGGCCTACAACGCTGGCGAAGGTACGGTCAGTCGCGCGATCGAACGCAATGAAAAGCTCGGCCTGCCGACCGATTACTGGAACTTGCCGCTGCCCGCCGAAACCCAGGCGTACGTGCCGAAACTGCTGGCCTTGTCCCAGGTCGTGCTGGCCCCCGAAGCGTATGGCGTGAACCTCAACCCTATCGCCAACGAACCCTACTTCCAGGTCGTCGAAATCAACCAGCGCATGGACCTGTCCAAGGTTGCCGCGGTGGCCAACATCGACGAAGACGAGTTGTTCCAGCTCAACCCGGCCTTCAAACAGCGCACCACCATCGATGGCCCCCAGCATTTGCTGGTGCCAACCTCCAAGGCGCAACTGCTGACCGCCAGCCTCTCGACCATGCGTCCCGAGGAATTGATCAGCAAGAAAGCACTGAAGCCGGTTTTCGAAGGCGCTGATGAATCTGAAATCGCCAGCCTCAAACGTGCCTACCGCGTCAAACGCGGCGACAACCTGGCCGCCATCGCCAAGGCCAACAAGGTCGACGTCAAGGACCTGCAGCGCTGGAACAAGATGACCGGCAAGAACTTAAAGGTCGGCCAGACGCTGGTGATGCAAGACACCAACAAGCGCAGCAGCAGCGGCGGTCGCGTCAACACCGTCGTGGCGGCGAACAGCAAGACCAACAGCAAAGCCGCCAAGGAAAAGCCGCAGACCCAATACAAGGTCCAGCAAGGCGATTCGCTGTATATGGTTGCCAAACGTTTCAACGTCGAGATGCAGCATCTCAAGCGCTGGAACCCGCGCGTTGGCCAGGCGCTGAAGCCTGGGCAGATGTTGACCGTATCTTCGCCACGCTAAAAACGAGCCCCTGACTTCAGGGGTTTTTTTTGCCCCAAAGTCTTGCTCAAGCCCCTGTAGCACCTGGCGAAGTGTGGCGAGGAGATTTATCCCCGTTGGGCTGCGAAGCGGCCCTCAGCATTTCATTCGCACTACGCATTTATAGGGTTTACGACTGCTGCGCAGCCGAACGGGGATAAATCCCCTCGCCACAGTTCGCCAGCTGCTACAGGGGCCGCATGTGTAAATAACAACGCATTAACCCCCCGTCTTTTTCCTGTCGATACAAGCTGTTACTGTACGGCCCACTAAGCCCAAGCCGCCTGGATCGGATCTCTGACTTGAAGCGTCCCCTCCTCCTCTTCCTGATCAGCCTGGCCTTGAGCTCCCCCGCAAGCGCGACGATCAGCGAAAGCCACGGTTATGCGCAATTCGGCACGCTCAAGTACCCGGCCAGATTTACCCACTTCGACTGGGTCAACCCGCAAGCGCCCAAGGGCGGTACCTTGCGGGTGATGGCGTTTGGCACCTTCGATACGCTCAATCCCTACACGTTCAAGGGTTCAAGCCCGGTTTCCACCCCCAATTTCCTGCAATACGGCATCAACGAGCTCAATGAACCGTTGATGGTCGGCACTGGCCAGTACGCGCCGTCCGGCGATGAGCCGACCTCCAGTTATGGGCTGATCGCCCAGTCGGTGGAATACAGCGAAGACCGCAGCTGGGTCGTGTTCAACCTGCGACCCGAGGCGCGGTTCCACGATGGCACGCCCATCACCGCCTACGACGTGGCGTTTTCCTACCGTTTGCTGCTCAAGGAAGGTCACCCGCAATACCGCACCAGCCTTCAGGAAGTGTTGCGGGTCGACATCCTCAACCCGCAGCGCATTCGATTCGTCTTCAAGCGCGCCGGCAATCCGTTGCAAATCCTGCGCCTGGGCGAGTTGCCGGTATTGCCGCAGCATTACTGGAAAGGTCGTGACTTCAAGGCCACCACCTTCGAACCGCCACTGGGCAGTGGGCCGTATCGCATCACGTCGGTAACGCCAGGGCGTCAGATCATTTTCGAACGGGTCAAGGATTACTGGGGCAAAGACCTGCCGGTCAATCGCGGCAAATACAACGTCGACCGCATGGAAGTCGAGTTCTACCGCGACAGTGATGTGGCCTTCGAAGCGTTCAAGGCCGGCGAATTCGACATCTACATCGAGCACCAGGCGAAGAACTGGGACAACGGTTACAACTTCCCGGCCGTGCGCCGCGGCGACGTGATCAAGGCGCAGATCCCGCACCAGATTCCGACCCAGACCCAAGGCCTGTTCATGAACAGCCGGCGCCTGACCTTCTCCGAGCCCAAAGTCCGTGAAGCGCTGGGTCTGATGTTCGACTTCGAGTGGACCAACCGCACGCTGTTCAGCGGCGCCTACAAACGCGCCATGAGCTACTACCCCAACAGCGAGTTTTCCGCGACGGGCCTGCCGGTCGGTCACGAATGGCTGATGCTCAAGCCGTACCGCGAGCAGTTGCCCGCCAGACTCCTCACCGAGCCGTTCAGCCTGCCGAAGACCGATGGACGCGGCATTCCCCGGGAAACCATGCGAAAAGCTCTGGCGCTACTCGCCGAGGCTGGGTGGAAGCTCAACGGGCAACGGATCGAGAACGCCAAAGGCCAACCGCTCAAGCTGGAGATCCTGCTGGTCAACCCGAACCTGGAACGCATCCTTCAACCTTACGTCGAGAACCTCTCCAGCATTGGCGTCGACGCGCGGCTGCGCACGGTCGATCGCGCCCAGTACAAACAACGCCTGGATCAGTTCGATTTCGACATGATCCTGATGACGCTCAACCAGACCCTCAGCCCGGGCCTGGAGCAATGGCAGTATTTCCATTCCAGCCAGGTCGGGGTCAAGGGCAGTAAAAACTACGCCGGCATCGCCAACCCGGTGGTCGATCACTTGCTCGAACAATTACTCGCCGCGCAGACCCGCGACGAACAAGTCGCCGCCGGCAAAGCCCTGGACCGGGTCTTGCTGTGGCAGCACTACATCATTCCCAACTGGTATATCAATTATCACCGCCTGGCCTACCGCAACCGGTTCGCCTTTGTCGCCACGCCGCCCTACACCCTGGGCCTCTCCGCGTGGTGGCTGAAATCTTCGGAGAAAGATCGATGAAACCCGTACGCGCCCTGCTGTTGCAGGCCAGCGGTCTGCTGTTCGCCGGGCTGGCCTGCGCCGCCCCGCAACATGCCGTGACCCTGTACAACGAGCCGCCGAAATACCCGGCCGATTTCAAACATTTCGACTACGTGAACCCCGACGCCCCCAAGGGCGGGATCTTTCGCCAGGCCGGGTTCGGCGGCTTCGACAGCCTCAACCCGTTCATCAGCAAAGGCGTGCCGGCCGACGACATCGGCATGATCTACGACACCCTGGCCAAACAGGGTCTGGACGAACCGTTCACCGAATACGGGCTGGTCGCCGGCAAGATCGAGAAAGCCCCGGACAACAGTTGGGTACGTTTTTACCTGCGTCCTGAAGCGCGCTTCCACGACGGTCACCAGATCCGCGCCGAGGACGTGGTGTTCAGCTTCCAGATGCTGACCAAGGACGGCGCCCCGCTCTATCGCGGTTACTACAGTGATGTCGAGGAAGCGGTCGCCGAAGACCCGCTCACCGTGCTGTTCAAGTTCAAGCACAGCAACAACCGCGAACTGCCGCTGATCCTCGGCCAGTTGCCGGTGCTGCCGAAGCACTGGTGGACGAACCGCGATTTCAACAAGGGCAACCTTGAAATCCCGTTGGGCAGCGGCCCCTACAAGGTCACCGAAGTGAAGGCCGGGCGCTCGATACGCTATGAGCGGGTCAAGGATTACTGGGGCAAGGACCTGCCGGCCAACCGTGGCTTCTACAACTTCGACGTGATGACCACCGACTACTACCGCGACAACACCGTGGCGCTGGAAGCCCTCAAGGCCGGGCAGTTCGATTTCTGGCTGGAAATGAGTGCGAAGAACTGGGCCAACGCCTACAACATCCCGGCGGTCACCGAAGGCCGATTGAACAAGGAACAGATCCCCAACGGCAACCCGACCGGCATGCAGGGCTTTGTGTTCAACCTGCGCCGCCCGGTGTTCCAGGACGTGCGCGTGCGCCAGGCGTTCACGTTGTTGCTGGACTTCGAGTGGACCAACAAGCAACTGTTCAACGGCGCCTATGTGCGCACCCGCAGTTTCTTCGAAAACTCGGAAATGGCCGCGACCGGCCTGCCCGACGCGGACCAACTGACGATCCTCGACCCGTTCCGCGGCAAGATCCCCGAGCAGGTGTTCAGCGAAGCGTTCCAGAACCCGATGACCGACGCCAGCGGCATGATCCGCACCCAGCAGCGCAAGGCCTACCAGCTGCTGCAGGAGGCTGGCTGGCGGATCGTCGACGACAAGATGGTCGACGCCAACGGCAAGCCGGTGACCATCGAGTTCCTGCTCGCCCAGACCGAATTCGAACGTGTGCTGCTGCCGTTCAAGCGCAACCTCAGCGACCTGGGCATTGACCTGGTGATCCGTCGGGTCGATGTCTCGCAATACATCAACCGCGTGCGCTCACGGGACTTCGACATGATCGTCGGCAGCTTTCCGCAGTCCAACTCGCCGGGTAATGAACAGCGCGAATTCTGGATGTCCGCCGCCGCCGACAAACCCGGCAGCCGAAACTCCATGGGCCTCAAGGATCCGGTAGTCGATCAACTGGTCGAGCAACTGATCAATGCCGATTCGCGCAAAAGCCTGGTCGCCCACGCCCGGGCACTGGACCGCGTGCTGCAATGGGGCTATTACGTGATCCCCAACTGGCACATCAAAACCTGGCGCGTAGCTTACTGGAACCACATCGGTCACCCGAAAGTCTCGCCCAAGTACGACATCGGCACGAACACCTGGTGGGTCAAGCCTGACGCGACACCGGCGATAGAAGTCGAAACCCAACTGCAAGCCGACCCTGCGGGCACGGAGTAATCAGATGCTGGTGTATATTTTTCGGCGACTGTTGCTGATCATTCCGACCCTGCTCGGCATTTTGCTGATCAACTTCGTGATTATCCAGGCCGCCCCCGGTGGGCCGGTGGAGCAGATGATCGCCAAGCTCGAAGGCTTCGAAGGCGCCACCAGCCGCATTGCCGGCGGCGGTGCCGAAGTCTCGGTGGCCGGTTCCGCCTACCGCGGCGCGCAAGGCCTGGACCCGATGCTGGTCAAGGAAATCGAGCACATGTACGGCTTCGATAAATCGGCGCCGGAACGCTTGTGGATCATGATCAAGAACTACGCCACGCTGGACTTCGGCGACAGCTTCTTTCGCGACGCCAAGGTCATCGACCTGATCAAGGAAAAGATGCCGGTATCGATCTCGCTCGGGCTGTGGAGCACGCTGATCATGTACCTGGTGTCGATCCCGTTGGGAATCGCCAAGGCCACGCGACACGGCAGCCACTTCGACGTCTGGACCAGTTCGTTGATCATCGTCGGCTACGCGATCCCGGCGTTCCTCTTCGCCATCCTGCTGATCGTGGTGTTTGCCGGCGGCAGCTACCTGGACTGGTTTCCGCTCAGGGGACTGACGTCGAACAACTTCGATGAAATGAGCACGGGCGGCAAGATCCTCGATTACTTCTGGCACCTGGCATTGCCGGTGACAGCACTGGTGATCGGCAACTTCGCGACCATGACCCTGCTGACCAAAAACAGCTTCCTCGACGAAATCAACAAACAATACGTGGTCACCGCCAAGGCCAAAGGCCTGACCAATCACCGCGTGCTTTACGGTCACGTTTTCCGCAATGCCATGCTGTTGGTGATCGCCGGCTTCCCGTCGGCGTTTATCGGGATTTTCTTCACCGGCTCGCTGCTGGTGGAAGTGATTTTCTCGCTCGACGGACTCGGCTTGATGAGTTTCGAAGCGGCGATCAACCGTGATTACCCGGTGGTGTTCGGCACGCTGTTTATCTTCACCTTGCTCGGCCTGGTGGTGAAATTGATCGGTGACCTGACCTACACCTTTGTCGATCCGCGCATCGACTTCGAAAGCCGGGAGCATTGAGATGAATCTGTCCCCTCTCAATCGCCGACGTTTCGAACTGTTCAAGGCCAACAAGCGTGGCTGGTGGTCGCTGTGGCTGTTTCTGGTGCTGTTCGGCCTGAGCCTCGGTGCCGAGCTGATTGCCAACGACAAACCGCTGGTGGTGCATTACGACAATGGCTGGTATTTCCCGGCGCTCAAGCGCTACCCGGAAACCGCGTTCGGCGGCGAGTTCCCGCTGGAGGCCAACTACAAGAGCCCGTATATCCGCGAATTGCTCAAGGCCAAAGACGCCTGGGTGCTGTGGGCGCCGATCCCCTACAGTTACCAGAGCATCAATTACGACCTGAAAGTCCCGGCGCCCGCGCCACCGTCAGCCGACAATCTTTTAGGCACCGACGATCAGGGCCGCGATGTGTTGGCGCGGGTGATTTACGGCTTCCGGATTTCCGTACTGTTTGCCCTGACCCTGACCATTCTCAGCTCGATCATCGGCGTGATTGCCGGCGCCTTGCAGGGGTTCTATGGCGGCTGGGTGGATCTGGCCGGGCAGCGATTCCTGGAAATCTGGTCCGGGCTGCCCGTCCTGTATTTACTGATCATCCTCGCCAGTTTCGTGCAGCCTAACTTCTGGTGGCTGCTGGGGATCATGCTGTTGTTCTCGTGGATGAGCCTGGTGGACGTGGTCCGCGCCGAGTTCCTGCGCGGGCGCAACCTTGAATACGTGCGCGCGGCCCGGGCGCTGGGGATGCAGAATGGTGCGATCATGTTCCGCCACATCCTGCCCAACGCCATGGTTTCGACCATGACTTTCATGCCGTTCATCCTGACCGGCGCCATCGGCACCCTGACCGCCCTCGATTTCCTGGGTTTCGGTTTGCCGCCGGGCGCGCCGTCATTGGGTGAACTGGTGGCCCAGGGCAAATCCAACCTGCAAGCACCGTGGCTCGGTATGAGCGCATTTGCCGTTTTGGCGTTGATGTTGAGTTTGCTGGTGTTCATCGGCGAGTCCGCTCGCGATGCCTTCGACCCGAGGAAGTGAAATGAATCAGGACAATCTGATCGAAGTGCGCGACCTCGCCGTCGAATTCGTCGTCGGCGATCACTGTCAGCGGGTGGTGGAAGGCGTCAGCTTCGACATCAAACGTGGCGAAACCCTGGCCCTGGTCGGCGAAAGCGGCTCCGGCAAATCGGTGACCGCGCACTCGATCCTGCGCCTGCTGCCCTACCCGCTCGCCCGGCATCCGTCCGGGACCATCGAGTATTCCGGGCAAAACCTGCTGAGCCTGAAAGAGAAAACCATCCGCCACATCCGCGGCAACCGGATCGCGATGATTTTCCAGGAGCCGATGACCTCGCTCAATCCGCTGCACTCGATCGAGAAGCAGATCAACGAGGTCTTGGGCATTCACAAAGGCCTGATCGGCAAAGTCGCGACCAAACGCACGCTGGAGCTGCTGGAAATGGTCGGCATCCCGGAGCCGCACAAGCGCCTCAAGGCCCTGCCCCACGAATTGTCCGGCGGCCAGCGTCAGCGGGTGATGATCGCCATGGCCCTGGCCAACGAGCCGGAGCTGCTGATCGCCGACGAACCGACCACCGCGCTGGACGTGACCGTTCAGCTGAAAATCCTCGAATTGCTCAAGGAATTGCAGGCCCGTCTGGGCATGGCATTGCTACTGATCAGTCACGATTTGAACCTTGTGCGAAGAATTGCGCATCGCGTATGTGTCATGCAGCGCGGTTGCATCGTCGAACAGGCATCGTGCGAAGAGTTGTTCCGCGCGCCGCAGCATCCGTACACTCGAGAACTGCTCGCAGCGGAGCCCAGCGGCAAGCCGGCGACCAACGTGATTGGCCCGCCATTGCTGCAGGTCGAGGACCTGAAAGTCTGGTTCCCGATCAAGAAAGGCTTTCTGAAAAAGACCGTCGACCACATCAAAGCGGTGGACGGGATCAATTTCAGCCTGCCTCAGGGCCAGACCCTGGGGATTGTGGGAGAAAGCGGTTCGGGCAAGTCGACGCTCGGTCTGGCGATTTTGCGGCTGATCGGTAGCAAAGGCGCCATCCGTTTTGAAGGCAAGCAGCTAGACTGCCTGACGCAGGGCGAGGTTCGACCGCTGCGTCGGGAGATGCAGGTGGTGTTTCAGGACCCGTTCGGCAGCCTGAGCCCGCGGATGTGCGTGAGCCAGATCGTCGGCGAAGGCCTGCGGATCCACAAGATGGGCACCGAGGCGGAACAGGAACAAGCGATTATTGCGGCATTGAAGGAGGTAGGCCTGGACCCGGAAACCCGGAACCGCTACCCCCACGAATTTTCCGGTGGGCAGCGGCAGAGAATCGCCATTGCCCGGGCATTAGTGCTAAAACCGGCGTTGATTTTGCTGGACGAGCCGACGTCGGCCCTCGACCGCACCGTGCAACGCCAAGTGGTGGAGCTTTTGCGTTCACTGCAAACCAAGTACAACCTGACGTATCTGTTTATCAGCCATGACCTGGCTGTCGTCAAGGCGCTGAGCCACCAGCTGATGGTGGTCAAGCAAGGCCAAGTGGTCGAACAGGGAGACGCGCAAAGTATCTTTGCCGCCCCCCAACATCCGTATACACAGCAGTTGCTGGAAGCCGCTTTTTTGGCACCGGCCACTGCGCAATAACCTGAAAGAGAGGAGCAACACATGGGTTTTCTCGCCGGTAAGCGCGTACTGATCGTCGGTGTCGCCAGCAAGCTGTCCATCGCATCCGGCATTGCTGCCGCCATGCATCGCGAGGGCGCTGAGCTTGCCTTCACTTATCAGAACGACAAACTCAAGGGTCGTGTCGAAGAGTTCGCACAGAGCTGGGGTTCCAACCCTGACCTGTGCTTCCCGTGCGACGTGGCCAGCGATGAAGAAATCGCCAAGGTCTTCGTTGAGCTGGGCAAAAAGTGGGACGGCCTGGATTGCATCGTGCACTCCGTAGGCTTCGCCCCGGGCGACCAACTGGACGGCGACTTCACCGAAGCCACCACCCGTGAAGGTTTCCGCATTGCTCACGACATCAGCGCCTACAGCTTCGTGGCCCTGGCCAAGGCTGGCCGCGAAATGATGAAAGGCCGCAACGGCAGCCTGCTGACCCTGTCGTACCTGGGCGCCGAGCGCACCATGCCGAATTACAACGTGATGGGCATGGCCAAGGCTTCGCTGGAAGCTGGCGTGCGTTACCTGGCCGGTTCCCTGGGCCCGGATGGCACCCGCGTCAACTGCGTGTCGGCCGGCCCGATTCGTACTCTGGCTGCTTCGGGTATCAAGAACTTCCGCAAGATGCTGGCCGCCAACGAAGCGCAAACCCCGCTGCGTCGCAACGTCACCATCGACGAAGTCGGCAACGCCGGCGCCTTCCTGTGCTCGGACCTGGCGTCCGGCATCAGCGGCGAAATCATGTATGTAGACGGTGGTTTCAACACCACTGCGATGGGTAGCCTGGAAGAGTGATCTTTCGCTAGCCACTAAAAAACCCGCCAGTTTTGGCGGGTTTTTTTATGCCTGCAGTTTCAGACTTGCTGCAAATCCCCTGTGGGAGCGAGCCTGCTCGCGATAGCGGAATCACATTCAATAATGATCTCGACTGATACACCGCTATCGCGAGCAGGCTCACTCCCACATGGGTTTGTGGTTAGCTTTCGATTTGGGTGAGGCACCGGGCAAACAGCTGCTGAATCGGCTGTGCCCGCTGACTGTAGCGCTGCAACAGCACAATCTCCCGATAGAACGTCAATTCGCCCAACGGGATGATCCTGACCTTCGCCCCATGTTCAAGCCATAACCCGGCCTCGGGCAGCAGTGAGACGCCGAGTCCGCATTCAACCATCTTTACGATGGCCTCCAGCTCATCCAGCTCCAGTGCCACTTGCACATCAATCTGCTGTTCGCGCAAAAACCGCGTCACCAAGCGTCCGCCGAACGAGTTGCGGTCGTAGCGCACGTGCGGATGGCTCGCGAGGATCTGCAACGGGTCATCGCCCTCATGCTCCATCGGCACGATCAACACAAATGGTTCGCGGCGGATAACCTGCGCCGACAGTTCCTTGGGCAGTTCGAAGGGAGGCTTGATCAGGATCGCCAGATCCACCTCACCGGTATCGACCTGGCTCAACAGGTTCAGCGACACACCCGGCACCAGTTTTGGCTCCAGCAACGGCGCCTGCTGCCTTAACCGCAACAACGCCTGAGGCAACAGGCCGGTCTGAACCGTGGCTACCGCGCCAATTTTCAGTTCGCCGCGATACTCGCTGACATCATCGCTGACGGCCATCCGGCTAAACGTCTCGAGGATCTCCCGCGCCATCGGCAACGCCCGTTGTCCGGCAGCATTGAGGATCGCCTGACGTCCGGTGCGATCGAACAGGCGGATGCCCAGTGCCTGTTCCAGATTGCGTATCTGCGCGCTGACCGCCGACTGTGTCAGGCCGATGTGCATCCCGGCGGCTGCGAACGTGCCGTAGCGCGTGACGGCGATGAAGGTTTTCAGTTCACGCAACATTGGGTTCCCGACTGATCTAAATAATTTGAGCTCAGCGCAAAAACTATCGTCTTTCAATCAAAAAGCATAGCGCTAAACTCAGCCTCATCTCCTGACAATAAGAGGCGAATCCCCATGCAACTCTCTCCTTTTCACCTGGCTGTCCCGGTTTACGATTTGGCCGCTGCCCGGCGCTTCTATAGCGAAGTGTTCGGCCTGGAAGAAGGCCGCTCCAGCGACCACTGGGTCGACTTCAACTTTTTCGGCCATCAACTGGTGATTCACCTCGCGCCGAAAAACGCTTCTCAGGAAGCCGCGCACACCAATGCCGTGGACGGGCATAACGTGCCGGTGCCGCATTTCGGTGTGGTATTGCCGATGGCGGATTGGGAGGCGCTGGCCGAACGCTTGAAAGACCTCGATACGCGTTTTGTGATCGAGCCGGGCATCCGCTTTCAGGGTCTGGTGGGTGAACAAGCGACGATGTTTCTCTTCGATCCGTGCGGCAACGCGTTGGAGTTCAAGGCGTTCAAGGACATCAATCAGTTGTTCGCCAAATGATCCGTCCTACTCTCGACGCCACCTCCCTCAGTGAAGCGGTGGTCAGTGGTGATACGACCGCTGTCGCCATCGCCGAAACCTTTCTTGAGCGCATTCAGGCGCAGGAGCCGGACATCCAGGCATTCGTCGCCTTCGACGCCCGGCAAGTACGCGCCGATGCTGCGCAGAACAATGGCCGTGGCCTGCTGGCCGGCGTCCCCGTAGGCATCAAGGACATCTTCGACACCGCGGCCTACCCTACGCAATTCTTCTCGCCCATCTACACCGACCATCAACCGTCCAGGGACGCTCACGTAGTGACCCTGCTGCGCCAGGCCGGGGCGCTGATCATGGGAAAGACGCACACCACCGAGTTTGCCTACATGCACACCGGTCCGACCCGCAATCCCCACGACCTCGCTCGCACGCCAGGCAGCTCCAGCGCGGGTTCGGCAGCCGGGATGGCGGCGGGTTTCTTTGCCTTGGCGCTGGGCACCCAGACCGCAGGTTCATTGCTCAAGCCGGCATCTTATTGCGGCCTCTTCGCTTACAAACCATCGCTGGGACTGGTATCGCTGGAAGGTGTAAAACCGCTGGCGCCGAGCTTCGACACCGTGGGCTGGTATGGACGATCGGTGCGCGATCTGCACCTTGTGGCGCGGGTGTTGATTCCCGGTTTTGCCGTGCCGGACGTCGAGCGGCGTCCACTGCGACTGGGTTTCTGCCGCACGGCGCGCTGGGATCAGGTGGACTCCGAGGTAGCCCACGATTTGGAGCAAGCAGCGGATCAGTTGCGCAGTGCCGGCCATCAGGTGAGCGAACTGCAACTGCCCGACGAATTTGCCGGTGTATTCGACGACCATCTGCTGATCAACGATTGCGAAGGTGCCCGCTCGCTGACCAAGGAATTTCAACAACACCGGGCACAATTGAGCCCTTCGATACTGGCCATGTTCGAGCGGGCAGCGGCAACAACCTGGGAGCAGGAAACCGCTGCCAAGGCGCGCCTGGCCAAACTTGGCCCCCGCTTGACTGAGCTTTGCCAACCCTTCGACGCCATGCTCGGCGCCTCGTGCGGGATGGTTGCACCGATGGGTCTGGAAAGCACCGGACCGTCTGATTTCATCAAGTTCTGGGGGGCGTTTGGCTGGCCGCAGGTCAATATTCCGCTGGCCCGCGCAAAAGGCAGTTTACCGATCGGTTTGCAGATGATCGGCAAATTCAGGGATGACGGTCGGCTACTGCGAACCGCCGGGCACGTTGCAGCGGTCTTGCAAAGCACCACTCAGGCTCAAGAATGACGAGTGTCGTGCATTGCCTTGTCTGCCAACGCCAACAAGTCTTGCGCAGTCTGGTTGAGCCGGGCATCGAACTCGACCTGGTCAATGCTGTAGTGAATGGCAAAACTGCGATTCGCCGTGGCATTGCGCTCGCCGAGTATTTCTCCGAGGCGTGCCATGATCGCGCACAGTTCGACAACGCTGGAACCCGTCAGCAAGGCGACAAACTCATCGTCACCCAGCCGGCCAATCACATCGCTTTCGCGAAAGGCGATCCGCAGCACGTCGGCAAAGGTTTTCAGGGCGTTGTCGCCTTCTGTCCGCCCGTACAGGTAGTTGATTTGCTTGAAATTATCGAGGTCGAAAAACAGCAGCGTCGCGGGGATTCCCAACTGCTGGCAGGCGTCCAGCCCTTGTTGGGCCAGCGCTGTAAAACCGTGGCGGTTGGGCAGCAACGTCAACTCGTCCATGCTCGCCATCTGCACGCCCATCAGTTCTTGCTCGGCCTTGCGGGCCAGATCGCGCAGCAATTCACGTTCCTGATGTGGCGAACGCGTCGGGTCGGTGCAAGCACTTCGCTTGCCCGGTTTGCCTGGGATCAGCATCACTTACTCCATTGGCGGATATGAACTTTAGAGTCGTGCATACCCGGTTTGACTCCCTGTTAACGGACCGCCGGTCAAATGCCCTCCACCGGACACGGCCCTCCAGCGTCCGCCCACAGCTTGAACTGGCTGACGAAAATGTCGTGCGGCACCGGCACCGGCGCCCTTCCCTCACCCGGATTCCAGCCCCAGAGCACCAGTTTGTCTTCGCTGACGTGCTTGATCAGTGCGGCGAAATCACGGTCACCGTTACTGGAACGGTCCTTGATCATCGCGCACAACTTGTTGGCTGGCAGACCGATCCAGGCCATTTTGTGTGCGGCGGGCGGCAAGCTCCAATGCGGCGCCCCCGGTGGCGCATTCGGCCCGTAACTGGCAGGCGGATTGGCCTCGGCGTGACAGGTCGCGCAGGGCAAACCGGCGGCGCCCTTGCCGTCCATGCCGCGTACGACATTCATCGCGTGTGGAATGCCAGCGTCGAACTGCAACGGCGAATCGCCCGGTATATGACAGTTCTGGCAGCGCGGACTCTGGAACACCTTCTGCACCGTATCAAACGCCTTGATGGCTTCCTTGTCGTCAGCTAACACGTGCTCGGTATAGACAGCCAGGCCGATCAACACCACCGTGCCAAGAATCAGATGTCGTTTCATCTCACACCCCCGACAGTTGCAACGGCAGCTCCCGCAAGCGCTGCCCCGTCAGGGCAAACACCGCGTTGGCCACTGCCGGCGCCGTAGGTGGAACACCGGCTTCGCCGATACCGCCAGATCTTTCGGTGCTCGGCACGATATGCACTTCGACCACCGGCATTTCGTTGAGCCGCAGCACCTGATAGTCGTGATAATTGGATTGCACCACCTGGCCATCCTTGAACGTCAGTTTGCTGTGCAAGGTAAAGCCGAGGCCGAAGGTGATGCAGGATTCCATTTGCGCAGCGATGCTCATCGGGTTGACTGCAATCCCGCAGTCCACCGCGCACACCACCCGGTGCACGCGGATTTTCAGGTTGTCCTGGGACACTTCCGCGACCTGCGCTACGTAACTGCCAAAAGACTCATGCACCGCCACACCCAGCGCATGGCCGTCCGGCAATGGCGCCTTCCAGTTGGCTTTCTCGACGGCAAGGTTGAGCACGCCCAAATGTCGCGGGTGCGCCTTGAGCAAGGTGCGTCGGTATTCCACCGGATCCTTGCCGGCCGCTTCCGCCAGTTCGTCGATCAATGATTCCATGACAAATGCGGTGTGGCTGTGCCCCACCGAACGCAGCCACAACACGCTGATGCCGGTTGTCGGTGAGTGCAGTTCCACCTGGTGATTGGCCAGGCCTTCGAGGTAAGGGCTGTCGGCTACGCCTTCGACCGAGGTCTTGTCGATTCCATCCTTGACCATGGTGGCTTCGAGCATGGTGCCAGCCATGATCGACTGACCGACCATCACATGCTTCCAGGCCAAAGGCATGCCGCTGGCGTCCAGGCCAATGCGTGCCTGATGCAGGAATGCCGAACGGTAGTAACCGCCGCGCACGTCGTCCTCCCGGGACCAGACGGTTTTCACCGGCGCGCCCGCCGCTTTCGCGACCTGCACGGCTTCTGAGACAAAATCCGAGGTCGGATTGGCCCGACGGCCGAAGCCGCCACCAAGAAATTCCGTATGGATTTCAACTTGTTCGGGTTTGAGTCCGGTGATCTTGCCCGCGATCATTTGGTCCAGGGTCTGGAACTGCGTGCCGGTCCAGATCTCGCACTTGTCCTTGCTGATTTTCACCGTGCAATTGAGTGGTTCCATCGGCGCGTGGGCCAGGTACGGCACGCTGTATTCGACGTCCACGGTCTTGGCGGCTTTGCCCAGCGCCGCCGTGGTATCGCCGGCTTTGCTGGCCGAGGCGCCGGGGGTAGCCGCGAGTTTGCGGAAACTCTCCAGCAATGTCTGACTGTCGAGGCCGGCATTCGGCCCCAGGTCCCACTCGACTTTCAGCGCATCGCGCCCGAGCTTTGCCGCCCAGTAATGATCGGCAATCACCGCTACGCCCGTGGGCACCTGCAATACTTTGTGCACGCCCGGTACGGCCAGCGCCTCGGCGCCTTCGAAGGATTTGACGCTGCCGCCGAACACCGGTGAGCGGGCCACCATGGCGGTCATCAAGCCCTCGAATTGCACGTCCATGCCGAACTTGGCGCGGCCGGTGATTTTCTCTGGCGTGTCCAGGCGCTTGGTCGGTTTGCCGATGAGTTTCCAGTCCTTGGCTTCCTTGAACTTGATCGAACCCGGGTCCGGAACCGGCAGCTTGCCGGCGTCATCCGCCAGTTCGCCGTAGGTCGCACGTTTGTCGCCGGCAATGACCACGCCGGACTCGGTGTGAATCGCCGAGGGCGCGACATTGAAGCGCTTGGCGGCGGCATCGATCAGCATCAAGCGCGCTGCCGCGCCAGCCTGGCGATAGCGATCGAACTCCATCCAGGTCGAGGTCGAACCGCCGGTGATCTGCATCCCGCCGAATCCCGCCATGCCGTAATCCGCCGCCGACGCGGGTGAATGTTCGACACGGATGGTCGACCAGTCGGCGTCCAGTTCTTCGGCGATCAACATGGTCAGGCCGGTCCAGATGCCCTGGCCCATTTCCGAATGGCCGAGCAAAACGGTGACGCTGTTGTCGTTGCCGATCCGTAAAAACGCATTCGGCGCGAAAATGTTGCCTTCATTTTCCGCCCCCAGGGCGAAGCGATGTGCGCCGGGAATGACGAACGCCACCACCAGACCACCGCCCAGCAATGCGCTGCCCTTGAGAAAACCGCGGCGTGACACGGGGTTGATGCTGTTCATGGTTCAGACTCCCGTCAACGTGGCATCAACCGATCTCGGCGGCGCGTTTGACCGCGGCACGGATTCTTGGGTAGGTGCCGCAGCGGCAGATATTGCCGGAGAGCGCCTGATCGATGTCGCTGTCGGTGGGCTTGGGGATCTTCGCCAGCAACGCGGCGGCGGACATGATCTGTCCGGACTGGCAGTAACCACACTGCACCACGTCGAGTTCGGCCCAGGCTAGCTGCACCGGGTGCGAACCGTCGGTGGACAGGCCTTCGATGGTGAGGATTTTTTGCCCGTGGGCCACCGCGGTGGCGGGCGTAATGCAGGAACGCAGTGGCGCGCCGTCGACGTGCACGGTGCAGGCACCACACTGGGCCATGCCGCAACCGAATTTAGTGCCCGTCAGGTGCGCGACATCGCGCAGGACCCAGAGCAGCGGCATGTCCGCGGGGACATCCAGCTCCTGATCCTTGCCATTGATGTTCAGGGTCAGCATTGCGAAATTCCTCAGACTCACGGTGTTCTGAAGGGGGCGTCGCGGTGTCAACAAAATGCCCACGCGCGCCTCGGGTTATCCCTACAGCTAAGCGCAAAATGCCGGCGGAGACCGGTTCATCGACCACCGGTCACAAAAAGGCCACCTCAATGGGCAGCCCTGGAATGACCTTTTGTGGCCAATGTGCTTGTGTGATTAGTTGCGCTTTTGTGGCGAGGGAGCTTGCTCCCACTCGGCGGCATAGCCGTCGTAAAACCAGCCAGCACGGTATTTCTAATGTACCGGGTTTGGAGATTTTGGGGCCGCTGCGCAGCCCAACGGGAGCAAGCTCCCTCGCCACAACAAGCCCCCTCACCACACGAAAGTGATCAATAGTCAGTGGAGACCGACACTTCGCGCCATGTCTGCAATTCATCGGCGACGAAGGCGTTCTTGGCTTCGATCGCGACGACACAGTCACTGCCCAGCGGCAAGCGCAGCGGTGCTTTTTTTGCTTCCACCAGGGTGATCATGGTCTGCGCGAGCTTGTCCGGATCGCCCGGTTGATTCAGGGTCACGGCCTTGGCAATTTTGCGCACTTCACCCGCGGTGCTCTCGTAGTCGGCAATCGTGGACGGGGATTCCACCAGCGAATTGCCTTCGAGGAACTCGGTGCGGAAGTAACCTGGCTCGACAACAGTCACTTTGACACCTAATGGCGCCAACTCGGCGTGCAGCGCCTCGCTCAGGCCTTCGACGGCAAATTTGGTCGAGCAGTAGACGCCAAAGCCCGGCCCCGATGCGTAACCGCCCACGGATGACAGGTTGATCACATGCCCACTGCGAGCGGCGCGCATGTACGGCAGGACGGCGCGAGTGATGTTCAACAAGCCGAAGACATTGGTTTCGTACACCCGTCGCACTTCGTCGGCGCTGGCTTCTTCCACCGCGCCCAGCAAACCGAAGCCCGCGTTGTTGACCAGCACGTCGATACGCCCGAAGTGGTCGATGGCTGCCTTGGCAACCGCAACGCCTTGCGCTTCGTTGGTGACATCCAGGGACACGGCGAGCAATGCGGGTTGAGTGCCAAAACGCTGGGTGACGCTGCTGGCATCACGGGCGGTGGCCACCACCGCGTCGCCATTGGCCAGTGCGGCGGCCGCGATTTTTGCGCCGATACCGCGGGAAGCGCCAGTGATGAGCCAGACACGTTTGAAGGTGTGGGAAGTGGTCATGATCGAGTTCCTTGTTTGGGTTGGGGTGAGCACAAGGTACGCAGGAAGATTGGTCGGAAAAATGGCCTCGTGTTACAAGCACTATGAAACTGTCTTTCATAATGGCGCCGATATGAATCACGACCCCTTCGACGGCTTGACCGAGTTTCTGGCGGTGGCCGAGCACAAAAGCTTCACCCTCGCCGCTACCCGGTTGGCGGTGACGCCCACGGCGGTCAGCCATGCGATCAAGCTGCTGGAGCGGCGCACTGGCGTGTTGCTGTTCCAGCGCACGACACGCCGCGTGGCATTGACCGAGGCCGGCACCAGCCTGTTCGCCCGTTTGCGCCCGGCCGCCAGTGAAATCGATGAAGCCCTGGCGGTGCTCAGCGGTTTTCGCGACCAACCGATGGGCACGCTGCGCATCACCGCACCGCGTCTGTCCGGCGCCTTGTTGATCGAGCCGCTGATGCCGCTGTTTCGCCAGGCTTATCCGCAGGTCAGCCTCGACATCTCCCTGGACGACGCCACGGTCGACCTGATGGAGAGCGGTTTCGATGCCGGGATCCGGCTGGGGGAGTCCATCGAGAAAGACATGATCGCCGTGCGCCTGACACCGGACCTGCAATGGTCGGTGGTCGGCTCGCCAGCGTACTTCGCCAAGGCCCGCAAACCGCTTAGCCCTGATGAGCTGACCCGACATGAGTGCATCGGCTTTCGCTTCGCCAACTCCGGCAACGCGCATCGCTGGGAGTTTCGCCGCGACGGGCGAGACTTCACGGTGGGCGTTGAAAGTGGCGTGATGGTCAATGATCGCAGACTGATGGTCTCCGCCGCCCGAAACGGTCTCGGACTAGCCTACGCCTGCAACCTGGAGATCATCGACGAACTGGCGAACGGTCAGCTGGAGCAGGTGCTGCAGCCGTTCGTGCCGCTCAGTTCGGCGTTGTACCTGTATTTCCCCAGCCGTACCCAGACTCAACCGAAACTGCGCGCCTTCATCGATATGGCCACGCAGTGGATCGCTGAGCGCGGTGGCCTGGGACGTTAGAGCCTGGGCTTGAGCAGAATGCCGGTGTAGTGCATGAGAAACAGGCCGAAAGCACTGCTCCAAAGCAGTGCCGAGAGGCCCAGCCCCAGCCCGGAAAACGGTACAAGAATTACCCGGCTCACACCGGCGATCACCAGCAAGGCAAGTCCCAGCACCACGGAGTTCGAGACCCGCAACAATCGCCCGGTATGACCCAGGCTGACCCGCGCAATCATGGCCAGAATCAGCCCACCGATACCACCGACGGCCAAGGCGTGCGTGGCAAGACTTTGTTGCGGCATAAGGCCTGCGTGCCACATCGCCATCGCCAGCGCTGCAACCACCAGCCAGGCGTAAG
This sequence comes from Pseudomonas sp., assembly GCF_051660785.1. Taxonomy (GTDB): domain Bacteria; phylum Pseudomonadota; class Gammaproteobacteria; order Pseudomonadales; family Pseudomonadaceae; genus Aquipseudomonas. Next base: position 30,082 of record NZ_JBOFQE010000004.1, read on the forward strand.
CGAGGTACAGCGACCAGAGCAGCGGCACGCGCCAAATACCTCGATCATGCCAGCGCCACAAGCGCAGCAGGTGCAATACACCCATCAGCAGAAATAATGCCGCCAGCCAGGATCTGGAGGCGTCGTTCAACCCGCCAGCAAAAGACATGGCGGCAAGCAGGCTGCTCAGCAACAACACTTTGGTCGGCAGCGGGCTTGCGGCGGGTGCAACGGCACGGTTCAAGCCACGCTGGATGAAGAAGGGAATGACCCGGCCACCAATCACCGTCATCAGCGCCGCCACCAGCCACAAGGCCGCCAACACGCCACGCCTTTGCAGACCCGCGTCGTCCGTCGCGAGGCCCCACAGCGTCATGGCCTGACAACCGGCCATCAGTGCAATCACCGACAGAATCGGATAGTTATCGCGTTTGCCCGCCGCCACCAGATCCCGTCCGATCGCCCATGCCAGCAGCGGGAGAAAAGGAACTTGCGAGGCCAGTAACAGGCTATCGGGAATGGGCAGCAACCAGGCCAGTCGCGCCAGCAGCCATACCAGCACCAATCCGATCAGGGGCCAGCCGTTGAGGCCCGGGCGCCCTGTCCAGTTCGGCACGGCGGTGAGCAGGAATCCGGCGATGATGGCCGAGGCGAAGCCAAACGGCATCTCATGTCGGTGCCAGGCCAGCATCCCGCCGACAGGTTGAGCGCCGGGCAGTCGCCCGTACAACCAAAGCGCCCAGATCGCCACAGCGATTGCGGCAAACCCGGCACCTGCCAAGAAGAACGGTCTGAAGCCGAGACTGAAGACTGGCGCAGCGGCGAGTCGACGCATCAGGCCACCGCCCTGACCAGGCCTTTACCCAAGCGATGCTGGGCCAGCAAGCGCATGACGTAACCAATCTTGATCAAGGTTGGCCCAATGATAGTCATCGCATGCAGGGTCACCAGGACGACAATCGGCAAATGACCGTCGTAAAGGTAAGCGCCGTAGATACCGGCCAGGAGCAGCGCCAGGCCAGCGCCAAGCATGCGGCTCGACAGGTGCAGAACGTTCTGAGGATTGCTGAAGAAATCGAACATTTTTCCGTACTCCTGAAGCAGTTCAGTTGTACGTTTTCCTTATCAAGTCCCGTGCCACTTATTTACTCCTTATAAATCAGCACACTGAGCCGACCAGAGTCATAAAGACCATTTTCGATAATGGTCTTTATGACTCTAGTCATTGTCATTTTGACTCAACGCCCTACCCATCTACGGGGGAAATGTCGATCTACGGTCCAGCCAATCGACTACAAGCTGGCTACGCTGATAATCCAGCATGAGTAACCCGTAAAGGAGCATCACCATGCAACGCGTGCAAAAGCTGACTCCCTGCCTCTGGTTCGACAATCAGGCCGAAGAAGCGGCGAAGTTTTACTGTTCGATCTTCGATCATTCGAAAATCACCGCCATTACTCACTACGGCAAGGCTGGCCAGGACGTGCATGGCATGCCTGAAGGCTCGGTATTGACGGTCAGTTTCGAACTCGATGGACAGCCTATGACTGGACTCAACGGCGGCCCTGTATTTAAGTTCAGCGAGGCGATTTCGTTTCAGGTCAATTGCCAGACCCAGGAAGAAGTCGACTACTTCTGGGGCTCACTTTCCGCCCATCCAGAAAACGAGCAATGCGGTTGGGTCAAGGACAAATTCGGCTTGTCCTGGCAGATCGTGCCGATTGCCATGATGGACATGCTCAAAGACCCCGACACGAAGAAATCGCAACGGGCCATGCAAGCCATGATGCAGATGAAAAAACTCGACATCGCCGCCTTGCAGCGAGCCTTTGACGGCGAGAGCTAATACACTCCGTTGCTGGCCTGCCGAGGACACTGACGATGAAGCACACCGCTGCCAAAGACGCCGACAAAGCACCGCGCTTCTGGCGCGACGATGCCCTGCCCTTCATTGAAGCCCGCTCCATCGCCGACGGGCGCGAGGTCTGCTACACCCGGCATTCCCACGAGCATTTTTCCATCGGTGCGATCACCGCCGGGCGCAGTACCTACCTCCATGAACAATCGGAATTTCAAGTCAGCGTCGGCACTGTGGTGCTGATGAACCCCGATGACGTCCATGCCTGCAATCCGATTGACGACCAACCCTGGTCGTATTTGATGCTGTATGTCGAGACTCCCTGGCTGACCGATTTGCAACATCAGCTCGGCTTCAGCCAGGACTTGGCGTTCAGACGGTTTTCCGTCACCCATACCCGCGATGGCCACCTGTTCGCCGGCCTCAACGTTTTATACGAAATACTGGCTGATCCCCTGCAGGATGTGTTGTGCAAACACAGCGCGGCGGTGGAGTTTTTTACCGATGTGCAACAGCGGCTCAATCCCATCGATCAACCACTGCGCGAACCAAATTTCAAGCTGGAACGGGCCGCCGATTTCATCCGTGACAACTGCACGCAATTGCTCAAACTCGAGGATATTTGCGCAGCGGCTCAACTGTCTCCTTCGTACCTGATCCGCGCGTTCAAACAGCATTTCGGCATGACACCCCATGCCTTTCTGGTCAACCGGAGGATCCAGTTCGCACGCGATCAACTGCGCAGAGGGAAGTTGATCGCAGATGTGGCGCTGGAAGCGGGGTTTGCTGATCAGGCGCACTTTCAGCGGGCATTTAAACAACATCTGGCGGCAACACCAGGGCAGTATCGCGGCTGAAGTTTCGCTGACAATAAACGCTGCACACTGCACAAGTAATAATCCCCACTCCAGCAAAACGAAACACAATGAAATGCAAGTGCAATATCCAACTTCTGGTACAGCCTCTAATCTGCCGCTGTACGCAACAATCAAATAATCAGAAGATGGAACTTCAAACTTGGACACCACCGATAACACCCTTTATCTCTCAATCAACGAACAGCAGAAACAATCGATCATTAACGCCCTCGCCATCCTCATTGACGATGAATACATCAAAGAGAACATCGGCTGGTCATGGAACCGTCTGACCGCCACCGGCGTGAACGGCTCGGCATTTGATACTGCTCACCGTCCAGGTCATGTTTGTCTGAGAAGATTGATCGGGCAAACCGAAATTTCCAGAATCCTTAAAGAGCAATCCATCCCCGAAACTGCTGTATTTCAGGTCGATGAGCAGGGTCGGCTTTCATACGCTTATCAAAACCTCAGCAGCCGCGAGCACCAGTCAGTCACGGTTACCGTTACTTACTTTTCCACACCGGTGGACATCACGGACGCTTTTACTGGTCTCGTCGACTTCGAAGAAGATCTGAAACTTCTGGCCCAGACAGCCAGATTGACCGGCGGGTTTGTCACGTCGAGCAAACAAATCGCCATCGGTCAGTGGCTGCGCTTTCACGGGGTGGCGATTCCCATCACGGAAGAAGGCGCCAGAGAACTGTTGGACTTGCTCACTTTCGCCACGCTCCCCAACAACTCGCCTTATGGAAATTACTGGCAATTGCTGGACTCGCCCAAAGACTCGCCCTTCGAACTGACGGAGGAAAATCGCAGCATTATTCGAGACACCATCGAACTTTATACCGAGGGAGAAATTCCGCTGGCTACCCTGTACGGCAGAGCTTTGCAAGTCGAAGCCGAATCTCCGGACACCCTGCCGAGCGGCCAGAGTTATCGCTTGAAGCGGCTGATAGATATAACGGTCTTGTTGGCTGACCAGGGTCAAGCCTATATCGACGCCCTGGGTTGGTTCGCGGACAAGTCAGGAGCCCTACCCACGGAACAGTTCATCGAACAACTGCTGATTGCGGTGATGCTGCTCGACCTGGACCCAGATCTGGACAGTGCCAATACATCGTTTGCAGGATTTGACCTGTACGCGAAACACCATTTGCTCGCCCGCCCATCAGAGGTGCGCGCGCAACTTGAAAATCATCTGGTCAGCCAATGCAAGCTCGACAACGTCATTGCGCCGTTGGTCGCGGAATGGGTATTGGGGGGCATGGCGCCGGAATATCTTGCCCTTGACCACCCGTCCAATCTGCGTATCGGTACATTGGCCTGGGTCGTTTTCACCCAAGCCGTACACTTTGCCGAAGCGATCGAACCCGGTGTTTCCCGGAGCATGACCTATCAGCACCTGCTGGGGTTTGCCCAGGCATCGGAACTGACGCCTGAGTTGAAAGCCGTGTTCGCCGCGAACTCGGCTGACCCGGTGATCACTTGGGCGCTGATGAACACCCTGATCGCCCGGAATTCTGAAGGCGACCTCAGTCAGCAAGCCGTTACTTTGGCCATGGAGGAATACCAGCAACAGGTAGACATGATGACAAGCGCATTGTCTGACTTGGGCAGTCCATTGCCCCAACGCAAATCTCTCGCGCTGAAAGAATTGATATCCCGGGTACCTGATTGTGACCCTGATGAATTGTTGGTCAAACATCGCGGTACGGGTGGAGGTGCAGGAAGGAAGGTGTCGATTGTCGATCTCTATCTGGGCGACGAACTTCACACTGAAGAGTGGGATCGGGTTAATGGGAGCAGTGTTTACCAGACGTATCCTGACCTGGTTCACCTTTACCCCGTTGCTGGTTTATATGAGCAAGTAATCCACAACCATCACATCGCAATGACCGACGCGTTATCGGCCATTATCAAAGTTACATTCTCGCAACTTGGCTTATTGGACAGACAGTTTATTGAAGAAGGTCACTTGGGCCTCTATTGCGTTCAGGATTACACAACGACCCGATTCACTGATATTGCGAATCCGGTTCACGCTACAAGACCGCTTACTCCCCTTCCGGGAAAAACCGGCCGTTACGGTGTACTCATCTGTGCGGCACTTGATTCAGAACTTCGCTGTTACCAGCTGTTCCCGATGAGGATGGAGTGCGTATACAGCGAGGAACTCAGTAAAATATTTCGCCCTCTCGTAATGACTGATGGGGCCACCGCCAAAGCAGTTTTTGTAGATCACAAATCCCCCTTGGAAGGCCGTCTGGACATACAGGCTTTCAGAGCGAACACAGCCCCCCGCAGCGATTACAAATCGGCTTTTTTCATCCGCAAGATTGGTGAGTTCAACACATCATCAGCGGATGCCGACACCACTACGCCAAACCGCAATTTTCGCTCCACGCGAAAAGCCGCTATCGCCGACTTGATCGCAAAAGAAAACCCGTATTTCACCGAGCTTGAACTGACGCAACTGGGCCTCGATCAGACCGAACGTGAGAAGGCCATTGAAAGGACCGATGCCCTCTTCACGTTCATTCTGAACCTGATCATTCCGTTCAAGGAATGCGTCGAGGAACTGTCCTCTGGAGATGCTTCGCGGCAAAGGGGTGCCATCCTGGGTTGCGTGATGGACGCTGCGTCGCTTTTTGTTTCCGTCGCTGCCGTCGGCATCAAAGTTGCCGCTATCAGCACAAAAGCCACGACCCTGGTCTCGAAACTGCTACTCGCATCGAAAGTTGTCGCGGCCACCACCCTCAGTCTTTTCAATCCCGTTGACGGCGTTCCCCAATTACTCAAGGGCGGCGGAAAACTGCTGGGTCGAGGCGTGAAAAAACTCGGCGCTCACGCCCTCTCCTTCCCGCACCTGGCTCAGCGGCAGTTGCGCTACCTGGCAGGCTCGAATACCTATGAACTGCTCCGGGCCGTCGAGCATACCGGCAGCGCTACGCAGATCCGCATGTCGCTGGATACCGTCAGTCATGCACGAGCGGTGTTCAAGGCTGATGACATCGAGACTACGCATCAGGTACTCAAACATCTGCGCACATCAGACGCAAAACTGCTCAAGACCATTCCCGGACAGGAGCTTCAGCATTTGCTGGAGAACTCGCTATTGGATATTGCCTTGAAATCCGAGCCGACCCGCCGTCTCAAAGAGGTCATGGCGTCGGACGTTGTCGAGGCATTAGTACGGCAGCAGGCGGCAAAGTATTCCCTGGACAACTTGCACCAATTCCCAGGCTACACGGATTTGCCGGAGATTTTCGGCCATACCCTGCAAGTGGAGTACAAGAACCTGACAGCCATGCGAATCCATCAAAATGCATTGATCACCCAGGATCTGGGAAAGGCACCTTACAACGGTGTACTTGACGAGGCCGCGTTCAATCCGGGCGGACTGACTGGCGACAATGATCGAGCCTGCGCCTGGATTCTCAAGGCTTCCAGCTCTCGAAACGAGGCCGACGCGATTAAAGACTTGCTGCGTGAATACAGCAGCAACACCCATTCCCTGACGGATCCCCTGGTCTACAACGAACTGCATCGAGCTATCGCGCCCGGCCCGACGGGGCAGTTCCGAAGCCCTACGGCGCAGGCACGTTATCCATCCAGCGTCTCTGGAGCCGCCCTGCTGGAAAAACATCTCACGACGCTTGATCCCGCCAGCGATGATTTTGCCAGGCAACTGCTGGGGGCATTCCTGGGTTATCACAGCTTTGTCGATGGCAACGGGCGCACCGCGCGGGCGATTTATGCGATCACAGAACTGAGGAAAGGTCGATTTAACCCACCCAGCCTCGCCGCTGAAAATGCCCTGAGCGGCTTGAGCTGACTCCATGCCCCGCGTGACGGGGCGTGGACAGGGCTCAGGAAAACATCAGGCCCACTGCACACGCCGCCAACATCACCGCCATTGTCCGGTTGAACAGGCGCATACCCGCCGGATTACCCAGGTAGCCACGCAAAAACGTCCCGGCATACGCCCAGCAGCCGACAGACACATAGCAGATCACCAGATACACCGCCGCAAACTGCCAGACCAACCGCGCCTCGCCGTCCGCGACGAAGGCGCCCATCCCCGCGACACACGCCAGCCAGGCTTTCGGGTTGAGCCATTGCATTACCGCGCCGTACAGCATGGACGGCGCCCGGCGCGACTCTTCTGCATTGATCCGCCCGTCGTCCGCCGCCAGCTTCCAGGCCATGAACAATAGAAACGCCACGCCCACCAGTTGCACCACACGCGTCAGCGCAGGCCACAGCCGCAAGACCTCATGCAATCCCAGGCCCATCAACACCAGCAATAAAACGAAACCCAGCGTCGCTCCGGCCACATGCCGCTGACTGGCGCGAAAACCGAATTGCGCCCCCGAACTCAACGCAACAATGTTCACCGGCCCCGGGGTAATCGAAGCGACCAGGGCAAATGTCGCCATGGAGATAATCAGACTCATCGCACACCTTCTTCAATTCAGGAAAATCAGCGCTCAAGGTACGGAGCGCCTTGCCCTGCGTATTGAAGAAAACTGCCTAATGCCCCAATGAGCAATTGCGACGTCGCCAGCTGCCTACAGAATCGTGCAACTCCAGAGACCAGCATCCAACGCATTCCGTTTGCAGGCATTTCGCTATATATTTCCCTATATAGCGTTTTACCACCTCGTTGCACTTGCCTATAACGGAGCCGTTTCATGACCATTCGTGCCTCACGTTTTGCCCCGACCTGCCTTGCAAGCTTTCTCGCCGTGTTCGCGTTCGGGCCCGCCCAGGCGGACGAAGTCCAGGTGGCCGTCGCCGCCAACTTCACTGCGCCGATCCAGGCCATCGCTGCAGATTTCGAGAAAGACACCGGGCATAAACTGGTGACTTCCTTTGGCGCAACCGGGCAGTTCTACACCCAGATCAAGAATGGCGCGCCGTTCGAAGTGTTCCTCTCGGCGGACGACACCACCCCGCAAAAACTCGAAGCCGAAGGCGACACCGTCAAGGGTTCGCGCTTCACCTACGCAATCGGTACGCTGGCGTTGTGGTCAGCCAAGGAGGGTTACGTCGATGCCAAGGGCGATGTCCTGAAAAAGAACGAATTCAAGCACCTCTCCATCGCCAATCCGAAGGCCGCGCCCTATGGCCTGGCCGCCACTCAAGTGCTGGGCAAGCTGGGACTGACCGACCAGGTCAAAGACAAGATCGTTGAAGGCCAGAACATCACCCAGGCCTATCAGTTCGTTTCCACCGGCAACGCCGAACTTGGCTTCGTGGCCTTGTCGCAGATCTACAAAGACGGCAAAGTCACCGGCGGTTCGGCCTGGATCGTTCCGGCCAACATGCACGACCCGATCAAACAAGATGCGGTGATCCTCAACAAAGGCAAGGACAACCCGGCTGCCAAGGCGCTGGTTGACTACCTCAAGGGGCCGAAAGCCGCCGCTGTCATCAAATCCTATGGTTACCAACTCTAAATGTCGCTGACGAGTGCCGATTTTTCCGCCATCTGGCTGACCCTGAAACTGGCGTCGCTGACGACGGTTATCCTGTTGATTATCGGTACTCCGATTGCGTTATGGCTGTCGCGCACCCAATCCTGGCTGCGCGGCCCGGTCGGGGCGATCGTCGCCCTGCCCCTGGTCTTGCCACCCACGGTGATTGGCTTTTATTTGTTATTGGCGCTCGGACCTAACGGCTTTATCGGTCATTTCACCCAGTCATTGGGGCTCGGCACGCTCACGTTCAGTTTTGCGGGGCTGGTGATCGGTTCAGTGCTTTACTCGATGCCGTTCGTGGTTCAGCCGCTGCAAAACGCTTTTTCCGCCATCGGCACCCGCCCACTGGAAGTGGCCGCTACTTTGCGCGCCAATCCATGGGATACGTTCTTCAGCGTGATCCTGCCGCTGGCTCGACCCGGTTTTATCACCGCGGCCATTCTCGGTTTCGCCCACACCGTCGGCGAATTCGGCGTAGTACTGATGATCGGCGGCAACATTCCCGACAAGACTCGCGTGGTGTCGGTACAGATCTACGATCACGTCGAAGCCATGGAATACGCCCAGGCCCATTGGCTGGCCGGCGCGATGCTAGTGTTCTCCTTTGTGGTGTTGCTGGCGCTCTATTCCAGCCGTAAAACCAAAGCGGGCTGGAGCTGATCGATGATTCATATGCGTCTTGAACTGAATTATTCGGGATTCGCCCTGGCGGTGGATCTGCAAATGCCCGGTCGCGGGGTGACGGCGCTTTACGGTCACTCCGGTTCAGGCAAGACCACGTGCTTGCGCTGTATCGCCGGCCTGGAACAGGCCGGACAGGGCTTTATCCAGGTCAACGACGAAGTCTGGCAGGACAGCGACAGGAAGATTTTCGTACCGCCGCATAAACGCGCACTGGGTTACGTTTTTCAGGAAGCGAGTCTGTTTCCGCATCTGTCGGTGCTGGCCAATCTGGAATTCGGCCTGAAGCGAATTCCCAAGCAGCAACGCCGGGTCGACATGGCGCATGCCACCGAGCTGCTGGGAATCGGTCATCTGCTGGACCGCCATCCGCAGCACCTTTCCGGTGGTGAACGGCAGCGAATCGGCATCGCGCGCGCGCTGCTCACCAGCCCGAAACTGCTGCTGATGGACGAACCGCTGGCGGCGCTGGACAGCCAGCGCAAAAACGAAATCCTGCCGTACCTGCAACGCTTGCACGATGAGCTCGACATCCCGGTGCTGTACGTCAGCCACTCACAGGATGAAGTGGCTCGCCTGGCCGACCATATCGTCCTGCTCAACAACGGCAAGGCGCTGGCCAGCGGCCCCATCGGTGAAACCCTGGCGCGTCTCGACTTGCCTTTGGCGCTGGGCGACGACGCCGGCGTAGTGATTGAAGGACACGTCAGCGCCTATGACCCGCACTATCAGTTGCTGACGTTGCAACTGCCCGATACGGACCTGAGCATTCGCGTGACGCACGCGCCCATGACCCAAGGCCACGCGCTGCGCTGCAAAGTCCAGGCACGGGATGTCAGCCTGAGCCTGCAGGGCGACGGACAAAGCAGCATCCTCAATCGCTTGCCGGTGACAGTGATCAGTGAAATCGGCGCCGATAACGCCGCCCACGTGCTGATCCGCCTGAACGCTGCCGGCACGCCGCTGCTGGCACGCATCACTCGCTACTCTCGGGACCAACTGGGCGTGCACCCCGGCCAGCAACTTTGGGCGCAGATCAAAGCGGTGGCCGTCCTGGCATAAATCTGTCGGCACCACGGCGCACGGGCGCGGTCAATGGCTTACAGGCCCCCTGACTTCGTCACCAAGGATTTTTCGCCATGTCCGATATCGCGCTGCCCGATGTGTTGCCTTCCGACCTGCATTACGTCGATGACACGAAACCGGGTATCACTCGCAAATTGTTACGTGGCAAATTCTGCTACTTCGATCCAGCGGGCCAGCGCATCACCGATCCCGACGAAATCAAGCGCCTCAACGCCCTCGCCGTGCCGCCTGCCTATACGAATGTGTGGATCTGCGCCGACCCGCGCGGTCATTTGCAAGCCACCGGACGTGACGCGCGCGGCCGCAAACAATACCGTTATCACGCGCGCTGGCGCGAAGTGCGCGATGCCGACAAATACTCGCGGCTGCGGGACTTTGGCCTGGCCCTGCCGAAACTGCGCAAACAGCTTGAAGCACTGCTGGACGCTCCCGGTTTCAGCCGGGACAAAGTCATGGCCACCGTCATTACCTTGCTCGACGCGACGCTGATCCGGGTCGGCAACACGCAGTACGCGCGGGAAAATCGTTCCTACGGCCTGACCACCCTGCGCAGCCGCCACGTCGAGGTCAATGGCACTGCGATTCTGTTCCAGTTCCGCGGCAAAAGCGGTGTCGAGCACCAGATCACCGTAAAGGACCGGCGTTTGGCGCGCATCATCAAACGCTGCCTGGAGATTCCCGGCCAAGACCTCTTTCAGTACCTGGACGAAAACGGCGAGCGGCATACCGTCAGCTCCTCAGACGTCAACGCCTACCTGCAAACCCTCACCGGCGCCGACTTCACGGCAAAGGATTACCGCACCTGGGCGGGCAGCGCTCTGGCGTTGTCGGTGCTGCGCGAGTTGCAGTGGGAACCCGAGTCGGATGCGAAACGGCACGTGGTGGAGATGGTCAAGAACGTCGCCAAGCAGCTCGGCAATACCCCGGCGGTGTGCCGCAAGTGCTACATCCACCCCGCCGTACTCGAAGGTTTCATGCTCGGCGCGTTGTCCCAACTGCCCCGACCGAGGGTGCGAAAAGGGCTCAGGGCAGAGGAAGTCGGGCTCGCCATGTATCTGGAGAAGATGATCGAGGCGGCCGAATCGACGAAATGACCCCTCCATTTTTTGCACGTTCGTCAAGAACTTCTATAGTTGATGGGGACATGAATCAGCCGCGGTGACGCCATGGAAGACATTTTCGTTGTTAAGCGTTGCAACAAGATCATCATTCATGGCCGCCGGGCCGGAGAAGTTGGCCACCCGCCACCGGACGCCGAAGTCTGGTATCGCATCGAAGATACCCGCACTCCTGGCTTCATCGGTGACGGCTACGATCTTGAAGAGGATGCACAGCGTGAATGCCGGCAGCTCAATGCCAGGTCACAAGTGACGGCCCGACAAGCCTGAAGTCCGGGTCTATACTGAAAACAGCTGAAGGACCAGCGACCCCATCGGCAGAAAGCTCGCACAAAGCGGGCTTTTTGCTGCTATTTGTCAGGTTTCTTGAACGGAGGTGTTTGCCATGTCCGAAAAAGAGTCCATCACCACCTTGCTCACCCTGCTCGACTCCCGTCAGGCTCGACTTGCCGCAGCATGCAAGGAGATTGCCGACTGGGTGGATCATCAAGGGGGGCACCCGACAGCCCTCAGAATTCGTGACCGCCTGAACGACATCGAGAAGGACGCGCCACTGATTCGCAACACCCTGTCTTCGCTGAAACCTGTCGACCCGCCTCTTCCGCGGTTCAGATGATTTCATCCGGACGCGAAATTCGAGAACAGGGCCTGATTCAGGACGCATGAGCGGCGACTTCATCGTCACCGCCCCCGTGCCTGTCTGATTTTCTTGAGCTTCACACCCACCCGGCCCCACCGGGATTTTTTTTAGCCTCTTTTCACGTAACGTTCACAACACACGCCCTACAGTGAGGCACTCCTTTGAGAAATACCCTGGTCTGCCCGCATGCAGGCCTTTTTTTTGTACGCTGGGTGGCCAGCGAACGCCATCGTTTGCGCAAGGTCAAACGATCACACGTCGCGAAGGAGACGTTCCATGGTCACCCACTTCAAAATCAGCGGGCATCTGGCCTGCGGTCACCAAGGCAGCAACCTCACCTCAACCAGCGAATTGACCCGCGTAAAGTGCAGAAGCTGCCGAAACACCGACGCGTTCAAGGAAGCGCGCAAAGCGGAGCGCAACGCAGCACGCCGTGCGGCTCGCAAGGCCAAAGTCACCCACACCGCCAGTGACTGGCGCGCCGCCTGGGTAGAACGGCTTACCGCCATGGCTGGTTTGCAAAGATTGCCTCGGGGTTTTACTGGCCAGCCGTTTGTTTAAAGGGCTGGTTCAATCGCTGGGTCGACATTGCTCGACCCAGCGATGTTAAGAGGCTGACGCATTCGTGCACGCGGGCTCAATGATTTCAGCAAGCGACATGCGCTTGAACGCTTCAAACAGCCGCCGCCCCTCTTCGGGCTCACAAGAAATGGCCAGTCGCATGGTCGCTTCACCGAGTTGCCAGATCAGAAAGGCAGAATCAGTAACGCGCTGCGCATCGCTGCCTGGAAACACCCGCAGCATCGCATCGGCCAATAATCTGCCCGCCACACGACTCTCCTCCAACTCCAGCGCCAGCAACTGCTTGTCTGCCTGCATACCTGACCAGATATCACGCATCGCAGGCTCGGCCTGAACGATCTCGTAATACTGATCCAGCAAGTCCGAATAGGCAGCAGCCAACCCTTGCGCATCCTCGACCGCCACCAGCGCCTCTTCGATACAGCGACGGCTGGCGGCGTTATAGCGCTCGGCCAGCGTGCGAATGACCGAGCTCTTGTCGGGGAAGTACTGATAAAGCGATCCGATCGAAATCTCCGAGCGCTCGGCAATTTCGCTCATCTTGACCTGGTCGCTGCCCTTGGTCGCGATCAGCTGCGTCGCCACCGCAAGAATTCGCTCCTGCCGCTCGCGACTGCGTTGTTGCGTGGGATTGCGGCGGGTCGACTCTGAAGCAGCTGGCTCGAGCCCGGCGGCGGCTTTCTTTGGCACTGGCGTGGTTCCCGATTACTAAACATGACCAGCACTCACCTTAGCACCACCTACGTACGCCCCCAAGGGTTGAGTCCGTACGTCGGTTTCCCTTCTGACGCTGGTTGACGGCAGAACATGAGCGTTTATCATCTTTTAAACGTGAGTATCACTCACATAACCCGATGGAGATGAACGCGATGAAAGACACTCAAGACACCATCCTCATTCTCGGTGCGACCGGCAAAACAGGACGCAGGATCACCCAACATCTCAAAGCAGCGGGTTTGCCTGTGCGCCTCGGATCGCGCGAGGCGAATCCGCCTTTCGACTGGGAGGACCGCACGACTTGGGATGCAGCGCTTGATGGCGTTGACGCCGTGTACATTTCCTATCAGCCGGACCTCGCTGTACCCGGTGCCCTCGAAACGGTTCAGGCGTTTACCGACCTGGCCGTAAAAAGCGGCGTCGGCAAACTGGTGCTGCTGTCCGGACGCGGCGAGATCGAAGCGGAACAAGCCGAACGGGTCATACAAAACAGCGGCGTCGACTGGACGATCCTGCGGGCCAGTTGGTTCTTCCAGAACTTCAGTGAGGCGCATTTTCTGGAGCCCATTGTCCAGGGAGAACTGGCGCTTCCCGTCGGCGCTATCGCGGAACCCTTTGTCGATGTGGAAGACATAGCCGAAATTGCCGTCCAGGCGCTGACCCGCCCCGGACACTCACGCCAACTTTATGAACTGACCGGGCCACGGGCGCTGACGTTTGCCGAGGCGGTCGATGAGATCACCCAGGGGACCGGGCGCGATATCCGTTTCGTCGCTGTGCCACCGGATGCCTATCGTCAGGCGCTGGAACAGGCACAACTTCCAGCGCCGTTGATCGACCTGGTGCTGTATCTCTTCACGACGGTGCTCGACGGTCGCAACACACCTCTGGCCGATGGCGTGCAACGCGCACTGGGTCGGCCCGCGCGTGATTTCAGCGACTATGTTCGGCGCACCGCTGCTACAGGCGTCTGGCAGCACCTTGGTTGAAGTTCGATACGGATTGTCTGGCAAAAATGGCCGAGCAGAAACGACAAAGGACTGCATGAGTGTCCTCATGCACTCCTATGAAATGTGTGGTGCCCGAAGCCGGAACCTAATCTATGACCTAGCTAGCCAATGATTGCTGCGCGGTGACAGGCATAATTTTTTCTCCGAGCAGTGTCAGTCCATTCGGGTACAATCCGCTCTCCAGCCTACGAACAATACTAATATCCGGTGAATAGATGTCCGACAATATGAAGGGACGCATTGTCTTTCTTGACTACATGAGAGTTTTTGCGTTTATAAGTGTTCTCGTCGGCCACAAATTCCAGGAAGAACTTGCAGCGCTTCACTCGGCCTACGCTGACAACCCTCTATTAAGAGCATTCACCGGATTTCTGTATAACATTTGCTATGGCGGCGCTGCCGGGGTAATAGTTTTCTTCCTGACATCTGGATATATAATCACATACGTACTTCAGAAGGAATCATCTACAGAGTTTATAATTAAGCGAATATTCAGAATCTACCCTCTTTATATTGCAGCCGTTATCATGGAGTACATTTCATATTATGCACTGGTCGGAACAACCGAAGCATCTCTCTCGATCTGGATTCCCAGGCTGCTTCTGATTGGTGACTTCTTCGATACGCCTTTGGCGCTGGCTAACGTAGAGTGGACGCTTCGAATTGAAATCATGTTTTATGCCTTCATGGCGATCTTAAAGGCCACCGGCCTACTCGACAAGCAGACGTGGCTGCCTTTGATCATGCTGACTTCAACCTTGGCTCTCTATGCGCTACCACAGTTCCCCGGCCCGCACATATGGGTAACTGGATATTTCACTCTGTATGCCCCGTTTCTATTTGTCGGAGTATGCATCTACTTACTTCAAGAGCGGAAAGCCTCGCTGTTATTATGCGTTTCTACAATCGCGATCATTGTCACTTTTTTTGTAAAGAAACTTCCAGTCTTTCACCCGACCTGGGCGACCTTTAACTTTGCAATACCAGCAGTATGTATTTTTATTTCAGCATGGGCGATGCGAAACAAGCTGGCAGACAGTAGCGGTCTGCGCCTTCTATCAAGCATGACCTATTCAATTTATCTGTTCCATAATTGGGCATGGGGATTTATTGCGCTCGGAGTCGCCAAGTACGGGCTGCCATACGCAAATGAAAAAATACAGATAACGCTTCTTTTATTCATAGGGTGTTTCGTTGCGCATCGAGTCATAGAAATAAATTCTATAAAACTCGGCAAGCGACTTACCGAGTTTGCGCGCAGCAAAACCAAGCACAGCATCAGTCTTGAAAAAACTCCGAGCAGAGGCTGATATCGTAAGGTCCATCCTATAGGCAGGCTGTGTCGGCCAACTCACAGTGACGGACTAGCCCGTCTGACTGGCAATACGGAGCGGCAGCTAAAGCTCATCGGCGATGGAGACTTCAATCCGGTTTTCAGGATAGAACCAACGACCCGATACGGCGATACGGCGATACGGCGGAGACGGCGGAGACGGCGGATGCGACGGAAGTCCAAAGCGGTACACGGCGGATTACATGGGCGCTGAACATGCGGGCTCACCCCGGCATACCCATACCCCCACCAGAACTTGTCGTCGCCATCATTCACGCGATTGCGGATGGTGCGGGCCACGGCAATCTGGCCGACCTGTGATCGCCGCGAACCTCACCCTCAGAGCTTTCTCGGTTGCGCTCATTTACTTTTCTCCAGGCAAATTCCCGCTCGTGGCGGGTTTTAATCAAGAAGTGCTTTGGCGTTACATCGACAAATATGGTAAATAGTCCGCCTTAAAATTCTTCAAACGCTATTGGAAATATTAAGCATGGACTTGGCTACCAAGAACCTCTCTCGATTGACCTTCACAAGGTTCATTGCTGCATTAATGGTTGTGGCGTTTCATTTCGGTGCTAACACGACACCATTTGATGGTGATTTTTTCGGCGGGGTATTTCGTCAAGGCCCTTACGCCGTTCAATATTTCTTTTTTCTTTCTGGCTTCATCATGGCGACTGTTTACGCTACTGACGCCCCGGAAAAATTCAACAGAAAAAAATTCTGGGTGGCGCGCTTTGCAAGAATCTACCCAGTCTATTTAATTGGACTGGCCTTAGCTGCGACCTTGACGACCCCAGACATGCTTACATTAGCGTTAAATGTTTCATTGTTACAGGCATGGTCGGCACCGCATGCGCTATCCATGAATAATCCTGGCTGGTCATTGTCTGTGGAGGTGTTCTTTTATGCGATGTTTCCAGCGCTTCTTTTCCTACTCACTAGAAGAAATCTAATACGTTCATCCGTTATTGCTGTAGCGCTTTGCTTTCTACATGAATCCTTGAACATGTACTTGATTCATTCTGTAAAGAACAGCCTTCCAATTAACCCAATAAAACTTATATCGAACCCTACTTTCCCATCCTCAGTTTCCCGTTCTTCTTTGCAGGCTGCGTCCTCGCAGCGCTTGCAAAGCACAACTTGATACCACCGATTATTCGATCAGCAACATCATCAGTCACTGTGGCTATGGTAGTCTTAATTTCCTGGCTTTATTTCAGACTACCATTAATAATGATTCCTTATGGAATTCTGATTTTGGCTTTAACACACAGCAAAAGCCCAAGCTTCCTATCCTCCAAGTCGGCAATATTCCTCGGAGAGGCCAGCTATTCGCTATACATATTACACTTCCCATTGTATTTGATATTTTTAAGCTATATCGCCCCACGAATACAAACGGACAAAACCAGCGAATTCTATATCTACATAACGATACTCGTTGCACTTTCCGCATTCACCTACGCGCTAATAGAGAAGCCGTGCCGAAGCTACATTCGAGCGATGGGCAGCAGAAACAAAATTATTATTTCCGACTAGACGTTTTGACCAGGCACTATCTTCTGCTGAAACGAATTTAGCATGT
Source organism: Pseudomonas sp. (assembly GCF_051660785.1). Taxonomy (GTDB): domain Bacteria; phylum Pseudomonadota; class Gammaproteobacteria; order Pseudomonadales; family Pseudomonadaceae; genus Aquipseudomonas. The sequence goes on from NZ_JBOFQE010000004.1 coordinate 47,017, forward strand.
CATAAATACTCGCCAGCGCTCGTCCGTTGTATCCAACAAAGCGCAATTCAGTTGGGTGTTCGGATCTTGCGGGCTGGCGAACACCGCTATGATCTTCTCTTTGGTAGTATTATCAAATTCAATGCACATAGACACCCCCGACTGAATCGTGAAGTCACATTAGCCACTGAGTTTAGTGCGCCCTACCGCGGGTTTGCGGAGTAGCCGAGTGTTCGAGTTGTCCCTATCAGCAAATTAGAAAATAGCCCTTGAACGAGATTTCCAGCGACGACAGGGGCGCCAAGGTCTCTCGGACCAACTCCAGCAGATCTGCCGGACAGTGAAATTGTGCATTCTACCTAAACATCATTTGCCCCATCGTCAGTGACTATAGTTGCCTGAGTACTGACCGGGTCTCCATCCGTAAACCTGTTGTCTGCCTTAAAGGCCTGGGAATAACAGAAAACAAAGTCCGCTCGACGCGGCTCATCGTTACAGAGGATGGCATACCGATGACGGTGGTGATGTTGCTGAAAAGGTTCGATTTTGGCCAGCGAAGCGGCCGGTGATGCGAAGTCTGAATTTCAGGTGCGCGATTTACGCGCCAAGGCATGGTTAGGACTGAGCAATACGCCCGAAATCGCTGGGCAAGAAAGTCTCTCCGACCAAGTGAACCGCGACCAACTCCAAAATAGCGGACCAGAAGCAATCAAGGGCTTGCATCAGCTTTCGTCCGCAAACCCTTGATTTAAGATGGTGCCCGAAGCCGGAATCGAACCGGCACGCCCTTACGAGCGGGGGATTTTAAGTCCCATGCGTCTACCAATTTCGCCATTCGGGCGGTAGCGCGGTGAAGCTGTCTGGCATGTGCAACCGAGGGAGGAAATATATACATCCCGCCCCGGTGAAGCAAGTTCGCAAATACCCTTTTCAAGACAAAATCTTGCAAGGCTGCGCAAATAAAAAAGCTCCGTAAATCATAGATCTACGGAGCTTGTTTATAGTGGAGGCCGAGGTCGGAATCGAACCGGCGTAGGTGGATTTGCAATCCACTGCATAACCATTTTGCTACTCGGCCACTTACACTTGGTGCCATGTTGCTCAACACCAACTGCGTACAAACTTGGAGCGGGAAACGAGACTCGAACTCGCGACCCCGACCTTGGCAAGGTCGTGCTCTACCAACTGAGCTATTCCCGCGTCTTGGTGTGGCGCATTCTATAGAATCCAGAAGCCCCGTCAACCCTTTGATTCAAAAAAGTTTTATTTCTTTTCCACGTCGGTCTTCAGATGCGGCCAGGCCGCCCGCAAGTATTGGACCATGGACCACAATGTCAGGCCGGCGGACACCAGAAGCAAGGCGTAGCCGATCAAGACCCAGAAGGTGAAGTCCGATGGATTGGCCAGCAGGATCACCAGCGCCAGCATCTGCGCGGCGGTTTTCCATTTGCCCAGGTTCGACACGGCGACGTGAGCGCGGGCGCCGAGTTCGGCCATCCATTCGCGCAGTGCCGAGACGACAATTTCGCGACCGATGATGACGGCGGCCGGCAGCGTGAGCCACAGGTTGCCGTGTTCTTGCACCAGCAACACCAGCGCAACGGCAACCATCAGCTTGTCAGCCACGGGATCGAGAAAAGCCCCGAACGGCGTGCTTTGTTCCAGACGACGGGCCAGATAACCGTCCAGCCAGTCTGTAGCGGCGGCAAATGCGAAGACCGAGGCGGAGGCCAGGTAGCTCCATTGGTAAGGCAGGTAGAACAGTAAAATGAAGATCGGGATAAGCAGGACGCGTAGAACGGTAATCAGATTAGGGATATTCATCGGCACAACTGGCTACGAGGTGAGGTGGCATTCTACTCGCTGTGCAGATTTGCATAAATCAACTCTGCGAGCTTTTTACTGATCCCGGGTGCTTTGGCGATCTCTTCGATGCTGGCACGAGACAGCTCCTGCAATCCACCAAAATGTTTTAACAAATCACGCCGCCGTGTCGGTCCGACGCCTGCAACGCCCTCAAGCGTCGAGGTGCGCCGTGTTTTGCCCCGGCGAGCGCGGTGCCCGGTAATTGCGAAACGGTGGGCTTCATCGCGTATCTGTTGAATCAAATGCAGCGCGGGGGAATCGCCGCGCAAGGTAAATTCGTGGGCTGCGTCGTTGAGGTACAGGGTTTCAAAACCGGCCTTGCGCGTCGCACCCTTGGCCACGCCCAACAGAATCAGGTCCGGCACTGCCAGCTCATTGAGCACATCGCGAGCCATCGACAGCTGACCCTTGCCGCCGTCCACCAACAGAATGTCTGGCAGCTTGCCCTCCCCGTCCTTCAATTTGCTGAAGCGTCGGGTCAGGGCCTGGTGCATGGCCGCATAGTCGTCGCCCGGGGTCACGCCTTCGATGTTGTAACGACGGTAGTCGGACTTGATCGGGCCTTCCGGGCCGAACACTACGCAAGACGCAACGGTGGCTTCGCCGCTGGAGTGGCTGATGTCATAGCACTCAAGCCGCTGTGGCGGCTCGTCCAGGTTCAACACTTCTGCCAGGGCATCGAAACGTGCGGCGACGTGCTGACGGTTGGCCAGCCTCGCGCTCAACGCTTGCTCGGCATTGGTGACCGCCAATTGTTGCCAGCGCGCTCGCGTACCGCGTACCCGATGGCTGATGGTCAACTCGCGACCGCGCAGCTCTTCGATGGCCGTAATCAGGGTCGGGAAGTCCTCGTGAACCACGTTGACGATCAGTTCGCTCGGCAAGTCCCGCTCGGGACTGGTAATGAAGTACTGGCCGAGAAACGCAGCCATGACCTCGGACACGTCTTCGTCGATACCGACCTGAGGGAAGAAGTTCTTGCTGCCCAGCACTCGACCACCGCGCACGCTGATCAAATGGACGCAGGCACCACCCGGATTGACGAACGCGGCAATCACGTCGATATCGCCAGTGCCGCCTTCCATGCTCTGCTGGTCCTGGACCCGGCGCAGCAGTGAAATCTGATCGCGCAACTCGGCGGCGCGCTCGAACTCGAGGTTGATCGCCGCCTCTTCCATGCCCGCGGACAACTCGTCCGTCAGCGCATTGCTGCGGCCTTCAAGGAACATCACCGAGTGGCGAACGTCCTCGGCATACACCTCGGGCTCCACCAGCCCGACGCACGGGGCCTTGCAGCGTTTGATCTGGTATTGCAGACAAGGACGCGTGCGGTTCTTGTAATAGCTGTCTTCGCACTGGCGAACAAAAAAGGTCTTTTGCAGCAGGCTCAGGCTTTCGCGAATGGCGCCCGCGCTGGGGTACGGACCGAAATACTTGCCCTTGGCCTTTTTCGCACCGCGATGGATGCTCAATCGAGGAAACTGGCCATCCGAGAGAAAGACGTAAGGGTAGGATTTGTCGTCGCGCAGCAGGATGTTATACGGCGGGCGCCATTCCTTGATCAGCGTCTGCTCAAGCAGCAAGGCTTCCGTTTCGTTGGCCGTGATGGTGGTTTCCACCTGGGCGATACGGGCGACGAGCGCGGCCGTCTTGGGCGCGAGGCCGGATTTTCGGAAATAGCTCGACAGGCGATTTTTTAGATTCTTGGCCTTGCCGACATACAGCAGGCGTGCATCACTGTCGAACATGCGGTACACGCCGGGGCGCCCACTGACGGTCGACAGAAAAGCGCCTGGATCAAAGACTTCAGTCATTTTCAGAATTCAGAGGCTGGCATCGACCATGCCGTGACGCACCGCCAACAGCGTCAGCTCGACATCACTGCTGATCGAAAGCTTCTCGAAAATGCGGTAACGGTAAGTGTTGACCGTTTTGGGTGACAGGCAGAGCTTGTCGGAAATGATCTGGACTTTCTGGCAGCCGACAATCATCAATGCGATCTGGATTTCGCGCTCCGACAATGCGTCGAACGGCGAATCATTGGTCGGCTGAAAGGATTTGATCGCCAGTTGCTGTGCAATCTGCGGGCTGATGTAGCGTTGACCGGCAAATACCAGGCGAATCGCCTGGACCATTTCCGGCAACCCGGCGCCCTTGGTCAGATAACCTGCGGCACCGGCCTGCAACAGCCGCGTAGGAAACGGATCTTCCTCGCACACGGTGACCGCAACGACTTTGATGTCCGGATGACTGCGCAGCAATTTGCGCGTGGCCTCAAGACCGCCGATCCCGGGCATCTTGACGTCCATCAGCACCACATCGGGTTTCAACTCACGCGCCTTAAGCAGGGATTCCTCCCCCGACTCAGCCTGGCCGACTACTTGCAGGCCATCGATGTCAGCCAGCATTCGTGTAATGCCTGTACGAACGAGATCATGGTCATCGACTACTAGCACCCTAATCAAGCAGACACCTCGCGATATGGTCTTATTGGGTTGCCGGACACCTTAGCAAAAAGCGACTGGCAGACCTAGCGGCAAGCGCTATATAAAAAGTTTCATTACATCTTGAAAGGCTTGTCGCAAGCGTGTTTCAGCGAAGTAGCTCATCGACATCACGCTGCATTCTCAGGAAACACTCGTCTTGGCCGACCACCTTCAGCCCTTTTCGCTCGTACAGTGCTTTTGCCGGATTCGTTTCAAAAACTGTCAGGCGTAAAGCCGGACGCCGTTCCTGGCACGCCATGGCGAAAACCTGATCGATCGCCCAGGAACCGGCACCCTGCCCCTGAAACGCTTCGAGCACGTGCAACTCGCGGATATATAAAGCTCTAGCATCGCGACTGAGGCTCACATAACCCTGCAAGACATTGTCACGGACGATCAACCAGTTCTCGCGCCCGGCCCAGGCCACATCGAACGCCTCGTCCTGCCACAGCAGATCATGCTGAATGTAATAGCGAAGCATGGTTCGACAGGTCAGGTCACGAGCGAAATCCAGATCCCGGGCGGTCGCCGGACGCAGTTCGAACCCCATCAAGCCTCCACGACCGCCACGACTTGCCCTTCCCAGCCATCAGCGTCTCGGCGAGCAACGACCAGCAGGTTGCCCGTGCCGGGTGCCGCTGCAATCAGCGACCCGTCCGCCGCCCAGATTGCACTGCGCCCTGCTGACTCCCAACCTCCCGTCACTCCACCATGATTAGCCATCAGCACGGCCATCGAATGACTGCCGGCATAGCCTTGCAACAGTGCAGTATCCGGCGCATAGCCGTTTTCGGTGATCAGTACGCCGGCGGCATAGAGGTCGGCGCCTTGTTCCGCCGCCGCGGCTGCGTGACACGCGTGAGAAAAATCGGCGCACACCGCCAACGCGACCGTGTCGCTGCCGATCGTCAACGTCGAGCCGCCCGTGCCAGGCGCAAACGCCACCTCCTCGCCCGGATGCAGATGCTGCTTGCTATACACCCCGAGCGAACCCTCGGCGCCCAGGACCAACGCACCGATCAGTACCGGCGAATCATCCGACAGACGAATCGGCATTCCGACCACACACGTCACGCCCATCTCCTGCGCGAAATCCCGCAGCGGTTGCAGCACCTGCGCATTCGGGTCAATCGCCAACTCAGCGGCGAGCCCGCGCTCGTATCCGGTCAGCGACAATTCCGGAAAGACGAGCAACTGGACGCCCTGCTCCGCGGCCACCTGCATAAAGCGCTGATGCCAGGCCATATTCGCGGCAAGATCACCTGCGATGGAGATTGATTGTGCAGCGGCGATGGTCAGTGTCGTCATGTTTCGCCCTTGTGACGTTACGAATTGGGTGGAAGGCGAAGTGTGTCATAAACCCTGAGGCACTCAAGCGATAGAAAGCACCGCCGCCGAGCGATAGCATTTTCTGATTGAAACCGCGCACCGGCCTCTAGTAAGCTCGGCGCATTCATCGGAGACAGACCATGTTCAACGCCCTCTCACAGCTTCGTACCGCCAGCGCCTCGCGCTCGGTTGCGGCTGCCCGGGTGACTGACGTTTGTGCTCCGGTCAGCTTTTATTTTGGGTATTGGTTTAGCCACTGGCGCGCCTGATACCCACACGGCGCCCACTTTAAACGGGTCGCCACCAGAGAATTCTCAACCCCCGGTCGGCTTCCCGACCGGGGGTTTTGTTTTTTCAGCCCCACACATTTTTAGCGACACACCAGACAACCGAGGATTCACGAAATGAACTACGCCACTTATTACCGTCACGACAGTTTTTCCGCCTGGCGATTTAGCAGCCTCCGCTCGGGACAGCCTGCCGCCTCCGATCGGTCACCCACAGGTGGCAAGCACACACACGCAGCCAATCCGGCCAATTGTCGAACACCCCAGTAGGGCCGAGCGCGCGGGAACGAACCCGCCGCCAGCCCAGGAAGCCTGACTATGAACTCGTCCGTCTCTGCCTTGCCGCTATCTACCTTGAACCCTGCCAATGAAGCGCTGACCCTGCGTCTGCCCAGCTCGTTGCAGCTCAAACAGCAATTGCCCCTCGACAATGCCCTGACCCGGCAAGTCGCCGCTCACCGCGATGCGGTCCGCGCGATCCTCAACGGTGAAGATTCCCGTCTGCTGGTCATCGTCGGTCCTTGCTCGATTCACGACCCCCGGTCCGCCCTCGAATACGCCGCCAATCTCGCTCGCCTCGCCACTGAGGTCAGCGATGAAATGCTGCTGGTGATGCGTGCCTACGTCGAAAAACCCCGCACCACCGTCGGCTGGAAAGGCCTGGCTTACGACCCGCAACTTGACGGCAGCGATGACATGGCCGGCGGGTTGACGCTGTCACGCGAACTGATGCGCGAAATGCTGCGCCTCGGCTTGCCGATTGCCACCGAACTGCTGCAACCCATGGCGGCCGGCTACTTCGACGACCTGTTGAGCTGGGTCGCCATCGGCGCCCGCACCACCGAGTCGCAAATCCACCGGGAAATGGCCAGCGGCCTGAGCATGCCAGTCGGTTTCAAGAACGGCACCGATGGCGGCGTCGCCGTCGCCAGCGACGCCATGCGTTCGGCCGCCCATCCGCATCGCCATTTCGGCGTCGACAGTCAAGGGCACCCAGCGATCATTCAAACCCCGGGCAATCCCGACACCCATCTGGTGTTGCGCGGCGGTCATCGCGGGCCGAACTACGATCGCGACAGCGTCGCCCAGGTGAACAGCGACTTGACCCGTCTCACGATCCCGGCGCGGATCATGGTCGACTGCAGTCACGCCAACAGCGGCAAAGATCCGGCACGCCAGCCGGCCGTGTTCAACGATGTACTTGAGCAACGGCTGCAAGGCGATCGTTCGCTGATCGGCATGATGATCGAGAGCCATTTGTTCGAAGGCTGCCAGCCCTTGAGTGCTTCGCTGCACTACGGCGTATCGGTAACGGATGGCTGCCTTGGCTGGACCGCAACCGAACAATTGCTGCGCCAGGCCGCTGCCCGGCTGCGGGCGCAGAACAGCCTTCAACAACCGGCATAACCACTGCCGACCTCCAGCCCTCGCTCGAGGGCTGGGCGTCTGAAAAGCGAATCGGTTTACGGGTAAACGGCCTGCGCTCGGTAGGCCGTTGCAATGATGTGCTCCGCAATCGACAAAAAGATGTCCAAATATTCCGAACAGGACCTCATTCTCTTTCGAACTTTCCTACGTTTTCTATACCTTTTTCATCAGCTTACAGCGGATTCCTCATACATCGCCGAGCTGTCGGTGTGCTTTAGAGTGAGCCCATATTCACACCTCTGAACCACCGCGAAAAAGGGAATGAACATGCTACGGAATGCAACCACTCAGTATCCAATCCTGCTGATCCACGGGCTCTTCGGCTTTGATCGCATTGGCAACGTCGAACTCTTTCATGACGTCAAGCTGGCCCTCAGAAGTGCCGGCGCACGCGTGTTTATCCCCCACCTCTCGGCGACTCACAGCAACGAAGTGCGTGGGGACCAACTGTTGGCACAGATCGAACGGGTGCTGGAAGGAACCGGCGCCCACCAGGTCAACCTGATCGGTCACAGTCAAGGGGCTCTCGCGGCCCGTTACGCCGCAGCGATCGCGCCGGAAAAAATCGCTTCGGTGACCTCGGTCAGCGGACCGAACCACGGCTCGGAACTGGCCGATTTCCTGCGCAAGGCCCTGACGCCAGGACGCCTGCCGGAGCATGTTGCGGACACGGTCGCCACGCTGTTTGCCGACTTTCTTTCGTTGCTCAGTGGCCATCGGCATTTGCCGCAGAACGCCATCGCCGCCCTCAACGCATTGACCACTGAAGGTGTCGGCGCTTTCAACGACAAGTACCCGCAAGGGCTGCCGAAAACCTGGGGCGGCAAGGGCCGGGAGCTGGTTAACGGCGTGCGTTATTACTCCTGGAGCGGCACATTGCAGGGCGATCTCTTCGATAAGGGTCTGGAGGCAATCAATCCGTTGCACGGTTTCCTCCAGGCCTTTTCTCGCTACTTCACTACCGAAGCGGAGCAAAATGACGGCATGGTGGGCCGCTATAGCTCCCATTTAGGCAAAGTTATCCGCTCCGACTACCCGCTGGATCATTTGGACAGCCTCGGTCAAACCGCCGTGCCACTGCGCAAGGGCATCGACCCGATTGCCTTGTATGTGCAGCATGCCGAACGCCTGAGAAATGCCGGCCTATAATCTGTCCGGAACTTTGACGAGAAATAGGCCACTGAATCCGGTAGGCTCCGCACTTTACTGAATATTGAAAGGAGTATTTTTCCATGGCTAAAGCCACTGCCCGTCACATCCTGGTTGCCTCGGAAGCCAAGTGCAACGAACTCAAAGCCCAGATCGAAGGCGGCGCTGATTTCGCCGAAGTTGCCAAAGCCAACTCCACCTGCCCGTCCAGCCGTCAAGGCGGTGACCTGGGTTCGTTCGGTCCAGGCCAGATGGTCAAGGAATTCGACACCGTCGTCTTCAGCGCACCACTCAACGTAGTGCAAGGCCCGGTCAAGACCCAGTTCGGTTATCACCTGCTGGAAGTGACCAGCCGCCAGGACTGATCAACGCCCTGGTTTGTGCATGACGGCCCGCCATTTGGTGGGCCGTTGTGTTTCAGATACGTGATACGGCTGGCGAGGGACGCGCCGCTAGCGTACAAATTGCGGTTATCGACCACCCGGCTCTAAGGCTGACAATGCGACTGGCTTTCCCTACTTTGTTGTTCACTGCCGTGGCACTGCTATTAGGTGCCGCTGGTGTGAATGCAGCACCGCAACAGGCGTTGACCGTGTACGGCGAACCGGCGAAGTATCCCGCCGGCTTCAGTCATTTCGCCTACGCCAACCCGCAGGCCCCCAAGGGCGGCACGATGCGCCGCTCGGCCATCGAAATCGGGCATTTCGACCATATATTGCCGTACATCGACAAGGGCATCGGCGTCACGCAAATCGACGGTTTGCTTTACTCGCCTCTGGCCCAGCGTTCGCTGGACGAGCCCTATACCGTGTACGGCCTGGTGGCGCAAAAAATGGAACGCTCGGATGACGGCTTGTCCCTGCGCTTCTACTTGAACCCCAAGGCGCGCTTCGCCGACGGCACACCGATAACCGCCCAGGACGTACGCTACACCTTCGACCTGCTGATGACTCAGGGCAGCCTGCGCTATCGCACCCAGTTCGCCGATGTCAAAGGTGTCGAAGTCGAAGCGCCGCTGACGGTTCGATTCGACTTCAAAAGTAACGAAAACCGCACCCTGCCCCTCGACATCGCCACCTTGCCGGTATTTCCCGAGCACTGGTGGAAGACCCGCGACTTCGCCAATGGCGGCGGTTACGAGGCGCCACTGGGCAGCGGTCCTTACAAAGTAGGCAAGGTCGATTCCGGCCGCAGCATCACCTTCGAGCGCAACGCCAGCTGGTGGGGCAAGGATCTGCCGGTCAGCCGCGGCCTCTACAATTTCGATCATTTCAGCATCGAGTATTTCGGCGATACCGACGTAGCGCGCCAGGTCCTGCGTGGCGGCGCGTACGACTACAACCGCGAATTCTCCGCGACCGGCTACTCCATCGGCTACGAAAGTCCGGCCCTGAGCGACGGTCGCCTGCAGAAAGCGCATCTGGCAACACAAGCACCGCAATCGGCCCAGGGGTTTGTCTTCAATCTGCAAAATCCGATTTTCCAGGACCGTCGCGTGCGCCAGGCCCTGGCGATGCTCTGGGATTTCGAGTGGAGCAATCGGCAGATGATGCGAGACATGTACATCCGTCAGCAGAGTTTTTTCTCCAATACCGACCTCGCCGCCCGACAACTGCCGGATGCGGGCGAGCTGGCGATTCTCGAGCCGCTGCGTGGACAGATCCCCGACGAGGTCTTCACCAAAGTCTTTGAAGCACCGAAAACCGATGGCAGCGGCCTGATTCGCGACAAACAATTGCAAGCGCTGGACCTGCTTGAGCAGGCGGGCTGGAAACCCGATGGCGATCAACTGGTCAACGCCGAAGGCACACCGTTGAGTTTCACCTTTCTGGTCAGCCAGAACGGCATGGACCGATTGCTGCTGCCGTACAAGCGCACCTTGAAACAGATCGGCATCGACCTGAACATTCGGCGCATCGACTCATCGCAGTACGTGAATCGCCTGATGAGCCGCGACTACGACATGATCGTCACCGGCTACCCGGTCACCACTTCACCCGGTGGCGAGCTGTTCAACTACTTCGGCTCGATTTCGGCCAACGACCCCGGCGCCAACAACTACATGGTGCTGAAGAACCCGGCAGTCGACACCCTGATCAACGGGCTGGTCCGCGCCAACACCCAGCCGGAGATGCTGCGCTATGCCCACGCACTGGACCGGGTGCTGCAATGGAACTACTACTGGATTCCCAACTACTATCCGCCGGGCACTTCGACGGTGTGGTGGAACCGGTTCGGCATGCCCAACGAGCAGGCCAGCAATGACGAAGCCATCGAGAGCTGGTGGGAAACGAGTACCACGCCGCTGACCAACCAGCAGATGACGGCCGAGAAAATCCGCCGTGGCAAACCCGGAGGGCCGCATTGATGTGGGCTTATATACTGCGGCGCCTGCTGCTGATCATCCCGACGCTGGTGATCATTCTTCTGGTCAACTTCATCATCGTCCAGGCCGCGCCGGGCGGTCCGGTGGAACAGGCCATCGCGCACTTGCAGGGCATCGGCGGCGCGAGTGTCGGCGGCGGCTCCGGCGAAACCATGTCCGGCACCTCCCGGGCCAGTCGCGGCCTCGACCCGCAATTGATCAAGGACATCGAAAAGCAGTACGGCTTCGACAAGCCGGCACATGAACGCCTGTGGCTGATGCTTACCAGTTACGCGCGCCTGGACTTCGGCAAGAGCTTTTTCCGCGGCGCGACCGTCACCGACCTGATCCTGGAAAAAATGCCGGTGACCATCTCCCTCGGGCTCTGGGCCACGCTGATCACGTATCTGGTGTCGATCCCGCTCGGTATCCGCAAGGCCGTGCACCACGGCAGTCATTTCGATATCTGGAGCAGCACGGCAATCATCATCGGTTATGCGATGCCAGCGTTCCTGTTCGCGATGTTCCTGATCGTGGTCTTCGCCGGCGGCACCTCGCTGAACTGGTTTCCGGTGCGCGGGCTGGTCTCGGACAACTTCGAATCGCTGTCGACCGTGGGCAAGATCGCCGATTACTTCTGGCACCTGGTGCTGCCGGTGACAGCGCTGGTGATTGGCGGTTTCGCCACCCTGACGATCCTCACCAAGAACTCGTTCCTCAACGAGATCACGCGCCAGTACGTGGTCACCGCACGGGCCAAAGGCTTGAGCGAACGACGCGTGCTGTACGGCCACGTGTTTCGCAACGCGATGCTGCTGGTGGTATCGGGGATTCCCCAGGCGTTCATCAGCGTGTTCTTCGCCGGTTCGCTGTTGATCGAGGTGATTTTCTCCCTCGATGGCCTGGGACGCATGAGCTATGAGGCCGCCGTATCGCGGGACTATCCGGTGGTGTTTGGCTCGCTGTTTATCTTCACGCTGTTCGGGCTTTTGATAAAACTGATTGGCGACCTCTGCTACACCCTGGTCGACCCGCGTATCGACTTCGCCGCGAGGAACGCCTGATGTTCAAGCTCTCGCCGTTAGGCCGTCGCCGCTTTGAACGCTTCAAGAAAAACCGCCGGGGCTGGTGGTCGCTGTGGTTGTTCATTGGCCTGTTCCTGCTGACGTTGGGCGGCGAGTTGATCGCCAACGACAAACCGCTGGTGGTCAGCTATGAGGGTCAGTGGTACTTCCCGGTGTTCAAGCGTCACACCGAGCAGGAGTTCGGCGGGCAACTGCCGTTTCAGGCCGACTACCGCAGCGACTACGTGCAGAAGCTGATTAAAAAGGACGGCGGCTGGATGCTGTTCCCGCCGATCCCGTTCAGCGATGACACGCCCAACTATGACCTCAGCAAACCGGCGCCGAGCCCACCCTCGAGCGTCAACTGGCTGGGCACCGACGATCAGTCGCGGGATGTCATGGCCCGGGTGATTTTTGGTGCGCGGGTGTCGATCCTCTTTGCGTTGATGCTGACCTTTGTCAGCGCGCTGATCGGTATCGCCGCCGGCGCGCTGCAAGGTTATTACGGTGGCTGGGTCGACCTGATGGGCCAACGCTTGCTGGAGGTCTGGTCCGGACTGCCGGTGCTGTACCTGCTGATCATTCTGTCGGGGTTCGTCGAACCGAATTTCTGGTGGCTGCTGGGGATCATGGCGCTGTTTTCATGGCTGGCGCTGGTCGACGTGGTGCGCGCCGAGTTCCTGCGCGGGCGCAACCTGGAATACGTCAAGGCCGCCCGGGCGCTGGGCCTCACGGACCGAAAAGTGATTGTCCGGCATATCCTGCCCAACGCCATGAACGCGACCTTGAGCTATCTGCCGTTCATTCTCACCGGGGCAATTTCCACCCTCACGGCGCTGGACTTCCTCGGGTTCGGCATGCCGGCCGGCAGCGCATCGCTGGGTGAGCTGATCGGGCAAGGCAAGCAGAACCTGCAAGCGCCATGGCTGGGTCTGACGGCGTTTTTCACCTTGGCGCTGATTCTTTCCTTATTGGTGTTTATTGGTGAGGCGTTACGCGATGCGTTTGATCCGCGCTCTTGAGCCTCGATTTGAAGCGGGACAGCTGATATGAGTACCAACCTGATCGAAATCCGCGACCTCAGCGTGGCCTTCAATGGCCAGACAGTGGTGCGCAACCTGTGCCTGGACATCCATCCCGGCGAATGCCTGGCGTTGGTCGGCGAGTCGGGCTCGGGCAAATCGGTGACGGCCCACTCGATCCTGCAACTGCTGCCCGAGACCGGCACCCAGACCACTGGCAGCATTCGCTATCGCGGCAAGGAACTGCTCGGTGCCCCGCCGGAGGTGCTGCGTGAATTGCGCGGCAACCGCATCGCGATGATCTTTCAAGAACCGATGACCTCGCTCAATCCGTTGCACAGCATCGAAAAGCAGATCGGCGAAACCCTGCTGGTGCACAAGGGCCTGACGGGCAAAGTGGCGCAAGCGCGGATTCTGGAGTTGCTGCAACTGGTGGGCATCCAGAAACCCAAAGAGCGGCTCAAGGCCTATCCCCATCAACTGTCAGGCGGCCAGCGGCAACGGGTGATGATCGCCATGGCCCTGGCCTGCGAGCCGCAGTTGCTGATCGCCGACGAACCCACCACGGCGCTGGACGTGACCGTGCAGCGCAAGATTCTGATTCTGCTCAAGTCCCTGCAACAGCGGCTCGGCATGTCGCTGCTGTTGATCAGCCACGACCTCAATCTGGTGCGCAGCATCGCCCAGCGCGTGTGCGTGATGAAGGCCGGGGAAATCGTCGAAGAGGCCACGTGCGAAACCATCTTCACCGAGCCGAAACACCCTTACAGCTGCGTGCTGCTCAACGCCGAGCCGGAAGGCGAAGCCCTGCCCCGTGACGAGCGCGAGAACGTACTGGAAGTGGACAATCTGCGCGTGCAGTTTGCCCTCGGTGGCGGTCTGTTCCAGCGCAAGACCTACCTGAACGCGGTGGACGGCATCAGCCTCAACATTCAGCGCGGAAAAACCCTGGGCATTGTTGGCGAATCCGGCTCGGGCAAGTCGACGCTGGGCCAGGCGATCCTGCGTTTGCTCGATTCCGAAGGCAGCATTCGCTTTCAGGGCGAGGCGCTGGATGGCCTGACGCAAAAGCAGTTGCGGCCATGGCGCAAGAAAATGCAGGTGGTGTTCCAGGACCCCTTCGGCAGTCTCAGCCCGCGCATGTCGGTGGCGCAAATCATCAGCGAAGGGCTTGAAGTGCATAGCCAGTTGACCGCTGACGAGTGTAAGGCCGAAGTGATTCGCGCGCTGGAAGAAGTCGGCCTCGACCCGCAAAGCCGCCATCGATATCCCCACGAGTTCTCCGGTGGCCAGCGACAACGCATCGCGATCGCCCGGGCGCTGGTGCTGAAACCGGCGCTGATTTTGCTCGACGAACCGACGTCGGCGCTGGATCGCACCGTGCAGAAACAAGTAGTCGCCCTGCTCCGCCAGCTCCAGGAAAAACATGGCCTGACCTACCTGTTCATCAGCCACGACCTGGCGGTGGTGCGCGCCCTGGCCCACGACATGATCGTGATCAAGGATGGCAAAGTGGTGGAAAGCGGCGCCAGCCACGACGTGTTCGATTCGCCGCAGCATCCGTACACCAAAGAGCTGTTGGCGGCGGCGCATCCGCGGTAGGCATTGGACCGCGTCGCCTCAATCGCTAGCAGGCCAGCTCCCACATTAAATCGCGGTCCACTGTGGGAGCTAGCTGTGTAAACCCACCACGTTGTTCACGGATGCTATTCGGCTAATCGGTGGCAAATAACTCAGGCTGGCATGCGGGCGATGCCAGTTGTACTCGTGCAACCACGACGTCAGGTAGGTCGCGCGTTG
>NZ_JBOFQE010000005.1:0-12744 GCF_051660785.1 Pseudomonas sp.
CCGGAGCAGGCTCGCTCCCACACGGGATTTGTGTACGCCATAGAACCACTGTGGGAGCGAGCCTGCTCCGGGCGGCGTTCCGACGATGGCGTCAGCCCTGTCAACACAGAACCAGGCTCAGTGTGCTTCGTTCAGGATCAAGCTCCGGTAATGCCCAGGATTGGACCCCGACCACTTGCGAAACGCCTTGTAGAACGAACTCGCATCGGCAAACCCCAACCGCGTGGCAATTTCGGCAAAGCTGATGTGCGGCTCGGCCAGCCACACAATCGCCAACTCCTTGCGCACGCTGTCCTTGAGCCCTTGGTAGGTCTGCCCTTCCTCCGCCAGCCGACGGCGCAAGGTCGAGGCGGACATGCAAAGTTGTTGCGCCAGCGGTTCGGTCTCCGGCCACTGTTCGGCGGGCAACTGGCGCAAGTCATGCTTGATCCTGCTCGCCAGGCTTTCCGGGTCGCGGTACTTGACCAGAATGTTCGCCGGCGCGTGGGCCAGGAAACGCTTCAATTCTTCAGGACTGCGCTTGATCGGCAGGTCCAGGCAATCGGCCGAAAAAATCATCCGCGTGCGCGGCCGGTCGAATCGCAGGTTCTCGGAAAACATCACCTGATAGTCAGCGCAGAAATCCGGTTCCGGGCAGCGCAGTTCGATGGCCAGGATCGGTATGCGCCGTCCGGCCAGCCAACAGGCGACGCCGTGGACGATCATCCAGTACGTGAAATAGGTGAAGGCGCGGCGCGGATCCTGGTCGTCTTCCAGCAACACGATTTCCGCCAGGCTTTGTTGACGAACCAACTGCGCGGGCATGCGTTCGAGCATCAACGACAGAAAGCTCAGGCCCGACGCCAGGCCCGCCGCCAGGCTTGGCTGGATCATCGAGCTGCGACAGAGAAATTCAAGGCTGCCGGATTTGAGCTTGCGCGGGTCCATGCCAAAAAACTCATCGTCCCCGCGCCGGGCCAACAAGCGCCACAAACGCGCATAGGCAGTGGCGGGCACCCGGGCATCGCTGGTTTGCAGCAGCGCCGGATCGATGCCGACCTTGTTCAACACCTCGTCGGTGGCGGCTCCGGGGGCGCAGCTTTGCAACAGGGCTTCGCGCACCAGTTGAATGGCGATGGTGTCTTTTTCCGACATTGAGCGAGGTGGGCCTTGTTCTTGTTTGAGTGCGGGCATATTAGCGCAGCCGTCAGCCCAATGCAGATCCTATGGGTAGCGAAAATCCCTGTGGGAGCGGGCTTGTGGCGAGGGGATTTATCCCCGTTGGGCTGCGAAGCAGCCCCAAGAATCGAATATTGAGGTGGGTCAGGTACTCCGCACAGGATGGTTTTACGACTGCTTCGCAGCCGAACGGGGATAAATCCCCTCGCCACGAGCTCGCTCCCACAGGGGATTTGAGTGATGTTTAGAGTTGTTCAGGTTAGGTTCAGGTAAATGTCAATGAATGCCATTTGGGAATGAGTGTCATTATGTTACAAATTAGCACCCTATCTAATTCCGAGTCGGTGCTGAATGCTTGTCCCTTTTCTGATCATGCTGCGCGAAGGCATTGAAGCCGCGCTGATCGTTGGCATCATCGCCAGCTACCTCAAGCAGACCGGTCGTGGCCAGTGGATGCCGGCCGTTTGGATCGGCGTGTTCCTTGCCGTGGCGCTGGCCCTGCTGGTTGGCGGTGGCCTGGAACTGGTCAGCGCCGAATTTCCGCAGAAACAACAGGAACTGTTTGAAGGCGTGGTCGGGCTGGTGGCCGTCGGCATCCTCAGCTCCATGGTGTTCTGGATGCGCAAAGTGGCGCGTTCGATCAAGCACTCGCTGCACGTCTCCCTCGATCACGCGCTGACCGGCTCTAAGCACCAAGTGACGGCGCTGATCGCCATGGTGTTTTTCGCCGTGGCCCGGGAAGGTCTGGAAACGGTGTTCTTTCTGCTCGCGGTGTTCCAGCAAAGCGAAGGTCCGGCGGCACCGATCGGCGCCCTGCTCGGTCTGATCCTTGCGATCATCGTCGGCTTTCTGATCTACACCGGCAGCATGCGCCTGAACCTCGGCGCGTTCTTTCGCTGGACCGGTCTGTTCATTCTGGTGGTGGCGGCGGGCATTCTCGCCAACTCGGTGCAGGCACTGCATGAAGCCGGGGTGTGGAATCACCTGCAAACCGTGCTCTTTGACTTCAGTACGACGCTACCAATGGATCGCCCG
Source organism: Pseudomonas sp. (assembly GCF_051660785.1). GTDB lineage: Bacteria > Pseudomonadota > Gammaproteobacteria > Pseudomonadales > Pseudomonadaceae > Aquipseudomonas. The sequence goes on from NZ_JBOFQE010000005.1 coordinate 2,194, forward strand.
GTGGGCTCGGTGCTGGCCGGCATGTTCGGCTATCAGGACGCGCCGACGGTCAGCACCCTCGGGGCTTATCTGATTTACCTGGTGGTGGCGCTGGTGATGTTTTTTTACCCGGTTCCGGCTCCCGGCGCGGCACCTGTTGAACAACCCTCTTCCGTTTCCAGCCAGTAAGGGCACCCATGCCAAATCAAGCCCCTCCCCAGGCTTCGCCTCCCCGCGCCTTGCGCTGGGCGGTGGCCGGTTCGGTGATCGTGATGATCGCCGCCGGTGGCCTGTTCTACTACGCCTCGAAAATGGCCGCAGCCAAGCGTCAGACCCACCACGATGAGGTGGTGGTGACCATTCACTCGCACAACTGCGAACCGAATGCGCTGACCGTTCCGGCGGGCCGCGCCAGTTTCCGCATCGTCAACCGCTCGGACCGGGCCGTTGAATGGGAAATCCTCGATGGCGTGCTGGTGGTCGAAGAACGGGAAAACATCGCGCCGGACCTGAGTCAGGTAATCAACGCCAACCTGCTGCCCGGCGACTACGCGATCACCTGCGGATTGCTGAGCAACCCGCGCGGCACCTTGCACGTGACGCCGACTGCCGCCTCCGACGCGGCGGCCAAGGCCAAACCGTCGATGGTCGCGTTCGTGGGGCCTTTGTCGGAATTCCGCGTGTACCTGAGCAGCCAGGGCAGCGCACTGATCAACGCCGTCGCCGCCCTTGAGCAAGCCATTGCCGCCGGTGACCTGAGCCAGGCACAAGCGCTATATGTGCCCGCTCGCGCCGCCTATCAACGGATCGCCCCGGCCGCCCAGCGCCTGGCCGAACTGGACAACGCGATCAACGCCCGCGCCGATTACTTCGAGAAACGCGAGCAGGATCCGTCCTTCAGCGGTTTCCACCGGATCGAATATGCGCTGTTCCAGCAACGCAACCTCGACGGCCTGACGCCGATTGCCCAGCGCCTGAGCAGCGACGTCACCACGCTCAAACAGCAACTGCTCGCCCAGTCGCTGCCACCAGAGCAACTGGTGAGCATTGTCGTGCGCAATCTCCACAGCCTCGCCGATGTGCGCGCCAGCAGCGGCGAAGAAGAACGCTACAGCCACACCGACCTGAACGGGTTCGCCGCCAACCTCTTCGCTGCGCGCAAAGTCGTCGACCTGTTGCGCCCGTTGCTGAGCAACACCGCTGCCGAGTTGCTGCCGAAGATCGACAGCGCGATCACTGCCCTTGACGCCGAACTCAACGGTTTGAAGGTCAAGGACGGCTACGCGAGCTACGACACGGTCACCGCCGAACAGCGCAAACAGATCGCCGACAAGGCCAAGGCGCTGACTGACGCACTCGATGGAATCGATCCCGCCCTCGGCCTGTCCGGCCTTTAAGCAGAAGACTCAATACCGATGAACGATTCAGAACACTTCAATCTTCAGCGTCGCCGTGTCTTGATGGGCATGGGCGCCGCCGGTGTCGCGCTGGCAGGCTCCGCACTGAGCTGCCCGGCGATGGCCGCGAGCCCCGCGCAAGTCACCGAAGCGCCGAGCAGCGACAAGACCGAAGACCGCCACGCGTTCCACGGCAAACACCAGACCGGCATCGTCACCCCGCGTCCGGCGTCGGGCATGCTGGTGTCGTTTGATGTGCTGGCCAGTGATCGCGAGGACCTGGAGCGGCTGTTCCACACGCTGAATGAGCGCATCGCCTTCCTGATGCAGGGCGGCCCGGTGGCGCAAGTCGATCCGAAACTGCCGCCGGTGGATTCAGGCATCCTCGGTCCGGTGGTCACGCCGGACAACCTGACGATAACCGTGTCGGTGGGTGAATCGCTGTTCGACGAGCGCTTCGGCCTGGCCGCTGCGAAACCGAAACGGCTGATGCGCATGGTCGGTTTTCCCAACGATGCACTGGAAGCCGATTGCTGCCACGGCGACCTGAGTCTGCAGTTCTGCGCCAACACCACCGACACCAATATCCACGCCCTGCGCGACATCGTGAAGAACCTGCCGGACCTGCTGCTGGTGCGTTGGAAACAGGAAGGCAGCGTACCGCCACAGGCCCCGGCGAAACCCGGTGTGCCGGCGCAGAGCGCGCGCAACTTCCTGGGTTTTCGCGATGGCTCGGCGAACCCGGACTCCAACGACGCCAAGGCCATGGACAGCCTCGTCTGGGTGCAACCGGGCAGCGACGAACCGGCGTGGGCGGCCAATGGCAGCTACCAGGCGGTGCGGATCATCCGCAACTTCGTCGAACGCTGGGACCGCACGCCCTTGCAGGAACAGGAAAGCATCCTCGGGCGCATCAAAAGCACCGGCGCGCCTATGGGCGGCGAGCATGAAACCCAGGTCCCGGATTACACCAAGGACCCGGAAGGCAAGCTGACCAAACTCGACGCGCACATCCGCCTGGCCAACCCGCGCACCGCCGCGACCCAGGCCAACCTGATCCTGCGCCGGCCGTTCAACTACTCCAACGGCGTGAACAAGAATGGCCAGCTGGACATGGGCCTGTTGTTCATCTGTTACCAGGCCGATCTGGAAAAAGGCTTTATCACCGTGCAGACCCGACTCAACGGCGAGCCGTTGGAGGAATACCTCAAGCCGGTCGGCGGCGGTTACTTCTTCACCCTGCCAGGTGTGACGGGCGAGAAGGACTTCATCGGTCGCTCGCTGCTTGACGCTACCTCTCCAAAAACAACCACCTGATCAACCCCCACACGGAACCGTCCCATGAAAAAGTCGCCACTCGCGTTATTGCTGACCCTTGGCTTGCTCAATACCCCGCTTTCGGCTTTCGCGGCGACGGCGCCGTTGGAGCTGGTGCAGCCGATTTCGGATTACAAGATTTACGTCACCGAGCAGCTGGATGAGCTGGCCAGCCACACCCAGCAGTTCACCGATGCAGTGAAAAAAGGTGACCTGGCCACCGCCAAAAAACTCTACGCACCGACCCGGGTTTACTACGAGTCGATCGAGCCGATTGCCGAGCTGTTCAGTGACCTCGATGCGTCCATCGACTCCCGTGTCGATGACCACGAAAAAGGCGTGAAAGCCGAAGACTTCACCGGTTTCCATCGCATCGAGTATTCGCTGTTCTCGGAAAACAGCACCAAGGGTCTGGATGAACTGGCTGACGGTTTGAACAAAGACGTCAAAGACCTGCAGACCCGCGTCGCCGGCCTGACTTTCCCGCCTGAGAAAGTTGTCGGCGGCGCCGCTGCGTTGCTGGAAGAAGTCGCGGCGACCAAGATTTCCGGTGAAGAAGATCGCTACAGCCACACCGACCTGTATGACTTCCAGGGCAACATCGACGGCGCGAAGAAAATCGTCGACTTGTTCCGTCCGCAGATCGAGAAACAGGACGCGGCGTTTATTGCCAAGGTCGACAAGAACTTTGCCAGCGTGAACAAGATTCTCGCGAAGTACAAAACCAGGGATGGCGGGTTTGAGACGTATGACAAGGTGAAAGAGAATGACCGCAAGGCGTTGGTCGGGCCGGTGAATACGTTGGCGGAGGATTTGTCCACTTTGCGTGGGAAGTTGGGTTTGAACTGATTTTTGTAGCGTCTGAGCTGGCCCCATCGCGAGCAGGCTCGCTCCCACAGGGGTTTTGTGTCGATCACAAATCCAGTGTGGGAGTGAGCCTGCTCGCGATTGCATTATCACAGTCACCTATTTTCCACCTGGCTGTCTTGACCCGCGCTAACATCCCCCGCCAATAACAAACGCTCACGGAAGACTCACCCATGACCACCCCTGCCTTCGACCTGCGTCCATTGATGGTCGCCAACATGGCCTGTTCCATGTCGATGATGGCGTTCGTCTCCCTGATCGGGCCGATTGCCCGGGTGTTGGGCCTGGCCACCTGGCAGGCCGGCGCGGCGGTGACGGTGTCCGGGGTGATCTGGATGCTGCTCGCCCGCCCCTGGGGCCAGGCCAGCGACCGCTATGGCCGGCGCCGGATTCTGTTGATCGCCACGGCTGGTTTCACCCTCGCCTATTGGGCCTTGTGCCTGTTCATCGACGCCTCGTTGCGGTTTCTGCCGTCGGCGCTGCTGGGGTTTATCGGGTTGATGATCGGACGCGGCCTGATCGGCGTGTTCTATGCCGCGATTCCGGTCGGTGGCAATGCGCTGATCGCCGACAACATCGAACCGCAACACCGCGCCAAAGCCATGGCAGCCCTGGGCGCGGCCAACGCCTGCGGCCTGGTGATCGGCCCGGCGATTGCGGCGTTGTTGTCACGGTTCAGCCTGAGCCTGCCGTTCTACGCCATGGCGATCTTGCCATTGCTGGCGTTTGTGGTGCTGCATTACAAGCTCAAGGGTCAGGAACTGCACCTGCGGCAAGCGCCACGCAAGGTTCATCTGAACGATCCACGATTGCGTCGCCCAATGGCTGTCGCGTTCGTGGCGATGCTGTGCGTATCGATTGCGCAGATCACTGTCGGCTTCTTCGCTCTCGACCGACTCGGCATGAGCCCGGCCGACGCTGCGCAGACCGCTGGCATCGCCTTGACCATGGTTGGTTTCGCACTGATCTGTTCGCAATTGGTGGTGCGCCGGCTCGAATGGCCGCCGCTGCGGCTGATCCGCGCGGGCGCACTGGTGGCGGCCGTGGGGTTTGCCGGCAGCATCCTGGCGGATGCTGCGTGGGGTTTATGGCTGTGCTTTTTCGTGTCGGCGGGCGGGATGGGCCTGATCTTTCCATCGTTCGCCGCACTGGCGGCCAACGCGGTTGACGCTTCGGAACAAGGCGCCACCGCCGGTTCCATTGGTGCCGCGCAGGGCTTTGGCGTGGTGATCGGACCGTTGGCGGCGACGTTGATCTACGACATCGAACCGCGTCTGCCCTATCTGGTGGCCGCTGCGCTGTTGCTGCTGGTAGCGCTGTGGCCGCAGCCCCGGCAGCACTGAGCCTTACAGGATGCGATAGAGCAAACGCTCGATCCGCACCCGACTGACGCGCTTGAGAAACTTGGCCACCGCCGCCGGGTATTCCAGCAGGGTTTCCAGATCCTGATAACGCTGGATGCGCGTGGTGTTCTGGAAAATCTCGCCCAGCTCCTTACTGCGCGGCTCCAGCAACTCGCCTTTCGGGTCGTCGATCAGCAGCGCGTTTTCCAGATCGAGTCGGAATGCCCGTGGGTTGAGGTTATTGCCAGTCAGCAAGGTGTAGCGTTTGTCGATCCACATGCCTTTGAGGTGGTAGGTGTTGTCGCCGTCCTTCCACAAATGCAGGTTCAGCTTGCCGCTGTCGACGCTGTGCTGATGGCGTTTGGCGAAGCGCCGCAGACTGATCTCGTAGAGGTATGGCAGCGCCGCGATCACCTTGAACGGTTCGCTCGGCGGGATGTAGAAGTCGTTGGCAGTCTTGTCGCCGACCACGATGTCGATCTTCACGCCACGGCCCAGGGCCCGGTTGATTTCCCGGGTCACCGCCAGCGGCAGGTTGAAGTACGGCGTGCAGATGGTCAGCTGATGTTGGGCGCTGGCGATCAATTCGCAGATCACCCGGCTCAACGGGTTGTTCTTGCCGACACCGAGCAACGGACTGACCGACAATCCACCCTTCTGCGTGCTGCCGGCCGTGGTGTCGTACGCCGCGTGCTTGAGGCGGCTGCGCAAATCGCCGATGTCGTTGCGCAGGCTGCGGGTGGTCGGCAGGTTCGGCAGGTCAAGGCGATGCACCGCTTTGGAGGCAACCAGGCCGTGCTGGATCAAGTGCTGCATGGAATCGGCCAGCGCGGCGTTCTGCAGCAGGTGATAACGGTCGTAGCGGTACTTGTCGAATTTGTGCAGGTAAACGTTGTTCAGGCTCGCGCCGCTGTAGATCACGCAGTCGTCGATCACGAAGCCTTTCAAATGCAGCACGCCGAACAGCTCCCGGGTTTGCACCGGCACGCCGTACACCGGCACTTCGCTGGCGTGGGTGCGCGTCGCTTCCTGATACCAGGCCGAGTTGCCCGGCTGTTTGCCGGCACCGATCAAGCCGCGCTGGGCGCGCAGCCAGTCCACCACCACGACCACGTCCAGTTCCGGACGCGCCAGTTTGGCGGCGTGCAAGGCATCAAGGATTTCCTGACCGGCCTCGTCCTGTTGCAGGTACAGCGCGACGATGTAGATGCGCTGGGTGGCACTGGCGATTTTTTCCAGCAGGCAACGACGGAACTCGGCAGCGCCGGACAGGATGGTGACGGCATCGGCGGTCAGCGGAAAACTGCGCAGTTTAGGCAGCAGAGAGCGTTTGAAAAGCGACGGCATAGGGCTCGCAATGGGTCAATTCCGAATAGTCCGAGAGCTTACACCATGGATCAGCCTGGGTCTTGTGAGCGTCTGTAATGGCCTCATCGCTAGCAGGCTAGCTCCCACAGGGGAATGCATTTCAACTGTGGGAGCCAGCCTGCTGGCGATAGCAATTCTTCAGGCGCTGCAAATATCCGCTTGACCAAGGAGAACGATCGTTCTACTGTTCGCCACATGAACGAAATCACAAGCAACGACACACGCGACATCATTCTGGATGTCACAGAAAAGTTGATCTACAAAAGTGGCATCGCAGCCACCGGCATGGATCTTCTGGTGAAAACCGCCGGCGTCTCCAGAAAGAGTATCTACCGCTACTTCGCCAACAAGGAGGAGCTGACCGTCGCCGCCCTGCAACGGCGCGACGTGCGCTGGATGCACTGGTACAGAAGTGCAGTCGACCAGGCTGAAACCCCGGCCGAGCGCCTGCTCAACCTGTTTACCGTGCTCAAGGCCTGGTTCGCCTCTGAAGGCTTCCGCGGCTGCGCATTCATTAACACCAGCGGCGAAACCGGCGACCCGCAAGACCCGGTCCGCCTGGTCGCCAAAGACCATAAACAGAAGTTGCTCGACTACCTGTGCGAGCTCTGTACCGAACATGGCGCTACCGACCCGGAGACGCTGGCCAGACAGCTGCTGATCCTGATCGACGGTGCCATTACCGTAGCGCTTGTGATGGGTGATCACAGTGCCGCCGATAATGCGCAATGCATGGCGCGAAAGTTATTGGACCTGTAACACTTACACCAAGCCCGACAACTTGCTTGAACTTTAATTTGAGAGGGAGACTTTAAATGTCCAACACTGAAGTTCGTCCGCCATTGCCGCCGTTTACGCGTGAATCGGCCATCGAAAAAGTTCGCCTGGCCGAAGACGGCTGGAACTCCCGCGACCCCGAACGGGTGTCGCTGGCCTACACCCTGGACACCAAGTGGCGTAACCGCGCCGAGTTCGCTTACAACCGCGAAGAAGCCAAAGGTTTCCTGACCCGCAAATGGGCCAAGGAACTGGATTACCGCCTGATCAAGGAACTGTGGGCCTTCACCGGCAATCGCATCGCCGTGCGTTATGCCTATGAATGGCACGACGATTCGGGCAACTGGTTCCGTTCCTACGGCAACGAAAACTGGGAGTTCGACGAGAACGGTTTGATGGCCAACCGGTTCGCCTGTATCAACGACATGCCGATCAAGGAAAGCGACCGCAAGTTCCACTGGCCGCTGGGGCGCCGCCCGGATGATCATCCGAGCCTGTCCGACCTCGGTCTGTAACTTCACATAAATCCAAATGTGGGAGCTAGCCTGCTAGCGATGACGTCTTAGCATTCAACACATTAGTTGTCTGTCATATCGCTATCGCGAGCAGGCTCGCTCCCACAGTGTTTCGGTGGTGCTCAGGCGACCGCGGCTTGTTTCACGCCCGCCTCGGCCTCTAGCTCGCGCACCAACGGCAACACCCGCTTGCCGAAATACTCCACCTCTTCCTGAAAGTGCAGGAACCCCGCCAGTACCAAGTCCACGCCCACCGCCTTCAACGCCACGATGCGTTCGGCGATCTGTTGCGGCGTGCCGATCAGGTTGGTCTTGAAGCCATCGTTGTACTGCACCAGATCCTCAAACGTCGACTTCGCCCAGTTGCCCTCGCCCTCTGGCGACGCCCTGCCCGCCTGCTTCGCCGCATCGCCAAAGGCATTTACCGCTTCCGGATCGGCCTGATCGATGATCTGTGCCAATACGGCCCGCGCTTCTTCTTCCGTGTCGCGAGCGATGACAAACGCATTCACGCCGACTTTCACCGAATGATTATTGGCGGCGGCCTTGACGCGAATGTCGTCGACCTGGGCTTTGATGCCTTCCGGCGTGTTGCCGTTGGTGAAGTACCAGTCCGACACTCGCGCCGCCATGTCCCGCGCGGCACGCGAACTGCCGCCCTGGAAGATTTCCGGCTGGCCCAGCGGTTTGGGCTTGAGGCTGTAGTTGTCGAAGCGGTAGAAGTCACCGCGAAAGGTGAAGTTGTCCTGGCTCCAGATGCCTTTGAGCGAGCGGATGAACTCTTCAGAACGGCGATAACGTTCGTCGTGTTCCAGCCAGTGTTCGCCAATCGCCTGGAATTCGCCCTTGAACCAGCCGCTGACAATATTCACCGCCACCCGGCCGTTAGTCAGCTGATCGATGGTCGCCAGTTGCTTGGCCGCCAACGCCGGCTGCCAAGGCCCCGGTAGGATCGCGGCGATCACTTTCAGTTTGGTCGTAGCGGCCAGCAGCGCATGGCTGAAGGCGACCGACTCGTGCTGGAACTCAGCGCCGTAACCGGCGGTGAAACGAATCTGGGTCAGGGCGTATTCGAACCCGGCCTCTTCGGCCAGTTGCGCCAGTTTGCGGTTGTAGTCGATGCCCCAGTGGGTGCGTTGTTCGATCTTGCTGACCACCAGCCCGCCGCTGACGTTCGGCACCCAGTAGGCAAATTTGACGGCTTGCTGACTCATAGGCATGTCCTCGGGATGTTGGGAAGTCCTTGGGGCAGAGCAGCAACCGTGCCAGTACTGATTTCTTGAAAGATACCTGTGGCGAGGGAGCTTGCTCCCGCTGGGCTGCGCAGCGGCCCCCAAATTCTTGTGAGCGCTGCGCACTCAAGCGGGAGCAAGCTCCCTCGCCACACATATCGGTGTGTCTGGGGCAATTTGCGGATGCGCTGTTGGTTGAGCAACAGTTGGGCGCACCTGGAAATCGACCACGCCGCGCAAATCCTGGCGTGAAGCGCCAGGCATGGTCCGTGCAATCTCTTTTGGCATTCACTGCCCAAGGAACCCTCCCATGACCGAACACCAAATCATCAACCCTCTGTCCATCGGCACTGACTATGAGGCACTGGCCTCAAGATTCCGTCCGATCTTCCAGCGCATCGCCGCCGGTGCCGTCGAGCGCGAACAGTCCCGCAGCCTGCCCTTCGAGCCGATTCAATGGCTCAAGGACGCCGGATTCGGCGCCGTGCGGGTACCGGTGGAATATGGCGGTGGCGGTGCATCGCTGCCGCAGTTGTTCGAGTTGCTGATTGAGTTGGCCGAGGCCGATTCCAACGTGCCGCAGGCACTGCGCGGGCATTTCGCCTTTGTCGAGGACCGCTTGAACTCGCCGCCGGGGCCGAGCCGGGATCTGTGGTTCAAGCGCTTCGTCGAGGGTGACATCGTCGGCAACGCCTGGACGGAAATCGGCAGTGTGGCGATCGGCGACGTCATCACCAAAGTCTCGCCCCACGGCGATCAGTGGCGGCTCAATGGCGAGAAGTTCTACAGCACCGGCAGCCTGTTTTCCGACTGGATCGACGTGTATGCCCAGCGCAGCGATACCGGCGCCGACGTGATTGCCGCAGTCCGCACCCGCCAGGCCGGGATCGTGCAGAGCGATGACTGGGACGGTTTCGGCCAGCGCACCACCGGCAGCGGCACCTCGCGATTTATCGACGCCGAAGTCGACCCCGAAAACATCCTCGACTTCGCCACCCGCTTCAAATACCAGACCGCGTTTTATCAGCTGGTGTTGCTCGCCACCCTGGCCGGGATTGGCCGCGCGGCATTGCGCGATGTGGCGCATCAGGTGCGCGAGCGCAAACGGATTTACAGCCACGGCAATGCGCAGCACGTCAGCCAGGATGCGCAGGTTCAGCAAGTGGTCGGTGACATCGCCGCGTGGGTGTACGCCGCCGAAGCGAGTGCCTTGAAGGCCGCGCAACCGGCGCAACGGGCGTATCTGGCGCGGTTCTCAGGTGATGAGCTGCTGGAGCAGGCGGCAAATGTCGCGGCGGAAATCGAGTCGGCCAAGGCACAAGGAGTGGTTTCTGAATTGATCCTGCGGGCGACCACGCAGTTGTTCAATGCGCTAGGGGCCTCGGATGTTCGCGAGGGCAAATCGCTGGACCGGCATTGGCGCAATGCGCGGACGGTGTCGTCGCACAATCCACTGATTTACAAGGCGCGAATTGTCGGGGACTGGACGATCAACGGGACGGAGCCGCCGTTTGTGTGGCAGATCGGGAATGGGCCTGCCAGCAAGTGATGTAGTGCCCTCAAGTCAGTCATCGCGAGCAGGCTCGCTCCCACAGGGGATTTGTGAACGCCACAGGCCCAATGTGGGAGCTAGCTGTGATCTCTCTGTAGGTTGTTCACTCGGGGCTTTTCCGGAAAATTGGAGGTGCGAACCAAACCAAGTACCCGGAGGCCCCGAGTGAACACTCATAAAAATGCCCGATTAACCGTTTCTGGT
>NZ_JBOFQE010000006.1:0-181340 GCF_051660785.1 Pseudomonas sp.
AGCGAGCCTGCTCGCGATAGCGGTATGTCAGTCACATCTTTGTTGGATGTACAGCCGCTATCGCGAGCAGGCTCGCTCCCACATGGGAATTGTGTCTTGCCCTTAAGCAGCTTGCTGGAACTGCTGCCGATACTGATTCGGCGACAACTCGGTGTGCTGGCGGAACAGCCTTGCGAAGAAGCTCGCATCGTCGTAGCCGACTTCGTAGCTGATGGTCTTGATGCTCTTGCGACTACCCGACAACAAGCCCTTGGCCGTTTCGATGCGCAGGCGTTGCAGGTAATGCAGCGGCTTGTCGCCGGTGGCGGTCTGGAAGCGGCGCATGAAGTTGCGGATGCTCATGCCGTGTTCGCGGGCCACGTCTTCGAAGCGGAATTTGTCGGCGAAGTGTTCTTCGAGCCAGTGCTGGATCTGCAGGATGATCACGTCCTGGTGCAGCTTCTGCCCACCGAAACCGATGCGCCCTGGCGAATAGCTGCGCTGCACTTCATAGAGAATGTCCCGGGCCACGGCCTGGGAGACGTTGGCGCCGCAGAAGCGTTCGATCAGGTAAATGTAGAGATCGCACGCCGACGTGGTGCCGCCTGCGCAGTACAGGTTGTCGGCGTCGGTCAGGTGCTTGTCCTGATTGAGCTGAACCCGTGGAAAGCGTTCGGCAAACGCATTGAAGAAGCGCCAGTAAGTGGTCGCTTCCTTGCCATCGAGCAGCCCGGCCTCGGCCAGCCAGAACACCCCGGTGGCCTCGCCGCAGAGCACCGCGCCGCGAGCGTGTTGCTGCCGCAGCCACGGCAGCACTTGTGGATAACGCTGGCAAAGGGTATCGAAATCGTCCCAGAAGGCCGGGAGGATAATGACGTCGGCATTTTCCAGGCCGCCGTCCACCGGCATGATCACATCGCTGAAGCTGTTCACCGGTTTGCCGTCGGGGCTGACCAGCCGGGTTTCGAACGCCGGTGTCAGGCCTTGGCCCAGTTGTTTGCCGTAGCGCAGGCTGGCCAGGTGGAAGAAATCCTTGGCTTGCATGAGGGTGGAAGCGAAAACCCGGTCGATAGCCAGGATGCTGACGCGCCGCAAGGGCGTGGAGACTTGGTTAGACATAATTCAACTTTATTCTTATAGGGGAAAGTGGTCACCAGACGGCTGGATCGTCTTATTTTTTGTCTGATGTGTCCAGTGTCCTGTATCGGGTGCGGGGCTTAGTCTCTGAAGGTCAACTCCTTCCAATAATTAACGACAGGTGCCGCATGATCCCCAGAACCTTGTTCAGTTCCGAGCACGAACTTTTTCGCGACAGCGTGCGAACGTTCCTCGAAAAGGAAGCCGTGCCGTTCCATGGGCAATGGGAAAAACAAGGCTACATCGACCGTCAACTCTGGAACAAGGCAGGGGAGGCGGGGATGCTTTGCTCGCATCTCCCAGAGGAATACGGCGGGCTGGGGGCGGACTTTCTCTACAGCGCAGTGGTGATCGAAGAGGTCGGTCGTCTCGGCCTGACCGGCATCGGGTTTTCCCTGCATTCGGACATTGTGGCGCCGTATATCCTGCACTACGGCAGTGAAGCGCTGAAGCACAAATACCTGCCGAAACTGGTGTCCGGCGAGATGGTGACGGCCATTGCCATGACCGAACCGGGTGCCGGTTCCGACCTGCAAGGCGTAAAGACCACCGCCGTGCTGGATGGCGACGAGTACGTGATCAACGGCTCCAAGACCTTCATCACCAACGGCTATCTGGCGGACCTGGTGATTGTCGTGGCCAAGACAGATCCGAAGGCCGGCGCCAAGGGCACCAGTCTGTTTCTGGTCGAGGCCAATACACCAGGCTTCGACAAGGGCAAGCGCCTGGAAAAAGTCGGCATGAAGGCTCAGGACACTTCGGAGTTGTTCTTCCAGGATGTTCGGGTACCCAAGGAAAACCTGTTGGGCCAGGCGGGGATGGGCTTCGCTTACCTGATGCAGGAATTGCCTCAGGAGCGTCTCACGGTAGCGGTCGGCGGGCTTGCTTCGGCCGAAGCTGCGTTGCAATGGACGCTGGATTACACCCGTGAGCGCAAGGCGTTCGGCAAGGCGATTGCCGACTTCCAGAACACGCGCTTCAAGCTGGCGGAAATGGCGACTGAAATCCAGATCGGTCGGGTGTTCGTTGATCGCTGCCTGGAGCTGCACCTGCAAGGCAAGCTGGATGTGCCGACGGCCGCGATGGCCAAGTACTGGGGCACTGACCTGCAATGCAAGGTGCTCGACGAATGCGTGCAGCTGCATGGCGGTTATGGGTTCATGTGGGAATACCCGATCGCCCGGGCGTGGGCGGATGCGCGGGTGCAGCGGATTTATGCGGGGACCAATGAAATCATGAAGGAGATTATTGCGCGGTCGCTTTGATCTGCGGCGTCTGACAGTCCGCCATCGCGAGCAGGCTCGCTCCTACACTTAACCGCGTGCTCCCAGTGGAATGCGATTAAATGTGGGAGCGAGCCTGCTCGCGATGGGGTTTAGGAATCAATCAAGGAGCCGGGTTCGGGTGATCCTTGTGAATCGCCTCAATCGCCTCCAGCACTTCATCGGAAAGTTTCAGCTCGAAACTGGCGATGTTGCTCTCCAGCTGCTCCATCGTAGTCGCGCCAATGATGTTGCTGGTCACAAACGGCTGCTGAGTGACAAATGCCAATGCCATCTGCGCCGGGTCCAGACCGTGTTCACGGGCCAGCGCGACATAACGACTGCACGCAGCTTCCGACTGTGGGTTGAAATAGCGACTGAAGCGGCTGTAGAGGCTCAGGCGACCTTTTGGCGGACGCGCACCACCTTCGTACTTGCCCGACAGGAAACCGAACGCCAGCGGCGAATAGGCGAGCAGGCCGCACTGTTCGCGAATGGCGATTTCCGCCAGGCCGACTTCGAAGCTGCGGTTAAGCAGGTTGTACGGGTTCTGGATCGACACCGCGCGCGGCCAGCCACGGGCTTCGGCCAGGGCGAGGAAACGCATGGTGCCCCACGGCGTTTCGTTGGACAGGCCGATGTGGCGGATTTTGCCGGCCTTGACCTGTTCGTCCAGCGCTTCGAGGGTGTCCTCCAGCGGCGTCAGGTTGGCTTCGATCTTGTGTTTGTAGCCCAGTTGACCGAAGAAATTGGTGCTGCGTTCCGGCCAGTGCAGTTGATAGAGGTCGATGTAATCGGTTTGCAGGCGCTTGAGGCTGGCGTCCACGGCTTCGGTGATGTGCTGGCGGTTGTGCCGCAGGTTTTTGTCGCGGATGTAATCGATGGTGTTGCCGGGGCCGGCAATCTTGCTGGCGAGGATCCAGTCGGCGCGTTCGCCGCGGCTTTTGAAGTAATTGCCGATGTAGCGCTCGGTGGTGGCATAGGTTTCGGCCTTGGGCGGCACCGGGTACATTTCGGCGGTGTCGATGAAATTGATCCCGGCTTCCTTGGCCCGTTCGATCTGGGCGAAGGCTTCAGCTTCAGTGTTTTGCTCGCCCCAGGTCATGGTTCCGAGGCAGATGGCACTTACGTTCAGATTGGTTCGGCCTAGCTGGCGATAGTCCATCGGGTGCTCCTTGGGCAAAACAATCATAAAAGCAGGTTGAAATATTTTTCGCAATCTGCATAATTGCGCACCTCTTTCTGCAGTGGAAGTGATGCGCCGCCGCCGAAGAATCTTGCCGTTGAACGGACGCGCCGACCCGAGCCCCCGAAAGCGTCTGTATCCGGCTGCCTTTGACTTGTCAAAGTACGCACTATTCAGTAAGATCCGCCGTCTAATTTACAGGGCGGCCCCTGAGGCTATAAAGAATGAAAACTTTTACTGCTAAACCGGAAACAGTACAGCGCGACTGGTTTGTCGTCGACGCTGCAGGTCAGACCCTGGGTCGTCTGGCCACCGAAATCGCGAGCCGTCTGCGTGGCAAGCATAAAGCTGAGTACACTCCTCACGTTGACACCGGCGATTACATCGTCGTTATCAATGCCGAGCAGATTCGTGTAACCGGTGCTAAAACCACCGACAAAATCTACTACTCCCACTCCGGTTTCCCGGGCGGCATTAAGTCGATCAACTTTGAAAAGCTGATCGCTAAAGCCCCTGAGCGCGTGATCGAGACCGCGGTCAAAGGCATGCTGCCTAAGAACCCGCTGGGTCGCGACATGTATCGTAAGCTGAAAGTCTATGCGGGCGCTGTACACCCTCATACTGCTCAGCAGCCCCAAGAACTGAAGTTTTAACGGAATAGTTCATTATGTCGGCGACTCAAAATTACGGCACTGGCCGTCGCAAGACCGCAACCGCACGCGTTTTCCTGCGTCCGGGTACTGGTAACATCTCCATCAACAACCGTTCGCTGGATAATTTCTTCGGCCGCGAAACTGCCCGCATGGTAGTTCGTCAGCCGCTGGAATTGACTGAGACTGTCGAGAAGTTCGACATCTACGTCACCGTGATCGGCGGTGGTGTAAGTGGTCAAGCTGGCGCAATCCGCCACGGTATCACTCGCGCACTGATGCAGTACGACGAAACCCTGCGTGGCGCTCTGCGCAAAGCTGGCTTCGTTACTCGCGATGCTCGTGAAGTTGAACGTAAGAAAGTTGGTCTGCGTAAAGCGCGTAAGCGTCCGCAGTACTCGAAGCGTTAATTCGCTTTCGCGTTCAAAAAGAACGCCCAGTTTCCTCGCGAAGCTGGGCGTTTTTTTATGGGCGCGATTTATCAAAGAATTGCGCTGTGACAACTTGCCACATCCGTAGAGGCCCTATACTGCAAGGCTTGGCAGTGGAGCCCTTCGGTAATTACCTTGTCAGAATTGGGGCTTTTCATTACCATTCGGCAAAATTTTTATAAGTGCACAGATTTACTTAGTAGACGCCTGATTTAACAGGCCACAAAGCTGATGGGAGAGGACTGAATGAGCAATGACGGCGTGAATGCAGGCCGGCGTCGCTTCTTGGTAGCAGCCACATCCGTGGTGGGTGCTGCAGGAGCGGTGGGGGCTGCGGTCCCGTTCGTGGGGTCATGGTTTCCCAGTGCCAAGGCGAAAGCCGCAGGTGCACCGGTGAAAGTGAATGTCAGCAAAATCGAGCCAGGCCAGCAGATGATTGCTGAGTGGCGCGGCCAGCCGGTGTTCATTGTCCGCCGTACCGAGGAAATCCTGGGGAATCTGAAAAAGATCGAGGGCCAGCTGTCTGACCCAACCTCCAAGAACTCGACACAACCGACCTATGTCGACCCGGAAACGCGTTCGATCAAGCCAGAAGTTCTGCTGCTGATCGGTATCTGCACGCACCTGGGTTGCTCACCGACCTTCCGTCCAGAAGTGGCACCTGCGGATCTGGGCAAGGACTGGGTAGGTGGTTATTTCTGCCCTTGCCACGGTTCCCACTACGATCTGGCTGGCCGCGTCTACAAGTCGCAACCCGCGCCTTTGAACCTGCCAGTTCCCCCGCATTCCTATGAGACCGATGACATCATTGTCGTTGGCGTCGATACGGAGAAAGCGTGATGAGCAAGTTCATGGATTGGGTTGATGCGCGCTTTCCCGCAACCAAAATGTGGGAAGACCATCTCAGCAAGTATTACGCCCCGAAGAACTTCAACTTCTTCTATTTCTTTGGTTCCCTGGCGCTGCTCGTTCTGGTCAACCAGATCGTTACCGGTGTCTGGCTGACCATGAGCTACACCCCGTCGGCGGAAGAAGCGTTTGCTTCCGTCGAATACATCATGCGCGACGTCGAGTACGGTTCGATCCTGCGTCTGCTGCACTCCACCGGCGCCTCGGCGTTCTTCATCGTGGTCTATCTGCACATGTTCCGTGGCTTGCTCTACGGTTCGTACCAGAAGCCGCGTGAGCTGGTGTGGGTCTTCGGGATGCTGATCTACCTGGCGCTGATGGCTGAAGCCTTCATGGGTTACCTGCTGCCGTGGGGCCAGATGTCCTACTGGGGCGCCCAGGTGATCATCTCGCTGTTTGGTGCGATTCCCGTCATCGGTAACGACCTGACTCAGTGGATCCGTGGTGACTACCTGATTTCCGGTATTACCCTGAACCGCTTCTTCGCCCTTCACGTTGTTGCCCTGCCGATCGTGATTCTCGGTCTGGTGGTGCTGCACGTTCTGGCGTTGCACGAAGTCGGTTCGAACAACCCGGACGGCGTGGACATCAAGAAACACAAAGACGAAAACGGCGTACCGCTGGACGGCATTGCCTTCCACCCGTACTACACCGTGAAAGATATTGTCGGCGTGGTGGTGTTCCTGTTTATCTTCTGCTCGATCGTGTTCTTCTTCCCGGAAATGGGCGGCTACTTCCTCGAGAAGCCGAACTTTGAAGTGGCGAACGCCTTCAAGACTCCTGAGCACATTGCTCCAGTCTGGTACTTCACACCGTTCTACGCGATTCTGCGGGCGGTTCCGGACAAGCTCCTGGGCGTTATCGCCATGGGCGCGGCCATCGCGGTGCTGTTCGTCCTGCCGTGGCTGGACCGCAGCCCCGTCAAGTCGATGCGCTACAAAGGCTGGATGAGCAATATCTGGCTCTGGGTATTCTGCATCTCGTTCGTGATTCTGGGTGTGCTGGGTGTTCTGGCGCCGACTCCAAGCCGTACGTTGCTGTCGCAGGTCTGTACCTTCCTGTACTTCGCCTACTTCATTCTGATGCCGTTCTACACCAGGCTCGAGAAGACCAAACCGGTTCCGGAAAGGGTGACTGGCTGATGAAAAAGCTATTTGCTGTACTGATTCTTGCTGCCATGCCTGTCCTGTCCTTCGCGGCCGAACACGGCGGTCCCGAGCTTGAAAAAGTCGACATCGACGTTTCTGACAAAGCGGCCATGCAGGACGGCGCGCGTACGTTCGCCAACTACTGCATGGGCTGCCACAGCGCCAAGTTCCAGCGTTATGAGCGTGTCGCCGATGACCTGGGCATCCCGCATGACCTGATGCTGTCGAAGCTGGTGTTCACGGGCGCCAAGATCGGCGACCACATGAACATCGGCATGCAGCCGGCAGACGCCAAGACCTGGTTCGGTGCGGCTCCGCCCGACCTGACCCTGGTCGCTCGCGTTCGTGGTACTGACTGGCTCTACGGTTACCTGCGTTCGTTCTATGAAGATCCGTCGCGTCCTTGGGGCGTGAACAACAAGGTCTTCCCGAACGTCGGGATGCCCAACGTTCTGGTCGGCCTGCAGGGTCGTCAGGTGGTAGGCTGCAAACAAGTTCAAATCGTCGAAGACGGCAAGAAGCAATACGATCCGCTGACCGGTACGGCTTTGACTCATGAAGCCTGCGACCAGCTGACCGTACTGCCGAAAACCGGTACGCTGAACGCAGAGCAATTCGACGAGAAGGTCAAGAATCTGGTGACCTTCCTGGCCTACTCGGCCAACCCGGTGAAGCTGCAGCATCAGCGCATCGGTACCTATGTGTTGCTGTACCTGGCGTTCTTCTTCGTATTCGCTTACTTGCTCAAGCGTGAATACTGGAAAGACGTCCATTGATAAAGCTGTAAGCAATTGCTGTTAATCGCGCGCGCCCAGGGGCGTCTCTGAAGGTGTAACGAGTCTGGTCAGCCAGACGTTACGGGAGGCGTCTTCTGGGCGCGTGCGTTTTTCCGCTTCCGATAATTTCAACAAGCGAGGAGGACCGCCATGGGCGTGACCAATCGGTTGGCCTGTTACTCCGACCCCGCCGACCACTATTCCCACCGAGTGCGCATCGTACTTGCAGAGAAGGGTGTCAGCGCAGAGATCATTTACGTGGAAGCTGGTCGCCAGCCGCCTAAACTGATTGAAGTGAACCCTTACGGAAGTCTGCCCACCCTGGTCGATCGTGACCTGGCGTTGTGGGAGTCGACCGTGGTGATGGAATATCTGGATGAGCGTTACCCGCACCCGCCCTTGCTGCCGGTTTATCCTGTGGCGCGTGCCAACAGCCGCCTGCTGATTCATCGTATTCAGCGTGACTGGTGTGGCCTGGTGGATCTGATCCTGGATTCGAAGACCAAGGAAGCCGCCCGTGTCGTGGCTCGTAAAGAGTTGCGTGAAAGCCTGACTGGCGTGTCGCCGTTGTTCGCCGACAAGCCGTTTTTCCTCAGCGAGGAACAAAGTCTGGTGGATTGCTGCCTATTACCAATACTCTGGCGCTTGCCGATTTTGGGTATTGAACTGCCGCGGCCTGCCAAGCCGCTGCTTGATTACATGGAGCGCTCGTTTGCGCGTGAGGCTTTCCAGGCGAGTCTGTCTGGTGTCGAACGCGATATGCGCTAAGGCTTAAGGAGCCGCTATGAACTCCAGTCGACCTTATCTGGTCCGCGCGCTCTACGAGTGGATTGTGGACAACGATTGCACCCCGCACATGCTGGTCAATTCCGAGTATCCGTCGGTGCAGGTGCCCCAGGGTTTTGCCAGTGACGGACAGATTGTCCTGAACGTATCACCGGCGGCCGTGCGTCATCTGCATATGGACAACGAGGCGGTCAGCTTCGAAGGGCGCTTCGGTGGCGTGCCACACACCCTGTACGTGCCTATCGCCTCGATCCTGGGTATTTACGCCCGGGAGAATGGCCAGGGCATGGTGTTCGATCTGGAATCGCCTATGGAAGACGAGGAAGAGATCGAGCCGGATGATGATATTCCGCCACCCGACAGCGAACCGCCGCGTCCCAGCGGTCGACCCAGTTTGAAAGTGGTGAAATAAAAAAAGGCGATCCATCCGGATCGCCTTTTTTGTGCCTGCGGTTTGCGTGTCAGTCAATGTACTCAAACAACTTCACAATCTTCTGCACCCCGGAAACGCCCTGCACCAGACTGGTGGCCTGCGCCGCTTCCTGCTTGGTCAGCAGACCCAGCAAATAGACGATGCCATTCTCCGTGACAACCTTGATGCGCGAGCCCGGGATGTTCGGGTCGGTGAGCATCTGGGTCTTGATCTTGGAGGTCAGCCAGGTGTCGTTCTGACGGGCAAGGAAGCCGGATGGCGGCAGGACTTGCAATTCGTTATGCACCTTCTTCACGCGCTGGACCGCAGCGGCGGCCTGTTCGGCCTTGGCCTTGAGGTCTGCGGTAGGCGTTTGCCCGGCGAGCAGCACGACACCGTTGAAGCTGGTGACGACGATGTGCGAATCGTTGTCCAGGGCTGGATCGGCCTTGGCGACGTTAACGCCGACCTTGGTGTCGATCAGGGAGTCGTCGATCTTGCTGCCGAAGGTGCGCGTGCCACGGTCATCTTCGATCGGCGCTTCACGGCTTGCTTTAACCACTGAAGTGCAGCCGCTGATGCCGAGGCACAGGGTCAAGGCCAGAAGGCCTAGGCGATTAGGGGTCATTCTTCACTCCCGAACAGTTGGCTGTCGATCAAATCGCAAAGGCAATGGATCGCCAGCAGGTGGACTTCCTGAATACGTGCGGTGACGTTGGCCGGTACGCGAATCTCGACGTCCTCGGGCAATAGCAGCGACGCCATGCCGCCGCCATCGCGACCGGTCAATGCTACGACAATCATTTCGCGATCATGTGCGGCCTGGATCGCTTGAATAATGTTCGCCGAGTTGCCGCTGGTGGAAATCGCCAGCAATACGTCACCCGGCTGACCGAGGGCGCGGATCTGTTTGGAGAAGATTTCGTTGTAGCTGTAGTCGTTGGCGATCGAGGTGATCGTCGAGCTGTCGGTGGTCAGCGCAATGGCTGGCAGGCTCGGACGTTCGCGCTCGAATCGGTTGAGCAGCTCGGACGAAAAGTGCTGGGCATCGCCGGCGGAACCGCCGTTACCGCAGGAAAGCATTTTGCCCTCATTAAGCAGGGCGTTGACCATCACCTGGCTGGCTTGCTCGATGTGCGGTGCAAGTACGTCCATCGCCATTTGCTTGGTGTCGATACTGGCCTGAAAAAGCTGGCGAATTCGGGATTGCATGTCCATCTGTGTGACCTTAATTAGCGCGGCTACTCGGCACATGAATGTGCAGCCCGCAAAGCAAAGAGCAAAAGTGTTGGGTGAAGGTGTCCGCTTCGGGATGCGCGCGATCAGCTGTCGAAGGCATTCTGCAACCAGTTCAACTGATCGAGGTTGCTGTCGATGGCAACCACGTCGAAGCGGCAGGGGGAATTGGCCCAACGCGACTCGCGCTGAAGAAAATACTGCGCGGCGAAAATCAGTTTCTGCCGTTTGCGCCCATCGATACTGTCGAGCGCTCCACCCCATTGGGTGTTCTTTCTGTAGCGGACTTCAACGAATACTACTGTATCGCCATCAAGCATGACCAGATCAAGCTCGCCGCGTTTACACAACCAGTTCTGCGCCAGCAGGCGCAGACCCTGTTGTTGAAGATGCTCGAGCGCATGGCGCTCGGCATCTTTACCGCTTTGCTGGCGTGACCTGTCAGGCATCAGCGCGGAGTATCCGGCAGGCGTTGAACCTGGCCGTTGGCGAACTGGGCCCACGGCAACTGACGAACAACGCGCTGGTTCTGAGTCATGCCCAGGCTTCCCGATTGACCTTCGATGCGGCTATCCGGCAAAGCCTTGAGTTGCCCCAGGCGCGGCGCCAGGCGATACGCATCCACGCCCATTGCGTACAGGCGGCCCAAACTGCCGGCGGCTTGTGGCCATTGCGCTGTGACCTGTTTGCGCAGCGGATCATTGGCGTCCAGCAACCATGGGGTTTCGCAGAAGCGGATGCCGTTCATGTCGTTGTACTGATTCACGTCGCCGCTGGCACTGAACACGTGGGAGGTGGCGTAGACCGGAACATCGCCCGCGTACTGGAAGTTCAGGGTCGGTTTGATCTGCTGGGCCTGTTGCGGAGTGGCGGCCAGGAAGATGAACTCGATGTCCTGACGGCGCGAAGGCTGGGCCGCTACTTGCGAACCCACGGTGCTTTGCAGGCTCTTGGCGCGACCTTCGCTCTGACGCAGCTGGAACATGTCGGCAATCTGCTGGGCCAGTTGAACCGGCTGGTCAACGCGTTCGGTGGCGACGATGCTGCCGCCGTTGGCTTGCCAGTCCTGACTGAACGCTCTCAGTACGCGATCGCCCCATTCGCCCTTCGGCACCATGATGGCGGCGCGATGCAGGCCGTCGGCGCGAGCACGACGAGACACTTCACGGGCTTCGTCTTCAGCGGCCAGGCCAAACTGGAACAGCTGGGCCGGACCTTGTTCGCCTTCGCTGTAATTCAACGCCAGGGTAGTAATCGGCAGTTGCGGGCGAGCGCTCAGCTGTTTGACCAGCGGTTTTTCCAGCGGACCGACCACCAGTTGCACGCCATCGGCCTGAGCCTTGCGGTAGAACTCGTCCATCGAGGTCAGTTTCGAGCTGTCATAGAACTCGATGGCTGGCGGCTTCTGCCCGGCTTGTTGAGCCTGGTAGTGAGCGGCCATGAAGCCTTCACGCAATGCTTTGCCGACCGAGCCCAGCGGACCGTCTTGCGGCAGCAGTAGGGCGATCTTGCTCAGGGGCTGGCTGGCCAGTTCCTTGAGTTTGGTCAGTGGCAGTGGCAGCTGAATGGCGGCCGGGTGTTTAGGGTTCTGGGCGCGCCAGTTATCGATCGCGGCTTGCTGCTGTTCCAGGGTGCCGGCGGTTTTCACGGCCAGTGCCAGGCCCATCCAGCCACCCAGGTCATCGTTGGTGGTTGGCTGCAGTTGATCGGTTGGCAGCGAGGCGATCAGTGTCCAGATCGCCTCGTGGTTTTTGGCGGCCGCTTCACCTTCGAGCATTGGCGCAATGAAGATGCGCTCCCGTGCGGCGGCCAGCGTCTGGCCATCGGCCTCAAGGGCGCGAGCATGCACAGTGCCGGTGCGAACCTGTTGCTCGACCGGCAACTCGCCCAGGCGTTGCAGGCTTGGATGGCTCAAGGCAGTCAGTGCCGCCTTGGGCTGATTGCGCGTCATGGCCAGTTCAGCCGCCAGGGTGCTGGCGAAGACTTGTTGGCCGGGTTTGAGTTGTTCCACCGGAACCTGTTGCAGGATTTGCGCGGACTGGCCGGCATTGCCCTGACGATAGGCCAGGTCGGCCGCGCTCAGGCGCAACAGCGCGGCTTTTTCCGGATCCTTGCTTTGAGCGGCCTGTTCGAGCAGTTGCTCGATACTGGCGTCCGGGGTCCGTGGAAGTTCGCCAAGGCTGGAGGAGGGCGAGCTGGCGCAAGCCGCCAGCAAGGCAGCGAGGCAGAGGGCAGTGAACAGCCGCAGGCAAGCGATCATGTAGTGTTCCTGATACTCGATCAAATTAGCGTGGAATTGTACCCAAGCACTGGCCGGGGCGCGATGTTACTGGCGTGAATCGATCAATTTAGCTCGTGCAAATGTTGCAGCGCTGCACAAACGCCTGAAAAACCCGAGGAGGGCGGGGCGATTGCAAGCGCCGCTACGCGCTACAATGTCGCCTTTTACCGATCATGAGGTGTGCGCTTTGACTGCTCCAGGTGCTTTGAATTCCGCTTCTGGCTCGCTTTATGTGGTGGCGACGCCCATCGGCAACCTGGACGACATCAGTGCGCGTGCGCTGAAAATCCTGCGCGACGTCGCATTGATCGCAGCTGAAGATACCCGTCACTCCCAGCGATTGATGCAGCATTTCGGCATTCCCACGCCGCTGGCGGCTTGCCATGAACACAACGAGCGGGATGAAGGTAGCCGCTTTATTACCCGCCTGCTCGCCGGTGACGACGTGGCGCTGATCTCCGATGCAGGCACGCCGTTGATTTCCGATCCGGGTTATCACCTGGTGCGTCAGGCACGTGCCGCCGGGATCAATGTGGTGCCGGTCCCGGGGGCTTGTGCATTGATCGCGGCCTTGTCGGCGGCGGGTCTGCCGTCGGACCGCTTCATTTTCGAAGGCTTTCTGCCAGCCAAGGCGGTCGGTCGCCGCGCTCGTCTGGAGCTGGTCAAGGAAGAGCCGCGCACACTGATTTTCTATGAGGCGCCGCATCGCATCCTTGAATGCCTGCAAGACATGGAACTGGTGTTCGGCCCCGAGCGCCCGGCGTTGCTGGCGCGCGAACTGACCAAAACCTTCGAAACCCTCAAGGGTCTGCCGTTGGCCGAGCTGCGTGAGTTCGTCGAGTCGGACAGCAATCAGCAACGTGGCGAGTGCGTGGTGTTAGTGGCGGGCTGGTCGGCGCCGGAGACCGAAGATGCGGTCAGCAGCGAAGCCATGCGCATCCTCAATCTGTTGCTTGAAGAGATGCCGCTCAAGCGTGCGGCGGCATTGGCGGCGCAAATTACCGGCGAGCGCAAGAATGTGCTCTATCAAGTGGCGCTGGATAAACAGAAGGGCGAGTAAAAAACCGACGTGAAGGCGCGGCCAGAGGCGTTTATCGCTTGTTCTTCGGCCGCTCTGCCGTTAACCTTCGCGGCGGAGAGTCGATCGGACAGTCGCTGCCCTCTATGAAAATTAGGGGGGGGAGGAAAGTCCGGGCTCCATAGGGCGAAGTGCCAGGTAATGCCTGGGAGGCGTGAGCCTACGGAAAGTGCCACAGAAAATAACCGCCTAAGCGCTTCGGCGCCGGTAAGGGTGAAAAGGTGCGGTAAGAGCGCACCGCACGTCTGGCAACAGTTCGTGGCTAGGTAAACCCCACTTGGAGCAAGACCAAATAGGGTCCCAAGGCGTGGCCCGCGCTGGGACCGGGTAGGTTGCTAAAGATGTCCAGTGATGGCCATCGTAGACGAATGACTGTTCAAGACAGAACCCGGCTTACAGATCGACTCTCCACCTTTTTTCCTCTCTGCTTTAATCGTTAAGCAGGGTGCTGGTAGTAGCAAAATCCCTCCTTCCAGAATCGTTGCCAGAACACTTTCGTAATACCGAAAAAATCTTACTCTTAACAAACTACTTTAACTTTCGAACGCAGCCTCCTGTGCTGATTCAAGTTATCGGACAAATTCACCTGCCAGATTCTCGTAGCACCTCCTCCTACGCTCCTAAATCTCAGTTCTGTAAGGGTTTTCCTTTAATCCGCGCCTTGACGGTGCGGTGGCCGCATTCCTATAGTGTGCGCAAGTGGCGGAAAGTGGCATGAAGTGGGTTTTTTGAGCGTAAAACGCTAATATTTGGAGAAACGCTGACGTGTTTCGCGGAGCTAACGCTATCAGTCTCGACGCAAAGGGCCGTCTCGCCATGCCGAGCCGGTACCGTGACGAGCTCGTTTCGCGTAGTTCCGGTCAGCTGATCGTCACAATTGATGCCGTTGATCCGTGTTTGTGTGTTTACCCGCTCGATGAGTGGGAAATTATCGAAACCAAACTGCGCGCACTGCCTTCGCTTCGCGAAGAGAACCGCCGCCTGCAACGTTTACTGATTGGTAATGCCGTCGACCTCGAGCTCGATGGCAGTGGTCGTTTTCTGGTTCCGCCACGTCTTCGCGAATATGCCAAGTTGGATAAGCGCGCGATGTTGGTAGGCCAACTGAACAAGTTCCAATTGTGGGACGAGGATGCCTGGGATGCGGTTTCTGCCGCTGACCTGGCTGCTATTCAACAACCGGGCGCCATGCCTGATGAACTGCGTGATTTGATCCTGTGACTATTGATAGCGGCTTTAACCACATCACCGTACTGCTTGACGAAGCCGTCGAGGCTCTCGCCGTACGTCCTGATGGCTGCTATCTGGACGGCACCTTCGGGCGCGGCGGGCACAGCCGGTTGATCCTGAGCCAGCTCGGCCCCGATGGTCGGGTCCTCGGATTCGACAAAGATCCTCAAGCGATTGCCACCGGGCAAACGCTAGCGGCCGAAGACGGCCGCTTTGTCGTTGTGCAACGCAGCTTTGCCGAGCTCGGTTCGGAAGTGGCAGACCGCGGTCTGCACGGCAAGGTCAGCGGCGTTTTGCTCGACCTGGGCGTGTCTTCGCCACAGCTCGACGACCCTGAGCGCGGCTTCAGTTTTCTCAATGATGGCCCGCTGGACATGCGCATGGACCCGTCCCGCGGGATCAGCGCTGCCGAATTCGTCAACACCGCGCCTGCAGAAGAAATCGCCCGGGTGTTCAAGGAATACGGCGAAGAACGTTTCTCCGGCCGCATGGCCCGTGCCGTGGCCGAGCGCCGTGATATCAAGCCGTTCGAACGCACGGCCGATCTGGCTGAAGTCCTGAAAGTCGCCAACCCGGCATGGGAAAAGGGCAAGAACCCTGCAACCCGTGCTTTCCAGGGCCTGCGCATTCACGTCAACAACGAACTGGGCGATCTGGAAGCCGGCCTCGAAGCCGCACTGGACTGCCTGGAAGTGGGCGGCCGTCTGGTCGTTATCAGCTTCCACTCGCTGGAAGACCGCATCGTCAAACTGTTCATGCGCAAGCTGGTAAAAGGCGAAGCCGACAACCTGCCGCGCAACCTGCCGGTTCGGCATGTGGCCTTCGAACCGAAAGTCAAAGTCCATGGCAAAGCGCAGACGGCCTCCGACGCCGAACTCAAAGCCAACCCACGCTCCCGTAGCGCCGTCATGCGCGTCGCGGAGAAGCTGCGGTGAGCAAGCTTTTCGCCAAGCCACTGCCCGGCGGCAGCTTTTTCATGCTGCTGCTGTTTCTGGCTGTGCTCGTGTCGGCCATTGGCGTATCGTACAGCGCCCACTGGAATCGGCAGTTGCTGAACTCGCTGTACGCCGAGTTGAGCGTGCGCGACAAGGCGCAGGCAGAGTGGGGCCGGTTGATTCTCGAGCAAAGTACCTGGACCGCGCACAGCCGTATCGAAGTCCTGGCGACCGAGCAACTGAAGATGCGCATTCCCGGCGCCGCTGAAGTGCAGATGGTGGCGCCATGATGAAACTCGAAGGCGCACTGTTCCCATGGCGTTTCCGCCTGGTGCTGGGCTTGCTCGGCGTCATGGTCGCGGCTATTTGCTGGCGCATCATCGACCTGCAAGTCGTCGACCGCGCCTTCCTCAAAGGCCAGGGCGATGCGCGTAGCGTTCGTCATATTCCGATTCCGGCTCACCGTGGTCTGATCACCGACCGTAACGGCGAGCCTTTGGCCGTGAGTACCCCGGTTACCACGCTGTGGGCGAATGCCAAGGAAATGCAACTGGCCAAAGAGAAATGGCCAGCGCTGGCGGCCGCTCTGGGCCAGGATCCTAAAGCCCTGGCAGAACGCCTTGAAGCACAGGCCAACAAAGAATTCATTTATCTGGTGCGCGGGTTGACCCCCGAGCAGGGCCAGTCTGTGCTCGACCTGAAAGTGCCAGGTGTGTACGGCATCGAAGAATTCCGGCGTTTCTACCCAGCCGGTGAAGTCACCGCACACATGGTCGGCTTTACCGACATCGATGACCACGGTCGGGAAGGGGTCGAGCTGGCCTACGACGAATGGCTGGCAGGGGTCGCCGGCAAGCGACAGGTCATCAAGGATCGGCGTGGCCGACTTATCAAGGATGTCCAGGTCACCAAAAACGCCAAGGCCGGCAAGCCCTTGGCGTTGTCCATTGACTTGCGCCTGCAATACCTGGCCAACCGCGAGCTGCGTAACGCGATCATCGAGAACGGCGCCAAGGCTGGCAGCCTGGTGATCATGGACGTGAAGACCGGCGAGATCCTCGCCATGGTCAACCAGCCGACCTACAACCCGAACAACCGTCGCAACCTGCAACCGGCGATGATGCGCAACCGCGCCATGATCGACGTGTTTGAGCCGGGTTCGACCATGAAAGCCATTTCGATGAGCGCCGCGATCGAAACCGGGCGCTGGAAGCCGACCGATACCGTTGAGGTGTACCCGGGTACGCTGCAGATTGGTAAATACACCATCAAGGACGTCTCCAAGTCCGAAGGCCCGGTGCTCGACCTGACCGGCATCCTGATCAATTCCAGTAACGTCGGCATGAGCAAGGTCGCCTTCGATATCGGCGGCGAAACCATTTTCCGCCTCGCGCAGAAAGTCGGCCTCGGCCAGGACACCGGCCTGGGCTTCCCGGGCGAGCGCGTCGGCAACCTGCCGAACTACCGCGAATGGCGCAAGGCTGAAACCGCCACGCTGTCTTATGGCTACGGTATTTCCGTGACCGCGATCCAGTTGGTCCACGCCTTCTCGGCCCTGGCCAATAATGGTCGCCTCGCGCCGCTGACCCTGATCAAAACCGACAAGGCGCCGCAAACCACCCAGGTATTGCCGGAAGCTGTCGCGAAAACCATGCAAACCATGCTGCAACAAGTGATCGAGGCGCCGCGCGGCGTATTCCGTGCGCAGGTGCCGGCGTATCACGTGGGCGGCAAGTCGGGTACCGCGCGTAAAACGTCGGTCGGCACCAAAGGCTACGCCGAGAATTCCTACCGCTCGCTGTTCGCCGGTTTCGGCCCGATGAGCGATCCGCGTTACGCCATCGTGGTGGTGATCGATGAGCCGACCAAGGCCGGTTACTTCGGTGGTCTGGTATCGGCTCCGGTGTTCAGCAAAGTGATGTCCGGGACGCTGCGCCTGATGAACGTTACCCCCGACAACCTGCCGCCGACGCAAACCGCTAACGCCACACCGGTCGTTCCACTGAAAGCCAATGGAGGGCGCGGCTAATGTCTCTGAGCCTGAACAAGATTTTCGCCCACGCCGGCCGCGATCTGCTGATCCGCGAACTGACCCTGGACAGCCGCAACGTGCGGGCGGGCGATCTGTTTCTCGCCGTCCCTGGCGGCAAGTTCGACGGGCGCGCGCACATCGCCGATGCCTTGCAGCGCGGTGCCGCCGCCGTGGCGTATGAAGTGGAAGGCGCTACCGTGTTGCCGATCACTGACGTGCCGCTGATTCCGGTCAAAGGCCTGGCCGCCCAGCTGTCGGACATCGCCGGGCGCTTTTACGGCGACCCGAGCCGGCACCTGAACCTGATCGGCGTAACCGGCACCAACGGCAAGACCAGCGTGACGCAATTGGTCGCGCAAGCCCTGGATTTGCTCGGCCAGCATTGCGGCATCGTTGGCACCCTGGGCACCGGTTTCTACGGTGCACTCGAAAGCGGCCTGCACACCACGCCGAACCCGATCGCCGTGCAAGCGACCTTGGCTGACCTGAAAAAGGCCGGTGCCAAAGCCGTCGCCATGGAAGTGTCTTCCCACGGCCTGGATCAAGGTCGCGTAGCGGCGTTGGCGTTCGATGTGGCGGTGATGACCAACCTGTCCCGCGACCATCTCGATTACCACGGCACCATGCAAGCCTACGGCGAAGCCAAGGCCAAGCTGTTTGCCTGGAACGATTTGAAGTGCCGGGTGATCAACCTCGACGACGAGTTCGGCCGCCAACTGGCTGCGGACAAAGGTGAGTCACGCCTGATCACCTACAGTCTTGAAAACTCGAGCGCCTACCTGTATTGCCGTGAAGCGCAGTTCGATGACGAAGGCGTGCGCGCCACGTTGGTCACGCCACAGGGCCAGCACCATTTGCGCAGCACCTTGCTCGGTCGCTTCAACCTGAGCAACGTACTGGCCGCAGTCGGTGCCTTGCTCGGCCTGGACTACGCGCTGGACGAAATCCTCAAGGTCCTGCCGAAACTCGAAGGCCCGGCCGGTCGTATGCAACGTCTGGGCGGTGGCACCCAGCCGCTGGTGGTGGTCGATTACGCCCACACCCCGGATGCGCTGGAAAAAGTCTTGATGGCCCTGCGTCCGCACGCCAAAGGTCGCTTGCTGTGCCTGTTCGGCTGCGGCGGTGATCGTGATCGCGGCAAGCGCCCGCTGATGGCTGAAGTGGTCGAACGTCTGGCCGACGGCGTGCTGGTCACCGATGACAACCCTCGCACCGAAGATCCTTCGCTGATTTTCGACGACATCCGCGCCGGTTTTACCGATGTGGATAAAGTTACTTTCGTCGCTGGCCGTGGCCAGGCAATTGCCCAGTTGATCGCCAGCGCTTCGGCGGATGACGTGATTGTCCTGGCCGGCAAAGGTCATGAGGACTATCAGGAAATCAACGGCGAGCGTCACGCTTTCTCCGATCTGGTCGAGGCCGATCACGCCTTGACCGCGTGGGAGGTGGCTCATGCTTAAGGCCTTGAAATTCAGCGAGCTGACCGGCGCACTGAATGCACAGTTGATCGCGGCCGATGCCACGTTTGATGGTGTCAGCATCGACAGCCGCGCGATCAAGCCGGGTCAGCTATTCATTGCTTTGACCGGTCCGCGTTTCGACGGTCATGACTATTTGAACGACGTTGCCAGCAAAGGCGCGGTCGCTGCGCTGGTCGAACGTGAAGTCGCCGACAGCACGCTTCCGCAACTGCTGGTCAAGGACACCCGTCAGGCGTTGGGCCAACTGGGCGCGATGAACCGTGCGGCGTTTACCAACCCTGTCGCGGCGATCACCGGTTCCAGCGGTAAAACCACAGTCAAGGAAATGCTCGCCAGCATCCTGCGCACCCGCGGTCCGGTACTGGCGACCCGTGGCAACCTGAACAACGACCTCGGCGTGCCGCTGACCCTGCTCGAACTCGCGCCGGAACATACCTCCGCCGTGATCGAACTCGGTGCTTCGCGTCTCGGCGAAATTGCCTACACCGTCGGCATGACCAAACCGCATGTCGCCGTGCTCAACAACGCCGGGACCGCCCACGTCGGCGAGTTCGGCGGGCCGGAAAAAATCGTTGAAGCCAAGGGCGAGATCATTGAAGGGCTGGCTGCCGATGGCGTCGCCGTGCTCAATCTTGACGACAAGGCGTTCGACATCTGGAAGACCCGCGCGGCCGGTCGCAAAGTCCTGACCTTCGCCCTGAGCAATGTCAGCGCCGACTTCTACGCCAGCGACCTGGATCGCGATGCGCGCGGTTGCCCGGCCTTCAACCTGCACAGTCCTGAAGGTGTGGAGCGCGTTCAACTGAACCTGCTCGGCACCCATAACGTCGCCAATGCCATGGCCGCCGCTGCTGCCGCGCATGCCTTGGGCGTGTCGCTGTTCGGCATCGTTACCGGCCTTGGCGCAGTGCAACCGGTCAAGGGTCGCACCGTCGCGCAACTGGCCAGCAATGGCATGCGCGTGATCGACGACACGTACAACGCGAACCCCACCTCCATGTGCGCCGCCGTTGATATACTCGCCGGCTTTTCCGGTCGCACCGTCCTGGTGCTCGGAGATATCGGCGAACTGGGCGATTGGGCGGAGCAGGGGCACCGCGATGTTGGCGAATACGCCCGCGGCAAGGTTTCCGCGCTTTACGCTGTCGGGCCACTGATGGCTCATGCCGTGAACGCTTTCGGTCCCCAGGCCTTTCACTTCGCCACTCAGGCCGAGCTGATCAAGGCCCTGGGCGCCGAACAAGACACCAACACCACCATTTTGATCAAGGGCTCGCGCAGCGCTGCGATGGAAAACATCGTCGTCGCTTTGTGCGGGTCCAGTCTGGAGAAACATTAATGCTGCTGCTGCTAGCGGAGTATCTGCAACAGTTCCACAAAGGCTTCGCGGTCTTTCAGTACCTGACCCTGCGCGGGATCCTCGGTGTGCTGACCGCGCTGGTTTTGTCGCTGTGCTATGGCCCGTGGATGATCCGCACTTTGCAGAACCGTCAGATCGGTCAATCCGTTCGTAACGACGGTCCACAATCGCACCTGTCCAAGTCGGGCACCCCGACCATGGGCGGCGCACTGATTCTGTCGTCCATCGGTGTCAGCACCTTGCTCTGGGCTGACCTGAGCAACCGTTATGTCTGGACCGTGTTGCTGGTGACGTTGCTGTTCGGCGCGATCGGCTGGGTCGACGACTATCGCAAGGTGATCGAGAAAAACTCCAAAGGCCTTCCGAGCCGCTGGAAATATTTCTGGCAGTCGGTGTTTGGCCTCGGCGCCGCGATCTTCCTTTATATGACCGCTGCGACGCCGGTGGAAACCACCCTTATCCTGCCGATGCTCAAGGACTACAGCATTCCGCTGGGCATAGGCTTCGTGGTTCTGACCTATTTCGTGATTGTCGGCTCGAGCAACGCGGTCAACCTGACTGATGGCCTCGACGGTCTGGCAATCATGCCGACCGTGATGGTCGGCGGCGGCCTGGGGATCTTCTGCTACCTGTCCGGTAACGTGAAGTTCGCTGAATACCTGCTGATTCCTTACGTACCCGGCGCCGGTGAGTTGATTGTGTTCTGCGGCGCCTTGATCGGTGCGGGCCTCGGTTTCCTCTGGTTCAACACCTATCCGGCACAGGTTTTCATGGGCGACGTCGGCGCGCTGGCGCTGGGCGCAGCCCTTGGTACCATCGCGGTGATCGTCCGTCAGGAAATCGTCCTGTTCATCATGGGCGGCGTGTTCGTGATGGAAACCCTGTCTGTGGTTATCCAGGTTGCTTCCTTCAAGCTGACCGGTCGCCGCGTATTCCGCATGGCACCGATTCACCACCACTTTGAACTCAAGGGCTGGCCTGAGCCACGCGTGATCGTCCGTTTCTGGATCATCACCGTGATTCTCGTACTGGTCGGCCTTGCCACCCTGAAGCTGAGGTAGAACGAGTGTCTCTGATCGCTTCTGACCACTTCCGCATCGTTGTCGGCCTCGGCAAGAGCGGCATGTCCCTGGTTCGCTTCCTGGCGAACCGGGGCACGTCGTTTGCTGTGGCCGATACGCGGGAAAATCCACCGGAACTGGCCACGCTCAAGCGTGACTATCCGCACGTGGAAGTGCGTTGTGGCGAGCTGGACGTCGAATTCCTGTGCCGTGCCGACGAGCTTTACGTGAGCCCCGGCCTGGCGCTGGCGACCCCGGCCCTGCAGGCTGCCGCCGCCCGTGGCGTGAAATTGTCCGGCGACATCGAGCTGTTCGCGCGTAACGCGAAGGCGCCGATTGTCGCCATCAGCGGTTCCAACGCGAAAAGCACCGTCACCACCCTGGTCGGCGAGATGGCTGCGGCGGCCGGCAAGCGTGTCGCTGTCGGTGGCAACCTCGGTACGCCGGCGCTGGATCTGCTCAGCGACGACGTCGAGCTGTACGTGATGGAGCTGTCGAGCTTCCAGCTCGAAACCACCGATCAACTCAACGCCGAAGTGGCGACTGTGCTCAACGTCAGTGAAGACCACATGGACCGTTATAGCGGTCTGCCGGCCTATCACCTGGCCAAGCACCGGATCTTCCGTGGTGCGAAGCAGTTCGTGGTCAACCGTCAGGACGCCTTGAGCCGTCCGCTGATGGGCGAAGGCCAGCCATGCTGGACCTTCGGTTTGAGCAAACCCGAATTTAAGGCTTTCGGTATCCGCGAAGAAGACGGCGAGAAGTACCTGGCCTTCGAATTCCAGAACCTGATGCCGGTGCGCGAGTTGAAGATTCGTGGCGCCCATAACCAGTCCAACGCCCTCGCGGCATTGGCGCTGGGCCACGCTGTCGGCCTGCCGTTCGACGCCATGCTCTCGAGCCTGCGCACCTTCGCCGGGCTGGAACATCGCTGCCAATGGGTCCGTGACCTGGATGGCGTGAGCTACTACAACGATTCCAAAGCCACCAACGTTGGCGCCGCACTGGCCGCCATCGAAGGGCTGGGCGCAGACATCGACGGCAAAGTCGTGCTGATCGCCGGTGGCGATGGCAAGGGGGCCGAGTTCAATGACCTGCGTGATCCGGTGGCGGCCAACTGCCGCGCCGTGGTCCTGATGGGCCGCGACTCCGACAAGATCGGTGAGGCCATCGGCGATGCCGTGCCGCTGATCCGCGCGGCTTCGCTGATCGAAGCGGTCGAGCAATGCCGCGCCGCTGCGCAACCGGGTGACGTCGTGCTGCTGTCACCGGCCTGCGCCAGTTTCGACATGTTCAAGAATTACGAAGACCGTGGTCACCAGTTCGTCCGCGCCGTGGAGGAACTGGCATGAGCCTGCTCAATATCATCAAGCCTTATCCGTCGCCGATTATCACCGGGCGCGGCATCGACCTCGACTTCCCGATGCTCGCCGGTTGCCTGGCCTTGATCGGTCTCGGGCTGGTGATGATTGCATCGGCTTCGACCGAAGTGGCAGCCGTGCAGTCGGGCAGTGCCCTGTACTACATGATTCGCCATCTGATTTACATCGTGCTGGGCCTGGGTGCCTGCGTCGTCACCATGATGATTCCGATTGCCACCTGGCAACGCCTGGGCTGGCTGATGCTGATTGGTGCGTTCGGTTTGCTGGTGATGGTGATCATCCCGGGGATCGGCCGTGAAGTGAACGGTTCGATGCGCTGGATCGGCTTCAGTTTCTTCAACGTCCAGCCGTCCGAGATCGCCAAGGTGTTCGTGGTGATTTACCTCGCCGGTTATCTGGTGCGTCGCCAGAAAGAAGTGCGCGAGAGCTGGATGGGCTTCTTCAAGCCGTTCATCGTGCTGCTGCCCATGGCTGGCCTGTTGCTGATGGAGCCGGACTTCGGCGCCACCGTTGTCATGATGGGCGCTGCGGCAGCGATGCTGTTTCTCGGTGGGGTCGGGCTGTTCCGTTTTTCCTTGATGGTGGTCCTCGCGGTCGGGGCAGTGGTGCTGTTGATTCAAGTGCAGCCGTATCGAATGGCGCGTCTGACCAACTTTGCCGATCCGTGGGCCGACCAGTTCGGTGCCGGCTATCAGTTGTCTCAGGCATTGATCGCGTTTGGTCGCGGCGAATGGCTGGGCGTTGGCCTGGGCAACAGCGTGCAGAAACAGTTCTACCTGCCCGAAGCCCACACCGACTTCGTGTTCTCGGTCCTGGCCGAAGAGCTGGGCGCCGTGGGTTCCTTGTTCACGGTCGCTCTGTTCGTCTTCGTGTGTGTGCGTGGCATGTACATCGGCTATTGGGCCGAGAAGGCCAAGCAATTCTTCGCCGCCTACATCGCGTACGGCTTGTCGTTCCTGTGGATCGGCCAGTTCCTGATCAACATCGGTGTGAACGTCGGGCTGCTGCCGACCAAGGGTCTGACCTTGCCGTTCCTCAGTTATGGCGGCAGTTCGCTGGTGATCTGCGGTGCCTGTCTCGGCTTGTTATTGCGCATCGAGTGGGAGAGTCGAACCCACCTGGGCAGTGAAGAGATGGAGTTCCATGAGAGCGACTTCGCCGAGGAGCCGAACCATGGGCGCTAACGTCTTGATCATGGCGGGCGGCACCGGTGGCCACGTGTTCCCGGCGCTGGCGTGTGCTCGTGAATTCCAGGCCCGCGGTTACACCGTGCACTGGCTCGGAACGCCGCGAGGCATCGAGAACGATCTGGTGCCGATGGCGGGTATCGAGCTGCATCGGATCAATGCCACCGGTTTGCGCGGCAAGGGCAAGTTGTCCCTGCTCAAGGCGCCCTTCATGGTGCTCAAATCCGTCTGGCAGGCGCGGGCGATCATTCGTCAGCTGCGGCCGGTGTGTGTGGTCGGGTTCGGTGGTTATGTGACTGGTCCTGGCGGCGTGGCGGCGAAACTGTCGGGCGTGCCGGTGATCGTTCACGAGCAGAACGCCGTGGCCGGTACCGCCAATCGGTTGCTGGTGCCGTTGGCCGCCCGAGTCTGTGAAGCGTTCCCCGACACCTTTACCCTGTCGGACAGCCGTCGGACCACCGGTAATCCGGTGCGCACCGAGCTGTTCCTCGAAACACAGCGTCCTGCCCTGGCGGGTCGCAAGGCGCGTTTGCTGATCCTGGGCGGAAGCCTGGGCGCAGAGCCGTTGAACAAGTTGCTGCCTGAAGCCCTGTCGCAAGTCGCCCCCGACCTGCGCCCGGAAGTGTTCCATCAGGCCGGCAAAAACCACGATGAAGTGACTGCAGAGCGCTATCGCGCAGCTGGCGTCGAGGCGCAAGTGCAGCCTTTCATCAAAGACATGGCCCAAGCCTATGGCTGGGCCGACCTGGTGGTGTGCCGCGCAGGCGCATTGACCATCAGTGAACTGGCTGCCGCCGGTCTGCCCTCGATGCTGGTGCCTTTGCCCCACGCGATCGACGATCACCAGACCCGCAACGCCGATTATTTGGCCCGTGAAGGCGCTGCCTTCCTGATGCCGCAAAGAACGACTGGCGCAGCGGATCTTGCCGCGCGCCTGACAGAGGTCCTGATGCAACCACAACGACTCAACGACATGGCCACTGCGGCACGCCGCCTGGCCAAACCCGATGCAACCCGTAACGTGGTCGATACCTGTCTGGAGGTGGCCCATGGTTGAGAAACAGAAAGCCATGCCGCATCCGGAAATGCGCCGCATCCGTCGCATCCACTTCGTCGGCATCGGCGGCGTGGGCATGTGCGGCATCGCCGAAGTGTTGCTGAACCTGGGCTATGACGTGTCCGGTTCCGACCTGAAAGCATCGCCGGTGACCGAGCGCCTGGAATCTTTCGGTGCGCACATTTTCATCGGCCACCGTGCCGAAAACGCTGCTACCGCTGACGTGCTGGTAGTGTCGAGCGCCGTGAACACTTCCAACCCGGAAGTCGCCACTGCGCTGGAACGCCGCATCCCGGTGGTGCCTCGCGCAGAAATGCTGGCTGAGCTGATGCGCTATCGCCACGGCATCGCCGTTGCCGGTACGCACGGCAAAACCACCACCACCAGCCTGATCGCATCGGTGTTCGCGGCCGGTGGCCTGGACCCGACGTTCGTCATCGGTGGCCGACTGAATGCTGCGGGCACCAATGCCCAGCTCGGCACCAGCCGCTATCTGATTGCCGAGGCCGACGAAAGCGATGCCAGTTTCCTGCACTTGCAGCCGCTGGTGGCTGTGGTCACCAACATCGACGCCGACCACATGGCGACGTACGACGGTGACTTCAACAAACTGAAGAAAACCTTCGTCGAGTTCCTGCACAACCTGCCGTTTTACGGTTTGGCGGTGGTGTGCCTGGACGATCCGGTGGTGCGTGAAATCCTGCCGCTGGTCAAACGCCCGACGGTCACTTATGGCTTCGGCGATGACTGCGACGTGCGTGCCATCAATGTACGCCAGCAAGGCATGCAGACCTTCTTCACCGTGCTGCGTCCGGATCGCGAGCCACTGGATGTCTCGGTGAACATGCCGGGCAACCACAACGTATTGAACGCGCTGGCAACCATCTGCATCGCCACCGACGAAGGCGTCAGCGATGAGGCCATCGTCCAGGGCCTGTCCGGGTTCCAGGGTGTCGGCCGTCGCTTCCAGGTGTACGGCGAACTGCCGGTCGACGGCGGCAACGTGATGCTGGTCGACGACTACGGTCACCACCCGACCGAAGTCGCGGCCGTGATCAAAGCCGTACGCGGTGGCTGGCCGGAGCGTCGTCTGGTGATGGTTTACCAGCCGCACCGTTACAGCCGCACCCGCGACCTGTACGACGATTTCGTCAATGTGCTGGCTGATGCCAACGTCCTGCTGCTGATGGAAGTCTATCCGGCCGGTGAAGAACCGATCCCGGGCGCTGACAGCCGCAAGCTGTGCAACAGCATTCGCCAGCGCGGTCAGCTCGACCCGATCTACATCGAGCGTGGTGTCGATCTCGCACCGCTGGTCAAACCGCTGCTGCGTGCCGGCGACATCCTGCTGTGCCAGGGCGCCGGTGATATTGGCGGTCTCGCCCCGAAACTGTTGGCCAGTCCGCTATTCGCGGGTGCTGTTGCCGCACCGACTGCGGGGAAGTTGAAATGACTGCTGCCTACGCCAACCTCGTCTCCACGATCGCGCCGAAAGACTTCGGCCGCGTCGCCGTGCTGTTCGGCGGCAAGAGTGCCGAGCGTGAAGTGTCCCTGAAATCCGGTAACGCGGTACTCGACGCGCTGCTGAGTGCCGGTGTGGATGCGTTCGGCCTCGATGTGGGCGATGACCTTCTGCAGCGTTTGCTGAACGAAAAAATCGACCGCGCCTTCATCATTCTCCACGGTCGTGGCGGTGAAGACGGCAGCATGCAGGGCTTGCTGGAATGCTTGGGCATTCCGTACACCGGCAGCGGCATTCTGGCTTCGGCACTGGCCATGGACAAGCTGCGGACCAAGCAGGTCTGGCACAGCCTCGGCATTCCGACGCCGCGTCACGCGGTACTGAGCTCTGAGGCTGATTGTATTTCGGCAGCGACGGAACTGGGCTTCCCTTTGATCGTCAAACCGGCCCATGAAGGTTCAAGTATCGGTATGGCCAAAGTGAGTTCCGCGTCGGAGTTGATCGACGCCTGGAAAGCGGCCAGTACCTACGATTCGCAAGTGTTGGTCGAGCAATGGATTCAAGGTCCGGAGTTCACCATCGCCACCCTACGTGACCAGGTGTTGCCACCGATTGCCCTGGGCACCACGCACAGTTTCTACGACTACGACGCCAAGTACGTGGCTTCCGATACTCAGTACCGGATTCCGTGTGGCCTGGACAGCAACAAAGAAAAAGAACTGATGGACCTCACGGCGAAAGCCTGTGAGGCGCTGGGTATCGCCGGTTGGGGCAGGGCAGACGTGATGCAGGACGCCGACGGGCAGTTCTGGTTCCTCGAAGTCAACACCGCACCGGGCATGACCGATCACAGCCTGGTGCCGATGGCGGCCCGTGCTGCCGGTCTGGATTTCCAGCAACTGGTTCTGGCGATTCTGGCCGCAAGCCTTGAGCCAAGAGGTTAAGACCATGCAAGGCGCACAGCTCAGACATCAGCCCCCTCCAGCACCCGGCCGCAAGCCGGTGCCACGGGGTGCCAGCCGAATGGTGGCCAAAGAGCCGATGTCTGCGCGCCTGCCGAAAGCCAACTTCGGCTTTCTGAAAAGCCTGTTCTGGCCGGTGCTGTTGGTTGCGCTGGGGTTCGGTACCTACGAAGGCGCACAGCGTTTGCTGCCGTACGCCGACCGGCCGATCACCAAGATCAACGTGCAGGGCGACTTGAGTTACATCAGCCAGCAAGCGGTGCAGCAGCGGATCGCCCCGTACGTGGCGTCGAGCTTCTTCACCATCGACCTGGAGAGCATGCGCACCGAGCTTGAAACGATGCCATGGATTGCCCACGCCGAAGTGCGCAGGGTGTGGCCGGATCAAGTGGTGATCCGCCTCGAAGAGCAACTGCCGGTGGCCCGTTGGGGCGATGAATCGCTGTTGAACAACCAGGGTCAGGCGTTCACCCCGCGTGAGCTGGCGAACTACGAACACTTGCCACAGCTGTTCGGCCCACAACGGGCTCAACAGCAAGTGATGCAGCAATACCAGGTGTTGAGCCAGATGCTCAGGCCGTTGGGCTTCTCGATTGCACGCCTGGAGTTGCGTGAACGGGGCAGCTGGTTCCTGACTACTGGCGCAGGCAGCGCAGGCCCGGGAATCGAACTGCTGCTGGGACGCGGCAAGCTGGTGGAAAAGATGCGCCGCTTCATTGCCATCTACGACAAGACGCTTAAAGAACAGATTACGAACATTGCGCGCATCGATCTGCGCTACGCCAACGGCCTCGCTGTTGGCTGGCGGGAACCTGTAGCGCCCACGACAGCCCAACCCGCTGTCGCGAAGAATTAAGAAGAGGCAGGACCCATGGCAAACGTGCAAAGCGGCAAAATGATCGTCGGTCTCGATATCGGCACCTCCAAGGTGGTGGCGCTGGTCGGCGAGGTCTCGGACGACGGCACGCTGGAAATCGTCGGGATCGGCACTCATCCGTCCCGTGGCCTGAAGAAAGGCGTGGTGGTGAACATCGAGTCCACCGTGCAATCGATCCAGCGCGCGATCGAAGAAGCGCAGCTGATGGCCGGTTGCCGGATCCACTCGGCGTTCGTCGGCGTGGCCGGCAATCACATCCGCAGCCTGAACTCCCATGGCATCGTGGCGATTCGTGATCGCGAAGTCAGCTCCGCCGACCTTGAGCGCGTCCTCGACGCCGCCCAGGCCGTGGCGATTCCGGCTGACCAGCGCGTGCTGCACACCTTGCCGCAGGATTACGTGATCGATAACCAGGAAGGCGTTCGTGAGCCGCTGGGCATGTCGGGCGTGCGTCTGGAAGCCAAGGTTCACGTGGTGACCTGCGCCGTCAACGCTGCACAGAACATTGAAAAATGCGTGCGTCGCTGCGGCCTGGAAATCGACGACATCATTCTTGAGCAACTGGCGTCGGCGTACTCGGTCCTGACCGACGACGAGAAAGAACTGGGCGTGTGCCTGGTGGACATCGGCGGCGGCACCACCGACATCGCGATCTTCACCGAAGGCGCGATCCGTCACACCGCGGTGATCCCGATTGCGGGCGACCAGGTGACCAACGACATCGCCATGGCGCTGCGCACCCCGACCCAGTACGCCGAAGAAATCAAGATTCGCTACGCCTGCGCCCTGGCCAAGCTGGCCGGTGCCGGTGAAACCATCAAGGTGCCAAGCGTCGGCGACCGTCCACCGCGCGAGCTGTCCCGCCAGGCCCTGGCCGAAGTGGTCGAGCCGCGCTACGACGAACTGTTCACGCTGATCCAGGCCGAGCTGCGTCGCAGCGGCTACGAAGACCTGATCCCGGCCGGCATCGTGCTGACCGGCGGTACGTCGAAGATGGAAGGCGCGGTCGAACTGGCCGAAGAGATTTTCCACATGCCGGTCCGCCTGGGCGTGCCCCATGGCGTCAAGGGCCTGGATGACGTGGTGCGCAACCCGATTTATTCCACCGGCGTTGGCCTGTTGATGTACGGCCTGCAGAAGCAGTCCGACGGGATTTCGTTCTCGGGCATCAGCAGCCGCGACAGCTACAGCAATGAAGAACCGAAAGCCGCCTTGCTCGATCGCATCAAGAGCTGGGTACAAGGCAACTTCTGAAGATTTACCGCAGCACCGTTGTAGATACAGGCAGTAGGCGAAAAAACTAGAGAACGTAAAGGAGAGGGAAAATGTTCGAACTCGTAGACAACATCCCCGCAAGCCCGGTAATTAAAGTTATCGGTGTTGGCGGAGGCGGCGGCAACGCTGTCAACCACATGGTCAAGAGCAACATTGAAGGCGTTGAATTCATCTGCGCCAACACTGATGCCCAGGCGCTGAAATCCATCGGCGCGCGGACCATCCTGCAACTCGGTACCGGCGTGACCAAAGGTCTGGGCGCCGGCGCCAACCCTGAAGTAGGTCGTCAGGCCGCTCTCGAAGACCGTGAGCGCATTGCCGAAGTCCTGCAGGGCACCAATATGGTGTTCATCACCACTGGCATGGGCGGTGGTACCGGTACCGGTGCTGCGCCGATCATTGCTGAAGTGGCCAAGGAAATGGGGATTCTCACCGTTGCGGTGGTGACTCGTCCGTTCCCGTTCGAAGGCCGCAAGCGCATGCAGATCGCCGACGAAGGTATCCGTCTGCTGTCTGAAAGCGTCGACTCGTTGATCACCATTCCCAACGAGAAGCTGCTGACCATCCTTGGCAAGGACGCAAGCCTGCTGTCCGCATTCGCCAAGGCCGACGATGTATTGGCCGGTGCCGTTCGCGGTATCTCCGACATCATCAAGCGTCCGGGCATGATCAACGTCGACTTTGCCGACGTACGCACCGTGATGAGCGAAATGGGCATGGCGATGATGGGCACTGGCTGCGCCAGCGGTCCGAACCGTGCACGTGAGGCCACCGAAGCGGCCATTCGCAACCCGTTGCTCGAAGACGTGAACCTGCAAGGTGCACGCGGCATCCTGGTGAACATCACCGCCGGTCCTGACCTGTCCCTGGGTGAGTACTCCGACGTGGGTAGCATCATTGAAGCCTTCGCTTCCGAGCACGCGATGGTCAAGGTCGGTACCGTTATCGATCCGGACATGCGCGACGAGCTGCACGTGACTGTGGTTGCTACAGGTCTGGGCGCGAAAATCGAGAAGCCTGTGAAGGTCATCGACAACACCGTTCACACCTCCATGGCCTCCCAGCCGCAACAATCGGCACCCGCTCGTCAGGAACAACCGGCGGTAAACTACCGTGACCTGGACCGTCCGACCGTCATGCGCAACCAGGCTCAGGCCGGTGCTGCGACTGCCGCGAAGATGAATCCGCAAGATGACCTGGACTACCTGGACATCCCGGCTTTCCTGCGTCGTCAGGCTGATTGATGGAATGTATCAGGGCTATGAAGGTGATTGGTGTTCAGCAAAGGCGTGGTCTGCTATCATCGCCAGCCTTTGTTGATACCAGTTCGCAATTTGCGCTGAAGCGGCCCAAGCCATGATTAAACAACGCACACTGAAAAATATTATCCGTGCCACAGGTGTAGGCCTGCACTCCGGGGAGAAGGTCTACCTGACCCTCAAGCCTGCGCCTGTCGACACTGGCATTGTGTTTTGTCGCGCTGACCTCGACCCTGTGGTGCAGATTCCTGCCCGCGCGGAAAACGTCGGCGAAACCACTATGTCCACCACGCTGGTTAACGGTGACGTCAAAGTGGACACGGTAGAGCACTTGCTCTCGGCCATGGCTGGCCTGGGCATCGATAACGCCTACGTCGAGCTCTCCGCGTCCGAAGTCCCGATCATGGATGGTAGCGCTGGACCTTTCGTATTCCTGATTCAATCGGCCGGCCTGGAAGAACAGGACGCACCGAAGAAATTCATCCGGATCCTGCGGGAAGTGACAGTGGAAGACGGCGACAAGCGCGCCACTTTCGTCCCTTTCGAAGGCTTCAAGGTGAGTTTCGAGATCGATTTCGATCACCCGGTTTTCCGTAACCGCACACAAAGTGCAAGCGTGGATTTTTCCAGCACTTCGTTCGTAAAAGAAGTCAGCCGCGCCCGTACCTTTGGTTTCATGAGTGACATCGAGTACTTGCGCAAGCACAACCTCGCACTCGGCGGCAGCGTTGAAAACGCAATTGTGGTCGACGCGGATGGTGTACTGAACGAAGACGGCCTTCGCTATGAAGACGAATTCGTGAAGCACAAGATCCTCGATGCAATTGGTGACCTCTACCTGCTGGGCAATAGCCTGATTGGTGAGTTCAAGGGCTTCAAGTCCGGACATGCATTGAACAACCAGCTGCTGCGCAAGTTGATTGAGCAGACAGATGCTTGGGAAGTCGTGACTTTCGAAGACGCCAGCACTGCACCGATCTCTTACATGCGTCCCGTTGCGGCCGTGTAAGCAAAAAACCTCTCTAGTTTTTAAAGGCTGCCTTCGGGTGGCCTTTTTTTATGCCTGCGGGAAAGAGGTGTGGTGTTGGACCTGGCCCCATCGCGAGCAGGCTCGCTCCCACAGGAGACCGAGTACCCCTGTGGGAGCGAGCCTGCTCGCGATGGGGCCAGCCGCAACAGCACAAAAACGTCAGGCAGAAGCAACAACCCGATTCCGCCCACCTTCCTTCGCCTGATACAACGCCTTGTCCGCCGCAAACAGCAAACTCTCCAAACTGATATCAGTCGCTGTCGTCCAGGTGCTGATCCCGATACTGACAGTCATCGGCACATCCGCACCCTCAACCATCGGTAACTGCTCAACCGCCTTGCGGATCTGTTCGGCGATCTGCCGCGCACCCGCGCCATCGGTTTCCGCGAGGATCACCGAAAACTCCTCGCCGCCGTAACGAGCGGCAAGGTCCGCAGGTCGTCGGATCTGAGCGCTGATGACATTGGCCACCGCGCGCAGCGCTTCGTCGCCAGCCTGATGGCCATGACGGTCGTTGAACGCCTTGAAGTGATCGGCGTCGATCATCAGCAACGACAACGGCATGCCCGACCTCTGGGCGCGGAACCATTCATGGCGCAGGGCCTGATCCAGGCTTCGGCGATTGGCCAGCCCGGTCAACGCATCGGTGGCCGCCAGTTGTGCCAGCTCGTGTTCGGCGTCGTGACGCCGACGCAACTCCCGACACAGTAACCACGTCAGCCACAGCAGGCTGACGCACAGCGCAACGGTCGCAACGCCGACCACCACCGCCGTGCGCTTCCACGACGCAAACACTTCATCGCTGGAAAGCGCCACGATGACGATCAACGGCAAATTGCCCACCTTGGAAAATGTGTACAGGCGTTCATCCTTGTAGCGGCTTGAAACGCTGGTGAAGCTGCCGTTACCTTCCTTGACGATGCGCTGGAAGTTGGGCCGGTTGCTGAAGTCCTTGCCAATCAACTCTTCGGCCAGACGCGGTTCCTGGGCCAGAAGAATGCCGTCCGAGCTGATCAGGTTGACCGAACTGTCACGACCGATACTCAAGCTGTTGAACAATTGATCGAAGTAACTCAAGCGCATCGCCGCTTCGGCCACGCCGAGGAATTCGCCCTGTGAGCCGCTGACCCGGCGACTGAAGCTGATGCGCCATTCATGTTCGGCCTGCCTGGAGCGGAACGGGCGACTGATGAACATGCCCGGGTCGCGATTGTTCACATGGGATTGAAAATACTCACGGTCGGCATAGTTGCCCTTTCTGGGCTCCACCGAGGCGGAGTCGGCGATCACATCGCCCTTGTTATCCAGCAACAAAATATCGCCCTTGTACGGCGCGGCGGTGGCGCGGTCAAACAAGGCCAGGTGGCGGATGGCGGGGGAAACATGCTTGAGGTCTTCTCGTTGCGAGGCCGCGATCAGGCCGAGCAAGGACAGGTCATAGAGTTCGACATTGCGCAGCACGTCGGCGTCGATCAATTGCACGATGTTGGACGCTGAGCGCGTGGCAGACAGTTCTGCGTTGGCGCGTTCGCGCACCAGCAGGAACGCGACGATGCTCAGGATTGCGATCACCAGCAGCAAGCTGCCGAGAACCAGAAGCCGCTCCGACCGGGTCGAACGGATCGGATCCTGAGGTTGTGTACGGCTCACACTCATGGCGCTGGCTTCTGCTGATAAGGCGTTATGAAAGTATTGCTGCGAGCATCGGGCAGAATTCCGAGAGCCGTTTGCGTTCAGGGCGCCTGTATAAGTCCCTGATAATCAAAAGGCCAGCAAAACGTGCTGGCCTTGGGTTTATTCAAGCTTAGAAGACATTGAGCGGGTAGTCGACGATCACCCGGTATTCATCGGTGTCTTGATCCAGCGCGCCGTAGCCATTGCCGCCACGGTTGGTGGCCCATTGCAGGCGCACCGCCAGATCCTTGGCTTTGCCGCCCTGGACCACGTAGTTGAGATCGATGTCGCGTTCCCAGTGCCTGGCGTTTTTGCCTTCGGCGCTGTACCACGAGGCGTAACCGCGGCTGTCCGGATCGACTTTGGTCAGGTCCAGTTCGCCCCGGGAGTACGACACCGCCGAGGTCAGGCCGGGCAGACCGAGGCCGGCAAAATCATAGGCGTACTTGAGTTTCCACGAGCGCTCGTTCGGGCCGTTGAAGTCCGAGTACTGCTGCGAGTTGTCGAGGAAGACGCTATCACCCTGGCT
Organism: Pseudomonas sp.; assembly: GCF_051660785.1. Lineage (GTDB taxonomy): Bacteria > Pseudomonadota > Gammaproteobacteria > Pseudomonadales > Pseudomonadaceae > Aquipseudomonas. Next base: position 34,065 of record NZ_JBOFQE010000006.1, read on the forward strand.
GATGTAGTCGAACGGCGTGTTGCCGTTGACCCGCTGATACGCCGCGGTCACGCTGTGATTGCCCACGCCGACGGTGAAATGCAGGCTGTAGGTGTTGTTGTCGATGTTGCCCAGCAGCGCATCGCCGGTGTCTTGGGTGTGATAGAAATGCAGGCCCGGGTTGAGGCTGACCAGATCGTTCAGCGCGTAGGTGTAGTCCAGGTCGTAGTAGTACTGGTTCCAGATGTCCTTGAGTTCGGACGCGTAAAGACTGCTGGTCAGACCCGGCAAGCCGCTCCAGGCCACGCCGGCCCAGTTCAGGTGCTGACTGTCGTCACCGTCTGCCAGGCTGCCGTAGGAGGTGCCGATGTGGGTGTGACCGCTCTGGTTATACGGCTTGGTGAAGCTCGCCTGGCCGCCTTCGATCAGGAAACCGTCGAAGCTGTGGTTGGTCAGGCTGACGCCACGAAACGTCTGCGGCAGCATGCGCGTTTCACCGCCGGCAATCACCGGGTTGGCGAGGAACAGGTCGCCGGCTTTCAACTCGGTATCAAAGGCGCGCATTTTCAGGGTGCCGCCCGCCGTCGAGAACGACCCGGGCGCTTTGCCGTTGCCATCGCCGATTGGCAGGATGCTTGAGCCATCCGTGCCGCCACCGCCGTCGAGCTTGAGCCCGAGCATCGCATGGGCATCAACGCCGAAGCCGACGGTGCCTTGGGTGAAACCCGATTCAAAGATGCCCAGGAAACCCTGGCCCCATTCGATGTTGTCGTCCGCCTGCTGCAGACGGTTACGGTTCATGTAGTAGTTGCGGGCATTGAGGTTGAGGCTCGAACCTTGCGCAAAACCTTCGTGGCTGGATTCGTCGTCGGCGTGGGCGGCGGGGGTCATCGTTGCAGCGATTGCAATGAACAGCGGGGTGAAGCGGAGAGGGAAACGCACTTGCGGTAAAGCTCCTTGGGGCCAATCAGCACTTCATTAATTGAAGCGCGGGATGTTTCTTGTAAGGGGAGACGAACTCAACGGGCTTCAAACCACAACGAAAAAAAGCCGCTGATAGCAGCGGCTTTGAAGACAACGTTTCAAAGGGAAGAGCCGATGAAAAGTGTCGAGGGAAAAGGAGCGTATACGAGGGTTCAGCTGTCTTTCTCAACCCGTGGCTGGGTCGCAGACGTGGACGCTTGAGGGGTTTGCGCAGCGTCCTGAGCCTTGGCCGTCATTTCGCTCTGGTGCTGTTCGTAGGCGGCGCGCGCGGCATTTTGCGCGACGAACGTCTGCGACTCTTCAGCCATGGCGAACGGTGACAGGAACAGAGAGGACAAAACGAAAGCGCTGGCAATACCCGTAGTGTTGGACATCTTGAAAACCTTCTTGCTTGGCAAGTGCTGTTTGGTGCGCCAAGGTTAAGGTTCGAGGGCGATGGGAAACAGAGCTGATTTCAGAAAGGACTATTGCGTGGGAGGCAATAGTTGGGTTTTGCGTCGGTTGGAAGAACCACCCCTCACCCCAACCCTCTCCCCATAGGGGAGAGGGAGGAAGGGAGCCGATCGGGGGCTTTTCAGAACTCGAGTTCAACTCGATATTTCAGGTCGATGTGGCTCTAAGAACAACTCGGTCAGTCCCCTCTACCCTCTGGGGAGAGGGTTAGGGTGAGGGGTGGATCCAGAGTCGATCCGCGTCAGACCGGCAGATGGATGCCGAATGTATTCATCCCATGATCACTGCGCACAAACACATCCCCGCCATGCATCAACGCAATCGCCTTGACGATCGCCAGCCCCAATCCATGGTTGTTGCCACTATTGCTGCGCGAAGCATCCACCCGATAAAACCGCTCGAACAATCGCGGCAAATGCTCGCTGGCAATCGGCGACCCAGGATTCGCCACCCCGATGCTCACCTGATGCTCCTCAACTTCAATCCGCACCTCGATCACCTGCCCAGGCCCGGTGTGCTGCACCGCGTTGCTTAGCAAATTGATCAACGCCCGACGCAGATGAGCAATCTCGATGCGCACCTGCGCATCTCCACTGACCTGCACCTGAACCTGTGCGTCTTCAAGAATGAAATCCAGATATTCCAGGGTCGTCGCCACTTCATCGGCCAGCGAGGTGGAGGTCAGTTTGGTCGCCTTGCTGCCCTGATCCGCGCTGGCAAGAAACAGCATGTCATTGATGATCGAACGCAGCCGCTCCAGCTCTTCAAGGTTCGATTGCAGCACTTCGAAATAGTGTTCCGCCGAGCGACCGCGGGTCAGCGCGACCTGGGTCTGGCCGATCAGGTTGGTCAGGGGCGAGCGCAGTTCGTGGGCGACATCTGCATTGAACGACTCAAGGCGCGAATAGGCCTGCTCGACCCGCTCCAAAGTCGAGTTGAACGAATTGACGAACTGATTCAGTTCCGGCGGCAACGGCGACAAGCGCAAGCGCCCGGAGCGCAACGGCGGCGCCAGTCGCTGGGCTTCCTGCGACAACTTGATCAAGGGTTTGAGACCAATCCGCGCCACCCAATAACCCAGCGCCGAAGCCAGCAGCACACCGACAATCGCCAGGCTGATCAGTGCGATCAGCAAATGATGTTGAGTCTGCAGAAACGTCTCGGTGTCGATGCCGATCATGAAGCGCAGCGGCGGACGCTGATCCTTGGCCGGGAACTGGCTGACCAGTACTTTCAGCGGATAAGGCTGGTCCGGCAACATCATGTCGCGCATTCCCAGCGGCCCTTCGGCAAAGGCACGGATCTGCGGTGTCAGGTTGCCGTATTCGTAGTGCGGATTGCCGCTGACAATCCAGAAACTGATGCGTTTGTCTTCTTCACCCAGCAGCTTGAGCTTGTTGTTGATCTTCACCCAATGCTCAGGCGTGCCATAACGCCCGACCGTGGATTCGAGCACGCTGTAACGCGCATCCAGCTCAGCTTCGGGCAGCAAACCCAGCCCCTTGTCGACCTGCTGGTACAAGGCCCAGCCGATCAACAGAAACACCAGCAGCGCCACCAGCGTAAACATCCCGCTGAGACGCAGGGCAATCGAATTACTGGACACCACGGCTCTCCAGCACATAACCCATGCCTCGGATCGTGTGCAGCAGTTTCTCGTCGAACGGCCCGTCGAGTTTGGCCCGCAGGCGTTTGATCGCGACTTCGACGACGTTGGCGTCGCTGTCGAAATTGATGTCCCAGACCATTTCGGCAATCGCCGTTTTCGAAAGGATTTCACCCTGCCGACGGGCCAGCACGCTGAGCAGCGAGAACTCCTTGGCGGTCAGGTCCAGGCGGGTGCCGGCGCGGGTGGCTTTACGGCTGATCAAATCTATCCACAGGTCGGCGATGCTCACTTGCACCGGTTCATGGCCGCCACTGCGCCGGGTCAGCGCTTGCAGGCGCGCCACCAGTTCAAGGAAGGAAAACGGTTTGCCGAGGTAATCGTCGGCACCGTCGCGCAGGCCTTTGATGCGGTCTTCGACACGCTCGCGGGCGGTGAGCATGATCACCGGGGTTTGCTTGCGCGCACGCAACGCGCGCAAGACGCCGAAGCCATCGAGGCCCGGCAGCATGACGTCGAGGACGATCACTGCGTAGTCGCTTTCCAGCGCCATGTGCAGGCCTTCGACGCCGTCGCGCGCCAGGTCCACGGTGTAACCCTGTTCCGTCAGGCCGCGGTGCAGATAATCCGCAGTTTTTTCTTCGTCTTCGATAATCAGAACGCGCATGACCCCGCCTCAGTCTGTGGTTGCCAGCGCCGGCATCGGTGCGGGTTTGGGCTTATGGAAAAGCCGCTCCAGCCACAAGTATATGACCGGAGTGGTGAACAGCGTCAGCGCCTGGCTCACCAGCAAGCCGCCGACCACCGCGATGCCCAATGGCTGGCGCAGTTCGGCGCCGGTGCCGTAGCCGAGCATCAGCGGCAGCGCGCCGAGCAGGGCGGCGAGGGTGGTCATGATGATCGGCCGGAACCGCGTGATACAGGCCTGGTAGATCGCCTCTTCCGGCGGCAGGCCGCCCTTGCGCTGAGCTTCCAGCGCGAAGTCGATCATCAGGATGCCGTTCTTCTTGACGATGCCTATCAGCAACACCAGCCCGATCAGCGCCATGATCGAAAAGTCCTGGCCGCAGATCCACAGCATGATCACCGCTCCGAGCCCGGCCGACGGCAGGGTCGAGATGATGGTCAGCGGATGGACGAAGCTCTCGTAGAGCACGCCGAGAATGATGTACACCGCCACCAGCGCCGCCAGAATCAGCCACGGCTGGCTGGCCAGTGAACTCTGGAACGCCTGCGCCGCACCCTGGAAATTGCCGCTCATGGCCGCCGGCATGCCGATATCGACCTTGGCCTGGTTGAGCATGATCACCGCATCGCCCAACGCCACGCCGGGCGCGAGGTTGAACGACAAGTTGGCGGCCGGGAACATGCCGTCATGGGCAATGGACAGCGGGCCGACCGTTGGCGCGTCGAACTTGGCCAGCGCCGACAGCGGCACCATTTCCCCGCTCAGCGGCGAGCGCAGGTAGAAATAGTTAAGGCTTTCGGCCTTGCCGCGTTGCTTGGTGTCCAGTTCCAGAATCACGTTGTACTGGTTGATCTGGGTCTGGAATTCGTTGATCTGGCGTTGGCCGAAGGCGTCATACAGCGCTTCATCGACATCGCTGGCGGTCAGGCCGAAACGGGCTGCAGCGCTGCGGTCGATGCTGATGTGGGTGATGCTGCCGCCCAGTTGCAGGTCGTTGGAAATGTCGCGGAACGCCGGGTTGGCGCGCAGTTTTTCCGTCAGGCGCTGGGTCCAGGTGCTGAGGGTTGCGCCGTCATTGCTCTTGAGCACGTATTGGTACTGCGCGCGGCTCGGCCCGGAGCTGAGGTTGATGTCCTGGCCGGCGCGCAAATACAGAACGATGCCCGGGACTTTCATCAGTTGCGGGCGAATCCGGTCGATGAACTGGCTGGCCGAGACATCGCGGTCGCCGCGTTTTTTCAGGGAAATCCAGAAGCGGCCGTTGGCGATGGTCTGGTTACTGCCCGAGACACCGACCGAGTGGGAAAACGCTGCGACCGCGGGGTCCGCGGCGACGATTTCGGCCATCGCCAGGTGTTTTTTCACCATGTCGCCGTAGGAAATGTCGGCAGTGGCTTCGGTGGTGCCGAGGACAAAACCGGTGTCCTGCACCGGGAAGAAACCCTTGGGGATAAAGATGTAACCAGCAATCGCCAGACCCAGCGACACGCAGAACACGCCGATCATCAATTTCTGGTGGGCGAGGGCGCGGCGCAGCAGTTTTTCATAACCTGCCAGCAAGCGTTCGCCGAACGTCGGTTTGCTGTGGGCGTGATGCACAGGTGCACGCATGAACAGCGCAGCCAGGGTCGGCGCCAGCGTCAGCGACACCACCACCGAAATCATGATGGTCGAGGTTGCAGTCAGCGCGAATTCCTTGAACAGCCGCCCGACCACACCGCCCATGAACAGCAGCGGAATGAATGCCGCCACCAGTGAGAAGCTGATCGAGACCACGGTAAAACCAATCTCGCCGGCGCCCTTGATCGCCGCTTCGCGCATGCCGTCGCCGGCTTCCAGATGGCGGTGAATGTTCTCCACCACGACAATCGCATCGTCGACCACAAACCCCACGGCCACCACGATCGCCACCAGCGTCAGGTTGTTCAGGCTGAAACCCATGATGTACATCAGGGCGAAACTGGCAACCAGCGAAACACCCAGCACGGCAGATACGATCAAGGTCGCCGACCATTGGCGCAGGAACAGCGCCATCACCGCCACCACCAGCATGATCGCGATCAGCAGGGTGACTTCCACTTCATGCAGCGAGGCGCGGATGGTCTGGGTGCGGTCGACCAGCACCTTGACCTGCACCGAGGCCGGCAGCATGGCTTCTAGGCCGGGCAGGGCGGCCTGGATGCGGTCCACGGTTTCGACGATGTTGGCGCCCGGTTGCCGGGAAATCACCAGGTTCACCCCGGGCTTGTCACCGGCCCAGGCTTGCACGTAGGCATCTTCCGAACCGTTGACGACTTTCGCCACATCCTTGAGGTGAACCGGGGCACCGTCCTTGTAGGAAACGATGAGTTGGCTGTATTCGTCCGGGTGGAATAACTGGTCGTTGGTCGACAGCGTCGAAATGCTCGACTCACCGTACAGCGCGCCTTTGGCCAGGTTGAGGCTGGTGTTCTGGATCGCCAGGCGAATGTCCGCCAGGGTCAGGCCGATGGCCGCCAGTTTGTCCGCCGAGGCTTGAACGCGGATCGCCGGACGTTGCTGACCGGTGATGTTGATTTGTCCTACGCCGTCGATCTGACTGATCTGACGCGAGAGCAGGGTTTCCACCAGGTCGCTGAGTTCGGGGCCAGGCATCAAGGTTGAGTTGATGCTGAGAATCAGCACCGGGCTGTCGGCCGGGTTGACCTTGCGCCACGTCGGCAGGTTCGGCATGTCTTTCGGCAGTTTGCCGGCGGCGGTGTTGATCGCGGCCTGCACTTCCTGGGCGGCGGTATCGATGCTTTTGTCGAGGGTGAATTGCAAGGTCAGGTTGGTCGAGCCGAGGGCGCTGCTCGAAGTCATCTGAGTCACCCCGGGGATGGCGCTGAATTGCACTTCAAGCGGCGTGGCCACCGATGACGCCATGGTTTCGGGGCTGGCGCCGGGCAATTGCGCGGCGACCTGGATGGTCGGGAATTCGGCTTCCGGCAGCGGCGCAATCGGCAGGCGCGGGAAGGCGATGACGCCGAGCAACACCAGGGCGAAGGTCAGCAGGATCGTCGCTACCGGATGATCGATGCACCACGCCGAAACCCCACCGTGGGTCTTCATGGTTTCGACTCCGACTGGACCACTTGTGGTGGCTCGGTCAGGACCTGCACGGTCGAGCCGGGTTTGAGCCGCGATTGGCCGTCGCTGACCAGCACGTCGCCGGGTTTGACGCCTTTGATGATGTCCTGGCCGCTGCCCTGGTAGACCATTTGTACGGTGACGGTTTCGACCTTGTCGCCGTTGACCCGGTACACGAAATGTTGATCGAGACCGCGCTGTACGACGGTGGGTGGGACCACCAGCGCATCTTTATCCAGCGCTGTCTGAATTTTTACCGTTACCAGCAGACCCGGCCAGAGTTTCTGCCCGGCATTATTGAATTCAGCCTTGGCGCGGATGGTCCCGGTGTTGGCGTTGATCTGGTTGTCGATCAGGGTCAGGTGCCCTTCGCCCAGCAGGTTGCCGGTTTCGCCATCGGTGTCGGCGCCGATGTAGGCTTTCACTTGTGCGCGCTTGGGGTCGCCGATCAGGCCTTGCAGGGTCGGCAGCATTTGCTGCGGCAGGGAGAACTCGACGGCGATCGGGTCGATCTGGGTCACGGTGAACAGGCCTTGAGCGTCGGTCATGCGCAGGAAGTTGCCTTCGTCGACTGTGCGAATGCCGACGCGGCCGGTGACCGGGGAGCGAATCTGTGTGTAGGAAAGCTGCACCTGGGCGGCGTCGATTGAAGCCTGATTGCCTTGGGCGGTGGCTTTGAGTTGGTTGACCAGGGCTTGTTGCTGGTCGTAGGTCTGTTTGGATACGCCGTCGTCGACGCTCAGCAGTTTGTAGCGCTTGAGGTTGACCAGGGCGACTTGCAGTTGGGCCTGGCTTTCGCCCAGTTGGGCCCGGGCCTGGTCGAGGCTGGCGCGGATCGAGCGGTCGTCGATGGTGGCGAGCAGGTCGCCTTTGTTCACCAGTTGGCCTTCTTTGACCAGGATTTTGGTGAGGATGCCGTCGATTTGTGGGCGGACCACTACGCTGTGCAGGGACAGGACCGAGCCGATGCCGCTGACGTAGCGGGGGACGTCTTTTTCGGTGACGCTGACGACTCGGACCGGGATTGCTGTGGGCGCGGCGAGTTTGGCGGTGGCGGGTTTGGTGACGTACCACGCGCCTCCCGCTGCCAAGGCGATCAGCAGACCTGCGATGAGGGCGGTTTTTTTCTGAATTCGCATGCGAGTGGGGCGCCGGGCTGGGTGGTCGGGGAGTGGGGTCAGGTTTGTATCTTCCTTTATAAACCTGTTCGCTGGTCAGGAAGGTGACTGGTAACTGACGGCGCTGACAGTTTGGGGCTTTAGTCGGTGATTTTTTTGACCTTGGCGGCCTGATAGCCGACCAAGCTCTTTCAGGTGTACATATCCATTTCTGCGGTAACGGCGGCTGATGGTTTCGCCCTTACGGCGACTCACTTTTTTTACAAGCGCCTAAAAAAAGTAAGCAAAAAAACGCTCGCCCCAAGCGTCCGGCCCCTCGCTAAGGCTCGGCGTTCCTTCGCTCCGGTATTCATCCGGGGACACTGCCCTCCGGTTGGCTTCGCTGCACCTACATGCAGCGTGTTCGACTGCGTCGAACGGCGCTTCGCGCCACTCCCCGGATAAACACCTCCACTCAGCCTTCCGAAAGGGGCGGGCAGATCAAAATCAAAAGCAGGCGAGCTAACGCTCGACCTATTGAGTGGTGAAAAGCGACCGGTGTATGCCGATCCATTGTGGGAGCTGGCCTGCCAGCGATGGCGGCCTGACAGCCGACCAATCACTTGCAGATGTACATATTCCCTGTGGGAGCTGGCTTGCCAGCGATGGCGGCCTGATAGCCGACCAATTTCTTTCTGTTGCCCCCGATTGATCGTTCCCTACGCGCAGCAAAGGAATACCGCCCGGGACGCTCCGCGTCCCATTTTTGTGTGTTGAAAGATGTGTAAGAAACACAGCGTTTTCCCACGCATTTTTCAGGTTGCCGGGTAGGAAGCGTGTTCTCTAACCTTCGGCTGTCGCTGAAAACTCAGCGACCGGGAGTGAGATTCCGGCTGAACAATTGGAAACCAGCGCAAGGCCCCCCATAATTGCCGCCAGCTTATCCGCTGCCTGCAAGTTTTTTATGGCGGCTGTGTGCGGGCAGACCTCGGTCTGGCCGGGTTCCTTTTGCCGGTAATCTCACACCGCACATAGCTGCCACCTCTGCTCCGAGTGAGATCGGAAATTGATGGCTCCAACATCAAAAGGAAATTTGCATGGATAAGTTAATCCCCGATCCACCCATCGACACCTCTACTCCCAGCGACGAGGTCACTCAGACCGAAGCGCTCATCAAAGACCGCGAAGCCATAAAACGCGCCCTCGATTACTACCTCGATCCGCCCGAGCAATACGCCGCAAAACCGCGTCGTCCGAGCACGATGTTTGTGGTCGCCCCCGAAATTGATTCAGAAAGTCTGTTGGCCCATGCCTGTGAGTCTTTGGCGTCGGCGAGTGTGATGAGTAGTGATTTTGCGGCGAATCTGGTGGGGCCGCAGCGTCATACGGTGTTGGCGATTCAGCAGGTCATCATGCTGGCGGAGTTGGCGGTGAATCGGGTGTTGGACAGGGTGGAGCTTCCGGCTTAGGTAGCGTTTGGTCTGGTTGACCGCGTTATCGTTCTTCGCGGGCAAGTCGGATCGCCGCACCGCTCGCTCCCACAGGTACAGCGGTGTCCTTGTGGGAGCGAGCCTGCTCGCGATTGGGGTGTGTCAGTTGGCACAAAACCCGACGGACTCGCTTGCGGCGTGAAGCTTGCGGCTCTCGACACAGGTATACTGCCGCCTTTCGTGGCTCGCTGACCGGGCCCGACTCTTTTGCATCACCCGGAGCTTTCATGACTTCCCCGACACAACCGCCGGTTGCCGACGCTTTGAGCGACGACCAGGCAGACCTGCCAGACAGCGTCGACTCCAGCGCAGACAGCGAAACCAAAGCCGCGATCCCGGCGTTCAAGTTCCCGTTTAAACCGGGTGATCTGGCCGCCGCGAAGAACGCCAGCCAGCCTTGGTACAAGAATGGCGCGAAGAATGGCCATACCAAGACGCCGGGGGCGGCGCCTCCTGGGACGCGTCGGTCGATGGGTAAGCGTTGAGTTTCTAGCTCTGCGTTGCCTGATCTGCCGTCATCGTCGGAACGCCGCCCGGAGCCGGCTCGCTCCTACAGTTGATCTCTATAGGACACAGATTTTGTGTACGGCGAAGATCCACTGTGGGAGCGAGCCTGCTCGCGATGAGGCAATAACAGGCGACATAGCTTCTGGATCAAGCCGCCCGCAACGATATAAACGCATAGTTCACCGGCGCTTCAGTCGCCACTTGCGCCCCGGCAGCCTGCACTTGCCGAGCAATGTCTTCCCCCGACACATGAAACTGCCAGTCACTGCCCGACGCCATCAGCGGTTGCGCTGAAAGCTGATCAATGACCCTGGCAAACGCGCTCATATCCGGCAGATAAGCCGTGAACCCATCCCCCTTCAACGCTGTAGTCCGAATCCCCAACAGCCCGCAAATCGCATCCTTGGTCTGAATGTCATCGCGATCCGCCTGACGTGAGCGCTGGATCAATGCCGCCAGTTCCTGATCCACCAGCTCACCACCGATGATCAAGTCCGGGCCCTGCTCCCACGACTCGGGCGGGCATTCCTTCACGGCGGTGTTGAGCGCGATGTGCGGATTGATTTCCATCGGGTAGATGCGGCACACCAGCGGTCGGCGTTCGTAGATGCGGCAGAGGTTGTCTTCGTCAAGATTCCGGCAGCGGCCGACGTTGTACGCCGCAAAGGTGATTGCCACGTACGCCTCGGACTCGCCGCTTCGTACCACCACCGAACGGCGTTCGGCGTGGTCCCGTTGCCGCACGGGCAGGCCCAGGCCGTTGCCCAGGAAACCTTCCACCAACACGATCACCTGACCGCCGTCCGCCGCCCACATACGGGCTTCGGCCAGGGTCAGGGGCACGTGGTGGTCGTTGCAGCATTTACCGCAACCTACGCAGGAAAAAGTCGTATTCATTGAACGGCCGGTCGCTTCGGAGGGCATGAAGTGGCGCCAGAAAGACACCGCGAAGGTGCGATTCGAAGCAAGTTATGCGCCAGTCACTGGGATTTGGCGGCGGGGCGGATGGAGTCCCACTCGGTCACATAGGCGGTTTTGGTCTTTTTGTTGTAGAGGCACAGCTCGGTGCCTTGCTGGCCTTTCATGTGTTTTTGCGGGTATTGGCCTTGCAGCAGGAGCGCGGTGTAGTCGACGCGGTCGTCGAATTGCGCGGCTTTTCCGACGGGTTTGGCATTTTTCAGGCCGCTGGCTTTGGTGCAGCCGGCGAGCATGGCTTTGTCATAGGCGGCCCAGGCGTCGGGGCTGGAGGCGTGGGCCTGGGTGGCGAGGGCGGTGAGGCAGAGGAAGGTCAGAGTTGCGGTTTTCATGGGGCAGGCATCCTTGGGCAGTGAGTTGGCCGAGGGGTGGAGTATGCCTGATGGTTTTGGGTTGAATGTGTCGGCCTCATCGCCAGCAGGCTGGCTCCCACAGTGGATTTGTGGTGTGCACTAGCCCCCCTGTGGGAGCGAGCCTGCTCGCGATGGCGGTGGGTCAGGCGGGAACCAATTCCCTGCGGACCACATACATCCCGGCACTTTCATACAACCGCTGCGCCCGAAGGTTGTCTTCCAATACCTTTAAATCCACAAAGCCTTCCCGGCGATCCTGAAACGCCTTAAATGCGTGGAGCAGCAACGCACGACCCAGCCCGAGGCGCTGAGCCCGAGGATGCACCACCAAGTTCTTGATATACGCGCTGGTCCAGCACTGGCAAACGCCGACGATGTTTTCGCCATCCAGCGCAATAAAACACAGACTCGGATCGTATTCCGGATCAGTCTCAAACCGCTGTTGCCAGACATCCAGTCCCGGCACACGACCGCCACCCTCCTGATAACCGAGCTCCATCAAACGATGCACAGCTTCAGCCAGTTCGGGGCGGTATTCGACGATGTCTATCCCTTGAGGCCAAGTGATCGCGGGCACAGCCTCAGCGAGGTTGCGCCGCATCAAGAAGCAGAATTGCTCGGCCAAGACTCAGTGACCTTGTTCGGCGACGGCCTTGGCCGCCTCGATCAGGCATCGGGTCAGTTCCGGCGAGGAGAACTTGGTCAGCACCGCGTTGGCCCCGGCAAGACGCGCTTTCTCGCTGTTCATCGCACTGTCCAGCGACGTGTGCAGCAGCACGTAAAGATGCGAGAAGTCCGGGGTTTCGCGCAGGGTGCGGGTGAAGGCGTAGCCGTCCATCTCCGACATTTCGATGTCCGAGACGATCAGGTTGATCTGCTGCGCCGTGCCTTGCAGGTCCAGCAGGCAGTCGATGGCTTCCTTGGCGCTGCGGGCGGTGTGGCATTGCAGGCCAAGGTTGCGCAGGGTGTGGACCGATTGCTGCAGCGCGACCTGGCTGTCATCGACCACCAGAATCCGCGCGTTACCCAGCACTTCGGCGTCTTCCATGCTCAGTTCGGTCGGGGCCATTTCGATCTGCGCCGGGGCGATGCCGTGGATGACTTTTTCGATGTCCAGCACTTGCACCAGGGTGCCGTCGACCGAGGTCACGCCGGTGATGTACGAGCGCACGCCGCCGGAGCCGAAGGGTGGCGGGCGGATGTCGGTGGTCAGGCAGTGGACGATCTTGCTCACGGCCTGAACGTGCAGGCCCTGCTTGGAGCGGCTGACGTCGGTAACGATCAGGCAGCCGCCGTTCGGATCTTCCAATGGCCGCTCGCCGATGGCGCGGCTCAGGTCGATCACCGACAACGACGCGCCGCGCAGGGTGGCGATGCCTTTGACGTGGGGGTGCGACTCCGGCAGCTTGGTCAGCGGCGGGCAGGGGATGATTTCGCTGACTTTCAGCAGGTTGATTGCCATCAACTTGCCGCTGCGCAAGGTAAACAGCAGAAGCGAAAGTGAGTCTGCGCGGGCTTTGGTGGAGGACATAAAAACCTTCTGTGGAAAAAGGTGATGGGCGAGTGAAGAGTCGCCAAAAGCTATCGATGCCGGGTTATCGACTTGTTGGGGGCAGGCTTTAGGGGCATTCCCCGTCCATTGGTCCAATACGGAATTTTGTGGCAAAAACACCCACCTGTGGCGAGGGGGTTTACCCCCGTTGGAGTGCGAAGCGCTCCTCGCTTTTTTTCAGATAGAACCTCATCGTCAGTTTTACGACCGCTTCGCGGCCGAACGGGGGTAAACCCCCTCGCCACAGGGATTGCGCAAGCCTTAATGCTCTATTTCATGCCCAGACGCTTGGCCATCCGCCCGAGATTCGCCCGGTCCAGGCCTAGCTCGCGCGCCGCACTCGCCCAGTTATCGTGATGCCGTTCCAGGCAAGCGCTGATCAATTGTCGCTGATAATTTTCGGTGGCCTCACGCAAATCTCCCGCGACCAACACGGCGGGACTCGCCACCGGTTGCTCAATGGCGGCGATTTCAACACTGCCGTTGGGCAAATCCAGATCCGCCGCACTCAAACTCAGAATCTTCGGCCGTTCCTTGCAGTTCCCCAGCGCCTTCAACGCGCTGCGACCAATCAAATGCTCCAGCTCCCGCACATTCCCCGGCCAACCATACGCCAGCAATGCCGCCTGCGCGTCGCTGTTCAGGCGCAGGCTGTTAAGGCCCATCCGCGAGCGGTTCTGTTCCAGGAAATAACCGCTGAGCAGTAGCACATCCCGCCCGCGATCCCGCAGGGCCGGCACCAGCAGCGGGTAAACACTCAGGCGATGATAGAAGTCGGCGCGGTAGCGGCCGCTGCGCACTTCTTCGGCGAGGTCGCGGTTGGTCGCCGCGATCAGGCGCACGTCCACTTGGTGTTCTTTATCCGAACCCAGGCGCTGCAACTGACCGCTTTGCAGGACTCGCAACAACTTGGCTTGCACGGTCAGGGACAATTCGCCGACTTCATCGAGAAACAGCGTACCGCCATTGGCCAGTTCGAACTTGCCACGCCGATCATTCGTGGCGCCGGTAAAGGCGCCGCGCACATGGCCGAACAATTCGCTTTCCACCAGCGTGTCCGGCAGGGCGGCGCAGTTGAGGCTGATGATCGGTTTATCCGCCCGAGGCGAGGCCGCGTGAATCGCCTGCGCCACCAGCTCTTTGCCGACCCCGGTTTCGCCAGTGATCAGCACGGTCAGGTCGCTGCCGCCGACCAGGCTGATCTCTTCCACCAGGCGTTTATGCGCCTTGCTCTGGCCGATCATCTCGCGGTTCTGCTGGCCGCTGGCCTGACGGTAAACCTCAGCGCGCTGGTGTTCGTCTTCGGCGCGATTGGCCAGGCGTTCGATGCGCTCGGCGGCGTTGACGGTAGCCGCGGCGAGGCTGGCGAAGGCTTGCAGGGCGTCCAGTTCGATGGGTTCGAATTGTTCCGGGTCGAGGGCGTCGAGGGTCAGCAAACCCCATGGGCGCTCGTCTATAAACAGCGGGCAGCCCATGCAGTCGTGGACTTCCAGATGCTCATCAAGACCGTCGACCAGTCCATCGTAAGGGTCGGGCAAGTCGCTGTCGGCGGCGAACCGCGTCGGGCCTGGGCTGCTGAGCAACGCTTCGAAACGCGGGTGTTCGCTAACTTTGAAGCGCCGGCCCAGGGTGTCGGTGCTCAACCCGTCGACGGCCAGCGGCACCAGCCATTCGCCATCAAGGCGCAGCAGGGCAGCGGCATCGCAGGGGAGCAGCGCGCGCATGGCTTCGAGCAGGCGTCGATAACGCTCGCCCTCGGGCAGTTCGCGGGACAGGTCGGAGACCAGCGGCAATAGGGCGGTGAGCAAGGATTTTGCAGTCATAGTGACTCCGTGTAGTCGGTATGACTATAAGTCAGTCTGTGTCGATATGACTACTCTGTTTATAACTTGTTGATTTTAAACGTTTAAATAATTGGCATAGAAAGTGATACGTATAGGGCAATCAGTTAGCAACCCAAGTAGCCCAGGAGTCACTTTATGCTTAGCGTTCAAGACCGTGCCATCGTCAAATCCACCGTGCCGCTGTTGGAAAGCGGTGGCGAAGCGCTGATCACTCACTTCTACCGCATGATGCTCTCCGAATACCCGGAAGTCCGCCCGCTGTTCAACCAGGCTCACCAGGCCAGCGGTGATCAGCCACGCGCCCTGGCCAACGGTGTATTGATGTATGCACGCCACATCGACCAGCTCGATCAGTTGGGCGATCTCGTTGCCAAAATCATCAACAAACACGTGGCCCTGCAAATCCTGCCTGAACACTACCCGATTGTCGGCAGCTGCCTGCTGCGGGCGATCTCCGAAGTGCTGGGCGAAGAAATCGCCACCCCGGAAGTGATGAGCGCCTGGGGCGCGGCCTACGGTCAATTGGCCGATATCCTGATCGGTGCCGAAACCAGCATCTACGACCAAAAAGAACAGGCGCCCGGCGGATGGCGCGGGGCGCGGGAATTCATCGTCGCGGACAAGGTCGAGGAAAGCGCGGAAATCACCTCGTTCTACTTCGAACCTGCGGACAAAGGCGCGATTCTGGCGGCTGAGCCGGGCCAGTACATCGGCATGAAACTGATCCTCGATGGCGAAGAAATCCGCCGTAACTATTCCTTGTCGGCCTTGGCCAACAAAGGCCAGTACCGCATCAGCGTCAAGCGTGAAACCGGTGGCCGCGCCTCCAATCACTTGCACGATCAGCTGCATGTCGGCTCGAGCATTCAACTGTTCCCGCCATCGGGTGAGTTCACCCTCACCGCCAGCGACAAACCGCTGGTGCTGATCAGCGGTGGTGTCGGCATCACGCCGACGTTGGCGATGCTGGAAGCGGCGTTGGAAACCAAACGGCCGGTGCACTTTATCCACTGCGCGCGCAACGGCAGCGTTCACGCCTTCCGCGACTGGATCGATGGTTTGGCCGAGCGTCACCCGCAACTCAAGCGCTTCTATTGCTACGCCGAAGATGACGGCGTGAGCCCGGCAGCGCACAAGGTCGGGTTGTTGAGCCGGGAGCAGTTGGGCGAATGGTTGCCGGAGCAGCGTGATCTGGATGCTTACTTCCTGGGGCCGAAAGGATTCATGGCGGCGATCAAGCGTCACCTCAAGGCCTTGGGTGTGCCGGAGAAGCAAAGTCGTTACGAGTTCTTCGGGCCCGCTTCGGCACTGGAATAAGCTATGCGGCGGCTCGGGGGACCGAGTCGCCTTCATCGCGAGCAGGCTCGCTCCCAAACTTGACCGAGTTCTCTCAGGGAAATGCGGTCGAATGTGGGAGCGAGCCTGCTCGCGATTGGCCGCACCACGGCCTTCCTTCGTAAAAATCATTCAAAAGTTAATCCCTCCTTAACCGCTTTATCGTCTATTCCCCGATCACCACCGGAGCGCGCCGGGCTCTCAAAGGTTGGAGCCTGCGTGTAGACTTCCGGGCAATCGATTTTTAGAAGGGAAACGCGATGAGCGAGGAAACGATGCGGTTGGGACGTGAACGGCGCTATCTGGTGTTGCTGGGCATCATCTGTCTGGCGCTGATTGGCGGCGCGCTGTACATGCAGATCGCGCTGGGCGAAGCGCCGTGCCCGCTGTGCATCCTGCAACGCTATGCGCTGTTGCTGATTGCGCTGTTTGCCTTCATTGGCGCCGCGATGCGCACCCGCCGCAGCATCACGGTGTTCGAGACGCTGGTGGTCATTTGCGCCATCGCTGGCGTCGCGGTGGCCGGGCACCACGTCTACACCCAGTTCTACCCGGCGGTCAGCTGTGGCATTGATGTGCTGCAACCGATTGTCGATGGCCTGCCGCTGGCGAAGATCTTCCCGCTGGGCTTTCAGGTCGACGGTTTCTGCTCCACGCCGTACCCGCCGATCCTCGGCTTGTCGCTGGCACAGTGGGCGCTGGTGGCGTTCGTGCTGATCGTGGTGCTGGTGCCGTTGCTTACTTCACGTAACCGCAAAGCGCTGCGCTGAGGTCGTCCGTTACCGCACGATTGATGTCTGAAAAACGCCCCGGCCCTCATCATGAGGACCGGGGCGTTTTGCATTTCAGGGCCGGCGTAAAAAGTTCGTGATGTGTGGCAGCGAAGGGTGCGGCACGTGTGCGACATGTTGTCACAGCGAGGCTGTCGCAAGGCATTTCAAGCAGTCTGATTGGTGCACAGCCTGACACCGAAATTGGCCTGCTCAGGCGTCTGTCGAATGAAAAGCGATCGCGCGCAAGCAGGCAGTTTTAACAGGGGCTGGCGAATCGCCAGAGCCCTTGTCTCATAGGGGCTACGGCACCGTCGAAGTGTCTGCGCAAGCCCCGATAGCTGTCTGAACTGCGCGCGGTAGACCTACAAATTTTGGTGTTTTTGTTGAGAATTAATTTCGATAAGATGCCGCACTTTTGCAAAAACCGTGAATGATTGTTGCTGGAATGGATAAAAATTATTTCGGGATGAGACATGGTTTATGAATCGCTACATATCTACAATTGCCCGCACTGAATACCGGCACTGCTCCCCTTGAGCAGGAAACAGGGTGTCGAGGGGCTTGAACGCTTCGTGCGACTCCCAGGTGTCGGAGCCTTCCAACTATCCGCACCAAATGGAATTGGTCTGTAACAAGGCCTTTGACCACGAATTCGAATAAGAACTTACCGCTAGCCCAGGATTTGTCGAGCAGCGTCTGACGCGCGACGGGCAGCCCTTATTCAATCCAAGAAAAATGCCAACCCTTGGCAGGGTGAAGTGTTGGCGATCAAAACCCAACTGCATTGCGCAAGCTGCTTTAGAGGTCGTGAGATGAGTAAAAACAGGTACCCCAGACTACTAGGCTTATTGCCGCTGCTCGGCACGTTGCTGCTGTCAGGCTGCAACATGACCTTGCTCGATCCCAAGGGCCAGGTGGGCCTGGATGAGCGAAACCTGATCATCACCGCAACGCTGCTGATGCTTCTGGTCGTGGTACCGGTCATCGTCATGACCTTCCTGTTCGCCTGGAAATACCGCGCGTCCAACCAGGACGCCGTCTATACGCCGAAGTGGTCGCACTCCACCAAGATCGAAGTCGCGGTGTGGGCGATTCCGGTGCTGATCATCATTGCCCTGGGTTATGTCACCTACAAGTCGACCCACGCGCTGGATCCTTACAAGCCGCTGGAATCCGACGTCAAGCCAATCACCATTGAAGTGGTCGCGCTGGACTGGAAGTGGATGTTCATCTATCCGGAGCAAGGCATCGCCACCGTCAACAAGATCGTGTTCCCGGCGCACACGCCGATCAACTTCAAGGTGACTTCGGACTCCGTGATGAACTCGTTCTTCATCCCGGCCCTGGGCGGCCAGATCTACGCGATGGCCGGCATGCAGACCAAACTGCACCTGATCGCCAACCAGAACGCTGAAATGGACGGTATCTCCGCCAACTACAGCGGCGCTGGTTTCACCGGCATGAAATTCAAGGCTATCGCAACTTCCCAGGAAGATTTCGACGCCTGGGTAAGTGAAGTCAAAAAGGCACCTAAACAGCTTGAAGAAGCTGAATACGCAGCCCTTTCCAAGCCGAGCCAGAACAACCCAGTCGAGCTCTACTCCTCGGTCACTCCGAACCTGTTCCAGATCATCGTCGACAAGTACGAAGGCATGAAAGCGGGTCCGAAGGTCAAGCACGAGAAGAAAGAGAAAGAAGTGGCCGCTACGCAAGGAATGGACATGAACTCGCATTCAGCTGCCGGGGCAGAGGAGTAAACGATGTTTGGTAAATTAAGTTGGGAAGCGGTCCCGTTCCACGAACCGATCGTGATGATAACCATCGCCATGATCGCGCTCGGCGGTCTGGCGCTGTTCGCTGCAATCACTTATTTCAAGAAGTGGACCTACCTGTGGACCGAGTGGCTGACCTCGGTCGACCACAAGAAAATCGGCGTGATGTACATCATCGTCGCCATGGTCATGCTGCTGCGCGGTTTTGCCGACGCCATCATGATGCGTACCCAGCTGGCCATGGCCACCGAGGGTTCGCCTGGCTACCTGCCACCTGAACACTATGACCAGATCTTCACCGCTCACGGTGTGATCATGATCATCTTCATGGCGATGCCATTCTTCACCGGCCTGATGAACCTTGCAGTGCCGCTGCAGATCGGCGCGCGTGACGTTGCCTATCCGTTCCTGAACTCCCTGAGCTTCTGGCTGCTGGTATCGGGCGTAGTGCTGATCAACCTGTCCCTGGGCGTCGGCGAATTCGCCAAGACCGGCTGGGTTGCCTATCCGCCGCTGTCGGGCCTGCAATACAGCCCTGGCGTGGGGATGGATTACTACATCTGGGCGCTACAGTTATCGGGTCTGGGGACAACGCTGACGGGGGTCAACTTCCTGGCCACCGTGCTGAAAATGCGTACCCCTGGCATGAAGCTGATGGACATGCCGATCTTCACCTGGACCTGCACCTGGGCCAACGTCCTGATCGTGGCTTCGTTCCCGATCCTGACCGCTACCCTGGCACTGCTGACGCTTGACCGTTACATGGATTTCCACATTTTCACCAATGAACTTGGTGGCAATCCGATGATGTACGTCAACCTGTTCTGGGCCTGGGGTCACCCCGAGGTTTACATCCTGATTCTGCCGGCGTTCGGGATCTTCTCCGAAGTCATCTCGACCTTCACCGGCAAGCGTCTGTTCGGCCACCACTCGATGGTCTACGCATCGGGTGCGATCTCGATCCTGGGCTTCATGGTCTGGCTGCACCACTTCTTCACCATGGGTTCGGGTGCCAGCGTCAACGCCTTCTTCGGCCTGGCGACGATGCTGATTTCGATCCCGACGGGGGTGAAGCTATTCAACTGGCTGTTCACCATTTACCAGGGCCGTCTGCGTTTCACCAGCCAGGTTCTGTGGACCCTGGGCTTCATGGTGACCTTCGCCATCGGCGGCATGACCGGTGTACTGCTGGCCATCCCGGGTGCTGACTTCGTCCTGCACAACAGCCTGTTCGTGATCGCTCACTTCCACAACGTGATCATCGGCGGCGCGGTATTCGGCTACATCGCCGGCTTCGGCTTCTACTTCCCTAAAGCGTTCGGCTTCAAGCTGCACGAAGGTTGGGGCAAGGCTGCATTCTGGTTCTGGATCTCGGGCTTCTTCGTCGCGTTCATGCCGCTCTATGCACTGGGCTTCATGGGCATGACCCGTCGTCTGAACGCCACCACCAACCCTGAGTGGGTGCCGTACCTGTACGTCGCCATGTTCGGTGCGGTGATGATCGCTGTCGGTATCGCTTGCCAGCTGATCCAGCTCTACGTGAGCGTGCGTGATCGCAACAAGCCGGAAAACATGTGCGAACACGGCGACCCGTGGAATGCCCACACGCTGGAATGGTCGACCTCGTCGCCACCACCGTTCTACAACTTCGCTGTGCTGCCAAAAGCGGACACCATCGACCCGTTCACCGAAGCCAAGGAAAACGGTACCGCGTACCAGGCTCCGGCCAAGTACGAACCGATCCACATGCCAAACAACACCGCGACCGGTGTGGTCATGGGTGCTCTGTTGACCGTGTTCGGTTTCGCGATGATCTGGCACATCTGGTGGCTGGCCATCGTTGGCCTGGTTGGCACCGTGGTCTACTTCGTGATTCACGCTGCCCGTGATGACCAAGGCTATATGGTGCCGGTCGACGTGATCGAACGCATCGAAGCCGAGCAGCACAAGCGTCTGGTAGCGGCCGGGAAAGTCCCAGCCACCGCCACCCGTGTTGAAACCTCGTTGGAACAGGCTTAAACCATGTCGAACTTAGTGACCAATGCTGGACACACCCATGTCGATGGACATGGGCACGATGACCATCACCACGACTCGGGCGAGATGACCGTATTCGGTTTCTGGCTCTACCTGATGACCGACTGCATCCTGTTTGCGTCGATCTTCGCGGCTTACGCGGTACTGGTTAACAACGTAGCGGGTGGCCCGTCGGGCCACGACATCTTCGAGCTGCCATACGTACTGGGCGAAACCGCTCTGCTGCTGTTCAGCTCGATCACCTACGGCTTCGCCATGCTGGCGTTGTTCAAGGGCAAGAAGACTCAGGTGCTGGGCTGGCTGGCGATGACCTTCCTGTTCGGTGCCGGCTTCATCGGCATGGAGATCAACGAGTTCCACGTGTTGATCTCCGAGGGCTACGGCCCTAGCCGCAGCGGCTTCCTGTCCGGGTTCTTCACCCTGGTCGGCACCCACGGTCTGCACGTGACCAGCGGTCTGATCTGGATGGCGATCATGATGTACCAGGTGCAGAAAAACGGCCTGACGGCGACCAACAAGACCCGTCTGAGCTGCCTGAGTCTGTTCTGGCACTTCCTGGACGTGGTGTGGATCTGCGTATTCACCGTTGTTTATCTGATGGGGACTATGTAAATGGCTAACGCTCATTCCCACGATAGCCACGACGCCGGCCACGGCAGCGTCAAGTCTTACGCTATCGGTTTCATTCTGTCGGTGATCCTGACCGTCATTCCTTTCGGCCTGGTGATGTACCCGTCGCTGCCGAAGTCGCTGACGCTGTGGATCGTACTGGCTTTCGCCGTTATCCAGGTGCTGGTGCACCTGGTGTACTTCCTCCACCTGGACCGTTCGGCCGCGCAGCGTAACAACGTGATTGCGTTTGTTTTCGCCGCGATCGTGATTGTCCTGCTGGTTGGCCTGTCGCTGTGGATCATGTTCAGCATCCACACCAACATGATGGCGAAGTGAGGTAAGTCCGAATGTCCTTGAAGCACTTTATCCAAATCACCAAACCGGGGATCATTTTCGGTAACGTGCTTTCAGTGGCAGGCGGATTTTTCCTGGCCTCGAAAGGGCATGTCGATCTGGCCATTTTCCTGGCCGCCATGATCGGCACGTCCCTGGTAGTGGCTTCCGGTTGCGTGTTCAACAACTGCATCGACCGCGACATCGACCTGAAGATGGAACGCACCAAGAATCGGGTGCTGGTCCAGGGCTTGATCTCCCTGAAACTGGCGCTGATTTTCGCGACCGTCCTCGGTGTGGCCGGCGTTGCATTGTTGTACAAGGTGGCTAACCCGTTGGCCGCGCTGTTCGCGGTGATCGGTTTTGTCATCTACGTCGGCTTCTACAGCCTGTACCTCAAGCGCAAGTCGGTTCACGGCACGCTGGTGGGCAGTCTGTCGGGCGCGATGCCGCCGGTGATCGGTTATGTGGCTGTGACCAACAGCTTCGACATGGCCGCATTAACGCTGCTGGTGATGTTCAGCCTGTGGCAGATGCCGCATTCCTACGCCATCGCGATCTTCCGCTTCAACGATTACCTGGCCGCATCGATTCCGGTGTTGCCGGTGAAGCGCGGGATTCAAGTGGCCAAGAAGCACATCCTGATCTACATCCTGGCCTTCCTCGTGGCGACCTTGATGCTGACCTTCAGCGGCTACGCCGGCATGAGCTACCTCGCCGTCGCCGCAGCCATGGGCATGTACTGGTTGTACATGGCCTGGACCGGTTACAAGGCAGTGGATGACACGGTCTGGGCACGCAAGCTGTTCGTGTTCTCGATCTTCACCATTACCGCGTTGAGCGTGATGATGTCCCTGGACTTCAAAGTGCCGAGCGAGTTGTTGCTGACGTACGCGCCTTAAGCGTCGGATGCTGTAAAGAAAAGCCCTGCCCTTCGAGAGAAGAGGCGGGGCTTTTTGTTGGGCTTTGTTTTGGACCGTGTTGCCCCAATCGCGAGCAGGCTCGCTCCCACATTGGATCGGGACTGCCCCCAGTTTTATGATCGACGCCGAACCCCTGTGGGAGCGAGCCTGCTCGCGATGGCCGCACCGCGGTACGTCTGGAAACTCAGCGATCGAGCAGCCGGAAGAACCGCTCACGCACCTGCGCGCTATCGCTGTGCGCGACGTTGAAACGCAGGAAGCTGCTGGCATCGGCGGCTTTGCTCAACAGAGTGCCAGGCGCCAGGACGATGTCGTTTTCAAGGCCTTTGCTGGCCAGCATTTCGGCATGCAATCCTTCGGGCAATCGTGTCCAGATGAACAGCCCTTCACCCGGTATCGATGACACCGAACACCCTGCTTCGACCAGCCATTTTGTGACGCGACTGCTCGACTCATACAGGCGATCAACGGTGCGGCGGGTGTGTTTGGCGTAGCTGCCGTTGCTCAGCATGGTGCAGGTGATCTGCTCCGCCAGTTCTGACGTAACGCCGCCGCAAGCCATCTTCAAGTTGATCAGCCGTGCGGCCAGTTGCGGCGATAACGCGGTATAGCTGACGCGGCTGTTGGCGGTCATGGTTTTGGAGAAACCGGACACGTAGCTGACATTGTCCAGACCGCTCGCGGCCAGGCGCGGGGTGCGCCTTTGCTGGATGTCTCCATACAAATCATCTTCGACGATGTGCACGCCGTAACGGTGGCTCAGCTCCAGCAGGCGATAAACCTGGGCTGCGGAGAACGAGTGGCCGGTCGGGTTGTGCAGCGTGCTGTTGGTCATGTACAGCACGGGGCGATGCGCGATCAGCAATTGCTCGAAGGCTTCCAGATTCAGACCGTCGCAATCACGAGCAATGGTGATGACTTTGGCGCCGTGCAACGCCAGATTGGTGTGCATGTTGAAGTAACACGGATCGTCGAGCAGTACGGTGTCGCCGGGTTTTATCAACAGGCGCATCAGCAGGTCGATGGCCTGTACGGTGTTGGCGGTGGTGATGATCTGCTCGACTGGCACCTCGATGCCGACGGTCGACAGCTTGACGCGCAATGCCTCGCGCAGCGGCAGGTACCCACCGACTTCACCGTATTCGCCCATGCGCAGCGCGGTCGCACGCAGGGTCCCGCGCACCGCTTTGAGCAGTTCGTCGGCGGGCAACCACGAGGCCGGCAGAAACCCGCAGCCGGGGCGCAGCGCGCCGTTGTTCAACAACATTGCGCGACGGACCCGGCTGAGCGTGTCTTGGGGTTGCAGGCTCGGGCCAGCCGCAACGTGGGGCTGAGTGCTCGGGCGGTGAATGTAATGCCCCGAGCCTTGGCGTGAGACCACCAGGCCTTTGGCTCGCAAGCGGTCGAGGGCGTCGACGACCGTGGATTTACCCACGTTCATCAACTCGGAAAGTTCGCGAATCGGTGGCAACTTGGCTCCATGCGGCAAGCCACCCTGGCTGATTGCCACAGACAGCTGATCGACGATCTGCTGCACCAGCGGCATTCCTGGCTGGAACTCGATGGCGGCGATGACGGCGCGCTGCATTTTACTGGTCTCCCTGGCAGTAAAGTTCGCTGGATTCTATACGAACTTGCTCTGATCAAGGCAAGCGTCTGTCTCTACCATCAACTGCGCGTTTGCATGATTGATCAAGAGGGTTCAGCTAATGAGTAATCAAATGAGTCGCGACGAACGCTTCCTCGCGATGGCAAAAGAACTCGGCTTTGATATCTACGACGAGAACTCTGCCGGCGGCCATTACGCGCCGCTGATCCGGCACGATGATGAGCTGTATGTCAGCGGGCTGGTGCCACGAATGAACGGCAAAATCCAGTACCCCGGCCGGGTGGGACTGGAACTCAACCTGGCCGATGCTCAAGAGGCGGCTGGCATTAGCGCGATACGCGGGCTTGCGTTGATCCGAGAGGCCATCGGGTCGCTGGATAACCTCAAGGCACTGCTGCGAATCTCGGTCTATGTGAAATCGACGTTCGACTTTGTGGACCTCAGCGACGTGGCCAACGGCGCGTCTGACGTCTTCACGCATGTGTTGGGTGACGCCGGAAAACATACCCGAACAACCGTCGGTGTTTATCAGCTGCCGAAAAACGCGCCGATCGAAGTGGATATGATCGCGGCGCTGCATCCGTCGGCGCAGTAAACCTTTCGGACAGTAAAAAGCCCCACTTAAGGGGCTTGATGCTGTTCACTCAAGGGCGAGCACTTGCATTGTGGCGAGGGGATTTATCCCCGTTGGGTCGCGAAGCGGCCCCCGCGGCCTTTCAGACAGACCGAGTTTCCGGGTTTACGACTGCTTCGCAGCCGAACGGGGATGAATCCCCTCGCCACAGGTTTTATGCTCGGCTGAATATTGTCTTTATTGAACAGCATTGCCCTTCAGAGTCGGGGCTTTCAGGTCGATCGTGTTACTGCGCGGCGATGCTGTAGCCGTCGAACGCGGTTTGTTGCTGAAGCGCGGTGATGATGTTCTTGCGGTTGACCGCTTGCTCGGTCCCGGTGTTGTCCAGGAACGTCTCGTTTTCAATCGCCGCGTCCTCACCTTCGCCGACGAACGTGAAGCCGAGGAACTCCAGCGCTTTGCGATCAACGTTCAGGCTCGAACGTGGCGTGCGCAGCGGCAGCGTGACGCTTATGCCGTCCTTGCTGATGGTGAACACTTCGAGGTCTTTCTTGGCGCGGGCTGCTTTGCTCTTGCCGCTGCTCGGGTTGCTGATGGCCTGGTGAGTCTGGTTCAACACCTTCAATGCCAGGCCATAGACGATCTCCTGAAACGCCGGGTCGTCCTTGAAGCTGGAGAGGATCCGGCTGATCGGGAACTTGCTGCTCAGGTCTTCCAATGCGGCGATGTCGGACGCCTCGGCGTCTTTCAGCTGTTTGAGCTCGCCCATCAGTTCATAGGCTTTATCGTCGTCGAAGCTGTCGTGAGCCTGGCGAATCGCGACGCGCAGTTCGCGGATCTGATCGCTTTCCCGAGTGGATTGAAAAGCGTCCAGGACCATCTCGCTGATGGTCTTGGCCTGAGGCACATGCTGTGAAAGATTGATGGAGTTTTCGTATTCCGCTTTGGACGACAAGGTGACTACGGATTCAGCGGTGTTGGAATCGGACATTGAAATTTCACTACTTCTTTTAACTTGGGTTTAGGCGAGAAAGCACGGGGCCTTTTCAGGCCGCCTAATCTATTGGACCTGACCTGAGTTGTCACGGATGAACAGGTGGTTGGTCATCATTTTTGCCGTGGAGGTGTCATTCGCTGAAGCTCCAGCGCATTGGCCGTTGCCGCGCCACTGGCGGTATTGTCGAAGATGCACCAGGTGGGAGTGCCGTCGGTGTGGGGTTGTAGCTTTTGAGCCAGCTCTTCAAGCCAAGGCGTCTCGTAGCTTGAGTAGTAGATTCGTGGCGAGCCGTGCAATCGGTAGTAGCGGATACCCGGCCAGGCTGCGGGCATATCACCATCGGGCAGTGGCGAAGGATCGGCTGCCACTTGACCGATTCGATGCTCAATCAGCAGCGCTTGCGCCTCAGGTGTTTGCCAGCTGACATGCCTGGGTTCAAACACTGCAAAACCTCTGTAATGCGAACGGAATGTGTTGAAGAAGGCTTCGGCAGTTTTGGCCTCGAAGGATAAAGAGGGCGGGAGCTGGATCAGCAGGCACCCAAGCTTCTGTCCCAGGTGGGAGCATTGCTCGATAAAGTCTTCGATCAACTTCGCACAATCCAGCAATCGAGCTTCGTGAGTGATCTGCTTCGGGACTTTGACGGAAAACCGAAAGCCCTCCGGCACGCTTTCTGCCCAACGGGCATAAGTCGCAGGGCGGTGTGGCCGATAGAAAGAGCTGTTGATTTCCACGCAGGTAAATGGTGCCGCATACCGTTGCAGGTGAGTGCCTTCGGTGGGGAATGCTTGCCACTGTTCTCGGGGCAGGCTCCATCCAGCGCAGCCGATATAGAGGGGCGTCGTGGCAGTCATCAGCGTTTTTTCGCCTCGGCATCAGGTTCAAAGCTGTGACCACACAAATCGGGCTATTTCCCCATCGAATTCAGGTTCATCGAGCGAACAGCCCATTGTTCTGCCGTTTGTTCATCCGCCGGCAAGGAAAAGCGGAAAGTCGCACCGCGTCCCGGAACGTCGATCAACTGGATCTCGCGGCCGTGCAACTGCAGGATCCGATGCACGATTCGCAGCCCCAGCCCGCCATCGCGTCGGGCACCGCCAATGTTGAACGGGCGCAGGAACAAACCTTCGCGCAATTGGGGAGCGATGCCGGGACCGGTGTCGCTGACAGTGACTTCGATAAAAGACCCTTGAGGGCGCAGGCTCAGTTCGATTTCTCCACCCTGAGGAGTATTGCGCAGGGCGTTGTCGAACAGGTTGGTCAGCACACGCTCGATCAGCCCCAGGTCAGCACAGGCGGCCGAAACGTTCGGCGCGAAGGTGGCCTTGAGTTCAATCTGCCGTGCTTCGGCGGTGAGTTCGAATTTCTGGAAGATGTCCTGCACCAGATCGGTCAGGGAGAAGCGCTCCAGCACCGGTTGCACGAAACCGTGTTCCAGCCGCACCAGTTCGAGCAGTGATTGCGCCAGGCCGCCCACCTTGCGGCTTTGATCCAGGGCGATGCCCAGATAGCGACGGCGGTCGGCGGGGGACAGCGTGGCGTCTTTGAGCGACAGGGTTTCCAGATAGCCGTGCAGCGAGGCCAGCGGTGTACGCAGGTCGTGGGATATGTTTGCCACCAATTCGCGGCGTTCCTGATCCTGCCGGGTCAGCGAGCGCCATTGTTCGCTGAGGCGGGTTTGCATTTGGCGGAAGGCGGCGTCGAGGACGGCTATTTCATCGTGGTTCGATGCTTTTTCTACCGGGTCCGATGCGGGCGGTGTGGAGGGAACGCCGTCGATATCGAACTGACTGACTCGTTCGGTCAATCGACGCAACGGCCGGGTGATCAGGGCAAATGCTGCGAGACCAGCGATCAGGCACAACAACGCCACCAGACCGATGGACAGCAGCGCGGTGTTGAGCGCGGCGCTGGTAGCACCGCGCTCAGCGAAGCGGTCGTGTTCTTCGCTGAGCAACACCACATAGAGGTAACCCTCCTGTTTGCCGTTGACCTGCAACGGCGCGGCGCTGAACACCTTGCGGCCATCGGGGCTGCGCGGATCGTCGCCGAGGATCGGCAGCGCGTCGCCTTTGAGCAAACGCTGGATCGGTGCCAGATCGATCCGCTCCCGGCGTATCCGGCCTTCAGGGGCGGCGCTGCCGACAATCTGGCCCTCGGTGTTTAGCAGATAGACCTCGACACTGGGATTGACCAGCATGAGTTTGCTGAACAGTTCGCGCACGGCGTTCGGCATCAGGCCGTTGGTGTCCATCAAAACGGTGTCGCGGGCGATGTGCTGGGCCAGATCGCGCGACAGTCCTTGCACCACTTCCAGTTCGTGCATCTTGTTGGAGCGCACTTGCATCCAGACCGACGTGCCACAGCACACCAGCAGCAGAACGGCGAACACCAGGGACAGACGCTGTGTCAGGGTCAGCCTCATGGCTGCTCCTCCCTGGCCGCGAATTTATAGCCGCGACCCCACACCGTGAGGATGCGCGCGGGCTGGGCCGGGTCGGCCTCGATCTTGGCCCGCAGGCGGTTGATATGGGTGTTGACCGTGTGTTCGTAGCCTTCGTGGCTATAGCCCCAGACCGCGTTGAGCAGGTCCATCCGCGAGAACACTTTGCCAGGCTGGCGGACGAAGAAATACAGCAGGTCGAACTCCCGCGGCGTCAGGTCCAGGCGGCGACCGTCGAGCGAGACGTCGCGGGTGATCGGGTCGATGGACAGGCCGTCGATGGTCAGGCTTCCGGCATCCATTTTCAGGTTGCGCGCCATGGCATCGACGCGTCGCAGCAGGGCTTTAACCCTGGCGACCAGTTCAAGCATGGAAAAAGGCTTGGCCAGGTAATCGTCGGCACCCAGTTCCAGCCCCAGGATCCGGTGCATCTCGCTGGAGCGGGCGCTGGTGATGATGATCGGTGTGTAGCGGGCCATTGCCCGTGCCCGACGGCAGATTTCCAGGCCGTCGACACCGGGCAGCATCAGGTCGAGGATCAGTGCGTCCCAGCTTCCTTGCTGCAGCAGTCGCATGCCTTCATCACCGTCGGCGCAGTGCACCACCTCGAACTGCTCATCGCGTAGATGCAGGCAGATAAGGTCGGCGATGTGCAGGTCGTCCTCGACCACCAGGACGCGTTTGGTCTGTTCCATAAAGCTCAATCCTTTGTAGCGCAATGGGCACATTGTGCGGGTTTTCCTCGGGGCGAGTTATCACGAATTGTTTAACTGCCCGTGAGGATTTGGCGATCAACCCAAGCCTAGGCTGTGTTCCCTATCAGGCACCTGGAATTTGGAGAAGGCCATGTTTTCACGGCGACAGTTTCTTGCAGCGAGCGGCGGGCTGGGCGCTGCAGCCCTGGTGATCGGTGTGTTGCCAAAATTTGCCGCTCGCACTGCGCTGGTCAGCGACGCCAGTGCTTCGGAGGTGTTCGAGGTCACTCACAGCGACAGCGAATGGCGCGCCATGCTCAGCGCCGAGCAATACGAAATCCTGCGGGAAGAGGGCACCGAGCGGGCTTACAGCAGCCCGCTGAACAATGAGCATCGCGAGGGGATTTTCGCCTGTGCCGGTTGTGACTTGCCGCTGTTCTCTTCTGACACCAAGTTCGATAGCCGCACCGGTTGGCCCAGCTTCTGGGCGCCACTGGACAAGGCGGTGGCGACTCGCCAGGACCGATCCTTCGGCGTGCTGCGCGAAGAAGTCCATTGCCGACGCTGTGGTGGTCATCTGGGCCATGTCTTCGACGACGGGCCCAAGCCCACCGGCCTGCGTTACTGCATGAACGGTCTGGCGATGACCTTCGAGCCCCAGGCGGCGTGACCCATGGGCACTTCCTTTCACTCATTCAATGCAGGTCGATGCTATGTGGCTTCTGGTTCTCGCTTATCTCGGTGGTGTGCTGACGATTGTCAGCCCGTGCATTCTGCCGGTATTGCCCTTTGTCTTCGCTCGCACCGGGCAGCCGTTTATGAAAAGTGGCTTGCCACTGCTGGCGGGGATGGCGCTGACCTTCGCGCTCGTCGCCTCGTTGGCGGCGGTGGGCGGCGGCTGGGTGGTGCAAGTCAATCAGTACGGGCGCTGGCTCGCGTTGCTGTTCGTGGCACTGTTCGGGCTGACGCTGCTGCTGCCTCGACTGGCCGAGCGCCTGACGCGTCCACTGGTGGCGGCCGGCAGCCGACTGTCGGAAGCCGCGGGCGCCGATGCGCGTCCGCGGCCCGGCGCTTCGTTCCTGATCGGCGTTGCCACGGGCCTGCTTTGGGCACCGTGCGCCGGGCCGATTCTGGGCCTGTTGCTGACCGGCGCGGCGCTGCAAGGGGCAAGCATCGCCACCACCTTGCTGTTGCTGGCCTACGCCGCGGGTGCAGCAACATCCCTCGCCGTGGCGTTGTTGCTGGGCGGTAAAGTTTTTGCGGCGATGAAGCGCTCGATCGGTGCCGGTGAATGGCTGCGTCGAGGTTTGGGCGCGGCGATGTTGGCTGGTGTAGCGGCGATTGCCCTTGGGCTGGACACCGGGATTCTGGCGCGGGTTTCGACAGCTTCCACTGGCGGCATCGAGCAAGCGTTGGTGGGGCGGTTGGCCGGTAAGTCACCGAGCAGCAGCGGGGCGATGATGGCCGCCGGCGGTGCGATGAAAATGTCGGCGAAAGCGCCGGGGGCATTGCCGATTGAAGGCAACCTCCCGCCGCTGGACGGCGCCGTTCAGTGGCTCAACTCACCCCCTCTGACTGCGCAGGCGTTGAAGGGCAAAGTCGTGCTCGTGGATTTCTGGACTTACTCGTGCATCAACTGCCTGCGCACCTTGCCGTATGTCAAAGCCTGGGCCGAGAAGTACCGCGATCAGGGCCTGGTGGTGATCGGTGTGCATGCGCCTGAATTCGCCTTCGAGCGTGATGTGGGCAACGTCACCAAAGCCATGAAAGATCTGGGCATCAACTATCCGGTGGCGATCGACAACGACTACAAGATCTGGCGGGCATTCAACAACGAATACTGGCCGGCGCATTATTTTGCCGACGCGCAGGGACGCATTCGTTATCACCATTTTGGTGAAGGCAAGTATGCGGAATCTGAGCGCGTGATCCAGCAGTTGCTGCGTGAAGCGGGCGCCTCAACAGTCGCCGACGGGCTGATCAAATCCGACGCCACCGGGGTTCAACTGGCCCCTGACATGAATGAAGTCCAGTCGCCGGAAACCTACGTGGGCTATCAGCGTGCGGAGCACTTCGTGCCTGAAACTAGCCTGGTGCCAGACAAGGTGTCCACTTACAGCACTCCAGCGCAATTGGCACTCAACGATTGGGGCCTGGACGGCCAATGGCACGTCGGCTCTGAGCGCGCGACCTCAACTGCGCCGGCCAGCCGCATCGTCTATCGCTTCCACGCTCGCGATTTGCACCTGGTGCTCGGTCCGGGCGCGGACGGCAAACCGGTGCGCTTCAAAGTGCTGATAGACGGAAAGCCCCCCGGAGATGCTCACGGTACTGACGTGGCACCCGATGGCAGCGGCAGTGTTACCGAGCAACGGCTGTATCAATTGGTGCGCCAGAACAGCGGTGTGACGGACCGGACTTTCAGCATCGAATTTCTTGATCCGGGTGTGTCGGCGTATGCCTTTACGTTCGGTTGATAGTCCATCACTTATTCAGGAGTCAGACTCATGAAAACCCCTTTTTCCTGGCGCCGCATCTTGATGGGTTTGGCAGCAGCCAGCGTCATCGGCCAATGCTCGGCATTTTCTTTCGGTGCCGCTGAAGAGGCGGTCATCATCCCGCCGCCGGCCCTGGATGAAACCACCCAGGCCCGCAGTGAAACTGCAGTCTTCGCCGGTGGTTGCTTCTGGGGGGTCCAAGGGGTGTTCCAGCACGTTAAAGGTGTGAAAAAAGCCGTCTCCGGTTACGCCGGTGGTGAAGCGAGCACCGCCCGATATGAGCGCGTCAGCGACGGCGATACCGGTCATGCGGAATCGGTCGAGGTCACTTTCGATCCGGCTCAGGTCAGTTACGGCACGTTGCTGCGGATCTATTTCTCAGTGGCGCACAACCCCACAGAGCTGAACCGCCAGGGACCCGACAGCGGCACGCAGTATCGGTCGGCGATCTTCCCGGCGAACACTGAACAGCAGCGCGTCGCCCAGGCCTACATTGCCCAGCTCGACGCCGCCCGCTCGTTCAACAAACCCATTGTGACCAAGCTGGAAACCTACAACGGTTTCTACCCGGCGGAGGAGGAGCACCAGGACTTTCTGACCGAGCACCCGACGTATCCGTACATCGTGATCAACGACCTGCCGAAAGTGGCTGCGCTCAAGCAGCTGTACCCGGATCGGTATCAGGAGAAACCGGTGCTGGTGAAGGCGGGGATGTGAAGATTTGGCTACCGACTGCGCGGGCGCTCCATCGCGATGCTCGATGGTTCAAAGCCCAGGCGTGAGAAGAATTCTGCAGCACCTTCGCGGCCCGCGCGCAGAACCCAGGTGATGTCGGTGTTCTCGCCCATGAGATGCTCGACCAGCGCTCGACCAACGCCTTCACGTCGATGCTGTCCGGACACGACAACCATCGACAGATAACCGTTGGACAGGCCGTCGGTGATGCCACGGGCGAACCCGACGATATGGGAGTTCTTCACGGCAAGCGCTGTACGTTGGGAGTTGGCAATCAACTGTGCAAAATGTTCAGGTGAACCCAGGCGGTGCGCTCATCCGTTCTGCTCAAGAAACAGTCGCACGGATTCCACTTCCAAGGGCAGTACATCGCGGACATCCAGGACGGCGCTCACCCGGAAATCACATTCTTGCCCGCGACTTTTGACCGATACAGCGCCTGATCGGCCCTGGCCAGGAGCCCGGTCTGCTGCTCTTCTTCAAAGCGCTGGACTACCCCAAAACTCATGGTGACCTGAAACTCTCCCACACGCGGAAGGCCCGACAGACCATGGCGGATTTGCTCGGCGCAGGATCTGGCGTCGGCCAACGACGTATTGGGCAGGATCATGATGAACTCGTCGCCGCCCCAGCGAGCCAACAGGTCGCCATAGCGCACGTAGCGCTTCACACTCTTGACGACCTGTACCAACGCCGCATCCCCCAGGGCATGGCCGTAGTGATCGTTGATGTTCTTGAAGTCGTCGATGTCCATGGCAATCAGTGACAGCGGCTGCCGAAAGCGTTGGGCACGGTCGCATTCCTGGGGCAGGGTTTTTTCCAGGCGATAGCGATTGGCGATCGATGTCAGCGCATCGGTTTCCGCCAGTTTGCGGTTTTCTTCCAGTTGAATCTGCAGCTGCTGATTCACCCGCGACAACTCGCGGGTGCGTTCTTCGACGATGGCTTCAAGGGATTGATTGCGTCGTTCCATCTCTTCGAAGAGACGTTTCTTGTCTTCGATACTGCGGTGCGCACCGACCATGCGCGCGACCGATCCGTCGACATTGCGTGCCAGCACGTAGCCGCGATCTTCGATCCAGATATAACTGCCGTCCTGCTTGCGGCAGCGATACTCGGCTTGATAGCCCGGTGCGCGTTGATTCAGGTAATCATCAAACATCGTCATCACCCGCGGATAATCGTCGGGGTGAATCACGTTTTCCCAAGTGAACACGGTGTTGTCCAGGGAGTGGACTGCGTAGCCGAGCATTTCGTACCACCCGGGATTGCGGTAGACGAACCCGGTGTTGGCGTTCCAGTCCCATATGCCGTCACTGACCAGTTCCAGAATGGTGTGCAGCATGTCCTCGTTCAAATCCGACACATTGAACTTCAACGGCTCGATATTTGATGCCTCACCCATCACCGCTCTCCCTGCACTGATATCAAAGTGACCCGTCAGTCGGGGAGATTAGTGCATGGCGCATTGCTCCGGCTAGTGCCTGGCCCACAACTGCATGGCGAAGTCGACGAAGCGACGTAGTTTCGGCAAGCGGTAGCGATCCTGGGCGTACACCAAGTGCATCGGCCTGCTCGGCAATTGATAGTCCTGCATTACCGCCACCAGTTGTCCGTTCAGCAAATCCTGCTCGACCAACGCATCGGGCAACATCACGATGCCCATCCCGGTTCGAGCCGCCTGATGCAGCCCGGCCGAACTGTTGATCAACATCGGGCCTTTGACGGCCACCATGACTTCGCCTTCCTGTCCGCGCAGGCGCCATTGTTTTTCCACGGATTGCCAGTCATCGCCTACCGGATAGGCGAAAGACAAGCAGTCGTGATGTTGCAGGTCTTCGGGTTTTTCCGGTGTGCCTCGGCGTGCCAGGTAGGCCTTCGAGGCGCACATGGTCAGCGTGTAGTCGATGAGCGGCCGGGCGATCAGGTTGGACGGTTCAATCGCGCCCAAGCGAAACGCCACGTCGAGGCCGTTTTCGAGGAGGTCGGGCCGTCCGTTGGTAAGCACTACGTCCAGTTTGACTTGCGGGTAACGCAGGGTGAATTCGCTGAGCGCTGGCGCGAGCTTTTCCGTGCCGAAGGTCAGCGGAGCCGTGATGCGCAAGGTGCCGCTCGGCGTGTCATGGCTCTGTTCGGCCAGGCGTTCAGAGTCGGCCACCAATCCGAGCACCTCCAGACAGCGCTGGTAATAAGCGGAGCCGAACTCCGTCAGTCGCTGGCGCCGCGTTGTCCGGTTCAACAAGCGCACGCCCAGCCGTTGTTCCAGCGCGCGAAGGTGATTGCCGACCATGGTCGTGGACATTTCGCACTGCTGGGCGGCGGCGGTCATGCTGCCGGCTTCTACAACCCTGACGTAAACAGTCATTGCCTGGAACAGATCCATTATCAAGCTCAGCTTTAAGATGATTGAAGTGTTACAGCATTTATCCAGCTCAGGTGGCTAACCATACTGCAAAAACACCGACAATTGATGGAGCTTGATGTCATGACCGCCGCCTGCCTGATGACCACTTACCAACCTCTGGCCCTGAGTTTCAGCAAGGGCCTGGGCACCCGACTTTGGGATCAGGCGGGTCGTGAGTATCTGGATGCGGTGGCAGGTGTGGCGGTGACCAATGTCGGCCACTCTCATCCCAAAATCGTGTCGGCGATCAGCGAGCAGGCCGGGCTGCTGTTGCACACCTCGAATCTCTACAGCATCGAATGGCAGCAGCGGTTGGCGCAGAAGCTGTCGAAGCTGTCAGGCATGGAGCGGGCGTTTTTCAACAACTCCGGTGCCGAAGCCAATGAAACCGCGTTGAAACTCGCTCGGCTTTACGGCTGGCACAAAGGCGTTGAGCAGCCGCTGGTGGTGGTCATGGAAAACGCCTTTCATGGTCGGACGTTGGGCACGTTATCCGCCAGCGACGGCCCGGCCGTGCGGTTGGGATTCAATAAGTTGCCCGGCGACTTTGTCAGGGTGCCATTCGGCGACTTGGACGCGCTGGAAAAGGTGCAGCAAGCCCACGGCTCGCGCATCGTGGCGATTCTGATGGAACCGATTCAGGGCGAAAGCGGCGTGCAGTTAGCGCCCGCCGGTTACCTGAAAGCCGTGCGGGAGCTGTGTAACCGGCGCGGCTGGTTGATGATGCTCGACGAAATCCAGACCGGCATCGGTCGAACCGGCCAGTGGTTCGCCTTTCAGCATGAAGGCATCGTCCCGGACGTCATGACCCTGGCCAAAGGCCTTGGCAATGGCATTCCCATCGGCGCGTGCCTGGCCCGGGGCAAAGCCGCCGAGCTGTTTACCCCCGGCAGCCATGGCAGCACCTTCGGCGGCAATCCGCTGGCGTGCCGTGTCGGCTGCACAGTGCTGGACATCATCGAAGAACAAGGCTTGCTGGAAAACGCCAGACTCCAGGGCGAACATCTGCTGGCCAGACTGCGTGCCGAACTGGCGGACGACCCGAACGTCCTGGCGATTCGAGGCCTAGGCTTGATGATCGGCATCGAACTCAAGCAACCAATCCGCGACCTGACCCTGATCGCCGCACGGGATCACGGCTTGTTGATCAACGTGACACGGGGCAAAACCATTCGCCTGCTGCCACCGCTGACGATTGATGAGCGGGAAGTGGAGATGATTGTCAGAGGGGTTTGTCGGGCGGTGTACGCGGCTTGATATCTGCCTCCCTGTAGGAATCGGTGACCACCAGTTCGGGGACTAACTTGCTCCGTGCAAACATATAAATCCTTGTTAAACGCTATGAGATGAGTCGGGAAGGGTGTTAGCGAGGGCCGCGATTTCACTTCTATTCATGAGTCTGATTTTTGAACCGCCGAACCCTTCAAAAAGTTGCCGGTGCGCGGAAAACCCGCTGGAGTCTTCACGAACACGATAGCTGCCGGCCCATTCCAACAACGCGATCAGTAACTCGTCGTTGTCTGGCCGGTTTTCTCGCTGGCGAATATTGGCGAGGCAGTTTTCGTCTTCAATACATAGCCAGACAAGTGCCGTCGCACGATGTAGAAGTTCGTTGACGATCCAGCCGTAAACCCCTTCGATCACCCAGCACTCTTCATCGGCCAGCACCCGTGCCATGCCCAATGCTTCGCCGCGAGGCCGGGCGATGCTGTGCTCGTCTGACGTCCAGTGGACCTGGTCGAGATCGGTCCACGGCACGTGAAGTTGTTCGGCCAATCGTTTAGCCAGCCAACTTTTACCTGAGCCAGAGTTGCCGATGATTAGGGTTCGGGTGAGGTCCATGGTGACTCACACTTTCAGTCGTCATTCTCAGGCGCAACCATCCGTGTCTTCGGCGCACCGTTTGCGTTGTGCTGATAGATTTCCTGCGGCTGTCCTTTCTCATTGAAGAACACTTGGCCGATCCCCGCCGAATTCCACAGCCGTTCACCCGCTTCAGCATGTTCCGGGGTGTGCGGGATGATGCGCATGCGGCGGCGTTTGGTCAGCCAGTTGAGCGGCGAACGCGGTGAGTAGAGCCAGCGGTTGAGGCGGTCGAACCACTCGAGCAGTGCGGGCGGGAATTCGTTTTTGATGCCGCTGCTGGTGATCTGCCAGATTCGCGGACCGGCCTTGCGGTGTCGGATCAGGACTTCGTAGACGAAGGAATAATGCACATCGCCCGACAGCACCACGTAGTTCCCCGGTGTACGCGAGTGTCGGAAAATGTTCAGGATCACCTGGGCCGCGCCGCGATGAGCCATCCAGTTTTCCGCGTCGACCAGCAAGGGATAACCGCACCAGCTGAAGACGCGTTGCACGGTTTCGATCAGTTTGACGCCGAAGATCGGCGCCGGCGAAACGATGATCGCCGACGGGTGATCGAGCAGTTCCTGTTGCAGTTCGCTGAGCGCTTCCCAGTCCAGCAGACCTGACGGTTGCTTGAGGTTCATCTCGCTGCGCCAGCGTCGGGTGCGGGTGTCGATGACTACGAGCGCTGGAGTAGTGGGCAGTACGTAATGCCATTTCTGAAAACTCAGGAGTTCATCGATCAGAGCATCTTGCACCGGAGTGTCGAGATAACGGTCTTGCCCGGTCGCGCTCAACAGACAGGTTTTTTCCAGGACGGCGCCGAAGGCATCCGGGTTATTGCCCCAACCCTGGCACAGCATGTAGGCGATCAGTGCATTACCGATGATGCGCTTGGAGAAGGGATGGCCGTAGGCCGTTTCCTCCCATTGCGCGGAGAGATTCCAATCATCGGTAATGTCATGGTCGTCGAAAATCATCAGGCACGGCAGATGCGCCATCGCTCGTGCAACGCCGCCCAGACCTGCCTTGAAGTCATCGATACGGGTTTGTTCAAGTGCATACCGTTTGCGCCTTTCGGGCGTCAGCGCCGGAGGTTGTGGCGCGATCAGTGTCCAGGGTGTCGGCGACCAGACCAGCAGGTACATGGCCATGACTTCGGCGAACGTCACCAGATGGTTGTCGGCACTGCTGCTGGTGAAAATCGGCTTACGCGCGCCGCCGAAAAATCGCTCGCGCAAGGTTTTGTTGCTCTCAAGCGCCGGTAACAAATCCGCACGATGGTAATAGCTGGCAGGGTGCTCGTAGAGTTTGGCGCTGTCGCTGACCACGGCGCCTTCGAGGTGTTCTTCGAACAGTCCAAGTTGCTCGATCAGGGCATGAATCGCCCGCAACGTCGGGCCGGCGACATCGTCGGCGTACACCTGATCGCCGCTCATCATCAGCAGGGCCGGGCGCTCCGTCGCGGCATGTTCCGTCGCCAGAAAACGATCGACGCACAGCAAGCCATCGGCGGCCGGGTGATGTGGTTTACGGCAGGAACCGTGCAGCAACTGATCGATGCGCGAACGCAGGACAAAGTTCGGGCAACGGGCTTCGCCGTACAAAAGATGAGGCGCCCAGTCGGCAATACCGGTCGCGTCATCAATCAGCAGGTCATAGTCGATCAGGGTGTCGCAGGGCAGGGCGGTCGTCAGCGGCACATCGATCAGATGAACGAAGGCATGCTTGCCAATCGGGATGGCCGTGCATTGCCCTGCATCGAGGCGAATGTCGCCGACACCTTGCAGGCGCAAGGTCAGTGACAAGGCCCGGGTTCCCACCAGCCAGAGCACCAGGCGCGTGGGCTCCAGACGCCGCAACAGCGGGCCGGCGAGGACCGGTGGCAAAGAGCGATGGCTGTCGGGGAATGACGAAGACATGGGCATGCAGGTTCAAGACTCTTGGTGCACAGAGCGCGCGATGATAGCGCAGCCAGCGCCCGGAATTATCTGATGGCCACTGGCTTGCAACTGAAGCTGTAAAGCCGAGTGGGGCAGCGCTCATTTACCATGAAAGATCAGTGCGCATATCACAAACATCAGGAATGCCGTCACCAGACTGCAAGCTCCGGCTATCAAATGACGCCCGACCGGATACTCATCCTGCTTGAACCTGGCGACTATGAAGAGCCATGTCCCGATGAAGACGCCAAGGGTCGACATGATCGTATAAAGAATGACCGCGGGTCGTACTTCTGTCTCAACGGGGTTCGCGAACACCAGCACGATCGTGGCGACAATCAAACTGGCCAGAGCACCTGCCAGGTTGGCGAACCACAGATTGAAGCTGCCACGGTTCCTGACTATCCAGAACCAGATCCCCGCTGACGCGGCGAGGAACACCAATATTGCGAAGAGGGCCATTCATTCTTCCTTGTTAACAATGGCTTCCATTGTTCTTTGAGGTGAGGCGATGGCGCGCACGATAGCAAATCAGTGGCGTGGTGTTGAAGTGCGACGGGCGATTCATCAAGGCAGCGAAAGGCTGTCCCCTCTCATGACACTGGTTTCCCCATTGGCCACCAGCCAGCGAAACAGATCGCTCACCGATACCGTATGACTGCGTTCGATCCAGCGCACGACCGCCGGGCCGTAGTGTTCGGTGTAGCGGCTGAGCACCAGTTGGCGGCAGTCCGGTGACAGGCTCAGGGTGATTTCCCGACAGTGCAGATTGGCTGCGTCGTCCCGGCTCACCCGTTGTTGCAGCGTCAGAAGATTGTTTTCAGAAACCATCAGCCGGTGCTCCTTCGCATTGAGGTTTGGTGGTTTGCGCAGAGCCTTGTTTGCCATCCGCCACATAAGCGGCTCGATGCTCGGCGACCACGTTGCGCAAGGCGCTGTAGTAATCCGGGAGCTTTTGCAGGCTGTCGGTCAGCGGTAACGCTTCTGCTCGACCATCGACGATGCCGCCGACCGTGTTGATGGTGGACAGCGTGTCGACGGTGTCGCTGTTGCTGCCGAACGGATCGACCACAAAACTCAGCACTCGCCCGGCCGCATCGCGGCTGTTCGAAGTGCCGAACAATGGCAGCTCGACGATCGGACCGCCGCCGATGCCCCACACGCCGAAGGTCTGGCCGAAGTCCGCGCCGTGACGCGGGATGCCGGCCATGCCGGAGACATCGATCAAGCCCATCACGCCGACCGTGGTATTGAGCGCGAAACGCCCCAGCGTGTTGACCGAGCGCATCGGGTTGCCTTGCAGCAGGTCATTGATAAAGACCTTCGGCTCGCCAAAGTTCGCCACAAAGTTATGCACACCCGTCTGGAAAAAGTCCGGCAAGTAACGATAACCGCGAGCGACCGGCGCCAGGGCGTAGTCATCGACCACCCGATTGAAGGCGAAGATGCCGCGGTTGAACGGTTCCGCCGGATCGTTCACCGAATAGCTGGTTTCGGCGCAGGTCACGGTGGCGGTCGACGGCGGTTGGCTGCTGCAACCCGCCAGCCCTGCGGCGAACACGGCGATCGAAGTGTTGCGGGCCAGCCAGGGAACACATTTGAAAGGCAACATGGACGCGAGTCTCGGGGGAGGAATTCGCCGAGATGCTGAGCCCCAAGCCTTGCGCAAAGATGTCTGGTTTATTGCGGCGCCGTCGCTTTATTGCAGGATTGAAATATATGACGCGCTGCCGTGAATGGTTTTAGATGGCGGTTCTATTCGGCCCCTAAAGTGACCTTCGGTGAACAGCCTTTTAATTGTGGACGAT
The DNA here is from genome assembly GCF_051660785.1 of Pseudomonas sp. Classification (GTDB taxonomy): domain Bacteria; phylum Pseudomonadota; class Gammaproteobacteria; order Pseudomonadales; family Pseudomonadaceae; genus Aquipseudomonas. The sequence continues at coordinate 74,040 of NZ_JBOFQE010000006.1, forward strand.
GACCTCGAAGTCCTCGATCTGCTGAAAAAATTCTTCGTGCAGCACGGCTACAGCGTCGAGGTCGCCACCGACGGCGCGTCGCTGTGGGCGTCCATCGAGCGACAGCCGCCGGACCTGATCATTCTGGACGTGATGTTGCCAGGGGACAGTGGATTGATTCTGTGTCAGCAACTGCGGATTCGCTACACAATGCCGGTGATCATGCTGACCGCCATGGGCGAACTCAGTGACCGGGTCGTCGGCCTCGAACTGGGCGCCGATGACTACCTGACCAAACCCTTCGACGCCCGCGAACTGCTGGCCAGGGTGCGCGCCGTGTTGCGCCGCGTCGACGAGCGCCGTCCGGTATTACAGGAGCGTCCAAGGCCGCTGATCGACTTCGCCGACTGGCATCTGGACGTCACGCGCCGTGAACTGCGCTCGCCAGACAACGTGATGATCCCGCTGTCGGCCGGCGAGTTCGACTTGCTGCTGGTCTTCGTCGAAAACCCCCAGCGCATCCTCACCCGCGAGCAATTGCTGGACTTGGCGCGCGGGCATTGCCATGACGCGTTCGATCGCAGCATCGACGTTCAAGTCAGCCGTCTGCGGCGCAAACTCGAATCCGATACCAAGCGCCCGGCGATGATTCGCACCGTGCGCAATGGCGGCTACCTGTTCACCCCCAGCGTGACCCGGCGATGAGCTGGCTGAAGCGGATTCGCCGGGACACGGTGGCGCGCTGGATCGCCTTGACCATCATTCTGGCGATGCTCATTTCGCTGGCGCTCAACGGGCTGTTTATCCAATTGGCCGGCGTGTGGGCGCGCCCGCCGCTCACAGAGACCGGGCTGCTGGATAAGATGGCCGCCATCACCCGCATCATCAACGCGGTCCCGGCACCACAGCGCAGCCAACTCGCGCAAGCCGTCAGTGATGACGGCTTCACCGTCAGTTGGCACCTTGATCGGCTTGAACTCAATCTGCCGTCGGTAGAGGATCCGGATTCCGAAATCGGCTCGACCGTCCTGCAGCCGTTGCTTAAATTCCCGGCTCGAATCCAGGTCTATGAGCCGGCGGACTGGACGGAAAACACGGCGGACGCGCATTACGCGCTGCTTATCGAACTGCCGGACGCCTCCTGGCTGATGTTCGCCGCACCCTCGCGAAACTGGGGCCTCGACGATACACCGCGCTACCTGATCGTCATCCTGCTGGTGCTGATTTCCACCACCCTCGTCACGCTGATTGCCACCCGCCGTCTCGCCACTCCTTTGCAGCATTTCACCGAAGGTGCCCGGCGCTTTGGCACGGACTTCCGCGCCCCGCCCATCGAGCCCCTCGGCCCCCAGGAAATCCGTCAGGCGATCCTCGCCTTTAACGCCATGCAAGCCCAGCTCCAACACTTCATCCGCGACCGCACGCAAATGCTTGCCGCGATCTCCCACGACCTGCGCGCGCCGCTGACGCGGATGCGCTTGCGTGGGGAATTCATTGAAGACAGCGAGCAACAGCAGCGGCTGTTTCGCGATGTGGATGAAATGCAGGCGATGATCAACTCGGCGCTGGAGTTCTTCCGGGATGACGCGCGGCTTGAACCGGCGACTCAGTTTGATCTGGCGGAATTGCTGCAAACGTTGCTGGATGACTATCGGGATCAGGGTGTCGACATTGCCTTCACCGGGCCGCTGCGGCTGGTGTATTTCGGGCGACCGTTGGGGCTTAAGCGGGTGATGACCAATCTGCTGGATAACGCGATCAAATACGGCAGTGAATCGGCGATTGAACTGATTCCTGCTGCCGGGGAAGTGCGGATCAAAGTACTGGATCGCGGGCCGGGGATTGCGGAGGCCAGCCTTGAACAAGTGTTTGCACCATTCTTTCGCATGGAAGGATCGCGAAACAAAAGCACCGGCGGTGTGGGGTTGGGATTATCGGCGGCGCGGGCGATAGTGTTGGAACATGGCGGGGAACTGAAGCTGCGTAATCGGTCGAAGGGCGGGTTGGAAGCGTTGGTGGTGTTGCCGGTGCATCCGGTTTAGAGGTTCATTGAAAACAGGGAATGACAAATGATTGATTTCAACAACAAAGGCTTCTTCAAACTCAAGCAGAACGACGAATACGCCGAACGCGTCACCGCGCTGCTATTGGATGGAGAGCAGGTGATCGACTCCTACAAATCCATGCGCGATGGGGTGGTGTTTACCAATAAGCGGATCATCGCGGTCAACGTGCAGGGCCTTACCGGCAGCAAGAAAGACTTCACCTCGTTGCCGTATAAAAACATCGTGGCGTACTCGGTGGAAACGTCGGGGACGTTTGACCTGGATTCCGAGTTGGAGATTTATTTTTCGTCGTTGGGGAAGGTGAAGTTTGAGTTCACTGGCAAGACTTCGATGGTGGAAATCTCGAAACTGATTTCCAAGCATTTACTCTGAACACAAACACACACATCCCATGTGGGAGCGAGCCTGCTCGCTCCCACAGGGTTTTTAGCTAGTCTCAAGTTTGTGTGAGCTTAAGCCTCCCACCCCGCGCCACTGACCGCCGCCTGCGCCAGCGGGTGCAAATCTGCCCCGTGATGCTCCGTCTGCCAGGCCAGCAATTCCTTGCGCATGCCCGGCGTCCAGTACATCTTCAGATGATTCCGCACACCGAGCACGGCCGCTTGCTGGTCCGGTTCAGTGGCGAAGTACTGGGCGATCTGGTTGGCCATCTTTATCAGATTGTCAGTACTCATCGGCGTACCTCCGCTTTAGCGCCACGGGCCTGACGGCGATCCTTGAGCAAACGGTCCTGTTCGTCGCTGAATTCCTGGTAGCGTTTTTGCCACTCGGAAGGGTGGTAAACGCGGCTGACTTCCACGGCGGTGACCTTGTATTCCGGACAGTTGGTGGCCCAGTCCGAGTTGTCGGTGGTGATGACGTTGGCCCCCGATTCAGGGAAGTGGAACGTGGTGTACACCACGCCCGGGGCGACCCGTTCGGTGACCCGCGCACGCAGTACGGTCTGGCCGGCGCGGCTGCCGATGCCGACCCAGTCACCTTCGTTGATGCCACGGCTTTCGGCATCGGTCGGGTGGATTTCCAGACGGTCCTCGTCGTGCCAGGCGACGTTTTCGGTACGTCGTGTCTGGGCGCCGACGTTGTACTGGCTGAGGATCCGTCCGGTGGTCAACAGCAGCGGATAACGGCTGTTGACCTTTTCCTCGGTGGGCACGTAACCGGTGAGCATGAAGCGTCCCTTGCCGCGCACGAATTCCTCGATGTGCATGGTCGGCGTGCCATCCGGCGCGGCGGCGTTGCACGGCCATTGCAGGCTGCCGTGACTGTCGAGTGCGGCGTAGCTGACGTTGGTGAAAGTCGGCGTCAGGCTGGCGATTTCATCCATGATTTCCGATGGATGTTTGTAGTTCATCGGGTAGCCCAAGGCGTTGGCCAACGCCACCGTGCCTTCCCAGTCAGCCTTGCCGCCCAGGGGCTCCATGACTTTACGTACCCGGGAGATGCGCCGCTCGGCGTTGGTGAAGGTGCCGTCCTTTTCCAGGAACGAGCTGCCCGGCAGGAACACGTGGGCGAACCTGGCGGTTTCGTTGAGGAAAATGTCCTGCACCACCACGCATTCCATAGCCGACAGGGCTGCGGTGACGTGCTGGGTATTCGGATCGCTCTGGGCGATGTCTTCGCCCTGGCAATACAAGCCCTTGAAGGTGCCGGCCAAGGCCGACTCAAACATATTGGGAATGCGCAGGCCCGGGTCGGGTTGCAAGGTGACGTTCCAAGCCTGTTCGAACTGCGTCCGTACCACCTCGTTGGAGATGTGCCGGTAGCCGGGCAGTTCGTGGGGGAAGGAGCCCATGTCGCAAGAACCCTGGACGTTGTTCTGTCCGCGCAGCGGGTTCACGCCGACGCCTTCGCGACCGATGTTGCCCGTGGCCATGGCGAGGTTGGCGATGCCCATGACCGCGGTACTACCCTGGCTGTGCTCGGTGATGCCCAGACCGTAGTAGATCGCCGCATTGCCGGCGCCCGCGTACAGACGGGCGGCGGCACGGATGTCGGCAGCGTTTACGCCGCAAATGTCGCCAAGCACTTCCGGCGAGTTTTCCGCACGGCTGACGAACTCGCTCCAGCGAGCGAAATCGCTGCCCTCGCAACGGGCATCGATGAAGGCTTGGTCTTGCAGGCCTTCGGTGATGATCGTGTGGGCCAGTGCGTTAAGCATGGCGACGTTGGTGCCTGGCCGCAGGGCCAAGTGATATTCGGCGCGGGCATGCACCGAGTCCACCAGATCAATGCGTCGTGGATCGATGACGATCAGCCGCGCGCCTTCGCGCAAACGGCGTTTGAGTTGCGAGGCGAACACCGGGTGGGCGTCGCTTGGGTTGGCGCCCATCACCAGGATCACGTCGGCCTGCATCACCGAGTCGAAACTCTGGGTGCCAGCGGACTCGCCCAAGGTTTGTTTCAAACCATACCCGGTCGGCGAGTGGCAGACCCGCGCACAGGTGTCGACGTTGTTGTTGCCGAACGCGGCGCGCACCAGTTTTTGTACGAGATAGGTTTCTTCGTTGGTGCAGCGGCTGGAGGTGATGCCACCAATGGAGTCGCGGCCGTATTTCTGCTGCAGCCGACGGAATTCGCTGGCGGCGTAGGTCACCGCTTCATCCCAGCTAACTTCCTGCCACGGGTCGTTGATGTGCTTACGGATCATCGGTTTGGTGATGCGATCCGGGTGGGTCGCGTAACCCCAGGCAAAGCGCCCTTTGACGCAGGAATGGCCGTGGTTGGCCTGACCGTTCTTGTCCGGAACCATGCGCACCAGTTGGTCGCCTTTCATCTCGGCGCGGAACGAGCAGCCCACGCCGCAATAGGCACAGGTGGTGATCACGCTGCGTTCCGGCTGACCCAGCTCGACCACGCTTTTTTCCATCAGCGTCGCGGTCGGGCAGGCTTGCACACAAGCGCCGCAGGACACGCATTCCGAGTCGAGGAAATTCTCGCCCCCAGCAGCCTCAACCCGGGATTCGAATCCGCGTCCAGTAATGGTCAGGGCAAACGTGCCTTGGGTTTCTTCGCAGGCACGCACGCAGCGGTTGCAGACGATGCACTTGCTTGGGTCGTAATCGAAGTAGGGGTTGGACGTGTCCTTTACATCCTCCAGATGGTTCTCGCCTTCATAGCCATAACGCACTTCGCGCAGGCCAACCTGACCGGCCACGGTTTGCAACTCGCAATTGCCGTTGGCTGAGCAGGTCAGGCAGTCCAGCGGGTGATCGGAGATGTACAATTCCATGACGTTGCGCCGCAGCGTGGCGAGTTTCGGCGTCTGCGTGTGCACGGTCATGCCTTCAGTGACTGGCGTGGTGCACGACGCCGGATAGCCGCGCATGCCGTCGATTTCCACCAGGCACATACGGCAGGAGCCGAAGGCTTCCAGGCTGTCGGTGGCACAGAGTTTGGGAATGGTGGTGCCCATCAGCGCGGCGGCGCGCATCACCGAGGTGCCTTCGGGCACGCTGATGCTGCGGCCATCGATGCTCAGCGTGACTTGCACGTCGCTGTCGCGGGCCGGGGTGCCCAGATCGATATCGGTTTTCGGGTCGAAGAGAGTAATCATTGCTCGGCCTCCGAGGCTTGCAGACCGAAGTCGGCGGGGAAGTACTTGAGGGCGCTGGTGACCGGGAAGGGGGCCATGCCGCCCAAGGCGCACAGCGAACCGTATTGCATCGTGTCGCACAGGTCCTTGAGGATGATCGCTTGCGCATCGCGATCGCTCTGGTCCGGCGCGGCCAGCATCCGGTCTATGACCTCCACGCCCCGGGTCGAGCCGATGCGGCAAGGCGTGCATTTGCCACAGGATTCCTCGGCGCAGAACTGCATGGCGAAACGGGCCATTTGGGCCATGTCCAAGGTGTCGTCAGCCACGACCACACCGCCGTGACCGATCATCGCGCCGATGCCGGCGAAGGCCTCGTAATCCAGCGGTGTATCGAATTGCGATGGGGGTACCCATGTGCCGAGTGGGCCGCCGACTTGCGCAGCCTTCAGCGGCCGGCCACTGGCGGTCCCGCCGCCGTAGTCTTCCACCAATTCCCGCAGGGTCAGGCCGAAGGCCCGTTCCACCAAACCGCCGTGACGAATATTGCCCGCCAACTGGAAGGGCATGGTGCCCAGGGAACGGCCCATGCCGTAATCACGATAGAACTGCGCACCCTTGGCCAGAATCAACGGCACCGAGGCCAGGGTCAGCACGTTGTGCACCAGCGTCGGCAGGCCGAACAGCCCTTGTAGAGCAGGGATCGGCGGCTTGGCGCGGACGATTCCGCGCTTGCCTTCGAGCGAATCCAACAGCGCGGTTTCCTCACCGCAGATGTAAGCGCCTGCACCGACCCGCACTTCCATATCGAAAGCCTGCCCGCTGCCGCCGACATTCGCGCCGAGGTAACCGGCGGCCCGCGCCAGGTTCAGCGCCTGGCGCAGTGTGGCCACGGCGTCTGGATATTCCGAGCGCACATAGATGTAGCCGTAAGTGGCACCGACGGTGATGCCGGCAATGGCCATGCCTTCGATCAGCAGGAAGGGGTCGCCTTCCATCAACATGCGATCGGCAAAGGTGCCGGAGTCGCCTTCGTCGGCGTTGCACACAATGTATTTCTGCACCGCTTGGGTAGCGCGCACCGTGCGCCATTTGATCCCCGCCGGAAACGCCGCGCCGCCACGGCCACGCAGGCCTGAATCGAACACTTCCGTCGCGGTTTGCTCACCGCCAACGGTCACGGCCCTCGTCAAACCCTCGAAACCGCCATGGGCCCGGTAATCGTCCAGCGACAGCGGCCGGGTAATACCGGCGCGGGCGAACAGCAAGCGTTGTTGAGTCTTCAGATAAGGCAGTTCTTCCACCAGGCCCAAGGCCAGTGGATGTGCAGACGGGTCGCCTTGCAGGGCTTCGAGCACGGACGGCACATCGTCTGCGGTCAGCGGACCGAAGCCGATCCGGCCTTGCGGGCTGTCCACTTCCAACAGCGGTTCCAGCCAATACAGGCCGCGCGAGCTGGTGCGCTGCAACTCCAGCGGCAAATTGCGTTCCTTGGCCTGAGTGATCAGCGCCGTGGATACCTCATCGGCACCCACTGCGCGGGCCAGCGAATCAGTGGGCAGATAAAGAGTCGGCATCATGCGTCCTCCCGACAAGCGTCGAGCAACGCATCCAGCCGTTCAGCGCTGAGCCGCGCATGCACCCGACCATCCAGCTCCAGAGCGGGCGAGCAAGCACAGGCGCCGAGGCAATACACCGGACGCAAACTGATGCTCCCGTCGGCGCTACTGCCGTGATCGTCCAGTTGCAGACGATCACGCAACTGCACAGCAAGCTCTTCAGCGCCACGGCTTTTGCAGGACTCAGCCCGGCACAGCCGCAGGATATGCTTGGCCGGCGGCGCGGTACGGAAGTCATGGTAAAAACTGATGACCCCGCGGATCTCCGCCTGACTCTGATTGAGGGCGTGGGCAATCTCGGCGACGGCCGCATCGGGGATGTAACCGATGCGTTCCTGAATATCATGAAGAATGGGCAACAGTGCACCCGCAGAGCCCTTGTGGCGCTCCAGCAGGGTGTTGACCACAGGCAAGTGCAAACTCTCATCAGGCATTCAGCAATCCTCACGGTCACGGACAAACCATATGGTCGTCGGTCGTCCGAAAGTGTCGGCTGCGGCACTCACACCACGTCACGGTATCGTGGCAATTTCAGGCCGGTGGCCAGGGCACCCTGAGCGGGCATCTTGTTGTGCCCGGCACGGTCTTCGCCGCACCTCTACTGGGCATAAAGGGCAGCTTGCCACGGCGCTTTTGATTGAACTGCACCAAAGCGACGTGTTCGGTTCTGCCTACGACTATCCATTAAGTCTAGATGAGAGCCGCGCGGGGCGTTTACTCACCGGCCTAATGCCCGTAGGGCTTGTCGATAGGGGATGTATAGCAAGCATTACGGGGAAGAAACAGCATCAGATCCGTGGGCAATTCAGGGAGCAGATGCGTTCATCTATCCCGCTGTAAACCAAAAGCCATCCACCCTGAGCCAAACAATAAAAAGCCCCGAAAACCTCGAGGCAAATCCCAAATCCCAGCCACCCCACAAAACCCTGTGGGAGCCAGCCTGCTGGCGATAGCGCCAGCCCAGCCACCATCAATGCGGAAGATGCACCGCAATGACAACCCAGCCACCTAGTCGGGCGAAATAATGCCTGTCAGCTCACTGCAATCCCTGTGGGAGCGGGCTTGCCCGCGATAGCGCCAGCCAAACCAACAAAAATGCTGAATCAACTACCACCATCACAAGCCACCCACACCCCACAAGCATCAAACACTAAGCTTCAGTCTTCGCCCCCGCTCGCTTGGACGCCAGCTCATTATCCCGATCCCGATTCAACACCTTCGCCACATCATCAACCACCGCCTTACCCATCGCCGTCAAATAATGCGCAGCCCAGGCGTGGCGGTCGGTGTCTGTGGCATACGCAGCATCTTCATTCAGCTTCTTGGCGAGAAACAGAAAGTCAGAAGCCATGGATAAGGCGTCGCCGAGGGGAACGCCGCGAGTGACGTGGAAGAGTGGTTGATCCGCGCAGTAGATGGCGGGTGTCAGGCCAATGGTTTTCAGCTCTGATTGATCGGTCATTTGCCACCTCCGATGACGGAGAGGCGGCGGGAGAGGATGGACACTGGAGCGTTACGCAACTGAGAGTCGCGTTGAGGGAAAAGCCAAATTTTGTACGGATTGATGCTGCGCATTATCAGACTCCTTGATATATGGAGCTGCCATATCCGTTTCCACACGAATGGGTGACAGCTGTGCGCGGGGTGGAAAACCGGGAATCAAGGAAACCGGCACGCCCGAAGACGTCCCACGCACAGCCGCCATAACTCACGCCGCAGGCATAAAAAAAGCGCCGGCAGACGTGATTGGGGCGCTGTTGCGCCTTGAATTACACGGGTTTCCACACCCGGTCGCTGAATTGGCAGCGACGGTGGGAGGTTATCGTGCAGGCTCTTTTCCTGCAACCTCTGAGGCCCTCGATCCCAAACCACCCGAGACGAAAATGTGTTCTGTCCCCGCCTTGTTCGTTACCGATATCACGTGTTTTAAAGGTCATGCATTTTATTGATACTAAAGTTGTTTTTTGGGAAACCTGCTCTGTCAGATGCGGAAGAAAGAATGTTACTGCGCCGATCAGGAATTATAGATGGCCATCTACGTTCGCTTTCAGATAGGCTACGCGCCATTCGTGTTACTGGAACTGAAATGTCTACCGCCCCCTCCTTCGTTACTCCCCTGCGCTACCCTGGCGGCAAAGGCCGCTTGGGGGCCTGGCTTGCTCAGCTCCTCAAGCACAACTGTCTAGATGGCGGGCTCTACGTCGAACCCTATGCAGGCGGAGCAGGTGCCGCCATGTACCTGCTCACAAATGATCATGTTGAACGCATAGCCATCAATGACCTTGATCCGGTGATTCACGCTTTTTGGTGGGCTGTCCTTAATGACGCTGAGCGATTTGTCGAAATGATCCGGGAAACGCCGATCACTATGGACACTTGGTACGCTCAGCGAGCGATTATTGACAATGCCAGTACGGTAGATCGAACAGTTCTAGGCTTTGCCACATTTTTCCTTAATCGGACAAATCGCTCAGGAATGATAAAAGGTGGGGTGATTGGGGGTATTAATCAAACGGGTAAGTACCTGATAGACGCTCGATTCAAAAAAGAAAAATTAATTGAGCGCGTGGTTAAAATCGCCAATCTTCGAGATCGCATCCAGCTTTTCAATATTGATGCCATGGAACTGTTGACCCATCCAGAACTTGAGGTTGGGCGAAAATCATTGATCTATCTTGATCCTCCGTATTATGAGAAGGGTAGCCAGCTCTATCGCAACCACTATCAGCCGAATGATCATCAGCAAATAGCCAATACAGTGATGAACATCAATACACCTTGGTTGGTTACATATGACAACTGCAGCGAAATAAATTCATTGTATCAGCAGGCGCAAGGGGTCGAGTTTTCACTTCACTACTCCACCCACATGCTAAGACCCAAGACAACCGAGGCTATGTTCTATGGGAACATAGAACTACACACCGATCCAACGCTGAGGCGATAAGTCACCAGCATTCGATAATATAATGCTTTAGTTCGCTCCACATTGAGTTTAGAGTCTCTCCGTTTGGAAAGTGTGCTGTTGAATGAAGGTATTTTTGAAGAGTGCTAATAGTTAACATTCCTCCTTCTTCCGCACAGTGTCGCGACACCACATCCAAACTATCTTGGCTTAACTTTCCGTTTGCATGCATGTGCCTGGCCGAATATTTTACTTTTTCCCTCAAAGGCGTATTTGGCTCTACCCTCCGAATAGCACCTGGATTATTTTCCAGATAGTTATCTGAGCTTAACTCCAGCAGAGCCCGCAAGAGAAACGATACGGATATAGGCGTTCCCTTAGCGCCCGAGTGCTTTAGCGTTGCCAGTTCACGTAGAATGTCCTGGACTTTGGTTTGGCTGACAGGCACATCAAGTCCATGTCCTTTCACTGCGAACAATCTGTCTCGTGCGCCCGAACGAGGCTTCGCAGGACTACCCGTTTTCGTTTTATCATCACCTGCTTCAAACTTATCGGAAGATTCATCATCAGCTTGAGGACTGCCTGTATTGCTGGAATCAGATGATATTGATTGAGGTGATTGCTCGTCGTAATCCTCCCAACCACCAGCAGTCTTCATTTGCTTTGCAAAGTCTTCACGCTGCGTCCGGCTCTTAAGCTTAGTTACTGATGCTTCACCGCTGGCCATTGCTATCAACATCGTAGCCACCGCGCGATCAAAATACTGCTCGTCAGAAATGCGGAATACTTCACCCTTAGAAACGTGACAACCTAGCTCCTTACGAACAGCAGGTGTACTTAACATCCGATACAAAGTAGTGGCGGATATTTGATCATATTGAGCTAGGGTAATGAGTCCCTTCGATAGTGCGTATGAAAGGAGGTTGACTGCCGGGCGGTTTGTACTTCTAGTTCCCAGTCTTGCGAGGAAACTATCATACTCTTTCGGACCCCATGAAGAGATGCCGACGCCGCCGTGTTCTCCGCCGTGTCGCAACTGAATCCAATACGCGGCATCTGAAAAATCCTGAAATACCGCAAATTCAACGCGTAGGGGGATTTTTGTGGCAGCTTTCTTTTTTAACTGCTCATATTGCTTGCGCAGCTTCAAATCAGGACAGAGCTTTGGATTGTTCAAAAATTTAAGCGCTGCAACGCGCCTGTTGCCTTCAACAACAATCCAAGGCTCTTTGTCTGTTTCTTTTGATGGCATCACTCCCATGCCATCAAAAGGACTCAATCCTTTATCAGCAATATCTGTCGCTAGCTTAATAACCTTTTGGGCAACAGGCCCAGAGGTCATCCATTTGTATATGTCGCTCTGAGATTGCTTTTCTCCATGTCTTGCATTTTCGGAGTCGAGCAAAATGCTATTAATGGAAATGGTTTTTCTGGAACTCATTCTTTTCCCCGCCCTTGATTGGCAATACGCATATGCTTGATATCAATTCCGCAATAAGCTAGATACGTCACCAGCCGCATGCTGAGCGGGCGCAAGCTTACGGCTTAGATGGCTTTCTTCTTTGCTGGCCGAATCTGAGCTTTCGAGCTGGCGCAGCCTGAGAGAGGCCGGTCTGCTCGCGCTCTTAAGCGATCCGGTGGCCGATCGATGAGGAGGGAAGTGAACGTCAGTTACTGACATGATATGGGTATTCCTTTACGTTCCCAATGATAGTAGATCATGCCAGCCTTTTGATATTAGCAACAACAGCCTCCAGCGCCCTAATAGCGATTGGAGGGTGGACCGACATTATGCTGCGCGTTGAATGTATTGCTCGACTCTGGTCAGCCCATGCAAAAGCGACAGCATCCCGCCCTTTGCGCCTGCGCTGGCTTGTCCGTCCCAATATCATCGGAAATGTCAGTTACCGTCTTACTACGCATCGCCCACGCCTTTGAGCAGCCAATCGAGAACGGGCCTGACTCTCAAAAAAATTTGTGCATTCCGAGGGGCGGATTTATCTGTTTTGGGATCGCTATTAATTGGAGCCGTACTTGGCTAACGCTGATAGACCGTAAAAATGGGGGGCGCGTGGCAAAGCAGGCAGGTTCGAAAACGTGGCCACTAACGTCGGTCCGGCTAACGAGCGTTCCCGTTTTATAGGTCCCCAGCCTTCATTTTTTCATTCATTGAATTTCTTTCAGGTAATCCTTGAGCGCGACGAGAGGGGCATCAAACTGGTCCATCGTCCGAGCACTGCTGAAATCAGCTGACAACCGTCGCAGCTCCCGCCCCAGTGGCGTTTCAGCCCCGCCGATAGCGTCCAGCGCCACACCTACGCAGTGCGCCACTCTAAACTGAATACCCTCGACATCCCCCCGACGCACCAGCAACCCAAACACCTCCCGCTCATAATCACTCATGATCGGATCATCCCGCAGAATCGGACTCGACCCCTCGGTCTCATAAGCCAGCTTGAGGCAGAACAGAGCAACAGTTTCCAGCAGCAGTTCCATGGGATGAATCCTTGAGAATTGTCGTACCCGCCGAAACAAGCGAGAAGGTCAAAAGCATCGCCAGCAAGCCGGCTCCTACAGGTCGGCGGGGTGTCAGCCACTTTATCGCAGACGAAAAAAAAGGCCTTGCCAAAGCAAGACCTTTCTTAATTTTGGTGCCCCGAGGGAGACTCGAACTTTGGTCTGCAGGCGCCATATTATGCTGTGGAATGGTTGGTGTCGCTAATGTCTACTCACATTTCTACTCACAATCACTGCTGGTGCTTTCTAACGGCTGTGTGTTTTTTCTGTTCGTTCACGCAACAGCGATCGATCAGCGCCTAGTTTTACGCCTAAACGAGCTTGGTCAGCCTGCCGCGGCGTTGTCAAAGCCGGCATGCTATCCATGGTCACACAGTTATTTTGAGCAGCCCGGTGCGCGTCAGTTACCAGAGCAAATCAACCGCAACAACCTGCATTCAATGTCGATAGCGTGAGATCAAATTGAAATCGCCTGCTGCTTTTCGCCTAAACTATGCCCCAGGGAATATGCCCCGCATGATTGATGTAGAGAACTAGGGCTATCCACTACGCCGGAGCCGAGCTCCACCCGGCCAACACTACGAGCAAGGTGGCCTCAGCATGCATGACCAACAACAAGTCCACGTACCTGAGTCCGAGCAAACCTAGCTAACTTTCAACAATCCAGGGCAGACGACCCTACGTGGGTGATGCCTGCATGCAACAGAGCGGTGATGCGGTGCAGGCCAAGGATGCGGAGGCGATGACTCGTGCCGAAATGCACCATAATTTCGAACAAGACTTGTGTAGGTTGTCGCACGCAAGTACGTAAAGGCTGAGGGTAGCTTTCAAAACCGTCGTCAGTGCCTTTGGTTGTAGATCTAAAAATGAATTTCGCAATACTCGACTGAAGTATGGCGATTATTTTTATTGGGTGAGTAGGGACACGCAAACATGCATAAAAAAACACTGACCACGCTTTTTTCAGAATCCCTCTACAGGATTCCCGACTACCAGCGTGGCTATGCGTGGATAGAGAAGCAATGGAATGATTTCGTCCAGGATATTGATGCTCTTGTCGATGAACAGGTGCACGGCCATTACACTGGAACGGTGGTGGTCTATGCCGGGCGTAACTCCGAGGTGGTCAACTATGGCACTCGCCGCTTGAAAGTAGTGGATGTGGTTGATGGCCAGCAACGGCTGACCACCTCTTGTTTGTACTTATCCCTCATCCTTCGCGAGTTGATTGAACGGGGTCAACTCGACTATGAACGTGAGATCCCAGACTTCCTGCATGCCGATGGTAGATGCAAGCTCGAGCTTAACAATGACTCTCAGCACATCTTCTACGACCTGCTGAAAACGGGGCGCCCCAACACCGAAGTGCTGACCCCGCACGGCAAAAGGCTCGTCCAGGCCCACGGTTACTTCAAACGGCATTTGAAGACGCAACTCGAAAAGCGCTCAGACGAGGCTGTTGCTTATCTGAAAGAACTGTACATAGCGCTGACAGGAAAGCTGCATTTCACGTTCTATACGATCGAGGAGGAATGCGAGATCGGCATGACCTTCGAATTAATGAACTCTCGTGGCAAGGATCTTTCGGTTCTGGAATTGTTGAAAAACTACCTTATGCACTGGGCATCGCGAAACGGGCATGTGGGTGGAACGAGCGAGGCGTTGACACGCATACTTAATCGAAGCTGGAAAACCACCTATACCAATATGGGCAACTGCTCAGGCAACGAAGATCAATGCCTGCGTATCGCCTGGATCCTTTACTGTACCCACACGCCGAAGAACTGGATTGGTTACAAAGGATTCAAAGATAGCCAGTACATTCCCCTGAGGGATTTCAGCCAGCGCTCTCTGGATAGCACCCGACAGTTTATCTGTACTTTCGCCGAGGGCTTGGCGGAAGTCTCTCGACATTACGCCTGCATCACCAGCCCGACAGCCGGAAACATTACGGGGGGCGAATTGCAGTGGATCACCAAGATCCATCACACCGGCAATATCGCTAATTTCCTGCCGCTGATGGTCGCCGCTCGCAAGCGCAGGGAAGATGGACGCTTGAAAGAAGAGGACTATATCAAGCTGTTGAAGGCTCTTGAACATTATGCCTATAGGGTTTTTCTCTATGATGGCCGCCGCAGCAATGCTGGTAAGTCGAGATTCAATCATTGGGGCTATGAAGTTTTCCATGGAACCCAGGAAATCACTGATGTGATCGCGTCAATTTACGGTTTGGCCCGTCACTACTCTTCAGACAGCTCCTTTTTCACTGGGAACGCAACGCCTGAGAATTGGTATGGTTACCGGACTCTATTGAAATACACACTGTATGAGTATGAGCTTTACCTGCTGGAGGTTGAAGGTAAAGGCAATTCCGCCAAGCTGGCGTGGGAAGATCTTAGGGACTCAACCATTGAGCACATTCTTCCGCAAACCCCAGCAGAAGACTCCTACTGGACAGCTCTATGGAGTCGGGACGAGATGGAATTGTACCTCCATGACATAGGTAACCTCGTCCTTACCCACAATAATTCGAACTACCTGAATTTCGATTTCCTGCGTAAGAAAGGCAGCGCCGGTAAGGGGAACAGCTACAGCAATTCGGATATTCGTCAGGAAAGAAAACTGGCCCTAAACGAAGACTGGCGCGCCGAGGAGTGTGACCAGCGGCGTAGAGTGCTTGTGGACTGGATAAATACACGCTGGGGGGCAGCCGCCTTCCAAGACATACCTACTGTGGAGGCCATCGAGGATGCCGACGAGGATGGTACTGAGATGGTCTCTGAAAGTAACTGATGCATGATGCTCTCGCCCCCTAGGTGAATCAAACGGCTTGGATCATGTATATACGGGTGAGGAAAAATCGAACAAATACTGTCTCACTTGGCTTGAAGGTCGGCGTAAATGGCCGAACGAAACACGAGCCCTAGAGAGCAACTGGGAAGCAGAGAGACCTGCTCACGGCTATGGTCGTAAACAAATGCTTCCAATCAGCAACGTTGGGTGTCCGATTTCAATTGTATTACCACCACCCAACGTGTAGCGGATCTCGGAATCTTCAAGGTTGTTTTACAGAATAGGAAAATAGTCTCGCATTTTCAGGGGAGATTGTAATTTTTGGACTCTACACCGGGATGGCTGCTCACGTGAGTGATGCTATCAACAGATGGTTTTCACAGTTATTTTTTGAATATCTGACAGCTTCTCTTGCGACTGTAAATACATGCAGACCTGAAGATTCAGGGTGAGGTATTCATCCCATGTGTATCGCTGGGCGTACCGCATTGTGTATTGTCGATCAACACGGCAAATATCCGGACGTTCGGCGTAAATGGTACAGCCCTTGTCGACTTTGTCGTAATACCTGCAAGTGCCGTCGCCTCGATCCAAAAACTTTGTTTCTGCAGCAAGGTGAACATGCTGGCAGCACAAGCCGCACTGAGTGCAAGGGAAGGTTGAAGTGATTTGACCGGGCATTCAGAGCCTCACGGCGTGGAAGCAGCGCCGTTAATGACGGAGCGTTTGAAGGGAGGTGCCCACGCGTATGCGTGGGCACCTTTATTTAGACTGGCTGTGTGTCTAGGCTTGCTTTTTGTCCGTTTGCGACTGCTGCGACATCCTTGATGCGTTTCTCTGTCGCCAGGACGAGATTGCCGTCCTGATCCAGAATCGCAGTGTCTATCATTGCTTTGAGCAATTGAGCAAATTTGACCGATCTGAAAACGACTTCCTTGCTTTCATCCGAGAAGGTTCGATAGTCCACACCGTTATTCTCGATGACTTTCTTTAACTCGCTCACGCTTCGGCGCAGTTGCGAACTGATTTTGGAGAAAGTGGTGTTCGCTAGGGTGGTCACTTGGCCGATCGCAAGCAGCTTGCCGGCCATCAACTCAGCTTGATCGTGGATGGTGCGAGCCTGCTCTAAGTTGCTGCGAGCATTATTCAGGGCTTCTTCGCCCTTGTTACCTAGAACGTGGCCGAAAATAGCCAACGCTGGGCCGGCGACGATGCCACCCAGTACCATCATACCTCCAGCCATGCCATAACCACCGGCGGCCAATGAGCCGCCACCCAACCAAGCCAGGGTGGCGTTGGTAGCGGCTACACCTCCGAGAGAAGAAATAGCCGTGCCCGTGCTCGCTGTGGCAAGTAGCATGGTGCCGTTATAGGCGCCAAAGGCCAGTGCCGCGCCACCGCCCATGCCTGCACCCAAGCCAAGGCCCGCATCTTTGAGCGTTTGGTAGTCTTGACGCAGACCTACTAGAGTTTTACCGGAAAAATCACCCGCGTTCAGTTTGTCCAGTTCTGGACTTTGACTGAGTTCGATATTTTTCAGGCGTTCGAAAGTTTCAATGAATTCGGCCACCACACCGTTGAATGCGCGCAGTTTGCGCTGGCCGTAATCTTCTAGTGTGGCGTTAGTGGTCTGACGTTGTGCTTCGATCTTCTGGTTGGCGGAATTCACCATGGTGCGAGCATCAGTATTGATGTCTTTAGCGTTGCTGTGGTCCTTCACACCGCCGACGCCCTTCGTCGCGCCATACAAACCGGCAGCGGCTGCTACTGCACCAAGAATCAATGGAATGGGCATGGTCGTATCCTTACTCGAGAATGATCGAAATGGTTTTGCTGACTTCCTGATTCAGCGTTTCTGCGCGTTCCAGGAGATCATCGAAGATGAAGTCTTCCAATTGATGGTGAAGTTGAAACTCTTTAAGCAGGGCCCATTCGATGCTGGAGATATGGCCGTCACGTAGCGCAACCAGCAGCAATTCGAACAAGATGACTTTGGGGGTGGAGGGCAGCTCGAACTTTTTCCCTTTGAGCAGCTCTTTCAGAACAGTCGTAGCGGCCAGTACACGGGTTTCAGGCTTTTCCGCTTTGGAAACTGGAAAGTTTTTGAGCACTTCGATCAGTCGTAATTCGACTTCGTTAGATGAAGCAATCGAAATACCACCAAATGTCTTGCGCACACCAGAAGACTGCTCGAGTTCGGCAATGAGTTCGCGCTCGTGCTCACTTTCCTGAATGGATAGCGCGCTGAGATCTGTATCGGAAGTGAATTCATCACTGGTCTTGCCATCCCACAGAAGCGGTTTGTCGGCCAAGGCCAGTAGCTTCGCCAGTTCAACGAGGTGTAGCTTGTCCGAATCGGACAGAAGTTTGATAAGCATTCGGGGTGTCATCCTTTTTCCAGTGGAAAGCGTCAAATCAAGCGAAAGGAATTACAGCTTCAGCGGGCTGTCGGAACTCATGAAATTGTCGAATTCATCCATTGACTGAAATTGCAATTGTTTTCCCAGTAGGGTGGCGTACTGATTAATAGCGTTGGCAAAGGCATTAATGTTGCCGTTGCCAGCGGTATTGACCATGGAGAACAGCTGTTTTGTTTCGTGGCGCAACTGAGGAATCTCGCGGCTCGTGAACTCATCCAGTTGTGCTTGTTCTTCGGCAAGGCGGTCGCGGGCTGCGGCTTCCAGGGCACGGATGTGCGCCAGTTGCTGACGAGAAAGCTCAACCCCGCGGGCAGCTTCCAGTGCGCATTGATAGAACAGCGAAGAGAGCGTGTAGCCGATCATGCCGCCGATTGCAGCACCTACGAAGGGTATTGGAATTGCAATTTGTCCGAGGGCCGCCATCATGCTGCTGGACAGCATACCGGCACCTTTTTCACCTACTTCAGTCAACAACTGCGCCTCGGTGATCTCGCCGGTGGCGTAGCGTTTGATCGAGCTGCTGAGCGACAGGCAAATATTGATTGCCAACGCTGGAGCGTTGGTCCCGGCAAGTGTGCGCATGGTCTGGTTGCCCGATTGCTGCATTCCGCCCTTGAGCGCAGCGCCTGCGAAGGCGGTGCTATAGCCTAGTGCCGCAGCCTTGGCGGTATCGAGAGCAAGATCTTGCGCTGCTTCAACCAGCTGCTTTTTTTCCTGCGCCAAATTGAATGCATTGCTCAGTAACGAAATAGCACCACCGATAAGCGCGCCGTATTTGGCACCTTCGACACCGGCTCGGTGACTGGTGCGGGCAATGTCTTTAAGCGTCTCGCGCAGCGGTTTCTCGGCGTAGTCGATGGCTTGGCCGGTAGTAATGCCAAGGTCAACAATGTCTTCATCGGCGAGCTTGTCGAATCGGTCGGCACGTTCGCGGAATTTTTCCGCGATTTCAGATTTGCCTTCTTGGTCCAGCAACTGGGCGCGCCTTCTAAGATTTTCCGAACGATTGCGGCAGTATGTCTTGGCATCTGCGACCTGTTCGCTGGGCAATTCCAGTTTTTTGCCAAAGTACTTACTGTACTTGTGATCCTCATGGCTGACTTGGTTGGCCACCTTGTTTCCGCTGGCCTCTAATTTGGTCTGAGCCTCGTAAATGATCTCTCCCTTATCGTTCACGCGGACGCGATCCACTGCCTCACGGTATTTCGAGTCGGAGTCGATGCCGTAATGCTTCAAGTCGTCGCTTCGGATGGTACGCTCGGAGGACTTGCTGATGATGGCTTCAGCGTTGTCCCGACTGGTGCCCGCAACTTCGCCGGCCCAGCCTGCTCGATGTTTTGCACTCGTTTTTTCTCTACTGATGCTTTTCAGTCCCTTGCTCAATACCTTGCCGTGTTCATTATCGACGCCGGTATAACCTTTGATGTATTCGGCATTCGCGCTGCCAAAACGGCTCACGGTTTCACTGGCCGAAAGCGCTGTTGCGGCGTTGACGATATCCCGAGCAATTTCCGCTTTGCTAGTGTCTTGGGCGCTGGCCAGCTCGCCGGTAACGGAAGCTGGCGTTAAGGTATCGTCGAATTTCATGAAATCCTCTGGCAGGTATGCGTATTGTTATAGGTGAGGTGCTGGTTTGACTTGGATTGCGCACATAGCGATTCCATTTTGTTCGGCTTGCCTTTGATGACATCCGACCAACATTTGGCTCATACAGGCGAACGTTTTTCCTCTGGCCGAACACTCATCAGAGAGTTGACTGGCCGTCCAGCAACCTTGCGCAAAGGCGTTGCCGTGCGACGTCGCCAAGCGTTGTTCGGGCTCATCCAACCGCCAGGAGGTCTGCGAGGACACATTGGCATTCAGCTTGTCGCAATAAACCGGATCGCAGCGATGGGAACCGCTGTGTATTGTTTGATCAATCTCGAAGTTTGAGTCTTCGCGAGTTTGCGTCTCGATGTAGGCAGCCTGTTGGATGCGAAGGACTTTGTGCTCGCCCTTTTTACGGCTGAGATGCACGATCCCCAATTGCTGCGCGTGCAGCGTGGCGGTGACCTGCTGTGTCCAAGCAGCCGCATCTAGATCGGCATGTTGCAGCGCTTTGCCGTTGGAAACGGTACAAGCGTGCTTTGGCCACTGCGCCAAGACGTTGTGTTCCAAAACTTCGCGACTATTGGGTTTGTGCTGAAAGGTTCGGCGGTCGCTGTCGAAATTTTCGGCATTGAGTCTGCGCAGCAGTTCGCTAGTGGAAATTTCTTTTGGTGCGCGCGGGGTGAGGCGGAGCACGGACAAATGCCTGAACAGCCTATTTTTGAGATTTGACATAAGGGACTGTGCTCGAATCAACCTTGATGGTTCGCTGGCGTCTTACGTCTGACGAACATTCCTTTAATAGCTTTTTAACATCACACGAGCTCTGCTCGCTAGTAGCAGATGGCCTCAGTCTCAGATCTGCTCAGTCCTGCTCGAAGGACTATTGCGAATTTTTTCGCGTTCCAATTCTTTTTTAAGCTCGTTGACTGCTTGGCTTTTCGTCATCAACGCAACTCCGATCACAAGGCCGATAGCAAAGCAAACCAAGTCCTTCATGTGGATTCTTCTACGGAGGTTATTGGGCAATTCCCACCATGCAGCATTCAGCGTTGTGTGCTCCATCACGGTGTTTGTTCGATCTTCAATTGGTCGGGATCAATGCTTGCAACAGCTTCAACTTTCTTTGCAGCTGATCGACATGCTCTTTTTCCGCGCGAAGGGCCGAGCGCAATTCTTTGTTTTCCATTTCCCAAATTTTTGCCCAGCGGGTGGCAGTCTTGCAGTCGACGATGATCTGCCAAATATCCTGTAGCTTTAGGTACTGAATCAGCAGCACCAAGGCGACTACAACCATCACCAGCAAAGCCCCTGTCGAAACAACATCCGACGTTGTCATACGCACATCCTTTTCGTGATTCGATTGGTCTCGAAGACGGCTCAAGAATATGTAGTGTTTTACGACACGTATAGAATGTAGGCTTATACAGGTAAACAAATCACGCATATGGAGTTGCCATGAAACGCGAGCAAGACCTTAGACAGGTTCGATGGGATCTTGCCCTTCGCTATCGTCTGATCGAGACCGTTGCATGGTGGGAGGGCCGGCTGACCACGGGGCACCTGATCCAAAGCTTTGGCATCAGTCGTCAGCAGGCATCGAAGGACATCAACACGTACATCAATGAACATGCGCCTAAAAATCTTACATATGACAAGCAGATCAAGGGCTATATACCGAGCAAGCAGTTCAAGCCGCTCTTCATCGAAGACAGTGCTAGTGCTTATCTACACCTGCTGAACCAGACCCACTCCCGAATGCTCCATGTTGAGGGGCTGGCGCTGGCGTATGCGCACACTAAAGTGTTGCAAGTTCCCGACCGCTCAATCAGGCCAGAGATCCTTCGTCCGTTACTCAAAGCGTGCCGCGAACATTTGAGGCTGGACATCGACTATGTATCGCTCAACGCTCCAGATCCGGAGGGGCGCACGATCGCCCCGCACACGCTGGTCTACACAGGAATGAGATGGCACGTTCGGGCCTATTGCGAGAAGAACCGCAGTTACCGAGATTTTGTATTGAGTCGTCTGCGCGGAGTGCCAGACCTGCGCGACGAAAAGACGGACAACGGCATCGCAGGTGATGACAATTGGAACAATAAGGTCACGGTGATCATCAAGCCCGACGAACGGCTGAGCCCTGCGCAAAAAGACATAATCCAGACAGACTTCGGGATGATCGAGGGGAAGCTGGAAATTCCCAGTCGTCAGGCGTTGGTGAAGTACGTCTTGCACCGCTTCCAGATTGATCCGAAAAACCTGAATCCCAAGCCCGAAGCTCAGCAGATTGTGGTGGGCAATTTAAAGGAGCTTAAGCCTTGGCTTTACGACTGATTGGGCCTGAACAATCAGCATAGCGCTCCCATTCGCCAACGGAGTAAAAACCATTCTATGTCTCCTTGTGAGAATCGACTGAGTGTCCGCTTCCGCGGCTCGCAGATCAGTCGCTCCGCATTCGGGGTATGGTGTTTGTGGTGACGTGGACCACTCACTGATCTGACGGGGAATTTCAAAAGAAGCGAACTCGGCTGATAGCGAAAACATTGGCATACAGTCGAGGTCTTTTGCTGTCTGTCTTATCGACCGCCTCGCAGCTGGAGGACTGAAAGCGGTGCAAAAAATTATATGGTGTCAAAACGCTATCGCGATGTCGTATTATTTTCCATCAGTCTTGCTTGGGTTTGCCCTGACTGGGCGGTTTTGGCTCAGTCATAAAACCAGGGCGTCCAACCTCAGGGAGTAGACACCACGGTTTTCTTGTTTTCAGGGTTTCAGACAATGCAAGACGGTACATTTAGGTTGGGGTACAAGTTCTTTACAGATTACTCCTAAGGGATTGCCATGAATGTTTTTCCCCGATACCAACTTCGGCCAAGATATAAAGGGGAGGAGAGAGTTTACGATCTGCTCGCAAAGGTTACGGAGGAGTATGGCTTTGCGGTTCATTCAGTAAATCTTCCCGAGCACGAGTACAAGCGCTGGGGAGAGGCCGACTTCGTTATTGTCAGTCAGGCTGGGGTGACGCTGCTTGAGATCAAAGGAGGCTCTGTAAGCCTCGCGGGTCGCGAATGGCGTTACGAAAACGCTCGAGGGCAAGCCATCATTTCAACTGAAGGGCCGGCTCGCCAAGCGATGTCGGCAGCTATCGCACTGGAGAAGCTACTTACGACCCATCTTCGCAAAAGGATTCGTTGTCGGTGGGGGGTGGTATTTCCTCTCTGTAACTTCAGGAGGAGTGTTGCAGAACTACCATTTTCCCGTCTCGCTAATAACCTAGTCTGCAACGACATCGGGACATTCCAAGACTGGCTTCGTAATCTTCCCTTTCATCCTTATAAGTCGAGCGACTTCCTACTCAATAATGAGGACATCGCTCGTATTCGTGAAGTCCTCGTGCCGGAGTTTAGTGCTGCGACATCGCTTGGTCTTGCAGTGAAGTCGACGCAGGAGTCGGTGATACGTTTGACCGAGCAGCAATTCGCGATACTCGAAAGTCTAGAGGCCAATTCACGGCTCTGCATTTCAGGCGGGGCTGGAACCGGTAAGACTGAGCTGATCACTCTTTGTGCGCGCGCGGAAAAAGCTGCAGGTCGAACACCGGCCATAGTGACATCCGGAGGGCCTCTATCGGCTGCTCTACGAAGCCGTATGATGGCTTATGGGATTCCAGTAGTATCAGAGTCCTTGCCGAATGGTACGGATACGCTGCTTGTGGACGAAGGTCAGGATTATTTGCAGCCTAGTCAAATGGTGTCTCTATTTAGCCAACTTCCAGGGGGGCTTTCCGGGGGGAGATGGCGATGGTTTATGGACCCAAATCTTCAGTTTATGAGCATATCTCCTAGCCCCGCATGTCTCCAAACCCTTGCTTGTCATTCCGCAAATGTAACCCTGTCGAGGAATGTTCGCTCCACTCGCGAGATCATCAGCTCGATCAGGGTGTTCCTTGACGCGGATGTTGGCATTTCCCAGATTGATGGGTTCGGCATCAAGGTGGGCTTCCACTCGGTTGCGAATACTGAGGAAGAGGTGGCAGCGGCCCAAAGGCTTATCGACAACATGATTGAAGAAGGGGTACAGCCATCAGAAATCGCCGTGCTTGGGCCGTGTAGTGGTAGCGGACCAACTTGCAGGCAATTGCTCAAGCAGATGCCGGGGCGGTTTCAGCCACTTTCAGCAGAGGGACGAATCCAGTCGTCTGTCCACGGAATTGTCTGTGGTATTTCGGACTTCCGCGGGCTTGAAGCACCAATAGTACTACTGGTCGACTTGCACCTGCTCCCCATCGATCGGCGTGGGGAATCATTGCTCTATATCGGAATGTCGAGGGCGTCAGCGTCGCTCCAGTTGCTTGTACAGCCAGTTTTTGACGGCTTTCTAAAAGTGTTGCTCAGGAATTCATTCGAACGGAAGTGAGTTGTAAATGAACAGACAGGAAAAGGAAGCGCTTCGTCAAGAGTTTGTCAAAGAGGTGCGTACTCGACTCATCGGCCCTACATCACCCCACGAGGAGCTCCGAGAGAGCCCCCACAAGCGATATCTAACCGGAATGATCTTCCCCAGGAATGCTAGTTCTGGAAGCGCAACTGCCGATGAAGATGATTTGGCAGGAGATTCGTCTGCTGATGAAGATCAGGAAGAAATCGAGTCACCTATGGACATGCTTTTCCAGAAGCTTCCAGCCTCCGTTGGCTTAACATTTGCGCTTGTCGAGCAGGAATTAAGGATTCTCGTTGAGTTGGGAGGAGCCAGATACGAACGCCGGGAGGCGGAGCTCATCGCAGAGGAAACTCCCGCAGAAGTTATACCCAGACGCCTGCATAGAGTCTGGAAGAGGGTTCCATTAACCAAAGACGATGCAGGCGAGATTGTCGAGTTTTCTGTGTCATCGGACGGAGAGCAGGAGACGCTTGTCTTTGGCGGTCGGGCTAGTCTTCGCCTCTACATTCGGCGAGCGCAGGGAGTTCGAATTGCCACTGTTTCTCTGGTGAATGTGAGTAGTACCGGCGAGGAAGAGCTTGTCCAGGTCGAGGATATTCTGTTCCAGGTTCGCATGACGTGTCGACCTGACTCGGGAGTTGCTGCCTACCCGGATTCGCCAACTATTAGTGAGGATGTCGAGGCAGAGGAACTGGCCCTCCAGTACAGGGCGCTGCCCGCGTATGCGGTCGGCCATGGTTGTGGTGTCGAGTGGCCGGAGGCTATTTCCGCACGTGTCGGATCAGTTTCTGTGGACTTCATGCCGACGGTGGAGGTGCCGCCAGTTACAACCAACATCGACTCTCTTCCTGATGATGTGAAGGCAGCCCTGTGTATTGTTCGCTTGCAGGATCCGGAGTTCGATCCGATAGGTGCCTTCTCGCGGTTTGTCTCAGCATATCAGGAGTGGCGCGACCGCCTTGCCATTGAGGATTTTCCCGAGCGATTTAGAAAACCAAGGAATCACATCCTTCAGCGGATCGATGCCGTGATCGAGCGGATGCGTGATGGCGTTCACCTTCTCCTGTCCGAACCGTCGGCAATGAAAATCTTCAGGCTCGCCAATCGTGCAATGTTGCTGAGCGTTGCACGGTCTGCAGCAAATAGGGATCGAGAGCCAGGACAGGCATACGAGGATGTCTCTCTTGATGCCATCGCCCTGGACACATTCACGTGGCGTCCTTTCCAACTGGCCTTCTTTTTGCTTTCACTGCGCGGACTATGGACGCCTGAACATGCGGATAGATTGATCGTGGACCTCATCTGGTTTCCTACCGGCGGCGGTAAAACGGAAGCTTATCTTGCTGTAGCTGCATTTGAGATGATTCGTCGCAGGGTTGTCGACGGAGAGCGGGGTAATGGCACTGCAGTAATCAAACGCTACACTTTGCGCCTCCTTACCATCCAGCAGTTCGAGCGTGCTGGAAGTCTTATTTGTGCACTCGAGAGTCTGCGTAAGGCTGAGGTGGTTCCTGGGAAGATACCGTATAGCCTTGGACTCTGGGTCGGTCAGGATTCCTCGCCGAACGATTACGCGCATGCCGCTGGCGATTTCAATAAGATCTGCTCTGCGATCGGTAAGGTTGAGGGCGTCAAGGTGCCGTTGAAGCAGTGTCCAGCATGCGCGACAGCCATCGTCCCATCGCCGAAGGATGAGGGGGCTGAAAAGGTTGGGCTGCGGATAGCCGGTGGCGCAGTAGAGCTCTTCTGTCCAAATCCATATTGCTCATTTCATGAAAGTCTGCCCATCAGTTTCATTGATGAACATCTCTACGCACACCCGCCGACAATGCTTCTTGGCACCATTGACAAGTTCGCTATGCTCGCTTGGCGTGATGAGGCCCGAGCATTTTTCGGAACGGATATGGGCGTCTCTCCCCCTTCGCTGATCATCCAGGATGAGTTGCACCTTATCTCTGGCCCGCTCGGTACTTTGGCTGGAATCTACGAGGCTGCGATCGATACTGCCATCGGGCGTCTTGGTAAACGGGCAAAGTATATTTGTGCAACCGCAACTATCCGTCGCGCAGACGACCAGATCAGGAAACTGTATGGTCGCGAGGCGGTACTCTTTCCCCCTCCTGGATTAAGTGCAGCGGACTCTTTCTATTCCAAGGCACAGACCAATGAGTGCGGACGGCTCTATATCGGAGCAATGGGGCAGGGGCATACGCCGACTTTCTCTAACGTAATCACCTCGACGGCTCTTCTAGCCGCTGGCGGTGTTATGCGTGAACGAGTTGCAGAGCTCGCCGACACTTGGTGGACGCTCGTTGCATATCACAACAGTAAGCGGGAGCTCGGCAAGACTCTCTCGCTGGCAAGGGATGACATTCCGGCTCGACTCTGTGCTCTCGGCGAGAAGCGGACAGTATCTGGAGTGGGAGTAAAGGAGCTATCTGCGAATCTGAAGGACAGCGAGATTCCGGAAGCGCTCCATCAACTCGGAATTTCAATTCCCGATCAGTCTGCCCTGGATTTTGTGGCCTGCACTAACATGCTCTCCGTCGGTGTTGATGTTCAACGTCTCGGATTGATGATGGTTAACGGGCAACCCAAGACCGTGTCGGAATACATTCAAGCCTCAAGTAGGGTCGGGCGCGACAGTAAGCGTTTACCGGGTATCGTCTTCGCTTTGTTCAGTTCCTCAAAGCCGCGGGACCGATCTCATTACGAGTTTTTCCGAGCGTTTCACAAGGGGTACTATCGTCATGTCGAGCCGACAAGCGTAACCCCCTTCGCTCAACCCGCCCAGAGTCGCGGGCTTCATGGTGCGTTCCTGGCTCTGGTGCGTATGGTTTCTTCCCTTCACGCTAATAATCATGCGTCGAAGATCGGCGAGAAAATGGAAGAAGTCGAACAGCTTGCTGACGAGTTTCTCAAGCGTGTCGAGGAGGCTCGAGATGGCGATACCCTCGAGACGCGTGAATGTCTCGATCGCTTCGTCGAGTCTTGGGCGGAACTTGCAACTACTCGTGGCTCCAACCTCCGTTTCCAAAGTGGGGGGCGCTCGCATGCAAATTTGATTCGTCCTTTCCGCAAGTCTGGGATTGGATGGGAAACGCTGCAATCTCTTAGAAATGTGGATACCCCGCTGAAACTCAAGGTTCCGATGTTGCAGGTAGGCGCGGCGGTGGAGCACTCATGAAGCGTGAAATTCGATCCAGTGCAGTTGCCGGCGTGGCCGGGGTGGGTGCAATTATCGATGTCGGCCAAGAGTCGTTCTTGATTCCGGGGATAAATTCATGGCAACAGGGGCAGCTCCGAATCATCGAGCTCAGGCGTCTATCTTCACGATTGCACAAAGTGCTCAAGGCTCCTAAGGAAGAAATGCCGACATTGATGGTCCGCAGGTTTCCTCGCGCGATGTTCTGCACGAAGTGCCGCGCATTGGTGAAATGGACGACGTCAATGGAAAAGGAGGATTCTGAACCCAACTGTCCGTTCGAGGCTTGTAATGGAAAGTTAGTCCCAATGAGGTTCGTCGCTGCATGCGAAAACGGCCACCTGGATGATGTTGACTGGGGATTCTGGGCTCACAGCGGTAAGCACGGAATTAGGGACTGCAAGGTAAGAAATAAGCTGTACTTCAAAGTTGATGTCAAGGCAGCTACAGGGGGGCTTGCGTCACTTCGAGTCGAGTGTAAGGTTTGTGGCGGTTATCGGAGTCTAGAAGACCTCGCCAACAAAACAGTCGTTAAAGAAACGTTTCGGACGTGTAATGGCAGACATCCTTGGCGCGTCGAGCCACATGATGAGTGTGCGGCGGATGTCGTTGTCCTTCAGCGTGGAGCAACAAACCTTCACTATCCAAGCACAATTTCTGCACTAGATATCCCCGATGAGGTGGCTGAGAATCCTGCTGCTGAGTTTGCAGATCAGATAATGCAACATTCTAGGTACCAGAAACTACTTGGTCTGATCAGTGAAACTGAAGGAGACAATGAAGAATTTATTAATATTGTTGCTGAATTTTTGGCAGAGTTAGTTGGATGTGATACATCCGTTGTTCTGAAGGTCGCAAAGGCAGACCTTGAAGGAACCCCCCTCGTTGGATCGGGAACTGTCAACCAGGAAAGAGCAATCGATCAAGAGATGTTACTGGCTGAGGAATGGCAAACGATCGACAAGGCGCTACGAGATGGCGAGCTGATCAGTCCTTACTTTTCGGCTGCCAGGGAAAGTCTTGCACCATCAGCACCGGCCTGGATGAAGCAGCTCGTCGGAGGCGTGTTGTTGATCAGGCGGCTGAGGGAGGTGAGAGCCTATCTAGGTTTTCAGCGGGTCAAACCAGGCACTCCAGACAAACTTGTTCGTCCTGATGTTGGGGCAAGCCAACCTTGGCTGCCTGCTGCTGAGGTGTTTGGAGAAGGTATCGTACTTTCGTTCGACTTCAACACGCTTAAAAGTTGGGCCGCAGGCATCCCCAGCGAGGAGAAGAGTGCGCTCCAAGCGTTGGAGCAGAAGCGGCTCGAGGAAAATTTCTGGTTCCTTCCGCAAGTGGATCCAGTTTTCTTGGTCATCCACACACTGGCACATCTATTGCTGAGGCGAATAACCTTCGAGTGCGGCTACTCATCTTCCTCCCTTAGGGAACGCCTCTATTTCAATCCTGAGCAGGGTTATGCCGGCGTTATGATCTATACGGCGGATGGTGACTCCGAGGGAACCTTGGGGGGGCTAGTTCGGCAGGGGCGTAGAGATCGACTGGCCCAATCTATCATCGAGGCGCTAGATCAAGGACGCTGGTGTTCGTCTGATCCTGTTTGTGCCGAAACTTCGGGGCAAGGGCTCGGAGGCTTCAATCACGCTGCATGCCATGCGTGTAGCCTCGTTTCCGAAACGAGTTGCGTCGCCGCCAATACCCTCTTGGATCGACGGATGTTGTTCGATCCAGCATGGGGATTGATGAAGTTCATGGAAGATCAGAAATGAGACTGCCGAAGATCAGGCAGCTTACCGAGGAACAGAAGAGGGTCTACCTCTATGCACCAGCAGATAGACATGTGCTGGTGCAAGGCCCTCCCGGCACAGGGAAAACTCTGATTGCTTGCCTGCGAGCTGTCGAGTTACAGAAAAGGCAGGTGCCGGTAGTTCTGGGGATGTTCAACAACGTACTGATGCGCTATTCCTCAAACGCTGGAGGAGATGACCCTATACCTGCGAAGACGGTGTATGCATGGTTTCGGGGGTGGTGGGAGGCTAGCGGTCTTCCACCTCATTCCGGCGCATCTGAACGGATTGCCGTAGAGGTACCATTTTCAGAAAAAGATTCTGCGAAGGAAGCTGGGGCGCGTTGGTACAACAGCGAGTGGCGACCGTGGGGGAAAAAAAAGGGAGTGTGGATGGTAGATGCCGAAATCTACTTCCGGAGCCCGGAGACCTTTGTAAGATGGCCACTATGGCACAAACCGCCAGTCGTCGACGGTGATATAAATCGAATTGACTGGCCCGAGGTATGTGATCATGTGCTTGGGAATGATGAAAGTATCAACAGTGAGTCGCTGAATTTGGGAGTCCTGCTGATAGACGAAGGCCAGGATTTTCCTCCCGGATTTTATAGGTTCCTTCGGATACTTTCGGCGCTTGGTAAGACGAGAAAGGTTCTACATCCTCTACGATGCTTCGTCCTCGCAGATGAGAACCAGCAACTGACTGAAGAAAACTCTACTCTCGACGAGATATCTGGCGCTCTCAAAATCTGTCAGGAAGATCGCTATATTTTGCTTGATAATTTCAGAAACTCTAAAGAAATTGCTGAGTTGGCGCGGCAGTTTTTTGCTGATGTAGGGGTTATGCCGCGCTTGCCAACGCGCAGTTCAGAAAAGCCTGTCCATGAGATCTGTATCGACAGGTCAGTTGTTGTGGAACGAGTGCTTATTTGGTTAGTTAATAATCCTCTCAAAGAAGTTGGCGTCTTTGTCTTTGATGAAAATACGCGTGCTGATATTGCTGCTAGGTTGACGAATGCAGTTCAGAGAGTGCACGGTAGAAGCATTACGGTGCAGACCTATTCTTGGGCGTCGCGGCAAATAAATCCCGCTCAAAATCTAGTTTTTGATGCTTCGGATATTGTAACTGTTTTAAATATGCAGAGCTGTAAGGGGCTGGAGTTTGACGCGGTTTTTATTGTTGACTCCCAAAAAGCCTCGATAGGTCTCTATGGGCCGGACAGGTACAAGATGCAGATGTTCGTTGCAGTATCTCGAGCGCGAAATTGGGTTAGTCTACTCGATTCCGGTCCCGGTGCAGGGTATGGAGCGTACTACGATATTCTTCCTGGTGACGAGTATCTTAATCGAGAAAATTCCTGTGTAGCGAGAGAGGTTGGCTGTATATCAGCGGATAGCCAATTATCAATAATTGATGAAAATTCACAAACCATCGACTGGTTTGAGGATGTCTCAATGCTTGCAATTAAGTTGAGTTTGCCCCTTGTCGACAAGCGTCAAAAAGGAGGCGCAGTCTGGGTGACGGCAGTCTATGAATTGGCTCATCTTCTCGAGCCCCTTGGTTTCAAGTACAAAGCCGATCGTGGGGAATGGTGGAGGAAATAATGAAACAATTAGAGATAAATGTGAGTCGGACTTCTAATGTAGATTCTCTCACCGCCCCTGAAGAGTCGATTGCCGTTACTTCAGGAGAAGTATGTAAGGGGGGCGCCGAGTGTGGAGTTGTTGACGTGGTCAATGATGGGGGTGAGCCTATTGAAAATGCTAGCGAGAATAGAAGGGCGTTAAGAGATTCTGGTGTGCGTCTGTTCTTTCCTTGCAATCGCGAGGACGCTCTGGTTTTGCTTGGCGGGCTGAGTATTTCTGAGTTTTATCCAGAGCCTAATGTGGCACTTGCACTGCAGTCTGATGGTATTGCACTATTGGAAGACGGCCTTCGATTGACAGAAGAGAACCTTCTAAATGCAGGGCGAGCGGAGAACTTCCCAGTTCTGGTTGAAGTTTGTTCATCCTTTGCGTTAACTGCCCCGCGAGTTATTGAACACAATAAAATCATAGGACTTTGGTTTCGTACTCAATCTGAGGCGGAAGATTTTAAACTGCGGCCTGTAGATGAGTTTGATACCGAAACCTATGTGTGCCGTGTTGATCTTGGACTTTTTGATTTGGAGGGCAATGCGCGTTTCTCTATTCGGTCGGAATCCGATGCCCTGCAGATTGGACGTGTTGCAGATCGATTGGCCGCTGGCGTGCATTACGTCCTTTCACTAGGAAATGCTAGGCCAGACTGCCGAAATGCGATCTTGGCATTCCTTGATCAATTGTCTAGCGATGAGCAGTTTGAATCGCTTGATTTTGCGATTGCCTCTAAGGCCGCTATCGACCCTCGCGCCACGTCATCAGGTTTATATAAGCGCCACGCGGCGGTTATTTCTGCGTTTCTAAATGCGGATGAGTTTTCCCCGAGAAGCTTAATGGAGGATCTTGAAAAAAAGCTCGTTTCTATTCCAAAGGCAAATGATGCCGCAGAAGAGCGCGATCGAAGGTGGGGGGAAGTTGCCGATGCTGTTATTAGTAGTAAAGTGGCCCTTGCCGGGGAGCTTCTAGCCGACGATAAGTCTATCCTGCTACGAGGCGCGTTGCTTGCTTTGGTTGTCGATAGTGTTGAATCATTGAGTGTTTTTCTCGATGCGGAAAAGCCGTCCGGTCCAAATGTCACAACTTTAGCGGCATTTCTCATTGGCATGAAGCAGGGGCTGATCAATACATCGTGGAAATATAAAAAGGAAGCGCTCCAACAGACTTCCTTCTTGATGGGGTTGATTATACGCACTCTGGCTAAAACGCCGTCGGCAATGGGAGACCTATTCACTAAGCTAGAAGAAGCAAGCGGAACCGCTTTCGTGGTTTCGATTGTTGCAGGCGGGCGCAGATTGGCCGAGTGGCCACAGGAAAAGACGCCTGCTCTGGATGAGGTCACGCGGACATGGCTTGATGATTTTGAGAGTCATGGGTTCGAGGTTGTAGAGCGAGGTAGAGGAAGCCACTCGTGGGTAATACGCTTGGGCGAGGCGCATTTGGTTGAGGTTGTGCACTCTCTGTCCAGTGAAACGAGGTTCCCTTCTTTCAGGTTCTATCTTGATATCGATCAACGACTCAAGAAGTCGAAGGATCTGAATGCTGTCCAGGTAGGTGGCGCAAGATTTTGGTATCTTGGGAAAGAAGAAGGGGGGGGACGCTTTCTATTCTGCGATCTGCCTTCGCTTCCTGATTCTGCAGGCGCTGATCTGATAAGGCGCATGCTTGTCGAGGCGCTTGAGCTTTATTTGGTGCCTAAAAAACAAGTGACTCCTCGCCGAAAAAGAAAAGTAGTTTAAGACATTAGCGCTGCCGTACTCGCTCGCTAGGATACTCAGTGAGTGGAGTGCGGTGCGTCTTCCTGATGCAGTTTCAAGTGGTTTTTTCGGCTTCTTTTCAGTTCTGCAAAACATCTTGCTTTGGATCTGCTCGAAGGCTGATGTGGTCTGCCTGCCACTTCATCATCTGTAAAGAGTCGGCGTAAGTCAGCGCCTGATCTGAGATAACTTCTACTTTTTCAAGCTCTATCCACTGCCAAACGACTATTCCGTTTTTTAGTATGGTGCAGCGGGCATTGAAGATTTCGATAATTTTGCTGGCTGTCTCTAAAGCTGCTTTCTCTGCTGCTTGGGGATCTCTATCCGTCGAATAAAGCAAAAACACAGTAAGCACGTATGGATCGTCCGGGCCGATGCGCTGATTTTCCGTTCCTTCATCCACGTCAAAAAAAACGGCAGGAATATGCCGCCCGGAACTCTTGAACGCTTTTGATAAACGTGCGCTTACGTCTGTTACTTCCTTCAATCGTCTATCGAATTCGTCTGGAAATGCCGCTCGTCTATACCTTGCGGCAAGCCACAGCTGAAGAATATTTCTCTCTGACGGTGACATGCGATGGTCTTCACATGGCGAGTACTTGCAAAGCGCTTGCTCAGGATTACCCAGGTTTTCTTTAAGAAGTAATTTTCTGGAGGTCGTCTCAAGTTCAAGTAATTGAGGTGATTTGCCAGAGCTGCACTCAATCTGCAAGCGCCGCAGGTTTTTGCAATTCGTATAGCTCCCATCTGCTGGGAGATCTACGAATCTGCCAATGATTACCTCGACAAACGGCTCCGCTCCTGGTAATTGTGCTAGGTCGCAATCATGGCTTATGACAACAACGGCGGTGCGATCGGGAGATTCAGTGCTTATCAGACCCAGAAGCTGAGCCGTTTCCTGTTGGAGAAGCTGTCCTTGCCGCCACAATGTATTTCTGCTCCAACTCGCCATACCTTACTGCGCTCCCTAGGCTCGTTCATCTGAATGAGGGACGCCTATTTCAAGAGCGTCAATCGGTTTCCGGGGTCTTGATGCGAAGCGTTGTTCGAGGGACTTGCGCTGTACCTCTTCTTTTTCGACCATGGCAATTAAATTTAGCGCAGCTTGTTCGCCGGAAGCTCCATCTCGAATGCTCTCCAGGAGAGTTAGTCCTCCATCGACTTTTCGTCTGAGAATTCGTGAGCTCCCCGAGGCTCCTGATGCATGCAACACGGTGGCCGCTAATGCTAGTTCTGTGAGTCGGTTCTGATTATTCTCCGCTATCGGCCTGCCAGCCTCCCAGTTGTAGATCGCTTGGCGAGTAACACCAAACAAAGTAGCAAGTTCGGTTACCGATGGCTTCAGGGTGTCTCGGACATAGGCTAGGTTTTCGGCCGGTGTGCGGATTAGCTTTTTTATCACTTTGCTTTGCTGAGGCGTTTCGATATGTCCAAATTCGCTCCAAGGATAGCCTTTGCCATCCCGAGCAATAACAAATTCAGGGGTGAAGGCGCCTCCTGTCCCAACCAGTAAGGCGACAATGAGCCCCGCGCCGCATTCACGCGCAAACCTCGAGACAGCTGGTGTAGCCGTAACGCGAGCATTCTGATTGAACGCTATTTGTCTGCGAAGCAAATCCGCATATGTAGTGGATTGGTTATGATGGTATGGCTGTGACGCTACCATGTGCATTTGGATCTCCTATCACTTGTCCCAAGCCGACCTGGCGTAGTCAGTGACTGTAGCTTGAAAGCATTTATCTATAAGGTCATGTATGTTGCTTAGCCGTTTCTGAATATCAGCTGCATCATAGGGATGGCGCTCCAAATACATGCCGTCTGTGTCGATCATCGCGTGTTCGCCTGAAATTTCGGCAAACCGTGGATTCAGCTTTAGACCTTCTGGAGGCAAGTCGGGCGGAAACCCGAGCTGAGCGTTTTGAGTAACTGTACGCGAGACCACTTGGCCAACACCTTCGGCCAAAAGGACCGCCTCCGAAAACGAATGGGAAAAAATTCCGTCAGGTATCCGAGCAGGCAGCCCTGTCAATTCGCGCGCTAAGTATTGATTGAGCTCTTCCCCTTCACGAGCTGTGATTGCATCTAGGTAGCGCATTCCAAGTCGCTCATAGAAACTTAGCCCTCCGACTGCGTCGGACAGGATTTTTAAGCCCAGCTGAAGTTGATCTGAGAAGGATTCAAACGACTGATATTCAGTTGTTCTAAATGACAGGGAGTTCGCTTGAAGTAGAAATCCGCGCGTACTGGATATGTCTGAAAAAATATACCTCTCAACCCTTTGGGCGCTAGGTTGGGTTGTCTCTTGTTCAAGTTCGTCTCCCATCGTGAGAGCTGGCGCCAGCTGGAGCTGGACTTGGATAACCCGCTTGAAATCAGGGTAACCCTCTCTGCGCATCCGCTCCTGGATTGCTGGTAGGTAGCTGCTCAGATTTAGCAAAGGATTGTGCTGAACCTGACCGATCACGAAATATACCGGTGGGTTTTTAAATTTCTGTCCCATGACTTTTCGCCTTTGCTTAACACTTTGCTTGTCAGTGTACACTCCGCTTTACATATAGCAAATTTCCTATGAGGCAAATTGTGGCGGTCAAGCCTTTCCTTTGGCGCGCTGTCATGGGCGTTAAGTCGCATGGTAGCGATGTTGTGTACAGCTGACTCTTGGCGCATCGAGGGGGCTTTGGTCCTTGGGTTATTTCGGAAGGATGAGCGGCTCAAGAGTGGTTTTTGGGGCTGGCCTGAACCTGTGTGAGTGGCTTTCGATTCCACCCGCATGTTGCCAAAAATGCGCAAACATTTCGTGGGCATGCGGTTCCATTTATGTGGAGGTTTGGCCTCCTTGAGCAGCATCCCTGACTTTAACTAGCACCAAGAATGGGCAACGGCGAAGTGTTTGCCGGCAGTGGGGCCGACAGTTTTTCGGCGAACGGTCGCCTTTGCAAATCCCCACGGATCTGTTCGATGGCTACCAAGGCAACCAATGCACGATGGTCGCTGCCCTTCTCGGGTTACGACCAAGTGCAACAATCAACCATGGCAAGCGCATCACAAGTGTGGCCCTTGCCAACGACCAGATGGCCATCCGATGGGGGACGCAATCCGCCGCGCTGCGCCAGTTTCCCGAACTTACCGGTGGTTACCACCTCCCGCGTTTTGCCTCGCCGACGCCGGGATCTGCGACGACTTTCGGCTGCGTTATGCAGTAGGCACCGACATCCTCGACTCTGACGGTGAAACCTTTCTGCTTTGGCTTCGACGCGCGGGCGCGTACGTCAGATGGTAGTAACCGTATCATCGACCTCTTACCAACCGTTTTTTGTGAGATAGCGTCGAATGGGTATCACGCAGGGGCTTGATCTATCAGGGCACCAAACCTGTTTTGATTTCGCTGGGGGTGGAGATAACAAGGAATCAGCTGATCTGGACGGGGCACCAGTGGGTGGCGGCGCAGACGTTCCACCGCTCGCTGGGCCTGTTGAAGCAGGCCACGGACGCCGCCGCAAGCGAGCCCCATAAACACCCGCTACCGGAACCTAGCACTGTCGTTGGCGAACTGCGCGTGGTGCGCCAGGTCGTGGGCCACCGCAAAGCCATTTACATCGAGCTTCAATGCAGCTGCGGTAGCGCGCCTTACTCGATCAACCCGTCTTGGTTCGCCCGTCGCAAGCACTACTGCTGCCGCGAATGCTGGCAGGAAATACCAGTCGGCCAGAGAAACAATCCGCACCTGCGGCATGCTGGCCACCTCTCACCGGTCAGAGTGATGCCCCCACGTGACGAACGCATGGGTCGTCAACGGATTCAACAATCGTAGACAACATAGGGTTGTCGGTGGCGTCCGCCCCTATGGGCGAAATGCAGAACCTTGTTTTACTTCGACACGCGAGCACACACGGGCCGCTGGGTTGTTTCGCGTAAAATTCGGTCTTCGTACCAGCGCTGATATTCTTGCCGGGCCTCGGGGTCAGCCTGTTGTAGGACCTCAGTCAGTTTGGCGTTGGGGACTTCTTCCCAGCGGATAGTCGGCTGGTAAGGAACGTACTCGCGCGTTGCCCGCTCAAGGTTTATCAGCTGCATCACCGGGAAGTCCTGGCCAAGACCACCGGCAAGGGCTGTACGAAAGAAGCGCTGCAGTAGCACGAAGTCCTCCAGTGGAGTCATGAACTCGCCGTACGTAGGGCTTTTTAATTGCGTCTTCAAATAACCAGGTAGTCGATTCGACACTTCTTCGCGTAGCTGCTTGAGCTCCTGCGCAGGAAAGCCCAAGGCGGTGGAAGTCGACTCATTTATTACACCCTCGGAGTCCTGAGCGTTGCGCAGTGAAAACGTGGTGTGTACCCATAGGTCGATATTCCCCAAGTGATCCGGGGACGGTTTCATCCAGGCCCAATCGGGTCCTGCGGCTACGTAGCGTTCGCGGAACTGTGAGGTGTGATCTTCAGGAAACCAGTATTGATCTGGCAAACCGATCCCCTTGGCCTTGTCGCATAAACAGGTCGTCAGCTGATCATTGTTGGTGGCCTTCATGCAGGATTGTGCGGCGCTGAGGATGTGACCGGAGCCAGGTACCTTCTGTTCTTGTTGCGTTGTGAAGTCCTCAAGGGATTTACCCAAAGCGGCGCTGAATGGAGCTAACTCGACCTCATTTTCTGACAACACTTTTGCAAGCAGTGCTGTGGGACAAGTCTCAGTCGGATCAAGCGTTGCCAAGGCTTCCGTCAGACGCACGACGCTCATCCAACGACTGGTCTGTAGCCGATCCGATGACAGGTTCACCATGCCGCTTGAGTGAGTGTCAGAGAAGCTGAAGGTATCGATCAGTCGATCCGCCTCTACGACTCTGCAGCCCAGCGGAGTGTCAGTGAGTACCGGATGTGTGTACGTCACGCGACCAATCAGTTTTCCGTCCCCCGGTGCAATCGTTACGGCCACCACTCGCCCATCTGATGCATAACGCAGGGACTGATTGACGATGGCGCCGTCGTAGGTGCCAAGGTTACGCCATTGATCGTCGACCATGATCTCCAGCGTGAGCTTGGTGCTGGTATTGCTGTCCGGGGCGGCCAGAATGGCCCAGCGAATCTGAGTGACGTCTATCCCGGCAGGTTGGGTGTCCTGTCCGATCAATACTCCACGTACGCGAGAACTGACGGAGGCCAGTTTGAAGTTGGTGGCTCGGGATCGATTGAACGCGCGTTCTGCGGTGGGTGTGGCATTGCCGCCAAGACCGGAGGCCGGAGAAGAGTCCACCGAGTTACTGGGAAACAATTGGTTATAACCGCCCAAGCGCTCGTGCAACGCCTGCTGCATTTCCTTGCCATGAAGCTGGGCAACTTTGGTACTGACCGCGCTGGCGATTTTTGTTTCGCGCAGGGCTGCGGCATTTGAAGTCCAACCCTGGCCCTCGGCGGCCATGAATGACTTGACCAGACGGCGGGAATCGTCCGTTGCATCAAGGGACGCCTGACGGGCTGTCACTGCCCGGACACTGGGTCGTGCACCGCCTACGAGCGCTTCGGTCATCCAGTTTTTTGCCCAGGTCTGGGTCCAGGTCTTGATCGCGTCCTTGCCTACATCTTTGACCAATTTCTGGGCTTGCTTGCCCAGTTCCGTTGGCGGTTTGACGTCAATTGCCCCAAAAGCTTCATCCAGCACTTGGGCAATCAACTTCCCTTGTGCGTCCAACGGCGCAAGCGGTGTGCTGTAGCGTCGCTCTAGGGTGGCGGTCAATTTTGCAAAAAGGTCAGGCTTCTCCTGTTTCAGCCGACGGACAGAGGGCTCCAGTGCGTCCTCAAGCTGGTGTTGTGCAGCGGCGATGCCGGCCTTGTTCTCGACAGCTTCACCCAATGTAGCGGCGACTTCCTTGCGGACTTTCGCCGCAGTATCAGCAGGGGTGCGTACCTCAATATGCTGATCGTTCAGGGCTGCACGGACAAACTCTGACTCGCTGCGGCTCCCGCTTTTGACCTGTACCCATTGTTCCAGCGCTGCACTTTTCGTCATTTCACTGAGGGCTGCCCTGACGAAAAGCCGGGTGGCAACCTGGATCGTGGGGAGAGCAGAGCTGCGCTCTGCGGGCTCGGCTTCAGTCGCGGAGGGTTCCGGAGGCAGTGCGGAGAGTGCCTGCTCGATCTCGCGCTGTGCCTGTTGATCGGAGATGTTCATTTGAAGGTTGTTGACCATCAACTGCATGCTGTTGGCCAGCGGTTCTGCGCTCCAGCCAATCAGGGAAAGAACAAGTAACGCGGTGGTGGCGTAAGACAGCGGTTTCCTGATCAGGCCCAGATCCTTGCCCAAGCGATCACTGGACAGCATACGCATCAACCGCTGCCATCGACTTGGAGGCTTCTGTGCTTCCTGCTCAGTGGGAGTGGCCACGGCGTCTTCGAATTTCAGATCCTTGCGCGCCCATTCGATGGCAAGGATGTACAGCAAGTGCGAGACGCTGTTTTGCGTTTGTTCCAGTTCCTCGTGGGACAGCACGGAATCTTTTGTACCGTTGTCATGGGCGATCAGGCGTTCAACCAGCGCATCCAGACTTTCAACTGTCGGGTTGAGGTCCGGATCAGTCCGGGCAGCTTCGAGAAAGGAAGGGTCTTCGATGATTCTGTCATGCAGTTCCTGGGCCTTGGTGTTCCAAGCATGAGCTACCCGTGCACGGGCTTGGCGCGCGGCGAAGTACAGCGATATACCAGCGCCCAGTAGTCCGAGTAGTCCCAGGGTAGTGCCATATCGGCTACTGATGTCCTTGGTGACGTCATACATCGATTGGGCTGCGTGAACGGTGGCTTGAGGGAAGACGCTGTTGCTTGTGGCAAAAAAACCGCAAACCCAAACCAACAGGATCACGGCGGCCAGCACAATGGCGCCAATCGCGCTGAGATCCCGGACTCGCTCCAGCACCACCAGGCTGCCGGCGCGCGCCATCTTTTCTCGAAGATCGACCGCCTTCCAGCGATTTTTGCTCAGCGGTACCAGCCAGAAGTGACACAAGGCCCACAGTGCTACGAGCAGGATCCAGATTGCGAACGGATTCATGGCATTCTCCGGCAGACACGGCGCGTGCTTCCCAAACGTGATGGTAGAACGCGACTGCCGTATCGATTCCCCGTTGTCGTGTAGAGAGTCGAAATCCACGTATCTTGCTGCGCGGCAGTTTGTACAGGTGCGCCGAACGCTGAAACCACCGTGCAATTAACAGTAAGGGTGTGATATCTCGACTGCGCAACCTGAGTAGATGAACGGATGGCGCAAGTTCTTAGTTGCAGAGTGCTGGCTGGTTATGTGCTGTTTCATGGCTGTTACAAAATGCTTAGGGTGGAGGAAAAATGTAGTATGGACGTGCTAGCTCGGCTGGTAGAGCAGCAGTAAAAAAGTGTGGGTATTGTATATGTTATGTAATGTTGGGGCGCCTGGATACAGATTGGTGGAACATGAAGGCCTAAAAATCAGCACGCTGAATTGTTAACCAACGGCAGGGGGGCAATCCTAAATGGACAGGGGGTGGCGGGGTTGGTTTTGCCGGTCAATGGTTTTTTTTATCGTTCTCCGCGTCAGGAGTCTATTATAGCGTTTGGTTATTTTAACTATTCGATAAGGTTTTTAACGGATTTATCAATTTGTGAGTGGTTGAGCTATCGTCAGGTCAACCGTTAAAGAATTTTATTGCCGGAAATTCGCGTCGAGTAATTGTTGGCGACGTTGTGTTTTTTATTGTGTGTAGTTTTTGTTTGATTAATCGAGGTGCTGAGGTGTTTTGTGTTTGTTAGTTGGGCTTCGAGGGTAAGGCTTAAGTAGTTTTAAATAAGTTGGTCGGGCTCTGCGAATCAATAGTTGAGTGCTCGTCCATCGTTCTCGGATAGGTCTTGGCTTACCCACGCCTTCAGGCAAGGAATGAGAATATGACGACTGACACTACGTCCTCGCATAAAAACACCACGCAAGTGGATCTCAAGACCCTGTATCAAGCCCGGCGCGAAAAACTGCCCCTGGATGTACAAAAGACGCTATCGGATCGCCCTTGGGGTTTAGCGTTGTCAGGAGGCGGGATTCGTAGCGCCACCTTCTGTTTTGGCTTGATCAAGGCGCTGGCGGAGAAGGAACTGCTGCATCGTTTCGACCTGATGTCAACCGTCTCCGGTGGTGGTTATATCGGTTCGACCATCGGCAAGTTGTTCCATAACGAA
Source organism: Pseudomonas sp. (assembly GCF_051660785.1). Lineage (GTDB taxonomy): Bacteria > Pseudomonadota > Gammaproteobacteria > Pseudomonadales > Pseudomonadaceae > Aquipseudomonas. Next base: position 114,467 of record NZ_JBOFQE010000006.1, read on the forward strand.
GGGCAGTCCGGTGCCCCGGATCCACTTAGGCTGGAGCGAGAGCTGGGCCAGGCGCAGACGCGCTGGTTTGCGGTCTGGCTACGGGCCAATGGACGTTACCTGATTCCTAGGGGGCTTAAGGACATTCTGTTCGCCTCCGCAAACTTCGGTCGAAACCTGTTGGGCGTGCATGTCGAGTTGGCGTTTCTGGCTATCATCCTCGGCGGCTTTCTAGTCAGCTTGGATCTTGCTGTCTGGCAGTGGGTCGACTGCCTTACCCCCGGGGGTGGTTGCGCGCCTGTGGCATGGCTCGATAGGGACTTGATCGGCTTCTTTTCCAGTTGGCCGACACTGTGGATCGGGTTGGTGCCCGTGGCCTGGATCGGGGCAGTTCTTTCTTGTACTTATTGGGCGTTGCCCACTCGCAAAGGGCAGAGACTGGGTCTGCAGCGCCTGGTGACGGCGCTGATGGCAAGTGTTGGCATCGTGATTTTGCTTCGCCATTCAACGAGTGTGCTGAACGACGTCATGCCGCTTTGGACAGGTACCCTGGAGCTTCCTACGGCTTTGGTCGCGGTGGCATTGGCCTTGATGGGCGCCTGGGTTCTGGGCATCCTCTTTGCGATGTGTCTGAGCATCAAGTCCGAGAAGGATCCGGACCGCACCCGCAACGGCCTTACGCAAGCGCTGGCGGTCGCCATGAAGATCGCCCTGGCATTAGTTGCGCTCGGCATGGTCGATTATCTGGCCTGGTCCCTAACCAACTCGAACACCACATCGCAAGGTCAATTAGGCGGAGTATTGGCCCTGATTGCCGTCGGGTTGAGGGCCGCCATGCCAATGATTGCCGATCTTCCAAAAAGCCTAGTTCCGGGAACCCGGCGGGTGGTCATGGAGGTGATCAATGTGTTGGGGGTTGCCCTTGCCGGTGTCTTTCTGGTGTTCTGGATCAGTGTGCTGCATCGGGCAACCACGAGCGTGCTGTTCGACTCGTCCCTGGGGGCGCTGCATTTTTCGTTGGCGTGGCAATACCTGGCTTGGCTGACCATTCCTCCGCTATTGATGGTGTTGGTTTCAGCCGCCAATCGCGATTTTCTCAACCGCTCTTCGCTCTATGCGTTTTATCGTGCTCGTTTGATACGCAGCTATCTGGGGGCGGCCAACCCTCACAGGTTCCAACCGGGAACCTCTTCGCCCATGTCCTGTGTCGCACCCGCCAATAGTCAGTCCCTGCCGTTGCGGGTCACGCAAGTGGATGATGGCGATGACCTGAGCATGGTCGCTTACCAGCCCCATAAAGGCGGTGGGCCAGTGCACCTGATCAATGTGTGCGTCAACCAGACCGAAGATCCGATGGGAGGGCTGTTCAATCAGGACAGGAAAGGTTCGCTATTGACCGTCGGTCCCGGCGGGTGCCTGTTGCACTGCAGTGATACCTGGCACCCAGGAAGTCAGACGCAGTCATTGAGCCTGGGGGCGTGGGTGGCCATTTCCGGTGCGGCCGTCGCTCCCGGGCTTGGCAAGTCGACTCGTTCCGGCATCGCGGCCTTGTTGATGATGTCCGGCATTCGTCTGGGTTACTGGTGGGATAGCCATGGCATGGGCGGTCAGCCACCGGCAGAACGTATTGGCAAATATGGCCAACTGTTGAGCGAGTTGCGTGGACGTTTCGATGGTGACCGGCGTCAGGACTGGTTTCTGAGTGACGGTGGACACTTTGAAAACACCGCGGCCTATGCGCTGTTGCGCGAAGAGTGCGAGGTCATAGTGGTCGCCGACTGTGGTGCGGATCCACGCTATGCCTTTGGCGATCTGGAAAACCTGGTGCGCAAGGCGCGTATTGATTTACAGGCCGAGATTACCTTTTTGCGCCCCCGGCAACCGGATCGGGACTTGCCTGCGGTTTTCGGCTCGCTCAATGAGTTGGCATCGCCGGACAGTGAGGCATGCCTGGCGTTGGCCCGAGTCGACTATCGTCGCAGCGGATGTTCCGGTCACATGATCATCGTCAAGCCGAACATGAGTAATGGCGCTCCGGTAGACCTGGTCAATTTCAAGTCCGACAACCCGCTGTTTCCCCAGGAACCGACCACCGATCAGTCTTTCAGTGAGGCGCAATGGGAGAGCTATTTCCAGCTTGGACAATCCCTGGGGCGCTACATCGATCTGGAGCAACTGCAGGATATGCGGGCGTTCGCCAGGAATTATTTCGTCAATGATGACGGCGCCATCCTGTTCAAGGAAAGCGACGGTGCCATGGTGCTGCGGTTTTCCTCCAAACGACTCTCTTCGCGGATTGCGTCGACAGGTGCGGTCTCGGCCTCCATCAGCCTGGGCGCTATTGCTTCCATCGGATTGGCCGGCTGGCAGGCCATCAACTCCGAGTTCACGCATCGAGTAGACCAGCAGAAGATTGAGCCAGGTGCGCTGAAGGAGCTCACCGATATCTTTGGCAAGCTACCTCCGCCCGGGCGTCCCGCGACCACTTCGAGCAATGACCCTTTGGGAGAAATGGCGACGGCCTTGTTACGTGTTGGCGACAAGGCATGTACGGCCTACAACCTCGACGCGTTTCGGCAATCCCCGTTGATGAAGTTGATGGTTGGTCGGACTAAGGATGCATGCAGGCAGTCGGTGTCTGCGCACCCATCCTGTACAGTACTGCTGGATGATTTCTCGCTGTCAGCGTGTCTGCAGGATGAGCCAAGGATCAAGTGCGAGCCGCAGTACTGGATTCGTGATTACTCGCCTGCAACCTTGGCCTCAGCAAACTGTTGGGCGCCTACGCGTAACTATGTTGATCAGGGCGAATCCGAGCAGGCGTCATCCTCACCAGCACCAGCACCAGCACCAGCACCTGCATCCGTTCCGGAACCGTCATCGCCCGCACCGTCTGAAAGCACGGCTCAGGACGGCAATACCGCGGCGACTGAACCCCCTGCTGTCCTGGACACATCAACCACTTGTAAGGGCAAGACGGTGTATCTGCAAATCTATGGCCCGGAACTACGGGATTTCGCCAGGTCCCTGCGTGAGCCTTGGCGAAGTTTTGGTGCGTCGGTACCACCCGTGGAAGATGTCGTGGACAGCGCACGTCGGGCGAGCCGCCGGGCACCGGCTCCTTATCCGAGCCCGACCGTGGTCTACCACGATCAAGCCTCAAAGGACTGTGCCGACCAACTGAAATCCATCGACGCTGCGAAATCATGGATTGTCGCCCCCCTGGCCGACGGCTTGAAGGGTCAGAAAGGTGTGATTGAAGTTTGGCTACCACCTTCGACCCAGGTGGACTGACGCAGAGCCCTCCGCGTTGCCACGGAAGTGGTATCGAACGAGATGAAGCAGGCTTTGCTTGGGAGGGGGCCGTTGGTAGGAGGATGGCGAGGAGAAATGCCGGTGTAGAGGAGCGTGAGGCCTTGGTAGGTGTGGCACCCGCTCGTCGGGACTCCAAGCGGAATGCAGCGGAAATACCAGGCACAGACGCGAGGTTACCTTGGCACGGGGCAAGGGCGGGTGAGCACTTCAGAGCGAGTCCACAAACGACCGGGTTCAGCTTCTTGCACGCTAACGATTAAGCCGGGCAGTGGCCGCTAAGTACGATTGCTACTCGGATGGTTGCTGTTGAATCTTGTCTACATCCATTATCAAACTCCGTTTTGGACCTGCTCAGGCTCGATACTGAAGACCTATGAGCCCCAAGCGTTAAGTACGCTGTGATGGGACGCGGAGTCAATTCGGAAGATCTGGGGGAGAAGGGCAGTCATGTGTTTGGACAAACAGGATTTCAGCTGGCACCAGGAAAGGTCAACCGCGCCGGAAACAATTGACTTTAAAAGAGCTGCCGCGCCGAGCCGAACGTGGCAACTGGCCTACCACTGAATGGATGCCTCAGACATATTTCTCAAAGTACTCGTCCAAAAACTCCGGTACTTTCTCGCCGACCTCTGCAGCCAGGTTGCGTGCCACTGCAATTTCGCGCTCCAGCGACTCAAGGTGCCTGGGGTCCATCTCGGGATGTTTACGTCGGAGTTTTTGCGGCACGGTGTCAAGCACCGAAGCGATATGCGAAGCGACTTTGCTCAAGACGAAGGTGGCAATCTCCACGGGTATCAATTGCTGCTCCATAACCTCATTCTTTTTCTCCTGAGCGACGGCCTGCGCCGTTGTTAACCTGACCTTCTCAATCATGAGGTGGTATTCGACCAAGGGGTCGATACCGTCTTCAACCAGATGACCCGCTTCCGCTTTGACTTGGCCGCTGTTGAGTCCTCTTAAGTAACGAAAATAAGCCAGACGACAGTGCTGAAGATTTAAACCGCCATTGCCCCGCGAGGTGGGCAGGATACCGTCTGCAAGCAAGTAGCGAACTTGCCGATCGGTCAAGTCCAGGTGTTGGGCAAGCTCTTTTTGATTCGCCATAACTACCTCAAAGATACATAAATAAAAGCGGAACCGGGATTCGTCAAAAAAACTCATACATCGTTCGACGTCGGGGCTCGAATTACCCGCATTGGGGGTGGGGGCCAGGAGTACCTTTTCAGATTGGGTGGTCCGACTCCGACCGGGTTGGCCTTTGCGGCCTCTTGAGACGTTCGATTAATCTCTACTCTTTTGCCGTCCCTGCTCGGGATGCACCGTGAGGTTTTCCGGTCAGAACATCGGCATCCACCGTCACTCGCTGGCATCAAAAGGCGTGATAAACGAAAGAGATGAGGTCGTTCGTCTAACGTCAAAACATCCTCCTCGGCAATGGATCCTGGGATTGACCGAGAGCCTTGTGCGCAGGGGCGTGCAGCACGGTTGTCGACGTAGCCTGTCCCGGTCCTGTCCCGGTATGCAGCGCCGCAAACCCTCGTTGATCCAGCCACGCATGCCAATCCTCCAACGCCTTGCGTTTCAGCGTGTCGGCGCTGGTGTGGATGTAGGTGGCGGTCAGGGTGTTCATCGCATGGTTGACCAGCATCTCGCCCACCAGGTAGTCCACGCCCAAGTCCATCCAGGCGGTGCGGGCGACCTTGCGCAGGTCGTGGCTGGTCCAACTGCCCTGACTCAAACGGACAAACACCTGGCTGGCCTGGTTCGCACTCAAGGGGTGGCGTGTCTGGCCGGGAAACAGGTAGGCGCCGACGTAGCCGCGGGCCGTCTGGTGCTCGCGATAACGCAGCAGCAGCGTGCACACCTGATCGGTCAGGGGCAGAGTGAGTTCGCGCTTGGTCTTGGTCTCGTCGGCGGGGATGAACCATTGGCGGCGGGTCAGGTTGATGTACTTCCAGCGCGCCACCCGGGTTTCACCCAGACGGGTGCCATGGCAAAGCATCATCAATACCAACATGCAGCCGGCGGTCGCATTTGCGAATTCAGCGCCGAGGTTTGCCAGCACCTCTTCCAGGTCTTCGGCGCGCAAATGGGCCGGCTTGGGTTTTATCCGCGTCTGCACAAAATCGTTGAACTTCAAACTGGCCATGGGATTGACCACGATCAGGCCGAGTCGCGCGGCTTGGCGGAAGGCCACGGTCAACACGCCGTAAACCGAGCGAACAAACGACAGGGCGTACCGTTCCTGCATGGGCCACAGCAACATCTGGTCCAGGGAGGCGCGGTCCAGGCCGGTCAGCGACAAGGCGTTCAGTCGGGGTTGTAATTGGCAGCGGACGGCCGACCTGGCACTGGCTTTGCGCTTGGCCGATAAACCGTGATCGCGGCTCATGCGATCCAGGTACCACGTCAGCAGATCACCGACCGTTTGCCAGCTGTTGACCGTCGACCGTGCACCCGGCTCGGCAGCCCGGCGCAGCAGAATCGCCGGCAGCGTGGCTTGCATGGCCTTTGCGTTGATATCCGGGTAGTTGCCGGCCTTGCCCCATTTGTCACCGACCACGACAAACCACGAGCCTTTGGCCCGATTGGTGGAGGAGTAACGAAAGCGCAAGGCGGGGAAACGCGGGTCGCGCAACTGACGGACCGGTGTTGCCGCGTATTGACGAATGGCGGCGTCGGTCAGCAGCACGTGCAGCGTTTCGCTCGGTGCAGATACGTCAGTCATGGAGGCGCTCCTGCTGCAGTTGGGCGGCCTTGGAGAGTTGGTCATTCACCCGCTCTGCCAGCAGGTTGCGAGCGGCCTGCAGCTACGCGAGCCGTTCTTTTTCCCGATGCTCACGTTGGCGCAGCATCGCGGTGCGGATACGGCGCAATCGAGCCCTGACTTCTGGCGAGGGAGCGGTAAGCTCACCGGTGATCAGGCCGGCAATCGCTTTGGCATTCTCGGTCAGCGGTGCACAGGCCAAACTGATCAGGCTTTGATTGGCCACGTCCGCAGACAACCGCTTCATCAGGACGGCGTGATCGATGGCCATGACCCGGCGTTGAGGGTCAAAGCCCATCGATACACGCCACTGGGCGGGCGTGGATTGCAGGCGAGCAACGTTTACCAGGCGCTCATACGCCGAGATGAAGGCCATGCGTGCCCCGACCTTGTCGCCAATGTTCAGCAGTGACTGGGCTGCGGACATGGCCAAGGAGATTTCTTCGGTCATGACGACGGTATCGAACTGATCCATGGCAGCGAGCGCAATCGACCAGGCTTCATCCTTACCTGGTCGACCGTCGGCGGTCTGCACTCGCTGCATGATCGCTGCCAGGGTCAGGCGGCCGCTCACCTCATGTCGGCACGCGCGCAAAGCCGTCACCAGATCGCTTACCTGAAACCTGGCCAGATCATCGACCATCATTTTCGCGGCGCCGGCACTCAGGGTGGTGCCCATGGCTTCAGCGGTGACGCACAACGCGTCGACCAGTTGGGATTTTTCGTCAGAGGAAAGCATTTTTTGAACCCTCCTTGCGGATCATGGCCTTGGCCTGTTCGGCGGTGTTCAGGTTGGCTTGGGTGTTCTCGATCTGTCGCGCCGTGACGGAATTGACTTGGGCGTTGGTCGCCCATTGCGTACGGAACGCTTCGGCCTTGGCCAGCAGCGCGCCGAAGGCATGGCATTCACGGATCAGATATGAATCGTTGATGCCGACGAAATAGGCGGCCACTCGCGGTGCCTCGATTTTTCCCAAACGCTTGAGCAGGTCGTTGACTTGCGCATTCACTTTTTGATTTCGAACGGGCTCGGTCTGATAGCGGTCGAAATAGGCGGTCGAGTACGCCAGCCAGATGTTTCGGCAGGCCAGTTTGCGATCGTCATCTTCCTGTGCCTTCAGCTGCTTTACGGAAACTTGTTTACCGGCCACGACGATGGACTGCCCGATCGGGGCCGACAAAAAAGAAGATGGTTCTGCTGACGGATCTTTGTAGGTTCTATTACGGTTCTGGGTGCAGCTGCTGCGGGGGGCGGGTGCAGGCTGTGCGGGGGAGGGGTGCTGCTCCTGCGGGATATGCGGTGCATCATTTGCGGGGCGCGGTTGCTGCGGGGGTGCATAGGCTGCGGGGGTCAGGGTGTAGAGCGTAGAGCGACCCACGCGCTCGGCCGTGGACATAATCCCGGTTGAACACAGCCACCTGATGCTGACCTGTACAGCCCGTTCTGACAGGCAGGTGCGCATGGCGATCTTGGGGACTGAGGGCCAGCAGACTCCTTCGTCATTGGCGTTGTCTGCCAGGGATATCAGCACGGCCTTTTGCGTCGCACTCATGCCCTGCAATGGCCAGCAGGCACTCATGATCATCGTGCTCATTGAAGATCCTCCCGGCTGATCCGACGCTGTATCAGCGAGCCATCCCAACTGGACTTCATCGGGAGCTTTTGCTCCAGGTACCACTCCTGCAATCGTATGGAACCCGCCAGCAACAGCGTCAACAAGTAGGTCTGGATAGACTTCTGTCCAGGCCGGGAAATGCAGCGAACATCTTCGGCCAGATATTTATCGCGGGCACGACTTCGGGTCCGGTATTTCGGCGATCGATCTGGATCAGTTTCGGCGTTGTAGATCCAGCCGGACTCGAGCAGGAAATGATTGATTTTCTGACTGTTGACCCCGTTTAGGGTGCGGCAGAACTGCACAGGCGTCAGCCCTGCCTGGAAAGTCGGCTCGGGATGTTCAAGTCTCAGTCGGAGGGCCCGGTTCTCCAGCACGAGTCTGGCGTTGTGTTCGTCGAGGTCGGCCGCCAGGCGCAACGCGTCCGCGCGAGTCTGCGGGATAGGGAAAGCGGCCCGTTGCGCCAATCGCAGTTCCTGTTCGGTCATGTGGTCAAACACAGCCGCCTGTAGATCGTAGCTGTACGACATGGCCATGAGACAGGATTCGCGTTTCGGGAAGCGGTAGCACTTTTGCTGGCGGTTCATTGAGTCGATATAGGTGTGGGAAAACTTCCCGGCATCTTTTTTTAGAACTCTGGGTACCTTTTTGAGAAAGTCGCTGTGCGCCAAAGCGGGCGCACCCTCGGCGCGGTGGCTGTTGATGAAGTCGACCAGCTCCAGACTGATCATGGTGACGGCATCGCCGCCCTTGAACGGCACACTGGTCATTTGGCAGCCCTCGAGTATTTTTCCGACAAGTCTGTCCAGGCACGATCCAGAATCGATTTCTCAAATTTCGGGCAAGCCTTCGGTGTCACCGCCATTGGGCAGCGTTGGAAAGTCGTCATGATTAAGCCCTTTACTTAATGGGGCAGTGCCGATCGAAAAATGCTGGTGTTGCGACCGTGGATCTGGAGTAAGCGCCTAGTGTTGTCGAGGCACTGCCCAAGTTGCTGGTCATGTGTTGAGTGTCGAAGGGAGCGCATCAGATCGTCCCTCCAAGATCCAGATTGGATGAGGGAGGAGAGTATTCCGGTATTTCGAGAGGTTGACCGGATGCTGATTTCGCCTCCAGCAGGCGGGCTGTTGCGATATGGCGGTTGTAGCGCGCGAGGCGGATGAATACAGACTCGTCGCCGCGCAGAGCGCGAAGCGCCTTGGCGCGGAGTAGGGCGGCTTCATCCGTATTCAAGGGCGGAATTTGGTAGTGGGGGAATAACATCGTGAGCGATCCTCGGCTGGAGGGTGATGCCCATATTCTTTCCAGGGAATGGTATGACGGCGCTGAGGTTGGCGGATTACCAGTGGCCGACGTCAGTTGAAGGTGTGGAATCCCATATCGAGCGTTGATTGCCGGTGTGCATGTTTTGCGCTTCAGTACCAGTGGTATTGCTCCATCGATTGTGTTCCGTGTAGAGCAGGCACAAGAGTGACGCACAAGGATGCGAGAGTTCGGCCAACTGATCATCACGCCACCTCCGTACGAGATTCGGCAATGCGCTCGGCCACCCATGAGTCGACCTCGGACTGCACCCACACCGAATGGCCTGGCGCCAGTTTTACCTGAGCTGGGAAGGTGCCGGTCTTGATTCGGCGATAGAGCTCCGACTGGCTCAACGATGTGATGGACAGGACTTCTTTGATACGGATTAAACGACGGGGTTCTTGAGTAGCCATTCCTAGCACCTCCTGAAGTGAGCTGGGCATGGCTACGATTGCACACGTTACTTTTTTTTACGTGGCAAGTTTCGGTGGTCGAAAATTGCCGAAAAATTAATGCTCGCTCAATTGTCCAGATTTCAATTTGCTGGCGCAGGCCTCTGTGGCGGCTAGCGCAAGAAGAGCGCCTAAGCCGTTCCCCAGCGATTCTTTGGCCCATTTTATTGTTGACCGAAGACCGTCAGCGCCACGGTGATCGCTGACAGCAAGGGCCATTAGGCCGCGAGGAATTTTGGCACCTGTTTCCATTTGCCAGATCCACAAATCAAGGTATTGCAAAATGCCGTAGCGCGCCCAGCTTTTCAGATTGGGTCTGTAAAACTGTTTTTCCATCAGATAACGGTTGTTTGCGGCCCGAATCTCAGGAAGTTTTGCCGTAAAATCCACTATCAATTGAGCGTCGGGTATCGATTGATCAACGAGGAGCGGTACAAATCGTTCATAGCTATTCTGCATCCACCCGGTGATCAGCAACGGAGGATCCGCATTCATGCTGGTTGGCAGGTTGTCAGAAAGGAATTTGCTCATAGCTACGAACCACTTTTCTGGATCCTGTTCGTAGCCCGGTTGTTTCTTCGCGTGGTCATACAAATCTCTAAATGTCATGAGATTGACTCCACGCTTATTTGCAGCCAGAAACTCCGCGTATCCACCAAAACCGAAAAAAGCGGGAATGCGAGCATTTCTAACGTCTACTCCCCTTATAAATTTGATTATCCTAGAAAACTCTTCGGCGCATTCATAGGCGCGCGCATGAGACTCATCTTTGCTCGTTTTCAACAGGGAGATCAGGTGTTCTCGCTGACGAAGCTGTCTGTACCACTCCGCAGCATCGAAGTCTTTAGCCGCTGAGTAGTTATCGTTACTGAACCAATCTGGCAATTCTTTAGTTCGATAGATTTTGGCCATATTTTTGGTTCTCAGTCTCTTCCGTATCGGCTTGGTTGGAAGACACACGGCTGGGAAGCCCTCTTTTCACCGTCTAGGGCAGGGCCATTCAGAGCAGTCATGTTTTGGGCTTGATATTCGCCACGTTTACTTCAGCACATAGAACTTCTATCGAATCAGCCCAAGCTTGCATCATTTCACGGCGTTGCTCGAGGTAGTGGGCGTGGTTATAAGTGTCGCGGATCTCGTCTTGGTCGCCATGGGCCAACTGGCGCTCGATCCAGTCTCGGTTGTACCCGCGGCTGTTTAGTTCGGTACTGAGCAGGTGGCGAAATCCGTGTCCAGTCTGTCGACCTTCATAGCCGATTTGGTGCAGTGCCTTATTAACGGTATTTTCGGACTGAGGGCGTTCCCGATTGTTCCGACCCGGGAATGCGATGGGGTAACTCCCGGTTATTTCCTTGAGCTCCAACAGATTGGCCACCGCCTGAAGGGGGAGTGGGACGATATGAGGCCGACGCGCCTTCATTCGGGCAGCCGGTATCGTCCAGGTGGCTGACTCCAAATCAATCTCGCTCCAAGGGGCGTGGCGGAGTTCTCCCGGGCGCACGCCCGTCAGCAGAAGCAAGCGCACAGCGATCCGGGTCATTACATCGAATTTTGCGGCATCGAGTTTGGTCAGAAGAGTGGGGATTTCCAAGAAGGGTATGTGTGGATGATTTTTGGTTCGGGGAGCGATTGCTGCAACCACGTCCAAGTCGGTCGCGGGGTTCGACTCCACGGAACCCTTGGCGAGGCCAAAACGAAAAATCTGACTCAACCACTGGCGAATCTTTCCAGCGACGTTGAGCGCGCCGCGCTTTTCGACCCTGCGCACCAAGGCGACCAACTCAGGCCGAGTGACTTCTTGCACCGGGTGCTGGCCAATAACAGGGAGGATATCTGCTTCCAGATATTGCAGCGCCTTGGCCGCTGTCGAACTGACCCAGCGTGGTGCGTTATACGCATACCACTCACGTGCCAAATCCTCGAAGGTGTGGGCAAGTGCGGCGTGGGCAGCTTTTTCCGCTTGCTTGTGAGCAGTTGGGTCTATGCCATCCGCCAGAAGGCGACGGGCATCTTCGCGGCGCTCCCTGGCCTTCGCGAGGGTTACGGTGGGGTAAGTACCTAACCCCATCATTTTGGCTTTGCCGCCGAAGCGATATCGGTATCGCCATAGCTTTGATCCGCCAGGCGTTACTTCGAGGCACAGGCCTGCGGCATCTGCCATGCGGTAAAGCTTTTCTCGCGGTTTAGCTGTTCGAGCAGCTGTATCGGTAAGTGCCATGGCAACCCCCTCAGCGCCGGCGCTGGCGGGAATGAGTACCCGACTTGTGTGAGTAGATTTTTAGACCAAACTCAATCTACTCACGAATCTACTCACATACTTCTGGGCTGACAAGGAAGTGCTCAGGAATTGTAGGCACAAAAAAACCGGCGCTAGGGCCGGTTTATCTGCTCTCCAGAGTCTGGTAGGGACTGCTGGATATATGTACATGGTGCCCCGAGGGAGACTCGAACTCCCACTCCTTTCGAAAACGGATTTTGAATCCGCCGCGTCTACCAATTCCGCCATCAGGGCTCAATGGCGGCGAAGTATAGAGATGAGATTACCGTCGGTCAATCAGGTACATAGAGAATTTTCACTATTTCGGCTAGACTTCCGGCCCCTGCTAGACGAACCCCATCATGCGCGTTGCTGACTTTACTTTCGAACTCCCTGATTCGCTGATTGCTCGCCACCCTTTGGCCGAGCGTCGCAACAGTCGCCTGTTGACCCTTGATGGGGTCAGCGGCGCCCTGGCACACCGTCAATTCACTGATTTGCTTGAGCATTTGCGCCCGGGCGATTTGATGGTGTTCAACAATACCCGGGTGATTCCGGCGCGGCTGTTTGGCCAGAAGGCTTCCGGCGGCAAGCTGGAGATTCTGGTGGAGCGGGTGCTCGACAGTCATCGCGTGCTGGCGCATGTGCGCTCCAGCAAGTCGCCGAAGCCGGGGTCGAAGATCCTGATCGACGGCGGTGGCGAAGCCGAGATGCTGGCGCGTCACGATGCGTTGTTCGAGCTGGGGTTTGCCGAAGAGGTGTTGCCGCTGCTCGACCGCGTCGGGCACATGCCGTTGCCTCCTTATATAGACCGCCCGGATGAAGGCTCGGACCGCGAGCGTTATCAGACGGTGTACGCCGAGCGCCTGGGCGCGGTGGCGGCGCCGACGGCGGGGCTGCATTTCGATCAGCCGCTGATGGAGGCGATTGCCGCCAAGGGCGTCGAGACGGCGTTTGTGACCTTGCACGTGGGTGCGGGTACGTTCCAGCCGGTGCGGGTCGAGAAGATCGAAGATCACCACATGCACAGCGAATGGCTGGAAGTCGGTCAGGACGTGGTCGATGCCGTCGCGTCTTGCCGCGCTCGCGGTGGTCGTGTGGTTGCGGTAGGGACCACCAGCGTGCGGTCCCTGGAAAGTGCAGCGCGCGATGGCGTGCTCAAGCCGTTCAGTGGTGACACCGATATTTTTATCTACCCGGGCCGGCCGTTTCATGTGGTCGATGCCCTGGTCACCAACTTTCATTTGCCCGAATCCACGCTATTGATGCTGGTTTCGGCGTTCGCCGGTTATCCCGAAGCCATGGCCGCTTATAAAGCCGCCGTCGAGCATCAATACCGCTTTTTCAGCTACGGTGATGCGATGTTTATCACCCGTAATCCCGCACCACGTGGCCCTGAGGAAACAGAATGAGTCGCCAAAGTCGTATGTCGTTTGAGTTGCTTGCTACTGACGGCAAGGCTCGTCGCGGTCGTTTGACCTTTCCACGCGGCACTGTCGAGACCCCGGCGTTCATGCCGGTCGGTACTTACGGCACCGTGAAAGGCATGCTGCCGCGGGATATCACCGCGACTGGCGCGGAAATCATTCTGGGCAACACCTTCCATTTGTGGCTGCGTCCTGGCACTGAAGTGATCAAGAAGCACGGCGACCTGCATGATTTCATGCAGTGGAAAGGCCCGATTCTGACCGACTCCGGTGGTTTTCAGGTGTTCAGCCTGGGCGCGATGCGCAAGATCAAGGAGGAGGGCGTGACCTTCGCTTCTCCGGTGGATGGCGCCAAAGTGTTCATGGGGCCGGAAGAGTCGATGCAGGTCCAGCGTGATCTGGGCTCGGACATCGTGATGATTTTCGACGAATGCACGCCGTACCCGGCTGATGAAGACGTCGCGCGTATTTCGATGGAGCTGTCGTTGCGTTGGGCCAAGCGCTCGAAAGAAGCCCATGGCGACAACACGGCGGCGCTGTTCGGCATCGTTCAGGGCGGCATGCACCAGGACCTGCGTATGCGCTCCCTGGAAGGCCTCGACAAGATCGGCTTTGATGGCCTGGCCATCGGCGGTCTGTCGGTGGGCGAGCCCAAGCACGAGATGATCAAGGTGCTGGATTACCTGCCGGGCCAGATGCCGGCTGACAAACCTCGTTACCTTATGGGCGTTGGCAAACCGGAAGATCTGGTTGAGGGTGTGCGCCGCGGTGTGGACATGTTCGATTGCGTGATGCCAACCCGTAATGCCCGCAATGGGCATCTGTTCATTGATACTGGCGTGCTGAAGATCCGTAACGCGTTCCATCGCCATGATGATTCGCCGCTCGATCCGACCTGCGATTGCTATACCTGCCAGAACTTCTCCCGCGCTTATCTGCATCACCTGGACAAGTGCGGCGAAATGCTGGGGAGCATGCTCAATACCATCCATAACTTGCGTCATTATCAAGTGCTTATGGCTGGTTTGCGCGAGGCTATTCAACAGGGTACATTGGCCGCCTTTGTCGATGCCTTCTACGCCAAACGCGGGTTACCTGTTCCGCCTTTGGACTGAGTTTTCTGACCCCAAGATTCAACATTTGCAACTGGAGTGCTAAATGAGCTTTTTTATCTCTAATGCCATGGCTGACGCTGCTGCACCGGCTGCTGCCGGCCCAATGGGCGGCGGTTTTGAGTGGATTTTCCTGGTCGGTTTCCTGGTCATCTTCTACCTGATGATCTGGCGTCCACAGGCCAAGCGCGCCAAAGAGCAGAAGAACCTGCTGAGCAGCCTGCAGAAAGGCGACGAAGTTGTGACCACCGGCGGCATCGCCGGCAAGATCACTAAAGTAGCGGACGATTTCGTTGTTCTGGAAGTTTCCGACACTGTCGAAATGAAGTTCCAGAAAGGCGCCATTGCCGCCACGCTGCCAAAAGGCACGCTGAAAGCGATCTAAGTTTCAACTTCTACTCAATCGACGGGGCGCGCAAGGCGCCCCGCGTCATAAGCGGGCGGCGTGATGCTGAACAAATACCCTCTGTGGAAATACATTCTGATCCTGGCGGTGCTGGCGGTCGGTCTGATTTATTCCGCTCCCAATTTATATCCTGATGACCCGGCCATTCAGGTCAGCGGTGCAAGCACTGCGCTGCAAGTCAATCAGGCTGATCTGGATCGTGTGAGCACTGCGCTCAAGGAATCCGGGATCAACGTCAAGGCGGCCACTCTGGCTGCGAATGGCAAGGGCGGTCTGATTCGTCTGACCAAGGCTGAAGACCAGCTGCCGGCCAAAGACGTCGTGCGCAAGGCATTGGGTGATGACTACGTCGTTGCACTGAACCTGGCGCAAACCACCCCGCAATGGCTGCGCAGCCTGGCCGCGCACCCGATGAAGCTGGGTCTGGACTTGTCCGGTGGTGTGCACTTCCTGCTTGAAGTGGACATGGACAAAGCCCTCGACGCACGCTTGAAAGTGTACGAAGGCGATGTGAAGAGCCTGTTGCGCAAAGAGAAACTGCGCTATCGCAGCCTGCCGCAACTGGGCGGTGCCATTCAGCTGGGTTTCAGTGATGAAGCTTCCCGCGAACAGGCCCGTGCACTGATCCGCAAGAACTTCAACGATTTCGACATTGTTCCGGCCGACCTCAATGGTCAGGCGGTGCTGCGTCTGGCGATGACCCCGGCCAAGCTGGCGGAAATCCGCGAATACTCCATCAAGCAGAACTTGACCACGGTACGTAACCGCGTCAACGAGCTGGGTGTTGCCGAACCGATCGTCCAGCGTCAGGGCGCCAACCGCATCGTGGTTGAGCTGCCGGGCGTGCAGGACACTGCAGAAGCCAAGCGTATCCTCGGCAAGACGGCCAACCTTGAGTTCCGTCTGGCGGCTGAGCCTGGCGCTTCGAAAGCCACTTCCGAAAGCTTCGAGTTCCGTGAAGGCAATCGTCCGCCGGCACAGATCGAGCGTGGCCTGATCATCACCGGTGACCAGGTCACCGACGCCAAGGCTGGTTTCGGCGAGCACGGCACGCCAGAAGTGAATATCCGTCTGGATGGCCACGGTGGCGAGCTGATGAGTCGTGCGACCCGCAGCAACGTCGGTCGCAGCATGGCGGTGATCTTCATCGAGCAGCGTCCAGTCACCACTTACACCAAGCAAGTGGTTAACGGCGTCGAGAAAGACGTAGCGGTCCAGACCTTCAAAGAAGAGAAGAAGATCATCAGCCTCGCGACCATTCAGTCGCCGCTGGGTGCTCAATTCCGCATCACTGGCCTGAACGGTCAGGGCGAGTCGTCCGAACTGGCGCTGCTGTTGCGTGCCGGTGGTCTGGCGGCTCCGATGTACTTCGCTGAAGAGCGCACCATCGGCCCGAGCCTGGGTGCGGACAACATCGTCAAAGGTATCGATGCATCGCTGTGGGGCATGCTGTTTGTCTCGCTGTTCATCATCGCCATCTACCGCTTCTTCGGCATCATTGCCACCGTCGCGCTGGCGGTGAACATGGTGTTGCTGCTGGCCTTGATGTCGCTGCTGGGTGCAACGCTGACCCTGCCGGGTATCGCCGGTATCGTATTGACCATGGGTATGGCGGTCGACGCCAACGTTCTGATCTTCTCGCGGATTCGTGAAGAGATCGCGGCGGGCATGACCGTACAACGGGCAATCAACGAAGGCTTCGGCCGGGCATTTACTGCGATTCTCGACGCCAACCTGACAACATTGCTGGTCGGCGGGATTCTCTTTGCGATGGGCACAGGCCCGGTCAAAGGTTTCGCAGTGACCATGTCCCTCGGGATCTTTACCTCGATGTTCACGGCCATCATGGTGACCCGCGCGATGGTCAACCTGATCTTCGGCGGTCGTGACTTCAAGAAGTTGTGGATTTAAGGGGCTGCCATGTTACGTACAATCAACTTCATGGGCGTTCGCAACGTTGCGTTCGGCGTCACATTGTTCCTCACGGTGCTGGCCTTGTTCAGCGTCGCCACCAAGGGCATGAACTGGGGCCTGGACTTCACCGGCGGTACGCTCATCGAGCTGACCTACGAGCGTCCGGCCGATGTCACCAAGGTGCGCGAGCAACTGGCCACTTCGGGTTACCACGAGGCAATCGTGCAGAGCTTCGGTGCGACTACCGATCTCTTGGTGCGCATGCCGGGTGAAGATCCGCAGTTGGGTCATCAAGTGGCGGAAGCGCTGCTGAAAGTCGGCGGCGACAACCCGGCGACGGTCAAGCGCGTCGAGTTCGTCGGCCCGCAGGTGGGTGAAGAGCTGCGCGACCAGGGCGGCCTCGGCATGCTGATGGCGCTGGGCGGCATCCTGATCTACCTGGCTTTCCGCTTTCAGTGGAAGTTCGCGGTCGGTGCCATCGTTTCGCTGATCCACGACGTAATCGTGACCATCGGTATCCTGTCGTTCTTCCAGATCACCTTCGACCTGACGGTGCTGGCGGCGGTATTGGCGATCATTGGTTACTCGCTCAACGACACCATTGTGGTATTCGACCGGGTTCGTGAGAACTTCCGTGTGCTGCGCAAGGCGACCTTGATCGACAACATCAACATCTCGACCACGCAAACCCTGCTGCGGACCATGGCGACGTCGATCTCCACCTTGTTGGCGATCGCGGCCCTGTTGTTCTTCGGTGGCGACAACCTGTTCGGCTTCTCCATCGCCCTGTTCATCGGTGTTCTGGCGGGTACTTACTCGTCGATCTACATCGCGAACGTGGTGCTGATCTGGCTGAACCTGAGCAGCGAAGACCTGATTGCTCCTGTGGCCACTGACAAGGAAGTCGACGACCGTCCATAACGGCCATCGCTTTTCCAGCTGTCTGCCAGAAAAGGCGCGAGTTGAACTCGCGCCTTTTTTTATGCTCCAAGGCTGGGAGAAGCGCGGACATGTTCCGCGGGTGATGGTCAGGAGGTTCATGTGAACAAGTCGTTGCTGGTTGGTGCGGTATTGGGTGCTGTCGGTGTGACTGCCGGGGGTGCTGTTGCCACCTACAGCCTGGTTAAAAGCGGCCCTGAGTATGCGCAAGTGCTAGCCGTTGAACCGGTCAAGACACAAATCAAGACGCCACGTGAAGTGTGCAAGGATGTAGCAGTGACCCGGCAGGCGCCGGTGAAAGATCAACACCAGATCGCCGGTACGGTGGTGGGTGCGCTGGCAGGCGGTCTGCTGGGTAACCAGATCGGCGGCGGCACCGGCAAGAAAATTGCCACGGTTGCAGGCGCGGTTGGCGGCGGATATGCCGGCAACAAGGTTCAGGAAGGCATGCAGGAGCGTGATACTTACACCACGACGCAGACTCGCTGTAACACAGTGAATGACATCAGCGACAAGGTCGTAGGTTACGACGTGCGTTATTCGCTGGATGGCAAGGAAGGCAAAGTGCGGATGGACCGTGATCCGGGCAACCAGATTCCGGTCGACAAGGAAGGCAAGCTGGTCCTGTCGCAGAACGAACAGGCTCATTAAGTAGCTGACATTCAGATTCAAAAAGAAGCACCCTGCGGGGTGCTTTTTTTGTGCCCGAAATTTATGCCTCACCACCAATCCCCTGTGGGAACGAGCCTGCTCGCGATAGCGGTGTGTCAGCCTCCATCAATGTTGAATGTGGCTCAGTCATCGCGAGCAGGCTCGCTCCCACAGGGATCGTCGGTGTTTTTGGGGGTGGATTTTGGGCATAAAAAAAGCACCCCGAAGGGTGCTTTTTTGTGGGCGTTCGCTTAGCGCTTCAGCGAAGCCGGCAGGTGCGGCTGAATGGCCGTCAATACTGCTTTGAAGCACTTGGTGTTACCGGCAACGATGTGACCTTTCTCAAGGAAATCGTGGCCGCCGGTGAAGTCGCTCACCAAACCGCCGGCTTCCTGGATCAGCAGGGCGCCTGCAGCCATGTCCCACTCGGACAGGCCCGACTCCCAGAACGCGTCGAAGCGACCAGCAGCCACGTAGGCCAGGTCCAGGCTCGCCGAACCTGCGCGGCGGATACCGGCGGTCTGGCCCACCAGGGCGCGGAACATGCCCAGGTAGTTGTCGAGGTTGTCCATCTGGTCGTCACGGAACGGGAAGCCGGTACCCAGCAGGGCGCCGTCCAGGCTGGTGCGACCGCTGACGCGCAGGCGGCGACCGTTCAGTTGAGCGCCGCGACCACGGCTGGCGGTGAATTCTTCCTGGCGAACCGGGTCCAGAACAACAGCGTGCTCCAGGCGACCGCGGTATTTGCAGGCGATGCTGACAGCGAAGTGAGGAATGCCGCGCAGGAAGTTGGTGGTGCCGTCCAGCGGATCAATGATCCACAGGTATTCTTCGCCTTCGATCCCGGTGCCGGCGTGCATGCCGGTTTCTTCACCCATGATCGAGTGGTTCGGGTAAGCCTTGCGCAGCGCGTCGATGATTTTCTGTTCAGCGGCGCGATCCACCTCGGATACGTAATCCTTGGCGTCTTTTTCGTCGACCTTGATGGTATCCAGGCGCTCGATGGAGCGGAAGATCAATTCACTGGCGCTGCGGGCGGCGCGCAGCGCGATATTCAGCATGGGCTGCATGGATGTGTCACCTAAGGTTGTTAAAGAAAGCCGGGCATTCTATCAGAACTTTTCTACAGGTGAAGGTCGGTGTTCGCTTTCGTAGCTTAACGGTAGGTTGAGCTGTAAGATTCTGCTCCCCATTTCTGTGTTCGAGAGCGCCTCCCTTGCTGCATAACATTCGTGTCGTCCTGGTCAATACCAGCCACCCCGGCAATATCGGCGGGGCTGCGCGTGCCATGAAGAACATGGGCCTGTCGCGGCTGGTGCTGGTCGAACCGCGGCTGTTCCCGCACCACGAGGCCGATGCTCGTGCCTCCGGCGCCGGGGATATCCTTGAAAACGCGCAAGTCGTCGCCACCTTGGAAGATGCCTTGATCGGCTGCAATCTGGTGCTCGGCACCAGCGCCCGCGACCGCCGTATTCCCTGGCCGTTGCTTGATCCCCGCGAGTGCGGTGTGAAGGTGGTCGAGGAAGCCGCGTCGGGTGCCGAGATCGCCTTAGTCTTTGGTCGTGAAGATTCCGGCCTGACCAATGAAGAGCTGCAGCGATGTCATTATCACGTGCACATCCCATCAGACCCTGAGTTCAGTTCGCTGAACCTTGGGGCGGCGGTGCAGGTGTTGAGCTATGAAGTGCGCATGTCCTGGCTCGCGGCCCAAGGCCAGCCGAGCAAGGTCGAGAAGGATGAAGTGGCGTCCACCAAGAGTGGTGAACTGGCGACCATGGATGAGCTCGAGCGATTCTATGAACACCTGGAGCAAACCCTGGTGGCCATCGAATTCCTCGATCCGGAAAAGCCTCGGCACTTGATGGCGCGCCTGCGCCGGTTGTACGGTCGAAGCTCGGTCAGCCGGGCGGAAATGAATATATTGCGTGGCATCCTCACGGAAACCCAGAAAGCGGCCCGTGGCGAGCTTCTTAAGCGGAAGGATTAAAAATGTTCGAGCGTTTGCGTGAAGATATCCAGAGTGTTTTCCATCGTGACCCGGCTGCGCGCAACGCCTTTGAAGTTTTGACCTGCTACCCGGGCATGCACGCCATCTGGATCCATCGCCTGTCATCGGCCTTGTGGGGCATGGGCTGGAAGTGGCTGGCGCGGCTGGTGTCGAACTTTGGTCGCTGGCTGACCGGGATCGAGATCCATCCGGGCGCCAAGGTCGGTCGTCGTTTCTTTATTGACCATGGCATGGGCATCGTCATCGGTGAGACCGCCGAGATCGGCAACGACGTCACCCTTTATCAGGGCGTGACCCTTGGCGGCACCAGCTGGAACAAGGGCAAGCGTCATCCGACGCTGGAAGATGGCGTGGTAGTGGGGGCGGGCGCCAAAGTGCTTGGTCCTTTCACGGTTGGCGCAGGTGCCAAGGTCGGTTCCAACGCCGTCGTCACCAAGGCTGTGCCTGCCGGCGCGACGGTTGTCGGGATTCCGGGGCGGATCATCGTCAAATCCGATGAAGAGCAGGATGCCAAGCGCAAGGCCATGGCCGAGAAGATCGGTTTCGATGCTTACGGTGTTGGTGAAGACATGCCGGACCCGGTGGCTCGCGCCATTAACCAGTTGCTTGACCATCTGCAGGCGGTCGATGGTCGTCTGGAGGGGATGTGCGGGGCGTTGAAGGACCTGGGCAGTAATTACTGTGCGAAAGATCTGCCTGAGCTGCGCGAAGAAGACTTCGCCTGTGTGAAGGACAAGGATCAGAGCCAGGCCAGCTAAACCGAGTCGACTTCAATCGCGGACAAGCCCGCCCCCACATGAATTGCGCCATGCACGCCATCGAGGCAGGCAAAGGCCCCTGTGGGAGCGGGCTTGCCCGCGATGAACGATAACGCGCAATTGCTGGCTGTAACGGGCCAGCCTTTGCTATGATGCGGCCGCTCTTTTGCGGGTAATCCTGACTAAAGTACTAGGTCTTATAGTTGACTTAAATACTCGGGAATTGCATACTCGCCCCATTCCGAACTCCGTGGTAATTGTCCATGCGACTGACTACAAAAGGCCGATACGCCGTAACCGCCATGCTTGACCTGGCGTTGCACGCGCAGCACGGGCCGGTGTCCCTGGCCGATATCTCCGAGCGCCAAGGCATCTCCCTGTCCTACCTCGAACAGCTTTTCGCCAAATTGCGCCGCAGCAATCTGGTCTCCAGCGTTCGTGGTCCGGGCGGCGGCTACCAACTGTCCCGCGACATGCAGGGCATCCAGGTCGCCCAGGTGATCGATGCGGTGAACGAATCGGTCGATGCGACCAAATGCCAGGGCCAAGGTGATTGCCATCAAGGCGACACTTGCCTGACCCACCACTTGTGGTGCGATCTGAGCCTGCAGATTCACGAATTTCTGAGCGGTATCAGCTTGGCTGATCTTGTCACTCGCCGTGAGGTACAAGAAGTAGCCCAGCGTCAGGACCAGCGTCGTTGCAACAGCAAGACGCCACGCCTGGACAAGATTGAAGCGTCCGCCGTCGAATGACAGCCAAAGAGCTAGCGGCACGCCAGCCAGCCTGATTTAGGAGATAGTCCATGAAATTGCCGATTTACCTTGATTACTCTGCGACCACCCCGGTTGATCCGCGTGTTGCGCAAAAAATGAGTGAATGCCTGCTGGTCGACGGAAACTTCGGTAACCCGGCGTCCCGTTCCCACGTGTTCGGCTGGAAAGCTGAAGAGTCCGTCGAAAACGCTCGTCGTCAGGTCGCTGACCTGGTCAACGCCGATCCGCGTGAAATCGTCTGGACCTCCGGTGCCACCGAGTCCGACAACCTGGCAATCAAGGGTGCGGCGCATTTCTACGCCACTAAAGGCAAACACCTGATCACCACCAAGATTGAGCACAAGGCTGTCCTCGACACCATGCGCCAACTGGAGCGTGAAGGTTTCGAAGTGACCTACCTCGAGCCTCAGACCGATGGTCTGGTGACCCCGGCGATGATCGAAGCCGCCCTGCGCGACGACACCATCCTGGTCTCGGTCATGCACGTGAACAACGAAATCGGCACCATCAACGACATCGAAGCCATCGGCGAACTGACCCGTTCCAAGGGCATTCTGTTCCACGTCGATGCCGCTCAGTCCACCGGCAAGGTCGAGATCGATCTGTCGAAGCTGAAAGTCGACCTGATGTCGTTCTCCGCTCACAAAACCTACGGCCCTAAAGGCATCGGCGCACTGTACGTCAGCCGCAAGCCGCGTGTTCGCATCGAAGCGACCATGCACGGCGGCGGTCACGAACGTGGCATGCGTTCCGGCACCCTGGCGACCCACCAGATCGTCGGCATGGGTGAAGCGTTCCGCGTAGCCAAGGAAGACATGGCGGCCGAGAACATTCGCATCAAAGCCCTGAGCGACCGTTTCTTCAAGCAGGTCGAAGGACTGGAAGAGCTGTACATCAACGGCAGCATGACCGCCCGCGTACCGCACAACCTGAACCTGAGCTTCAACTACGTTGAAGGCGAGTCGCTGATCATGGCACTCAAGGATCTGGCGGTTTCGTCCGGTTCGGCCTGCACCTCGGCTTCCCTTGAGCCTTCGTACGTACTGCGCGCCCTGGGCCGCAACGACGAACTGGCACACAGCTCGATTCGCTTCACCTTCGGCCGTTTCACCACCGAAGAAGAAATCGACTACGCCGCGCAGAAAGTCTGCGAGGCCGTTACCAAGCTGCGCACCTTGTCGCCGCTGTGGGACATGTACAAAGACGGTGTCGACATTTCGAAAATCGAGTGGGCGGCACACTGATTTCAAGTCGCCGCAAACCGGCCCTGCAGGATTTCGGTTCGCAGGGCTCAAGAGCGACTCTCTGATGAGTGAGGATTGAGAATCATGGCTTACAGCGAAAAGGTCATCGACCACTACGAAAACCCGCGCAACGTCGGCAAGATGAACGCGGAAGACCCTGATGTCGGCACCGGCATGGTCGGCGCTCCGGCGTGCGGCGACGTGATGCGTCTGCAGATCAAGGTCAACGAGCAAGGCATCATCGAAGACGCCAAGTTCAAGACCTATGGTTGCGGTTCGGCAATCGCCTCCAGCTCCCTGGCGACCGAGTGGATGAAAGGCAAGACTCTGGATGAAGCAGAGACCATCAAGAACACTCAGCTGGCCGAAGAACTGGCCCTGCCGCCAGTCAAAATTCACTGCTCCGTACTTGCTGAAGACGCTATCAAAGCGGCCGTTCGCGACTACAAGCAGAAGAAAGGCTTGATCTAAGCATTAAGCGACGAGTAAGGAGTCAACGATGGCTATCAGCATGACAGAAGCGGCTGCTCGACACGTGCGACGCTCCCTTGACGGGCGCGGCAAAGGTGAGGGGATTCGTCTGGGTGTTCGCACCACGGGCTGTTCTGGCCTTGCCTACGTGCTGGAGTTTGTCGACGAGGTGGTTGAGGAAGATCAGGTGTTCGAAAGTCACGGCGAGAAAGTGATCATCGACCCGAAAAGCCTGGCCTACCTGGACGGCACCGAACTCGATTTCGTCAAGGAAGGGTTGAACGAAGGCTTCAAGTTCAACAACCCCAACGTACGCGGTGAATGTGGCTGCGGCGAAAGCTTCAACATCTGAGGCTGCTCGTGGGTACTCCTTGTCATTTCGCTTTATTTGAACTGCAGCCGAGCTTCCGTCTGGATCTCGATCAGTTGGCCACGCGCTATCGTGAGTTGGCGCGCGGTGTTCATCCGGACCGCTTTGCAGACGCTTCCGAGCGTGAGCAACGGCTGGCGCTAGAGCAATCCGCGAGCCTCAACGAGGCCTACCAGACGCTCAAAAGTCCCCCGAAGCGCGCGCGATACTTGCTCGCCATGGGTGGTCGCGAGCTGCCGCTGGAGGTCACGGTGCATGATCCGGAGTTTCTTCTGCAGCAGATGGAATTGCGTGAAGAGCTCGAAGACCTGCAAGACAGCGCCGACCTGGCGGGTGTTGCAGTGTTCAAGCGTCGCTTGAAGACGGCTCAGGATGAACTGAACGAAAGCTTCGCAGCCTGTTGGGATGATGCAGCGCAACGTGAGCAGGCCGAACGCCTGATGCGGCGCATGCAGTTCCTCGACAAGCTCACCTACGAAGTGCGCCAGTTAGAAGAGCGCCTCGACGATTAACCCAGTGCCGCTCCGGTCGCACGCCTGATATACAGATAAGTCCTGATAACGATGGCCCTACTGCAGATCGCCGAACCCGGCCAAAGTCCTCAACCGCACCAGCGTCGTCTGGCTGTGGGGATCGACTTGGGCACTACCAATTCGCTGGTCGCTGCATTGCGCAGTGGTCTTTCCGAGCCTCTGGCCGACGCTGACGGGCAGGTCATCCTGCCTTCTGCCGTGCGCTACCACGCCGATCGCGTCGAAGTTGGCGAATCGGCCAAGCTGGCGGCCGCTACCGATCCTTTGAATACCGTGCTGTCGGTCAAGCGCTTGATGGGTCGTGGTCTGTCCGACGTCAAGCAATTGGGCGACCAACTGCCGTACCGCTTCGTCGGCGGCGAGTCGCACATGCCGTTCATCGACACGATTCAGGGTCCGAAAAGCCCGGTCGAAGTCTCTGCCGATATCCTGAAAGTGCTGCGTCAGCGTGCTGAAGAAGCATTGGGCGGCGAACTGGTGGGTGCGGTGATCACCGTTCCGGCCTATTTCGACGATGCTCAGCGTCAAGCGACCAAGGACGCGGCCAAGCTGGCCGGTCTGAACGTGCTGCGGTTGCTCAATGAGCCGACCGCTGCCGCTGTGGCTTACGGTCTGGATCAGCATGCCGAAGGCCTGGTCGCGATTTATGATCTGGGCGGCGGTACCTTCGATATTTCGATCCTGCGCCTGACTGGCGGTGTGTTTGAGGTTTTGGCTACCGGCGGCGACAGCGCGCTGGGCGGCGATGACTTCGACCACGCCATCGCGGGCTGGATCATCGAGAGCGCCGGTCTGTCCGCCGACCTCGATCCGGGTGCGCAACGCCATCTGCTGCAAACCGCTTGTGCAGCCAAAGAAGCCCTGACCAATACCTCGTCCGTTGAAGTCGCTTACGGTGACTGGAAAGCGCAATTGACCCGCGAAGCTTTTGATGCGCTGATCGAGCCAATGGTTGCCCGCAGCCTTAAAGCCTGCCGCCGTGCGGTGCGTGATTCCGGCATCGAGCTGGACGAAGTGCACGCCGTGGTCATGGTCGGCGGCTCGACTCGCGTGCCTCGCGTTCGCGAAGCCGTCGCTGAAGCCTTTGGTCGCCAACCGCTGACTGAAATTGATCCGGATCAAGTGGTGGCCATTGGTGCTGCGATCCAGGCCGATACGTTGGCTGGCAACAAGCGCGATGGCGGCGAATTGCTCTTGCTCGACGTCATCCCGTTGTCCCTGGGGCTGGAAACCATGGGCGGCTTGATGGAGAAGGTGATTCCGCGCAACACCACGATCCCCGTTGCCCGCGCCCAGGACTTCACCACTTACAAAGATGGCCAGTCGGCCATGGCGATTCATGTGTTGCAGGGCGAGCGCGAGCTGATCAGCGACTGCCGTTCCCTGGCACGCTTCGAATTGCGCGGCATTCCGGCAATGGTCGCCGGTGCCGCGAAAATTCGCGTGACCTTCCAGGTCGATGCCGACGGTCTGCTCAGTGTTTCTGCTCGCGAGTTGGGTTCGGGTGTCGAGGCCAGCATTCAGGTCAAGCCGTCCTACGGCCTGACCGACGGCGAAATCGCCAAGATGCTCAAGGAATCGTTCCAGCACGCCAACGACGACAAAGTTGCCCGTGTACTGCGTGAGCAGCAGGTCGATGCCCAGCGCCTGATCGAAGCGGTGCAGGCCGCCCTCGATGTCGACGGTGAGCGCTTGCTCGACGCCGAAGAGCGCATGGTCATCGAGCTGCAGATGCAGGAACTGACCGAACTGATGAAAGGCACTGATGGTTTCGCCATCGAGCAGCAGACCAAGCGTCTGTCGCAAGTGACCGATGCATTTGCTGCCCGCCGCCTGGATTCGACGGTGAAAGCCGCGCTGGCGGGGCGCAACCTGAATGAGATTGAGGAATAACGATGCCGCAGGTCATTTTTCTGCCACATGAGAAGTTTTGCCCGGACGGCATGGTCGTGGAGGCTGAGACCGGTACGTCCATCCTCGAGCTGGCCCACGAACACCATATCGAGATGGAAAGCGCCTGCGGCGGCGTCTGCGCCTGCACCACTTGTCACTGCCTGATTCGCGAGGGCTTTGACTCGCTGGAAGAGGCTGACGAGCTGGAAGAGGACTATCTTGATCGAGCCTGGGGGCTGGAGCCAGTTTCCCGCCTAGGCTGTCAGGCCAAGGTCGGCACCGAAGACCTGACCGTCGAAATTCCGAAATATTCGCTCAACCATGCGGCCGAAGCGCCGCACTGATTCAAGGAAGCGTCATGAGTCTGAAATGGGTTGATGTGCTGGAAATCGCGATCCAACTGGCTGAATCCAAGCCGGAAGTGGACCCGCGTTACGTGAACTTCGTCGATCTGCACAAATGGGTGCTGGCATTGCCGGAGTTCAGTGATGATCCGACCCGCGGTGGCGAGAAGGTGCTTGAAGCCATTCAGGCCGCCTGGATCGAAGAAGCAGACTGAGTCTGCGCCGTACGCAGTTAGGCAATACCAAAGAACCCGCGTATAATTCGCGGGTTTAATTTTTCGCAAATTACCGTTTCTGGAGTTACACCATGGCTGTTCAACGTACTTTCTCCATCATCAAGCCTGACGCTGTTGCAAAAAACGTCATCGGCGAGATCACCACTCGTTTCGAAAAAGCAGGCCTGCGCGTTGTAGCTTCGAAACTGAAGCAACTGTCCAAAGCCGAAGCTGAAGGCTTCTACGCTGAGCACAGCGCTCGTGGTTTCTTCGGCGATCTGGTTGCTTTCATGATCTCCGGTCCGGTTGTCGTTCAGGTTCTGGAAGGCGAAAACGCTATCGCTCTGAACCGTGAGCTGATGGGCGCTACCAACCCTAAAGAAGCTGCTGCCGGCACCATCCGTGCTGACTTCGCTGACTCGATCGACGCCAACGCTGTACACGGTTCGGACTCCGAAGCCGCTGCTGCTCGCGAAATCTCGTACTTCTTCGCAGCTACTGAAGTAACCACTCGCTAAGCATTGGCTTAAGAGTGAAGGTGAATCCATGACTACATCGACTGTAAAAACCAACCTGCTGGGTCTGACTCAACAGGAAATGGAAAAATTCTTCGACTCAATCGGGGAGAAGCGTTTCCGTGCCGGTCAGGTAATGAAATGGATTCACCACCTTGGCGTCGATGATTTCGACGCCATGACGAATGTCAGCAAGGCCTTGCGCGACAAGCTCAAGGCAATTGCCGAAGTTCGCGGTCCTGAAGTGGTCAGCGAGGACATTTCCACCGACGGCACCCGTAAGTGGGTGGTGCGCGTGGCGTCCGGCAGCTGCGTCGAGACCGTCTACATTCCCCAGGGCAAACGCGGCACTCTGTGCGTTTCGTCCCAGGCAGGCTGTGCCCTGGATTGCAGTTTCTGCTCCACCGGCAAGCAAGGTTTCAACAGCAACCTCACCGCCGCCGAAGTCATCGGCCAGGTGTGGATTGCCAATAAATCGTTCGGCAGCATCCCGGCGACCGCCGACCGTGCCATCACCAACGTGGTGATGATGGGCATGGGTGAGCCGCTGCTGAACTTCGACAACGTCGTGGCCGCCATGCATCTGATGATGGATGACCTGGGCTACGGGATTTCCAAGCGCCGCGTGACCCTGTCCACATCGGGCGTGGTGCCGATGATCGATGAGCTGTCCAAGCACATCGACGTCTCCCTGGCGTTGTCGCTGCACGCACCAAACGACGCATTGCGTAACCAATTGGTGCCGATCAACAAGAAATATCCGCTTAAGATGCTGCTCGAGTCGTGCCAGCGCTACATGTCGTCCCTGGGCGAAAAACGCGTGCTGACCATCGAGTACACCTTGTTGAAAGATATCAACGACAAGGTCGAGCATGCCGTCGAGATGATCGAGCTGCTTAAGAACATCCCGTGCAAGATCAACCTGATTCCGTTCAACCCGTTCCCGCATTCCGGTTACGAGCGCCCGAGCAACAACGCGATTCGCCGGTTCCAGGATCAGCTTCACCATGCCGGCTTCAATGTCACCGTACGCACCACCCGCGGTGAAGACATCGATGCCGCGTGTGGCCAATTGGTAGGGCAGGTGCTGGATCGCACCCGTCGCAGCGAACGTTATATCGCCGTGCGCGAATTGAGCGCCGAGAACGATTTGGCGCAAAACGCCGCGAAATAAATCAAGAGAGGATCTCTATGTCCCTGCGCTTTGCGCTGCTTTTGCTATTGGCCAGCCTGTGTGCTGGTTGCGTCCTGTCGGGCGATTTCAACCCGATGAAGACCAGCAAAGGGCGCGATGAAGCGCGTACGGCCTACGTGCAACTGGGCTTGGGGTACTTGCAGCAAGGCATGACCGAACGGGCAAAAGTGCCGTTGAAGAAAGCGCTGGATCTGGATGACTCGGATCCGGATGCCAATGCGGCGCTCGGGCTGGTGTTTCAGGCGGAAATGGAGCCTGAACTGGCAGACCAGCACTTTCGCAAGGCGCTGTCTTCACGTCCCAACGATGCACGAATCCTGAACAATTACGGCAGCTTTCTTTTCGAAGAAAAACGTTACAAAGAGGCCTACGAGCGCTTTGAGCAGGCCGCCGCCGATACCTTGTATCCTGAGCGTTCGCGGGTGTTCGAGAACCTGGGCATGACCGCTTCGAAGCTGGGCCAGCGTGATCTGGCGCAGCAGCAACTGGAAAAAGCCCTGCGTTTGAACCGCCAACAACCGCGTGCATTGCTGGAAATGGCTGAGTTGTCCTTCGAAGACAGGCATTATGTGCCCGCGCGTGAGTACTACGATCGTTTTAGCCTGCTCACCGAGCAAAATGCACGTAGTCTATTGCTCGGCGTTCGGCTGGCAAAAGTGTTCGAAGATCGCGACAAGGCCGCCAGTTTTGGCCTGCAACTAAAACGACTCTATCCCGGTACGCCGGAATATCAGCAATACCTGTCGGAGCAATGATGAAAGCGGCGCATCCCGAAGTTGTAGCAGCGAATCGCGTTAACCCCGGTGAGACTTTGCGCCAGGCCCGCGAAAGCAATGGCTGGTCGCTGGCCGAAGTGGCCCTCAAGCTCAACCTCACCGTCAATTCCTTGAGCAATCTGGAAGCCGGCGCTTTCGACAAGCTGCCAGGGCACACGTTTGCTCGTGGTTATATTCGTGCGTACGCCAAGTTGCTGGGCATGGACCAGACCGTTCTGGTCCAGCAGTTCGACCAATCCACCGGTACCGACTCCCAAGGCAGCAGCGTCCACAGCCTGGGTCGTATCGAAGAACCGGTTCGGGTTTCCCACACTATTTTGCGCATTGTCAGCCTGCTGTTGCTGATCGCTGTGATTGGCGGTGGTTTTGTCTGGTGGCAGGATCAAACCTCGCTGCGCACCAAAGACCTGATCGGCCTCAGCCCGGAACACGTTGAAGTCGAAGGCGCCGATGGCACCACCCAGATCCATCCGCTGGACGAGCCGGAAGACCAGGCTGTCGCGGAAGGTCAGGCTGAAGGAACAACTGCGCTTGCGTTGCCACAAGCCGAGACTTCGACTGAAGCGCCGGCTGAAGCTGAACCCGCTGCGCCTGCGACCGCTCCAGCTGCACCGACGCCTGCTGCACCGGCGCATGCCACCGCTCCGGCGGCCCCGGCGCCCGTTGCCCCGACGCACAGCACCGCGCCAGTTGTTGCGCCTGCGGCCCCGACGGCTCCGGTTGTGTCGACTCCGCCGGCATCCGCCTCGGTAACGCCGACCATCCCTGCTCCAACGGCGGCTCCGGTTGCCGGCCAAGGCCAGGTTCAACTGCAGTTCACCGCCGATTGCTGGACACAAGTCACCGATGGCACCGGCAAGGTGCTGCTCAGTGGTCTCAAGCGTAAAGGCGAAAATGTTTCCGTCAGCGGCAAGCCGCCGTTTTCCGTACGTCTGGGCTTCGCCCGTGGCGCGCAGGTCAGCTACAACGGGCAGGCGGTCGATGTCGCTCCGTTCACCAGTGGCGAGACTGCTCGCCTGAAGTTGGGTCAATAAGTCATGCACGGCGAATCTCCAATCAAACGTCGCGAATCCCGCAAGATCTGGGTCGGTAACGTGCCTGTTGGCGGCGATGCGCCCATCGCTGTCCAGAGCATGACCAACAGCGACACCAATGACGTGGCCGCCACCGTGGCCCAGATCAATCGTCTGGAAGCGGCTGGCGTCGATATCGTGCGCATTTCCGTGCCGGACATGGACGCCGCGGAAGCCTTCGGCAAGATCAAGAAACTGGTCAAGGTTCCACTGGTCGCCGACATCCACTTCGACTACAAGATTGCGCTGCGTGTGGCCGAACTCGGCGTTGACTGCCTGCGGATCAACCCGGGCAACATCGGTCGCGAAGACCGCGTGCGTGCGGTGGTCGATGCCGCCCGTGATCGCGGGATTCCGATCCGCATCGGCGTCAACGCCGGTTCCCTGGAAAAAGACCTGCAAAAGAAATATGGCGAGCCGACCCCGGCAGCGCTGGTCGAGTCCGCCTTGCGTCACGTCGAGCACCTCGAACGCCTGAACTTCCAGGACTTCAAGGTCAGCGTGAAAGCCTCTGACGTGTTCATGGCCGTCGCCGCCTACCGCCTGCTGGCCAAGGAAATCGTCCAGCCACTGCACTTAGGGATCACCGAAGCCGGTGGTTTGCGCTCAGGCACAGTGAAATCCGCCGTGGGCCTCGGTATGCTGCTCGCCGAAGGGATTGGCGATACTATCCGCATCTCGTTGGCGGCCGACCCGGTCGAGGAAGTGAAGGTCGGCTACGACATTCTCAAATCCCTGCACCTGCGTTCCCGTGGCATCAACTTCATCGCCTGCCCGAGCTGCTCGCGGCAGAACTTCGATGTGGTCAAGACCATGAACGAGCTGGAAGGGCGCCTCGAAGATCTGCTGGTGCCGCTGGATGTCGCGGTCATCGGTTGCGTGGTCAACGGGCCGGGCGAAGCCAAGGAAGCCCATATCGGCTTGACCGGCGGCACGCCAAACCTGATTTATATCGACGGCAAGCCGTCGCAGAAACTGACGAATGACAATCTGGTGGATGAGCTTGAACGCTTGATCCGCCAGAAAGCGGCCGAAAAGGTCGAAGCCGACGCAGCGGTTATCGCGCGCGGCTGACCCTGACTAAAGAGCCGAATGAATTTAAGGATTTTAAGTGAGCAAGTCTCTGCAAGCCATCCGTGGCATGAACGACATCCTGCCCGAACAGACTCCCCTGTGGCGTCATTTCGAGGGCACCGTCTCGCGTTTGCTGGATAACTACGGTTACAAGCAGATCCGCATGCCAATCGTCGAGTTCACCGAGCTGTTCAAGCGCTCCATTGGTGAAGTGACCGACATCGTCGAAAAAGAGATGTACACCTTCGAGGACCGCAACGGCGATTCCCTGACCCTGCGCCCTGAAGGCACGGCGGCTTGCGTGCGTGCGGTGCTTGAACACGGCATCACCGGCGGCGGCCAGGTGCAGAAACTCTGGTACATCGGCCCGATGTTCCGTCACGAACGTCCGCAGAAAGGCCGTTATCGCCAGTTCCACCAGATCGGTGTCGAGGTGTTCAACCTCGACGGTCCGGACATCGACGCCGAGCTGATCGTGCTGACTTGGCGCCTGTGGGGCGAGCTGGGCATCCGTGATGCGGTCAAGCTCGAACTCAACAGCCTGGGCACCAGCGAATCCCGTGGTCGCTATCGCGAAGCGCTGGTCGAGTTCCTGTCCGCTCACCTGGACAAGCTCGACGAAGACAGCCAGCGTCGTCTGAAGACCAACCCGCTGCGCGTTCTGGACACCAAGAACGCTGACACTCAAGCGATCCTGGTCGACGCGCCGAAAATGGCCGACTACCTCGACGACGAATCCCGCGTGCATTTCGAGGGCCTGAAGGCTCGCCTGGATGCCGCCGGCATTCCTTACGTGATCAACCCGAAGCTGGTTCGCGGGCTGGATTACTACAGCAAGACCGTTTTCGAATGGGTCACCGACAAGCTGGGCGCTCAGGGAACCGTGTGTGCCGGCGGCCGTTACGACGGTCTGGTGGAGCAGATGGGCGGCAAGCCGACCACGGGCGTTGGTTTCGCCATGGGAATCGAGCGCCTGGTGCTGTTGCTTGAAACCCTGGAGCAGATCCCGGAAGAGATTTCCCGTCAGGTCGACGTCTACCTCTGCGCCTTCGGCGAGGCTGCCGAGCTGGCCGCCCTGACGTTGAGTGAGAAGGTTCGTGATCAATTGCCCAACCTGCGCCTGCAAGTCAATGCCGGCGCCGGCAGCTTTAAAAGCCAGTTCAAGAAGGCCGACAAGAGCGGTGCGCTGTATGCGCTGATCCTCGGTGACGACGAAATGGCCCAGCAAGTGGTAGGTTTCAAACCCCTGCGTGGCCAGGGCGAACAACAAAGCATTGCCTGGGATGCGCTTGCTGCACACCTGGCCACCTGCGTCGTGCAGGGTTGAAGCTGTCATAAACAGCCGATTTAGCGATTAAGGAGTATTGGGGTGTCGAGTACCGAAGACGAAAACCTGGCGGATTTGAAGGACTGGTGGACACGCAACGGCAAGCCCCTGGTCACTGGCGGCCTGTTGGCGCTGGTTATCGTGTTCGGCTGGCAGGCCTTTCACAAGTATCAGAGCAATCAGTCGCAAGGCGCCTCGATTCTCTATCAGCAACTGCTGGAAACTACGCTGACGCCTGACGGCAAGCCTGATGCCGCCCGTGTTTCGGAGCTGGCCGGCAAGCTCAACAGCGAGTTCGGCGGTAGCGCTTATGCGCAGTACGGCAGCCTGTTCGTGGCGAAAGTCGCGGTCGACAGCGGCAAACTGGACGACGCAGCGAGCGAGCTGAAAGCCATTCATGACAAACCGGCCAACCCGGCGCTGGGCGAAATTGCCCGTCAGCGTCTGGCGCAGGTACTGGCCGCGCAGAACAAGGTCGAAGACGCCCTGAAGCTGCTCGAAGGTGATGCCGACAAGGCGTTCCTGGCCACTCGCGAAGAGCTCAAGGGTGACCTGCTGGTGCAGTTGGGTCGTACCGACGAAGCGAACGCGGCGTATCAAAAAGCCAAGGCGGCACTGTCGGATGAAGCGGCGGTCGGTGGCCTACAAATCAAGCTGGACGACCTGGCCAAAGGGGATGCGTGACGTGATTCGTTGGAAACATGCAGCATTGCTGGCTCTGGCCATTTTGGCCGCGGGTTGCAGCAGCAACAGCAAAAAAGAATTGCCACCGGCCGAGTTGACCGACTTCAAAGAAGAAGTGGTTCTGCAAAAGCAGTGGAGTCGTTCGATCGGTGACGGTCAGGGCGAAACCTACAACATGCTGGTTCCGGCGATCGAAGGCGATACCATTTATGCCGCCGACGTCACCGGTGTGGTGATGGCGCTGGATCGCAGCAATGGCGACGTCAAATGGAAGAAGGACCTTGAACTGCCTGTTTCCGGCGCCGTTGGCGTGGGTTACGGTCTGGTCATGTTCGGTACCATCAAGGGCGAAATCGTTGCCCTGGATTCGATCAACGGTGAAGAGAAATGGCGCGCTCGCGTGTCCAGTGAAGTCCTCGCACCGCCGGCCAACAACGGTGACGTGGTTGTTGTTCAGACTCAGGACGACCGTCTGATCGGTCTGGATGCCGCTACCGGCAACCAGCGCTGGTTGTATGACAGCACCCCTGCGGTCCTGACCTTGCGCGGCACCAGCGCTCCGATCGTCACCAACCGCCTCGCGGTGGCTGGCCTGTCGACCGGTAAAGTGGTCGCTCTCGATATTTCCAACGGCGTGCCGGTGTGGGAACAACGGGTCGCGATTCCACAAGGTCGTTCGGAACTGGAGCGTGTGGTCGATATCGACGGCGGCTTGTTGCTGTCCGGCGGTACGCTGTATGTCGCCAGCTACCAGGGTCGCGTTGCGGCACTGGACCTGGAAAGCGGTCGTCAGCTCTGGCAGCGTGATGCTTCCAGCTATGCCGGCGTCGCTCAGGGTTTCGGCAGTGTTTACGTGAGCCTGTCTTCGGGCACCGTTGAAGGCGTCGACGAACGTTCCACCACAGCCTTGTGGAGCAACGATTCGCTGGCCCGTCGTCAACTGTCGGCTCCGGAAGTGTTCTCCAGCTATGTTGCAGTCGGTGATATGGAAGGCTACCTGCACTTGCTGAGTCAGGTGGACGGTCGTTTCGTCGGCCGCGAGCGCATCGACAGCGACGGCCTGCGTGCCCGTCCGCTGGTGGTGGGCGACTCGATTTATGTGTATGGCAACAGCGGCAAACTGGAAGCCCTGACCATTAAGTAAAGGTTTGACTATGCTTGGGGTTAACCCCAGGCAGCCCCGTAACCACGGGGTTCGCAGCACCTAAAAGTGCTGCCCCGAGCACCAGCCGCTGCCTCGCAGCGGCTTTTGTATTTTCTGAATTAACGAAGTGGAGAGCCGCATGGTTCCCGTAATCGCCCTGGTGGGCCGACCGAACGTCGGCAAGTCCACCTTGTTCAACCGCCTGACCAGGACTCGCGACGCCATTGTCGGCGACTTGTCCGGTCTGACCCGTGATCGCCAATACGGTGAGGCCAAGTGGCAAGGGCGTTCCTACATTCTGGTCGACACCGGCGGTATCTCCGGTGACGAGCACGGTATGGACGAAAAAATGGCCGAGCAGTCGCTGCTGGCCATTGAAGAAGCAGATGTCGTTCTGTTCCTGGTAGATGCCAAGGCCGGTTTCACCGCCGCCGACCAGATGATCGCCGAGCATTTGCGCAAACGTAACAAGCGTTCCTACGTGGTTGCCAACAAGGTCGACAACATCGACCCGGAAATGGCCCGCGCCGAATTCGCGCCGTTGGGCATGGGCCACGCGATCCCGATCGCAGGCGCTCATGGTCGTGGCATCACCCAGATGCTGGAAATCGCCCTGAGCGACTTCCCGAAAGACGAGGATGAGCAGGAAGAGGGCGAAGAAGAGATCGTTGCCGAAGGCGAGGAAGCCAAGCGCATTCCTGGCCCAAGCGAAAAAGACGGGATCAAGATCGCCATCATTGGCCGTCCGAACGTCGGCAAGTCGACCCTGGTCAACCGTATGCTCGGTGAAGACCGGGTAATCGTGTATGACCAGCCCGGCACCACCCGCGACAGTATCTACATCCCGTTTGAGCGTAACGACGAGAAGTACACGCTGATCGACACCGCCGGTGTGCGCAAGCGCGGCAAAATCCACGAAGAAGTCGAAAAATTCTCCGTGGTCAAAACCCTGCAGGCGATCAAAGACGCCAACGTGGTGATCTTCGTGATGGACGCCCGCGAAGGCGTGGTGGACCACGACCTTAACCTGCTGGGCTTTGCCATTGAGTCGGGTCGTGCGCTGGTCATCGCGATCAACAAGTGGGACGGCATGACGCCGAGCGAGCGTGACTTCGTGAAGGTCGAGCTGCAACGTCGACTGTTCTTCGTCGACTACGCCGACATCCACTTCATCTCGGCCCTGCACGGCACGGGCGTGGGCAACCTCTACGCTTCCGTACAGAACTCGTTCAAGTCCGCGGTCACCCGCTGGCCAACCAACCGCCTGACCCAGATCCTGGAAGATGCGGTCGGTGAGCACGCGCCACCGATGGTCAACAACCGCCGGATCAAGCTGCGTTATGCCCACTTGGGTGGTGCTAACCCGCCGATTATCGTGATTCACGGTAACCAGATCGAGAAAGTGCCGAAGTCGTACGTCCGTTACCTGGAAAACACTTACCGTCGTGTGCTCAAACTGGTCGGTACGCCGATCCGTATCGAGTTCAAGGGCGGCGAGAACCCGTACGAAGGCAACAAGACCTCGCTCACCGACCGTCAGGTCAACAAGAAGCGTCGCATGATGTCGCACCACAAGAAAGCCGACAAAAAGCGCCGCGACAAGCGTTGATTCACCACCCCACACCTTTGTGTGTGGGGCTTCTGTGGCGAGGGAGCTTGCTCCCGCTCGGCTGCGCAGCAGTCGCAAAACCAGCCGACGCGTTCTATCTGAACGATCTCGGTTGCAGATATTGGGACCGCTACGCGGTCCAGCGGGAGCAAGCTCCCTCGCCACAGGTATTGCGGTGAATGCATTAGAAGAAGGGCGCCAGCAGGCGCCCTTTTTTTATGGGCGCCGGATGGGCTATCCTCGGGCTCTCCCGCGCCGCCGTTAGAGCCGGGTGTAGAGCAGGGAATCACCGATGATCACCAGTAAGCTGCCGAATGTCGGCATCACTATCTTCACTCAGATGTCTCAGCTCGCGGCGCAAACCGGGGCGATCAACCTGTCCCAGGGTTTTCCCGATTTTGATGCCCCGCAAGCCCTGTGCGATGCGGTCGGTCGGCACATCGCCAGTGGCCACAACCAATATTCACCGATGACCGGCCTGCCGGCGTTGCGTCAGCAGATTTCGACGAAAATCGCCCGCAGCTACGGCGTCAATGTGGATGCCGACAATGAAGTGACCGTCACTCCCGGCGCCACCCAAGCGATCTTCTGCGCGATTCAGGCGGTTATCCACAGCGGCGACGAAGTGATCGTGTTCGATCCGTGCTACGACAGTTACGAGCCGTCGGTTGAGCTGGCGGGTGGCCGTTGCGTGCATGTGCAACTCGGTCTGAATGACTTTGCCATCGACTTCGAGAAGCTCGCCGAAGCGATTACGCCGCGCACCCGGATGATCGTTCTCAACTCCCCGCATAACCCGAGTGGCGCGCTGATCAGTCGTGCCGAACTGGATCAATTGGCGGCGTTGATTCGCGATCGCGACATCTACATCGTCAGCGACGAAGTCTACGAACACCTGGTTTTCGACGCCGTACCTCACGTCAGCGTGTTGAATCACGAAGAGCTGTATCAACGCGCCTTCGTCGTCAGTTCCTTCGGCAAAACCTATCACGTGACTGGCTGGAAAACCGGCTATGTGGTTGCCCCGCCGGCGCTTACCGCCGAGCTGCGCAAGGTGCATCAGTACGTCAGTTTCTGCGGCGTGACCCCGCTGCAATTTGCCCTGGCCGATTTCATGGCCGAGCACCCTGAACACGTCGAGGAGTTGCCCGATTTCTATCAGGCCAAGCGCGATCTGTTCTGCGATCTGCTGACCCCGTCGCGTTTCAGCTTCAAGCGGGTGACCGGCACCTACTTCCAGTTGGTCGATTACTCGCAGATTCGCCCGGACCTCAATGACGTCGAGATGGCGCTGTGGATGACTCGTGAACATGGCGTGGCAAGCATCCCGATCTCGGTGTTCTACCAGACACCACCGGAAGGCCAGCGCTTGGTGCGCTTGTGCTTCGCCAAACGCGAGGAGACGTTGCGTGAAGCAGCGGCAAAACTATGCGTGATTTGAGTGACCTGCCCAACCTGAACGTCGCGCTGATCCAGACCACACTGGCCTGGCACGACCGTCAGGCCAACCTGGAGCATTTCGAGCAATTGCTTGAGCAGGCACGCGGGGCGGATCTGATTATCCTGCCGGAGATGTTCACCACCGGTTTCTCCATGGAATCGGAAACCCTCGCCGAATCGGAAAACGGTCCGACCAGCAAATGGCTGCGCGTCCAGGCGGCAAAGCTCGACGCGGTGATTACCGGCAGCGTCATCGTCCAGGCCGCCGATGGCAGCCATCGCAATCGACTGCTGTGGGCACGGTCGGACGGTGAAGTCTGGCACTACGACAAGCGTCACCTGTTCCGCATGGCCGGCGAGCACAATCACTACACGCCGGGCGAGCGCCAGGTGCAGTTCGAGCTCAAAGGCTGGCGAGTGCGGCCGTTGATTTGCTATGACTTGCGTTTCCCGGTGTGGAGCCGCGATGCACACGACACCGACTTGCTGCTCTACACCGCCAACTGGCCGGGTGCACGGCGTCAGCACTGGAACCGTTTGCTGCCGGCGCGGGCGATTGAAAACCTGTGCTACGTGGCCGCGGTGAATCGCATCGGCACAGACGGTAAAGGGTTTGCCTACACCGGCGATAGCCAGGTGCTGGATTTCCAGGGTGAGACGTTGCTCAGTGCTGGCGAAGCCGATGGCGTGTTCCAAGTCGTGCTGAATGCGGCGGATCTGCAAGCCTACCGCACGCGCTTCCCGGCGAATCTTGATGCCGATACGTTCGAGTTCACCTGAATCTCGGCAGCCTGACAGGGCCCCATCGCGGGCAAGCCCGCTCCCACAAGGATTACTGGTGTACATAAAAACCATGTTCACCTCGATCACTGTGGGAGCGGGCTTGCCCGCGATGAGGCCATGACCGCCACCGCATAATTTTCAGGCAAACAAAAAGGCCCCGAGGTTTTCACCTAGGGGCCTTTTGCGTTTCAGCGAAGGCTTACGCCGCTTTCGCTTCCGGTTGGCTCAGGGAGCGGTTCAGCGCGCTGAACAGGGCCTTGAAGCTTGCGGTGGTGATGTTTTCATCGATACCAACGCCATGCACCGCACGTTCACCGTTCACACGCAGTTCAATGTAGGCCGCTGCCTTGGCATTGGTGCCCGCGCCGATCGCGTGTTCGTTGTAGTCCATGATCTCCACCGGAATCGGCAGACCGGCCACC
The DNA here is from genome assembly GCF_051660785.1 of Pseudomonas sp. Classification (GTDB taxonomy): domain Bacteria; phylum Pseudomonadota; class Gammaproteobacteria; order Pseudomonadales; family Pseudomonadaceae; genus Aquipseudomonas. The sequence continues at coordinate 153,261 of NZ_JBOFQE010000006.1, forward strand.
AGCGCTTCCAGCGCGCCGTTGCCCTTGCCGCGCCAGTGCAGGTTGGTTTCGCCCTGACCTTTGCCGGAGACTTCCACTTCGACGGCGCTGTGACCGTTCTCTTCCTGCAGGCGATGGCTGACCAGCGCGTACGGGGTGTTGGCCTGCAAGTATTCGCTGTGCAGCAAGGCGTGGATCTGTTGGGCAGTCATCTCAAGGCCCAGGCGATCGGTTTCACGCTGCACGACCTGGCTGAATTCGATCTGCATGCGACGTGGCAAGCTGATGCCGTATTCCTGTTCCAGCAGGTAAGCGATACCGCCCTTGCCCGATTGGCTGTTGACGCGGATCACCGCCTCGTAGCTGCGGCCGATGTCGGCCGGGTCGATCGGCAAGTACGGCACTTCCCACAGCGTGTCTGGTTTCTGCTGGGCGAAGCCCTTGCGGATCGCGTCCTGGTGCGAGCCGGAGAACGCGGTGTGAACCAGGTCGCCGACGTACGGGTGACGTGGGTGCACTTGAATCTGGTTGCACTCTTCGACGACTTTGCGCACGCCGTCGATGTCGGAGAAGTCCAGCTCAGGGTGAATGCCCTGGGTGTAGAGGTTCAGTGCCACGGTCACGAGGTCGACGTTACCGGTACGCTCGCCGTTGCCGAACAGGCAGCCTTCGACACGGTCAGCGCCGGCCATCAGACCCAGTTCGGTGGCCGCAACGCCGGTGCCACGGTCGTTGTGGGTGTGCAGGCTGATGATCACGCTGTCACGACGGTTGATGTGACGGCCGAACCATTCGATCTGGTCGGCATAAATGTTCGGGGTCGCGCATTCGACGGTGGCCGGCAGGTTGAGGATCATCTTGTGCTCGGGCGTCGGGTTCCAGACTTCGATGACCGCGTCGCAGACTTCCTTGGCGAATTCCAGTTCGGTGGCGCTGAAGGTTTCCGGCGAGTATTCGAAGGTCCACTCGGTGTCCGGTTGCTGGGCGGCGTATTTGACGAACAGCTTGGCCGCGCTTACCGCGATTTCCTTGATCCCGTCCTTGTCCTGGTTGAAGACAATGCGGCGGAAGGAAGGGGAGGTCGCGTTGTACAGGTGAACGATGGCTTTCTTCGCCCCGCGCAGGGACTCGAAGGTGCGCTCGATCAGGTCTTCACGGCCCTGGGTCAGCACCTGAATGGTGGTGTCGTCCGGGATGTGGTTGCCTTCGATCAGGGTACGCACGAAGTCGAAGTCGGTTTGCGAAGCGGCCGGGAAAGAGGCTTCGATTTCCTTCACACCGACCTGCACCAGGGTTTTCCAGAAACGCAGCTTCTTGACCGCGTCCATTGGCTCGATCAGCGACTGGTTGCCGTCACGCAGGTCGGAACTGCACCAGATAGGCGCTGCGGTGATGGTCTTCGAAGGCCAGGTGCGGTCCGGGATATCGATGGTCGGGAACGCGCGGTATTTCGAAGACGGGTCTTTGAGCATGCTCATCGGGAAATCCTTATTGTGTGGGCCGAAAAAAGGCGGCCTGCCGGTGGATCAACTGTTCTTGGGGAAAAGCGTGGGGCGAGGCACCGCAATTCAGCCCGGCAGTCGTGCGCTGACAAGGCACAGGCTGCGGTGCTGGCGAAGCTGAATGAGGGTGTGAGAGGTTTTCATGCCTTCAACCCTAACCTCGGGGGTGGAGGATGGCAAGCAGTCGAAAAAAATTGAGAGGAATACTCGAAATAGCGTTCTTGTCGCGATTTTATTGCCGTGAATGGGTGTGATCGTTTTGATGTTTGCGCGAGGTTTGAGCGTTGCGCAATTGAAAGTTCGCGGTCTTGTCTGAGTGGCGGCAGCTATTCTTAAAGCCTCAATGGGCGACCGGACGGAGTCGGCAATGAACGAGTCGGATTGGAAACTTTATAGCGCGCTGCGTCCGAAGGCGCACGAACGGATGTGTATCCGGATCATGGAGGAGGTCGAGCGCACAGTGCTGGATAAAAGCCTTGAGCCATACGAGCGGATTGAAGCCACTGAAGAGCTGCTTCAGTCCAGGCAAAAGGAGCTGTATTGGGCGTTTGGTGTGTTCAGGTTCTCACGGCATGAGGCTCGGTCGCATTTGCTGGGGTTGTGCGCCCGCGAGTTGATCACGGCTGAAGAATTGGCTGGCTTCTCGGTGGAGACACAGGAGTGGATCAAGCATTGCCTGGCGGACCGGGAAGCCCATGGGATTGAGGATCTTGAGGCGGAATAGACGGTGTCAGTGCTGCCTCCTTCGCGGGCAAGCCCGCTCCCACAGTGGACATTGGGGTACACAAAATTTGTGTTAACAACGATCACCCTGTGGGAGCGGGCTTGCCCGCGATGGGGCCGGCAGCCTCACCGACTAGTTAAGGCTGAAACGCTCCGATAAAAATCGCCGGATCCACCCGCGCATCATTCAGGCTGACATTCCAGTGCATATGCGGCCCGGTCGCCCGCCCGGTGGCGCCAACTTTCCCGACCACGCCACCGCGAGCCAATTGCTGCCCCACCTTCACATCAATCTTCGACATATGGCAGAACATGCTGATAAAGCCCTGCCCATGGTCGACAAACACCGTGTTGCCATTGAAGAAGTAATTGCCGATCAGAATCACCTTACCGGCAGCCGGGGTCTTGATCGGTGTGCCGGCGCCCACGGCGAAATCCAGGCCTGAGTGGGGATTGCGTTCTTCACCGTTAAAGAACCGGCGTACACCGAACTTGCTCGACAGCGGCCCGTTGACCGGTTTGTCCAGCTGCAGGTTGCTCGGGGTATTGGGACTGAACGTGCGGTAGGCGGCGATTTGCTCGGCCAGTTCGCGCTCGATGCGCTTGAGATTGTCCGGGTCAGGATTGACCTGCTGGGTGTTTTTCAAGGTGATGCGCTGTTCCGGGTATTTCTTGTTGCCGACGGTGAAACTCAGGTTGCGACCGCCACTGCTGATGGACTGCGCCCCCGGTTTGACGGTCAACGGCACGCCGACAATCGCCAACCAGTTGTTCTGTTCCTTGACCACCAGCACCGGTTTGCCTTGATAACTGGCTTTCGGCGCCTGGGCAGAAGCGCCCAGATCCACCACGGCCACGCCACCCGGCACCGGTTTGTTCAACAGGCGAGTGATGTAACTGTCGGCGTGGGCATTGAAGGTCAGGCACAGCAACAGCAGCGGAGCTAAAAAACGCGGCATGGATCAATCCAGTAAAGAAAGGGTGACAGGCGTCAGGTGATTGTCTTCGACCCGCACATGCAACTCGCCGCTGCCCAGTTTGGCTTTCAGACGCTGACCGGTGTGGGTTTGCTCGGCACTGCGGATCGCGTTGCCGCGCTCGTCCAGCAAAATGCTGTAGCCACGGGCGAGGGTCGCCAACGGGCTGACCACCTGCAATGTCTGCACCTGACTTTGCAGTTGCAGGCGACGGGCCTTGAGCCCTTCGCGCATGGCACGCGGCAGGCGCTCGGCGAAGCTGTCGAGGCGCTGACGCAGCAGCGCCAGTTGCCGTCCCGGGTGTTGCCCGGCGAGGCGGGTTTCCAGGCGAATCAGCCGTTCGCGGCGGGTGTTGAGACTGCGTTCGAAAGCGCGGCGCATGCGCATGTCCAGGTCATCCAGACGTTGCGCTTGTTGGCGCAAGCGTTCACCGGGATGACGCAGGCGACGGGACATGCCTTCCAGGCGCAGCCGATCGCGCATCAAGCGGTCGCGGATACGCATCACCAAACGACGGTGCAGGCTTTCGACCCGACGCACCAGGTCGCTGGAATCCGGTGCGAGCAATTCGGCGGCGGCGGACGGCGTCGGGGCGCGGACGTCGGCCACGAAGTCACTGATCGAGACGTCGGTTTCATGGCCGACAGCGCTGACAATCGGTGTCACGCAGGCATCCACGGCGCGAGCCACGGCTTCTTCGTTGAAACACCAGAGGTCTTCCAGCGAACCGCCGCCACGGGCGAGGATCAGCGCATCGAATCCGCGAGCGTCCGCCAGTTTCAGGGCACGGACGATCTGCGCGGTCGCTTCACGGCCCTGCACGGCGGTCGGGATCAGCGTCAGCTGGACCTGCGGGGCGCGGCGGCGAAAGACACTGATGATGTCGCGAATCACTGCGCCAGTCGGAGAACTGATAATACCGATGCGCTGCGGATGCGCCGGCAACGGCACTTTGCGCTCGGCGCTGAACAGGCCTTCGGCGCTGAGTTTTTCCTTCAATGCATCGAAGGCCAGGCGCAGGGCACCGTCACCGGCCGGTTCCACGGTGTCGAGGATCAGCTGATAGTCGCCACGCCCCTCGAACAGCGAAACCTTGCCGCGCACCTTGACCGCCAGACCGTCTTTCAACGCCTGACGAACCCGCGCCGCGTTCTGCCGGAACAACGCGCAACGCACCTGGGCGCCGCTGTCCTTGAGGGTGAAATACACATGGCCGGACGCCGGCCGGGCGAGGTTGGAGATTTCGCCTTCGACCCAGATGTTGCTGAACACGTCTTCGAGCAACACCCGCGCGCGGCCGTTGAGCTGGCTGACAGTCAGGACTTCACGGTCCAGGCCGAGTCTTGCAAAGGGATCTTTAATCATGGGGCGCAGTTTAAAGGCATTCGATGATCAATCTCCATGACCCAGCGAAAATCCCCTTGTGGGAGCAGGCTCGCTCCCACAGTGATCGGTGCAGGTTTTGAGGAAGTGTTGGACCAATGCGGTGGGATTCTGCCGGCAGGCAAGGGCGACGGTGCTGTGGCAATCCGGGTCGGTCAGAGGCAGGAAGTGGATATCGGGCGGCGCAATGTCTCGCATCGATTCCGGCAGCAGGGCGATGCCGAACCCGGCCTGAATCAACTGCAGTTGCGTGGTTTTGCGTGACACCACCCGCGCCGCTTTCGGGAAGAATCCCTGGCGCATGCACAACTCGGCAGACAGATAACTCAACCCGCCACGCTGCGGATGAGGAATGGAGATAAACGCTTCATCCTTCAATTGCGCCAGCTCGATGCCTTGAGCGGACTTATCCACAGCCAGCCTGTGGTTGGGGGGCACGGCCAGCAGCAAGCGCTCGTTATATAAAGGAACAATCTGCACGCCTTCACGTTGGCGCAATACCGGCAGGCGCAGCAGTCCGACATCCACGCGACCGTCGGCCAACGCTTCGAGTTGCGCTTCGGAAGACAGCTTGGCGATGTCCATGGACACGCCGGCATGCTGCTCCAGATAGTTGCTGATGCTTCGCAGCAGGCGGCCACTCATGGGCACGGTGCTGGAATGGCTGAGGCGCAGCGTGCCAAGTTCTCCATTGCCGACCTGGGTGGCCATCTCGGTGGCTTTGGTCAGTTCGTTCAGCAGGTTTCTGGCCCGGGGCAAGAAGGCTTCACCGGCCGCCGTCAGTCGGGGCTGGCGTGCGGTGCGCTCGAACAATGGCGTTTGCAACCGGGTTTCCATGTCCTTTATTTGCCGGCTCAGGGCTGACTGAGCAATGAACAGACGTTCGGCCGCGGCGCTGAAACTTCCGCAGTCGGCGATTTCCACGAAGTAGCGCAATTGGCGGGTTGAAAGCACCAGGCATGCCTTTTTGAGATGGGTGAGTGGCTTTGAAGATATTAGTCGCAAGACTCGGCGCTGGCTAAAGTCATCACAGGTAATCAAGGAAGCCGTGCAGATGAATGTGCTTGAGATGTTGAACCAATGGCCATTCGGCGCCACGGATTGGCTGGTGATCGGATTGGGCATCGCCTTGGCCTATATCGTATTTGGCATCGCCGGGTTTGGCACCGCGTTGGTGGCGGGGCCGATTCTGATTCTGTTCATGCCGTTGTCGAAAATCGTGCCGCTGCTGGTGTTGCTGGATTTCGTCGCAGCCTTCGGCAATCTGCTGCCTTCGCGGCGGGATGTGGCGAAACCCGAGTTGCTGCGGCTGCTGCCGTGCATGGCGGTGGGTTGCACGCTGGGGGTGATCTTTCTGCTGAACCTCAAATCCGATGTGTTGTTGCTGTTGATGGGGCTTTTTATCAGCGCCTATGCGGTTTACAGCTTGTGGGTCAAAACCCGGCCGACGCAATTGTCCGCCGGTTGGGCCGTGCCGATGGGCACGGTGGGCGGGATGTTCGGGGCGCTGTTTGGCAGTGGCGGCTTCTTATATGCGATCTATTTGAACAGCCGGTTGCCGAAAGAAGAGGCGCGGGCGACCCAGAGTGCGCTGATCAGTTGCAGCACCGTGGTGCGCTTGAGCTTGTTTGCCATCGCGGGTGTGTATGCCGAGCTACCCTTGTTGGTGTTGGCGCTGTGTTTGTTGCCCGCCATGGCTTTGGGGCTGTGGATCGGTCGGCGGTTGACCATGAGATTGTCCCGCGAGGCGTTCGTGCGGCTGGTGACGTGGTTGGTGCTGGCCAGCGGGATTGCCTTGATCGGGCGTTATTTGAGTACTTGACCGGATTTCGTCAGGGATTAAGCTGCCGACCGCAGATCCTGTGGCGAGGGAGCTTGCTACCGCTGGGCTGCGAAGCGGCCCCAAAATCATTCACCTCTGTCGTATAGGTTGACCGTATTCACTGGTTTACGACTGCTTCGCACTCGAGCGGGAGCAAGCTCCCTCGCCACAAGGGTGAACATTCAGCATTTGCACTAGGCTTGCACCATGAATTCGCAAAGCATCATCGTCCCGAAAATCTCTACGCTGCCGGTGCACGAACCCCGGGCCCGGGCGGTCGTGCGCTGGCTGGTGCGCAAGAACATCGTCAAAGAGGAACTGACCACCTGTGGTCGCACCGGCAATCGCATGGCCCATGCCATCGGCGACGGTGCACGGGCTGTTGTGTTGCATCCGGAAGCGCTGCCATTCGGCGAGCCGATCAATGGCCTGGAGATCATCACCAAGCGCTGCATCTACACACCAGCCAAGGGGTTCCTGGAGGAGGCGGGTTGCGCCGAGTGCCGCAAGGAAGTCGGCGAAGCGCTGTTCGAAAGCCTGGAAGACTGGATGCCGGGGCGTACCGATAACTTCACCTGCCCGGAATGCGGGCATGAAGACGATATCAACGGGTTTCTTTTCCTGCAGGAATGCGGTTTTTCCAACCTGGGATTCATCTTTAACAACTGGGCCGAGGCCGGATTCAAGCAGAGCTTTATCGATGAGTTTGCCGATTGGCTCGACCAGCCTGTCAGTTGGGTGAAAGTCGAACTGTAATCCGGCTGATGGAGCGCGTTATCGTTCATCGCCAGCAAGCCGGCTCCTACAGATCTGCGGTGTTTTTGTAGGAGCCGGCTTGCTGGTGATGCCCTTAAAATCTCCCGTCGATCACTACGTCGATAATAGACAGAGTTTTACATTGAACCCGAGGGGGTGTCTGACTATAATGGCGCGCTTCCATTTTCCCGCTCGGGAGCCCCCGCGATGCTGCGTATCAGCCAAGAAGCTCTGACATTCGACGACATTCTCCTAGTGCCTGGTTATTCCGAGGTGCTTCCTAACGAAGTCAGTCTCAAGACCCGCCTAACCCGTGGCATCGAGCTGAATATTCCTCTGGTTTCTGCCGCCATGGACACCGTCACTGAAGCCCGTCTGGCAATTGCCATGGCTCAGGAAGGTGGCATCGGCATCATCCACAAGAACATGACCATCGAGCAGCAAGCTGCCGAAGTTCGCAAGGTCAAGCGTTACGAAGCCGGTGTGGTCAAGGACCCGATCACGATCGAGGCCGACGCCACGGTTCGTGAACTGTTCGAACTGACCCGCCAGCACAACATCTCCGGCGTTCCGGTTTTGCACAATGGCGACCTGGTCGGCATCGTCACTTCCCGTGACGTGCGTTTCGAAAATCGTCTGGAAGCCACTGTCCGCGAAGTGATGACGCCTAAAGAGCGGCTGGTCACGGTCAAGGAAGGCGCCGACAAAAACGACGTTCGCGAGTTGCTGCACAAGCACCGCATTGAACGCGTTCTGATCGTCGACGACAAATTTGCCCTCAAAGGCATGATGACCGTCAACGACATCGAAAAAGCCAAGGCTTACCCGCTGGCCAGCAAGGACGATCAAGGTCGTCTGCGCGTTGGCGCTGCCGTCGGCACAGGTAAAGACACCGGTGACCGTGTAGCTGCCCTGGTCAATGCCGGCGTTGACGTGGTGGTGGTCGACACCGCACACGGTCACTCCAAAGGCGTGATCGACCGCGTTCGCTGGGTCAAACAGAATTTCCCTGAAGTGCAGGTCATCGGCGGCAACATTGCCACCGGCGCTGCTGCCAAGGCCCTGGCCGAAGCGGGTGCCGATGCGGTCAAGGTCGGTATCGGCCCGGGCTCGATCTGCACCACCCGTATTGTCGCCGGTGTCGGCGTCCCGCAAATCAGTGCCATCGCCAACGTCGCCGCTGCCCTTGAAGGCACAGGCGTTCCGTTGATCGCCGACGGCGGCATCCGTTTCTCCGGTGACCTGTCCAAGGCCATCGTAGCCGGTGCTTCCTGCGTAATGATGGGCTCGATGTTTGCCGGTACTGAAGAAGCGCCAGGCGAGATCGAACTGTTCCAGGGTCGTTCGTATAAGGCTTACCGCGGCATGGGTTCGCTGGGCGCCATGTCCCAGGCCCAAGGTTCCTCCGACCGTTACTTCCAGGACTCCTCCGCGGGTGCCGAGAAGCTGGTTCCGGAAGGCATCGAAGGGCGTGTTCCGTACAAGGGCAGCCTGAGCGCCATTATCCATCAACTGATGGGCGGCCTGCGTTCCTCGATGGGTTACACCGGCAGTGCCGACATCGAAGAAATGCGCACCAAGCCTGAGTTCGTGCGGATCACCGGCGCTGGCATGGCCGAGTCCCACGTCCACGACGTACAGATCACCAAGGAAGCGCCAAACTACCGCGTAGGTTGAGGCTTCCAGCAAAACGTTAAGTAACCCGGGGCTGTTCTATTCAGCCCCGAGTTGTTTCTGAATCACGACTGTTTCTGAATGACTTAGACGAGACTGAATCATGGCCCTCGACATCCACGCTCACCGCATCCTGATCCTCGATTTCGGTTCCCAGTACACCCAGCTGATTGCCCGCCGCGTGCGTGAAATCGGCGTGTACTGCGAACTGCATCCGTTCGATATGGATGAAGAAGCGATCCGCGAATTCGCTCCAAAAGGCGTCATTCTCGCCGGCGGCCCCGAGTCCGTGCACGTCGCCGACAGCCCACGCTGCCCGCAAGCGGTATTCGACCTGGGCGTACCGGTCTTCGGTATCTGCTACGGCATGCAGACCATGGCTGAACAGCTGGGTGGCAAGGTTGAAGGTTCCGAGCTGCGTGAGTTCGGGTACGCCCGTGTCGACGTGGTCGGCAAGAGCCGCCTGCTCGACGGCATCGAAGACCACATCGACGCTGACGGCCTGTTCGGCCTCGACGTGTGGATGAGCCACGGTGACAAGGTCACCAGGATGCCGCAGGAATTCCACATCCTGGCCAGCACCCCGAGCTGCCCGATTGCCGGCATGTTCGACGACGCTCGCGGCTACTACGGCGTGCAGTTCCACCCGGAAGTGACCCACACCAAACAGGGCGGTCGCATCTTGTCGCGTTTCATCCTCGACATCTGCGGCTGTGAAGCCCTGTGGACGCCGTCGAAGATCGCTGAAGACGCCATCGCCAACGTTCGCGCTCAGGTCGGCACCGACAACGTATTGCTCGGCCTGTCCGGCGGCGTTGACTCCTCGGTGGTCGCCGCGCTGTTGCACAAAGCCATCGGCGACCAGCTGACCTGCGTCTTCGTCGACAACGGCTTGTTGCGTCTGCACGAAGGCGAGCAAGTGATGGCCATGTTCGCCGAGAATATGGGCGTCAAGGTGATCCGCGCCAACGCTGAGGACCAGTTCCTCGACAATCTGGCTGGCGAAAGCGACCCAGAGAAAAAACGCAAGATCATCGGCCGTACCTTCATCGACGTCTTCGATGCCCAGTCCAACAAACTGGACAACATCAAGTACCTCGCCCAAGGCACCATCTACCCGGACGTGATCGAGTCGGCTGGCGCGAAAAGCGGCAAGGCGCACGTGATCAAGTCGCACCACAACGTGGGCGGCCTGCCGGAAGAAATGAACCTCAAGCTGGTTGAACCCCTGCGCGAGTTGTTCAAGGACGAAGTCCGTCGTCTGGGCCTGGAACTGGGCCTGCCGTACGACATGGTCTACCGTCACCCGTTCCCGGGCCCGGGCCTGGGCGTGCGGATCCTCGGTGAAGTGAAGAAGGAATACGCCGACCTGCTGCGTCGCGCCGACCATATCTTCATCGAAGAACTGCGCAAGGCCGACTGGTACCACAAGGTCAGCCAGGCTTTCGTGGTGTTCCAGCCGGTGAAATCGGTTGGCGTGGTCGGTGATGGCCGTCGTTACGCCTGGGTCGTAGCCCTGCGTGCCGTGGAAACCATCGACTTCATGACCGCGCGTTGGGCGCACCTGCCTTACGAACTGCTGGAAACCGTTTCCGGCCGGATCATCAACGAAATCGAAGGCATCTCCCGCGTGACTTACGACGTGTCGAGCAAGCCGCCAGCGACGATCGAGTGGGAGTGATCCCGGTTTCAGCTGATCGTGCGTAACAACTGAAGGCCCCGTGAATGTGAATTCACGGGGCCTTTTGCGTATCGGCTCAGGTGTTGTGCTGATTACACAGGCAGACGTCCTTCAAGCACCATGCCCATGCGGCTGAGTGCGCGAGCCAGCAGAGCAACGCTTGAATAGGTCACCTGATGTATATCGGTCCAGGCAGGACGATTGATCAGAAAACCACCATCCGCTGTGCGCTCGATCAGCGTACGCACAATCTGGCCTGTCCTGCTGTAATGACTCAGCGTGTAGACCCCGTTTGATTTATTGATGTTGAACATGCCCTGGCGGATCAGGAGCTGGTCGATTTGAGCCGGTGTCCGTTCAATCAGTGGCGCCGGCACTTGAACGCTGACGTCGGCGTACAGCGTGTCGAAGTCCCCCTGCATTTGTCCGACTGCCGGGCCAACGTTTCGGCTCACCTCGATCCCGTAGTCTGTTTCGATATGCAGGCTTCGTTCGGGAAGGATTTCTTCAACTCGCAACCCGATGCCTCCGTTCATCTCGCTGATGCCGGCGATGCCTCTGAAGGTATTGGTGTTCTCCTGTCCTGTCAGCACCACCCATTTTCCCGGACCATGGATGGATTCACTGGCCTTGATAATCGTGTTGGTCAGGTAGTTCTTGATGGACTGTTCCGTCGTGTCGCCAAAAGGCGCACCTTCAAACCTGAAGCTCGCCAGGCAGTCGGTTGCCTGGATACGTATCCCGTATTGTTGAGCGGCTTTGACCACCGCCAGTGGGGTGAATTGACCTGAAGGATCGCTTTGCAGCAGTTCCAGGTACTTTTCCAGCATGCCATCCATTTTTCCGGTTCTGGCAAAAACATCGAGGTCGAATTGACTGAAGTCATTGAGCAGGCGATGCATGTAGATCGTCTTGACACCCTGCCTGGCCAAAACCTGCATGTTTTCGATAAGGAAGCGCATGCTGGCAATACGGTCCTGGCTCTCGCCAATCACTAAACCGGGCGCCGCATCGAATATGTTCTGAATCAGCTCCGTGATGCTTGTGGACGGCGTGATGACGGGCTGCACTGGACGAGGAGGCAATGAGGCAAAGAAGTTTCTGGGTGAATGGAATTCGCGCGCGTCCTTTGTGAGTGCCGCGCGACGTTCGGCGACAAATTGTTCGTAATTTGACACTCCTTTAATGGTCCCGTCCGGAAGGTAGACGACTTTTACATGTGTTTCCTTTTCGCCTAACGCCAGAAAATTCAGCGACCGACCGTTGGTTGCATCGTAGTTCGTCCGCAGTCCAAAAAGTCTGGCCGGCGGGCGGACATGAGTAGGCAGGCGAGAGGAGCCCGGAACGGTGTCGGGAAGATCCTTGCCACCGCCCTTTAATCCGCTTTTCGGCGCCAGTTCCCATTCACCCTCGGAATTCAGGCGCACGGGAATGGATCCTGAAGCGGCGTGCGGATTTTCCGGATCGATGATGGCCCACGTACCGCCGCCGTTGATATCGGCTTCGTAGCGCACATAGTAAGCGGTGTCGTTCATCATGATGGCGGTTGAGGGGTTAGAGTTGAGCGAGTAGATGCCCTGAAACTTTCCACTTGTTGCCAGAGGTGATTCGCTTTCCAGGATCTCGTTGCTTTGCCAGTGTTCCGGCACTGCATAGAGTTGTTCCGGTTCCAAGGGAGTGAACGTGTCCAGTTGACTGATTACACCCTCCGGGTTTTCGGTCTCATGCGGAGCCTGTGCGCCCACTGTGTCGTCAAGATTGTCAGTGCCTTTCAGATCCGCCATTTCGGCCGCTTCTGCCGCGTCAACCGACGCTCCAACGTCTTCCAGTACGCTGACTTCCTTGAGCAGCGGAATGTTGAACAGTGTATTGACGCCATCAAGCACCGCGCCGATGACGCCGGCCTTACGCTCTGCCGCTGTTTTGCCATTGACCGCTTTGTCGATGTTCAAGCCCATTGCGGCGATGCTGGCCCCGATCACCGGTAGTGCGATTGGCCAGCCGAGTATCGCCAATGGACCGAACACGTGCAGGCCGGCCGTCAGATAACCCAGCCATAACTGCTTGCGCATCTGTCCATTGGTCACCAGCGTCAGATCGGCTTCTTCGAGCATCGTGCGCTGCACGGCCCGGCTCTGCCAGGTGAACGCGTCACCGCTGATGGTGATGTCTTTTTGATTGATCAGGTGGTGGTCGTATTGACCCCAAGTACCTACCAACTGGTTCATCAGCGGGGTGATGTTGTCGTGGACATCCTGACGAACCGGCAGCGGGAAATGCGTCATGAACTCGGTTCGGGGCTGCTCCTCATTCATTTGCAGCAGCATCCACCAATGCATGTCCGTGGGTGTCGGGTGCACCTGGAAGGGTTCTACCGCTCCTGGAACGTAAGTGATCTGCCGGCCATCAAGGCTGACGATGCGCAGAATATCGGTGGCGACATGCCCCGCGACATCGAGGGCGCAGACACGAAGACCTGAAGGCGAAGAGGTCTGGGCCTGCAAGGACGCCAACGTGATCGGCCAGGATCCATCGCCGACGACAGCCCTGACCACCGTCTGGAAATCTTCCTTCTCCAGCTGACCGTTTTGCCGGGCCTCGACCGCTTTGCTGAGGTAATTGCATTTGGCCAGGGCGCGGAAATCATCGAAATGGCTGCTCCAGAAGGCGTTCAGTTTGTTCAGATAGCGATCGCTGAGGTTCTTCTGCCACAGGTCTCGCAGGACCTCGCTGGGGTACATCCGCACTTCATTGGTTTCGTTGTAAATGCTGGCTGTTGCGTCCGCCGTGTAAAACCCGCCGTCGCCGTCCAGTAGATCGGCATTGTCCTGATCCGCGACGCGGTAGCGGTGTATGACCAGTTGCGTCAAAGTCAGGGATTCGCAGGGTTTGGCGTAGTGCTCCCAGAACAGGAAGGCCTTGGTACTGCTGGCAGAAACGTTGTCGAAGCGATGCCACCAGACCTGGTCCGGGTCCAGATGGGTGATGCCGTGACTGATCAGGATCTCGCTGGCGACCGCATGGGCCTCTTCCTGCAAACCGGGGCAGGCAGCTACTACGCGGGGCGCAATAAGTGCGAGTTTTTCCTTGTCGGCGGCATTGGGTAACGCTTCAGTACTTTGATCAACGGGCATGCTCTCGCTCCTTGAGAATTGGGCAGCGATGATTGCCCGCTTGCTCAAGGAAAGTGCACTACATAGTTATGCCCACACGCACTTCGCGACCGTGTAGGGTCAGCGACGGGCCACGTCCGAAAAGTAAAACTTGTCGAGGGTGTGCCGTGATTCGGTGTACTCGAACTGGCGGCCGTCCTGCAGGAAGGTCTGGTTGCTGACCACGATCACATGGCTCTGGCCGTCGAGGTCCAGGTGTTGCTGGTCGTCCTTGCTTCGGGGCATCGCTTCGATGGTGCGCTGGGCGTAGGCGATTTGCAGTTGCAGGGTCTGCTCGATGAAGGCGTAGATCGATTGCTCGGCGATATCGCGGGTCAGGCCGGGGATCACGTCGCTGACGAAATGGTTGATGTCGAGGATCACGCGTTTGCTGTCGATCCGCCGCACGCGCTTGATCCGCGTGATCAGGCTGCCTTCTTGCGCCTTGATGTGTTCGAGCAGTGAGCCTTCGAGAGGGATTTGCGTGAATTCGACCACCTCGGTACTCACGTCGTTGCCCAGCCGCGGATAGGTCTCCTGGAAGCTGACGATGCCGCCCAACTGGAATTCGATCGGGTTGGTCGACAGTACAAAAGTGCCTTTGCCGTGGACTTTCTGGGCGAAACCGCGCTCCTGCAATTGCTCGATGGCCTTGCGCACGGTGCCGCGGCTGGCTTGATAGCTGTCCATCAACTCGGTTTCGGAAGGCAACCGGGCGCCACGTTCCAGACGTTCGGTCGTGATGCTGGCAAGCAGATCGCTGTAGATCTGGTTGTATTTACTCATGGGGATGGCTCTGTGCCGCGATGTACTCAAGGTTTCGAACCTTAAGGGCAGGGTAGGGGTTTGTCCATGCGGCTTTGGGTTTCAGCCACTTTACACGTAGGAAATTTCGCCGTCGGTCAGGTTCAGATCAAACGAAATCAAACTCGTCTGTACGAGTTGTTGCTTTAACTCGTACAGACGAGTACTTTTCGCTTCGGCGTGCTGCCAAAAACAAAAAACTACAGCGGAAAAACAAGCATGAGCCACGACTATCCGAACATCGCCAGCGAGCTGCTGCAAAGCCTCGGTGGCAGCGACAACATCGAGCAGGCCGCGCACTGCGTCACACGCCTGCGCCTGGCCCTCAAGGACCCGAGCCTGGTCGACAGCGCCACGCTGAATCAGATTGATCTTGTGAAAGGCTCTTTCTTCACCGGTGGCCTGTTCCAGGTAGTCATCGGCCCCGGCGAGGTCGAAAAGGTTTATGCCGAACTGCGCCGTCAAACCGGTCTGGCCGCGGCAACCATCGCCGACGTTAAACAAAAAAGCGCCGACAAGATAAACGCCATGCAACGTCTGGTGCGGGTGTTCTCGGATGTGTTCATGCCGATCCTGCCGGCGTTGATCATCGCGGGGCTGTTGATGGGCATCAACAACCTGATCGGTGCCAAGGGCATGTTCATCGAAGGCCAGACGCTGCTGGATGCCTACCCGAAACTTGACGGGCTCTGGAGCCTGATCAACCTGATGGCCAACACCTCGTTTGTGTTCCTGCCGGCGCTGGTGGGCTGGTCGGCGGCCAAGCGATTTGGCGGCAGCGAAATCCTCGGTATCGTGCTCGGCCTGATGCTGGTTCACCCGGACCTGCTGAACGCCTGGAACTACGGTAAGGCCGTCGCCGGTCTCGATGGCCAAAGCCTGCCGTACTTCGACATCCTTGGTGTGTTCCAGATTGAAAAGGTCGGTTATCAGGGGCAGATCCTGCCGATCCTGCTGGCGGCCTACGTGATGAGCGTCATCGAAAAATGGCTGCGGGCGCGGGTGCCGAACGCGGTGCAATTGCTGGTGGTGCCAATCACCACCATCGTCGTCACCGGCGTGTTGGCACTGGCCGTGATTGGCCCGGTGACACGGCATCTGGGCATTCTCATCACTGAAGGCGTGGTGACCCTGTTTGATCTTGCACCGATGGTAGGGGGCGCGATTTTCGGTTTGCTCTATGCGCCGCTGGTGATCACCGGCATGCACCACATGTTCCTCGCAGTCGACTTGCAACTGATCTCCACCCAGGGTGGCACGTTCATCTGGCCGATGATCGTCATGTCCAACCTGGCCCAGGGCAGCGCAGCACTGGCGGTGTTCTACATGACCCGCAATGTACGAGACAAAAGCATGGCCTCGACCTCGGCGATTTCCGCTTATTTCGGTATCACCGAGCCGGCCATGTTCGGGGTCAACTTGCGCTACAAGTTTCCGTTCTATGCGGCCCTGACCGGCTCGGCGCTGGGCTGCATCTTCCTGTCGCTGAACAAGGTCCAGGCCTCGGCAATCGGTGTCGGTGGCTTGCCCGGTTTCATCTCGATCATTCCGCAGTTCATTCCGATGTTCGTGATCGGGATGGTCATCGCCATGGTCGTGCCGTTTGTTCTGACTTGCGGATTGAGCATGAAGATTGTTCGGCCGGGATATCGGGTCGCCTGACAGATCGCTATCGCGAGCGATCCAGCTCCCACAGGTGATCGCATTCCAATGTGGGAGCGAGCCGGCTCCGGGCGGCGTTCCGACGATGAGGCCCTCAAGGCCGATACAAAACTTATTGAAGGAATAGCGCCATGCAAGACTGGCAACGTTCGGTGATCTACCAGATCTACCCGAAGAGTTTTCACAGCCACGCCGGCAACCCTACGGGTGATTTGCTGGGCGTCGTCGCCAAACTCGATTACCTGCACTGGCTGGGTGTCGATTGCCTGTGGATCACGCCGTTCCTGCGTTCGCCCCAGCGCGACAATGGTTATGACATCAGCGATTACTACGCCATCGACCCAAGCTACGGGACCATGGCCGATTGCGAATTGCTGATCGCCGAAGCCGGCAAGCGCGGGATCAAGCTGATGCTCGATATCGTGGTCAACCACACCTCGATCGAGCACATCTGGTTTCAGCAGGCCCGCAGCAGCCTCGACAATCCCTATCGCGACTTCTACATCTGGCGCGATCAGCCCAATAACTGGGAATCCAAGTTCGGCGGTTCGGCCTGGGAATACGAGGCGCAAACCGGTCAGTACTATCTGCACCTGTTCGACCACACCCAGGCTGACCTGAATTGGGACAATCCGAAAGTCCGCTCAGAAGTCTTCAACATGATGCGGTTCTGGCGCGATAAAGGTGTGGGCGGTTTCCGCCTGGATGTGATCAACCTGATCTCCAAACCGGCGGATTTCCCCGAGGACAACACCGACGGTCGACGCTTTTACACCGACGGCCCGAACGTGCATGAATACTTGCAGCAAATGCACCGCGAAGTCTTCGAAGGTCACGAGCTGATCAACGTCGGCGAGATGTCTTCCACGAGCCTGGAGCACTGCATTCGCTACTCGAAACCGGATTCGAAAGAACTGTCGATGACCTTCAACTTCCATCACCTGAAGGTCGATTACCCGAACCTGCAGAAGTGGGTTCGCGCCGACTTCGACTTCCTTGAGCTCAAGCGCATCCTCTCGGACTGGCAGACCGGCATGCAGGTCGGCGGTGGCTGGAACGCGCTGTTCTGGTGTAACCACGACCAGCCACGCGTAGTCTCGCGTTTTGGCCATGACGGCGAGCATCGCGTAGTGTCGGCGAAGATGCTTGGCACCGCGCTGCACTTTCTTCAGGGCACACCGTTCGTGTACCAGGGCGAAGAGCTGGGCATGACCAATCCTGGGTTTGATCACATCGATCAGTACCGCGATGTCGAGACATTGAACATCTTCCGCCTGAAGCGCGAGGCGGGAACCAATGATGCCGAGAACATGGCGGCGATCATGCAGAAGTCCCGGGACAACGGCCGTACGCCGATGCACTGGAACGCCGAGCCGAACGCAGGATTCAGCGCCGCACAACCCTGGATTGGCGTGCCGGCCAATTCGACGCAGATCAACGTCGCCACGCAGCTCGACGACCCGGACTCCGTGCTGCATCACTACCGACAGTTGATTGCCCTGCGCCGCAGTGAAGTGCTGATCTGCGATGGCGTCTATCGGCAGTTGTTGCCGGAGCACACGCAAATCTGGGCGTATGTGCGTGAAGGGGATGGCGAGCGTTTGCTTGTACTGAACAACTTCTACGGCACGCCGTGCGAAGTCGAACTGGCGGATGACGTGATCAGCGAAGCCATGGTCCAGCGTGTGGTCATCAGCAACTACCCGGACTGTCCGCCGCGAAACCGGCAGATTTCCTTAAGGCCCTATGAGTCGTTCGTTTTGCACCTGACCGACTGACCGACCACTAAAAACACCGACTTTAAAAAACACGCAGAACGCTGCGCGGGGGAGTTTTGCGCGCCGATTTTGCGGAACAACACAATAAAAATAATGGGGTGGTTCTTGAAAACAACACTAAATCGCAGCCTTGCCGCCGCGAGCTTATGCCTGGCGTTGCCATTGTCGGCGCAGGCCCTGGAGTTCGGCGGTTACTTGCGCAGCGGCGTCGGAACGTCGGTCAACAGTGGTAAACAACAGTGTTTCCAACTGCCGGGCGCGCAGACCAAATATCGTTTGGGCAACGAGTGTGAGCAGTACGGTGAGCTTGAACTGCGCCAGGACCTGTACACCCTGGACGACGGTTCGGTACTGAGTGTCGATGGCATGGCTTCGTTGTATAACCAGTACGACAAGGACCTGACGTTCAACGGCGATAACGGCTCGGTGCGCATGCCCCAGCTGTATGCGCAATGGTCGAACATGCCCAGCCTCAACGGCGGTTCGCTGTGGGCCGGTCGGCGTTACTACAAACGAAACGACATTCATATTTCCGACTTCTACTACTGGAACCAGAGCGCCACGGGTGGTGGTATCGAGGATGTACTGATCGGTGATCTGAAGTACAGCTACGCCTTCTCGCGCAAGGACAACCTGTACCAGAAGGACTACATCAACCGGCACGATTTCAACGTCGCCGGTTTCCAGACCAACCCTGGTGGTGAACTGGAGCTCGGTCTGAGCTATATCGACAAACCCGACAGCCGCAACGCGCATCGCGGCTGGGCAGTCACCACCCAGCATGTGCAGAAGGGCTTTCTGGGCGGCAAGAACAAACTGGCCTTCCAGTACGGCGAAGGTCCCGGCACTGGCTTGGGCTATACCGGTAACGTAAAGCTGGACGACAGCAACAAGAGCTACCGGGTGGTGGAGTTTTTCGACTGGCAAGTGACACCGCGATTCGGTGGGCAAGTCGAAGCGGTTTACCAGAAAGACATACGCCCGGACGGGGCCGATCAAAACTGGATGTCTTTGGGGATTCGTCCGGCCTACGCGATCACCGAGCAGCTCAAACTGGTGGCTGAACTGGGTCACGATCAGGTCGAAGCCACAGGCGGCACACGCAAGCTGAGCAAGTTCACTTTCGCCCCGACGTGGTCGCCCAAAGGCCCGGAATTCTGGGCTCGGCCCGAGGTGCGTCTGTATTACACCTATGCCACATGGAACGAGGCGGCCAAACGGGCGGCCAATGAACTGGCAAAGGGGTCGGCGTTGTCCGATACCGGCGCCTTCGGCACCGCGCGGCACGGTTCGAATGTCGGATTGCAGGTCGAGTACTGGTGGAAATAAGCGATGCTGTCGGAGCCTCGCGCTCCATCGGCACTTCAAAGAACAAAACAGCAGGTGACGTCATGGCCACACCCCAACAATTGCAACTGCACGCCCCACTGTCCGGCGTATTGGTGCCACTGAACCTCGTGCCGGATCCGGTGTTTTCCAGCCGGGTCATCGGCGATGGCCTGTGCATCGATCCGACTTCAACGACCTTGTGCGCGCCGCTGGCAGGGGTTGTCAGCAATGTGCAGGCCAGTGGGCATGCGGTCAGCATCACCGACGAAAACGGTGTGCAGGTGTTGATGCACATCGGCCTCGACACGGTGAACCTGGCGGGGAAGGGGTTCACGCGGCTGGTGGAGGAGGGGCAGCAGGTTGTCGTCGGGCAGGCGCTGATCGAGTTCGATGCCGATTATGTCGCGTTGAATGCCCGCAGCCTGCTGACGTTGATGCTGGTGGTCAGCGGTGAGCCGTTCATCTGGCTGGTGCCGGAAACGGGCCTGGTAGACCGTGGCCAGCCACTCCTGGGTTTGAGCCCGGTCGAGCAGGCAACCGATGCGCCGGTAGCGGAAGAGGACGAAGCCCTGTTTTCCAAACCGGTGGCACTGGCCAACCCGAACGGCCTGCACGCCCGTCCGGCAGCGGTGTTCGCCCAAGCGGCGAAAGGTTTTTCGGCGAGCATTTACCTGCATAAAAAGCAGGAGAGCGCGAACGCGAAATCCCTGGTGGCGATCATGGCATTGCAGACGGCTTACGGTGATGTCATGCAAGTCAGCGCGGCCGGCCCGGATGCTGAAGCGGCGATCAAGACGCTGGCCGAATTGCTGGCGAGTGGATGCGGTGAAGCGGTGGTGGCCTCTGCGCAGGTCGAGGTGAATGCAGTCGAGGCTTCATCGCTGACCGTGCTGCGTGGGGTTTGCGCATCGCCCGGATCGGCGTTCGGCCAGGTGGTGCAGATCGCGGAGCAAAAGCTCGAAGTGAAGGAGCTTGGCGCCACACCGCCGGTTGAACGCGATCATCTGTCCCGAGCCCTGGCCGAGGCGTTGGTGGCCCTGCAACAACTGCGTGACAACACCCTCGGCGACGCGCAGGCAGATATCTTCAAGGCGCATCAGGAGCTGCTCGAAGACCCGGGTTTGCTGGACATGGCGCACGTGCTGATCAATGAAGGCAAAAGTGCCGGGTTTGCCTGGCGCGCGGCCACCGAGTCGACGGCTACTTTGTTCAAAAGCCTGGGCAATGCCTTGCTCGCGGAGCGGGCGGCGGACCTGGCCGATGTGGGCCAGCGGGTGCTCAAGCTGATCCTCGGCGTACGGGATCAGGCGCTGCAGCTGACTGAAGGGGCGATCCTGATCGCCGAACAGCTGACGCCGTCGCAGACCGCCGGGCTCGATACCCGCAAGGTGTTGGGTTTCGCCACGGTCGGCGGCGGGGCAACCAGTCACGTCGCGATCCTCGCCCGAGCGTACGGTTTGCCGGCGATCTGCGGGTTGCCAGTGCAAGTGCTGGCGCTGGTCAACGGCACCCAGGTGTTGCTCGATGCCGACAAAGGCGAGCTGCAGCTGGATCCGGATCTGCAGGCCATCGAACAGCTGCAAGCCCGGCGCCAGTTGCAACAGCAACGCCAGCAGCATGAACTGGTGCACGCAACACTGGCCGCCTGCACCCGTGATGGGCATCATTTTGAAGTGACCGCCAACATCGCTTCGCTGGCTGAAGCCGAACAGGCCGTGGCACTGGGAGGCGAGGGCGTCGGTCTATTGCGTTCGGAGTTTCTTTATCTGGATCGCAATCATGCGCCGAGCCATGACGAGCAGGCGTCCACCTACAGCGCCATTGCCAGGGCGCTAGGGCCGACACGTAATCTCGTGGTGCGCACGCTGGATGTCGGCGGTGACAAACCTTTGGCCTACGTACCGATGGACAGCGAAACCAACCCTTTCCTGGGCCTGCGCGGGATTCGTTTGTGCCTGGAGCGCCCGCAGCTGTTGCGCGATCAGTTCAAGGCGATCCTGAGCAGCGCCGGACTGGCCCGGCTGCACATCATGCTGCCGATGGTCACTCAACTGTCTGAGTTGCGTCTGGCCCGGCAACTGCTGGAAGAAGAGGCGCTGGCATTGGGGCTCACCGAGTTGCCGAAGCTTGGCATCATGATCGAAGTGCCGGCGGCTGCGTTGATGGCGGACCTGTTTGCGCCTGAAGTGGATTTCTTCTCCATCGGCACTAACGACCTCACGCAATACACCCTGGCGATGGATCGCGATCATCCGCGTCTGGCCAGTCAGGCCGACAGCTTTCATCCGGCGGTTCTGCGGTTGATCGCCAGCACCGCGAAGGCCGCGCACGCCCACGGCAAATGGGTCGGTGTGTGTGGCGCCATGGCCTCCGAGACACTGGCCGTACCGCTGTTGCTCGGGCTTGGGGTGGATGAGCTGTCCGTGAGCGTGCCGTTGATTCCGGCGATCAAGGCGGCTGTTCGCCAGGTGGACCTGCTGGACTGTCAGGCCATCGCTCAACAAGTACTCGGCCTGGAAAGCGCCGAACAGGTGCGCGAAGCGCTGCGGCTGTATCACGACGCGACGGTCGATACTTCACTGATTCTGGAGAACTGAACATGTTCGAGAAAATGCAGCGAGCGTTCTGGAAAGCGTTGACGCCGGATCTGGTGGTGGATGAGCCGAAGGTGGTTGACCAGCCGGTGTCCGGTCTGCCCGCAAATGTCGTGGCCGCGTTGGGTGGTGTGGATAACCTCAAGTCGCAGCAACCTGTGGCGCTGACCCGGGTGCGAGTGGAGTTGCGGGATGTGGCGCGGATGGATCGGCAGGCATTGAATGTGGCTGGGGTGCCGGGCGTCATGCTGCTGGGCGAAGGCGTTGTGCATCTGATCACAGGCCTACAGCCATAGTCGAAAACCGTGTGGCGAGGGGGCTTGCCCCCTCGCCACAGGGTATTGCCAACCCTACCTTGCGTGCGGCCATCCGCCGCCCCACCCTTACTGTTTCTCAACCGCAGGTGTATCGTATTCGCCTTTTACAGGCCCACGGGCCTGTCGCTGATACGTGAGGTAGTTGAGTTCATGTCCTTTACCCGTCGCCAAATCCTCGGTGGCCTGGCCGGTCTTGTTGTCGTTGGTGTCGGAGCGGGGGGCGCGTCGCGGTACTGGCTGGGCAAGATGGCCGACGCGGACGCCGGCCATGACTATGAGCTGATCGCGGCACCGCTGGACGTCGAACTGGTGGCCGGGCACAAGACACCTGCCTGGGCGTTCGGCCCGTCGGCGCCGGGCACTGAACTGCGGGTGCGTCAGGGCGAATGGCTGCGGGTGCGCTTCATCAACCATCTGCCGGTGGCGACCACCATTCACTGGCACGGCATTCGCCTGCCCCTGGAAATGGACGGTGTCCCGTACGTCTCGCAGTTGCCGGTACTGCCGGGCGAATACTTCGACTACAAATTCCGAGTGCCGGATGCTGGCAGTTACTGGTATCACCCGCATGTGAACAGCAGCGAAGAACTCGGCCGCGGTCTTGTTGGCCCGCTGATCATCGAAGAGCGCGAGCCCACCGGTTTCAAGTACGAGAAAACCCTGAGCCTCAAGAGCTGGCACGTCGATGAAGAGGGCGCTTTCGTGGCCTTCAGCATTCCTCGTGAAGCCGCTCGAGGTGGCACGGCGGGGCGCCTGTCGACCATCAACGGTGTCTCGCAAGCGGTGATCGACTTGCCCGCCGGGCAAATCACCCGCGTGCGCCTGCTCAACCTCGACAACACGCTGACCTATCGCCTCAACATTCCCGGCGTCGAAGCGCAGATCTACGCACTGGACGGCAATCCCGTGGCGCCGCGGCCCATGGGCAAGGAATACTGGCTCGGCCCGGGCATGCGCATTTGCCTGGCGATCAAGGCGCCGCCGGCCGGTGGAGAACTGGCCCTGCGCAACGGCCCGGTTCGCCTGGGCACATTGCGCTCGGTGGCAAACACTGAGGCCCCTACCGAGTGGCCGCCCGCGCTGCCCGCCAACCCGGTGGCCGAGCCGGACCTAGCCAATGCCGAGAAACTCAACTTCAATTTCGAATGGGTGGGCTCGGTGTCGGTCAACGTCGACAACGGCAAGCCGCCGAGCCTGTGGCAGATTAACGGCAAGGCCTGGGACATCACCGACAAGACCTGCGCCGACCGCCCGATTGCCAAGCTTGAGAAGGGCAAGAGCTACATTTTCGAATTGAAGAACATGACTCAGTACCAGCACCCGATTCACTTGCACGGCATGAGCTTCAAAGTCATCGCCTCGAACCGACACAAGGTCATTCCGTACTTCACCGACACCTACCTGCTGGGCAAGAACGAGCGTGCGCAAGTTGCGTTGGTGGCGGATAACCCCGGCGTCTGGATGTTCCATTGCCATGTGATCGATCACATGGAAACCGGCCTCATGGCCGCCATCGAGGTGGCCTGATGCGTCAGATACGTCCCTGCGCAATCATCGACCGCAGCCGCGACCGCGACTTCATGCGTGAAGCGTTGACCCTGGCCGCGCAAGGCGCGGCGCTGGGTGAAGTGCCCGTGGGCGCAGTGCTGGTGCAGGACGGTGAGATCATCGGTCGCGGCTTCAACTGCCCGATCAGCGGCAACGACCCGAGTGCCCATGCCGAGATGGTCGCGATCCGCGCCGCGGCGTTGGCCGCCAGTAACTATCGCCTGCCGGGCAGCACGCTGTACGTGACCCTCGAACCGTGCAGCATGTGCGCCGGGCTGATTGTGCATTCGCGGATTGCGCGGGTGGTGTATGGCGCTTTGGAGCCGAAAGCGGGGATTGTGCAGAGTCAGGGGCAGTTTTTTACCCAAGGCTTTTTGAATCACCGGGTGTTGTTTGAAGGCGGGGTGTTGGCGGAGGAGTGCGGCGCGGTTCTCAGCGAGTTCTTTAAGGCCCGCCGCGCGAAACCAACAGACTGAACACCCAACCCCTGTAGGAGCGAGCCTGCTCGCGATAGCGGATTATCAGTCAATAGTGATGTCGACTGACACACCGCTATCGCGAGCAGGCTCGCTCCCACAGTGATCTCCTATGGATAGGAGATGGGTGTTTTATTTTCGGGCAACGATAACGGCCCGCATCGGCGCCGGCAGCCCTTCAACCGTCTTGCTGTGATCCTCGGGATCGAGGAAATCGCTGAGCGACTGATACTTCATCCACTCCGTCCCGCGCTGTTCCTCGACCGTGGTCACGCTCACGTCGACACAGCGAACGTCCGTGAATCCGGCACGTCGCAGCCACAATTCCAGCGCCGGCACTGACGGCAGGAACCACACGTTACGCATCTGCGCATAACGGTCTTCCGGCACCAGCACCTGCTGTTGATCGCCTTCAATCACCAGCGTCTCCAACACCAATTCACCGCCCTTGACCAGGCAATCCTTCAGCGCCAGCAAATGCTCGATCGGCGAACGACGGTGGTAGAACACGCCCATGGAAAACACGGTGTCGAAGCCTTCCATGTTCGGCGGCAGGTCTTCGAAAGGGAACGGCAGGTGCCAGGCATTGGGTTCTGATAAGTAACGCTGCACCGCCTGGAACTGGCAGAAGAACAGCCAGTTCGGGTCGACACCGATCACGCTGTCCGCGCCGGCGCCGAGCATGCGCCACATGTAGTAACCATTGCCGCAACCCACATCGAGGATGCGTTTGCCCTTCAGGTCCAGGTGCGGAGCGACACGCGACCACTTCCAGTCCGAGCGCCATTCGGTGTCGACGTGCACGCCGAACAGGTCGAACGGCCCTTTACGCCACGGCGACAAGCCCATCAACGCCGTATGCATTTGCGCACGGGTCTGATCGTCGCAATCAGTGTCCAGTGTCAGGCCATTGAGCAGGTCGACTTCGCTCGGCTGAATCTTCGGCAGAGCATCCAGCGCACTCTGCCAGCGCTCCAGGTCGCCGTGACCCTTTTCCATTTTCTTGTCGAGTTGTGCTTGCAGGGTGTTGGCCCAGTCGGCCAGCGGGGTGCCAGCCAGACGGCGGGCGAGGGGGGACAGATCAATCATGGCAAGGCAATCAACGAGGCGAAGTTAAGACACTGGAACCACGGCACGACTTTCGAGAACCCGGCGGCCAACAAGCGCTCGCGATGTTCTTCGAGGCTGTCGGGCTTCATGACGTTTTCGATGGCGCTGCGCTTCTGGGCGATTTCCAGCTCGCTATAGCCGTTGGCGCGTTTGAACGCGACATGCAAATCAGTGAGCAGCGCGTGTTCTTCGAGGTCGTTGAAACGCAGTTTCTCCGACAGGATCAACGCGCCACCGGGCAGCAGCGATTGGCGGATCCGCGAGAGCAACGCGGTGCGCTGCTCCGGGGCGATGAATTGCAGGGTGAAGTTCAGCGCCACCACCGAGGCGGGCTGGAAGTCGAGGGCGAGGATGTCGCCTTCGATCACCTCCACCTGCAGCAACTCCTGGAACATCGAGTCCTGGCCGTTGAGGTATTCGCGGCAACGTTCGACCATCGCCGCGGAGTTATCCACAGCGATGACGCGGCAACCGTCAGTGCGCACGTGACGACGCAACGCTTGGGTCACGGCGCCCAAGGACGAGCCGAGGTCGTAGAGCACGCTGTTGGGCTGGGCGAATTGCGCGGCGAGCACGCCGAGGTTCTCGACGATGGTCGGATAACCCGGCACCGAGCGCTTGATCATGTCCGGGAACACCCGCACCACGTCCTCGTTAAAGGCGAAGTCAGGCACCTGGGCCAAAGGCTGGGCGAAAAGGCGATCGGGGTCTTTGCTCACGGCAGTTCCGGCGGCATTGGTGGAAAAGGCCGGCATTTTAGCCAAATTGACGGGGGGATGCTTGGGTTGTCTGATAAAGCGTGGAGGATTTTCGAAGGGGGCAATGAGGCCTTAATGACAGAGAGCATTGCGAAAAGACAAAAGTATGACCAGGTCGAGAAGCAAGACTTGGTCATACTTTGATTGGAACGAGATTATCTAGGACGCATGAAAACGTTGAGTTCGGCTTTGCCAGCGATGTGCAGTTCTTCGGTCCTGCTGTCTTTGCCTTTGAAGTCAAAGTTTATGAGGTAGCGCAATGCTTCGGAGTTACTTTGGACTACTTCTACGGTAATAGTGCCGCTTTCGGGTTTGTAGGTGTAAGAAGTCGAAAAATCGTCGTTAGCTCCATTTTCATAATAATAAAATGATTCAAATGGAAAGTTTGGATCTTTGGGTGAATAGGTGCCGGACTGAATGTCACTTGAAAAAACAAACATCATCCCTTTTTTGGAATTGCTAAAGCCGTTTTCATAGCTTCGACCGAGAAAAGCAACCGATTCGCTGTTGGGGTCTTTGTCGAACTGGATATTTTGAGTATGAAACTCTACACGGCCTGAAACTGTGGCTTTAATATCGCAGTTGACGCTGATAAAGGGGTCTAAAGAGAGCGCCGAATTCTTGCTTTTAAAAAGACTCATGATTTTCTTCCTTGGTTACGTTCGTGATTGTATAACGCAGCTGGAATAGTAAGTAGGCTTGAAAATATGGGCTACTGTCAGATATGACAGGTTTTTATAATGTTTCGAGATGACTTATCGATTTTATGGTTATGAGATCTGAATAAGTTGCTATTTTTCTTTATTAAATGCCGAGGCTGCGATACCCCATTGTCCCAACCAATAGCTGAGGATGATGATGTAAGGCGCGGCATGGAACGGCGCAACAAACCGGTTGATGCCAATCACACTGTCGGAAAACACAAACGCCACCGCACCGGCCGCCGCCAGCAGGGCCGAGCGTTTGGGCACTTGGGTCCCGAGTCGGGCCAGCGCTCGCCAGAGCATTGCACTGATGGCCAACCCGTACACAATCACCGGGATCAACAATGGGCCCAGTTCGTGGGAAATCAAAATTCCCAGCAGCACTGCACCAACACCCAAGGCAATCACCAATGGCAACAACGCCAATCGCCGGCAATCGCTCAAGTAGGCTTTCAGGTACGCCAGATGGGCGACCAAAAAAGCCCCAAGACCAAACACAAACAAATCCCCCGGCCACGCCAGCAACACATCGCCGAGCAGGGAGAAGATCAATCCCAGGCTGATCCAGCGCCGGTACTCACTGGGCGGTGCGTCGTGCAACCAGCCGAGCAAGGCCAACACCGGCAACGGCTTGACCAGCAGGCAGAGCAGCGCGGCATGCACGCTCAAGCCATACAGAAAGGTCACCGCGCCCATCAGCGCCAGAATCAGCCAGCCCACGATCAGTTGACCGCGATCGCGCAATCGAAGGTTTTCACGGCCGGCACTTCCGGTGCCCATGGCTGTGAATAGGTCAAACGCAACCGGCCTGTACCGGCGGCAAACGCCTGAAAGCGCCAGGTCGAAATGCCGGCGCTGCCGACAATCCCGGCGTCTTCCGGATTGCTGTACACCTCGGGGCTCAGCGCATGCAGCACGCCGCCAGCCGAATCCTGGATCGCCCAGCGATAACCCGTAGTCGGGTTGCTCGGCAAGGTCACGATCAGGTTCTGACCGCTGCGCATTTGCACCGGGCATTCGCTTTGTTTTTCCACGGTCAGGTTCTGTTTTGGTTGCGTGGAGCACGCGGCCAGCAGGGAGAGGGCGAGAGGGACAAACAGGCGAGTGGGTGACATAAGGTCAGAGGCTCCGGCGTTTACGACGAACGGCGAGCATAACCGAGATGAGACAAAGTGTGACAGGTTCAGAAATTGGGGGGGGCAGTAATGACGCCATCGCTAGCAGGCTAGCTGTGATCTCTCTGTAGGTTGTTCACTCGGGGCTTTTCCGGGAAATTGGAGGTGCGAACCAAACCAAGTACCTGGAGGCCCCGAGTGAACACTCATAAAAATGCCCGATTAACCGTTTCTGG
>NZ_JBOFQE010000007.1:0-47616 GCF_051660785.1 Pseudomonas sp.
CCTGCTCGCGATAGCGGTTTAGCATCCGACATTGATGTCGCCTGATACACCGCTATCGCGAGCAGGCTCGCTCCCACATGGGTATGTGTTAAGGCTCTAGGCCTATGGGGAAGAACTCACCGCCGCTCCACACGCCAAGCCAGCGTTGCCCGTCGATTTCGCGGGTCACGGCCAGTTCCACCAGTTGGTAGAACACGTTGCGATGGATCAGAGCTTCTAGGTTGGTGCGCACGTGCACGTACGGCGCAGGCTCTTGGGTGACCGGATCGATCACCACGCGGATCGGGTGTTCAGTGCCGGCGTCCGCGGTCTCGTCGACGTTGGTGGTGAAGCGCAGGATCTGAGCTTCGCCCTCGCCCTCCACGTCCACGGCAATCGCCACAAAAGGTGCATCATCGACCTTGATGCCGACCTTCTCGACCGGGGTGATCAGAAAGTAATCATCGCCATCGCGGCGAATGATGGTGGAGAACAACTTGACCATCGGCTTGCGTCCAATTGGCGTCCCCAGATAAAACCAGGTGCCGTCACGGGCGATACGCATGTCGATGTCGCCACAGAAGTCAGGGTTCCACAGGTGGACCGGCGGCAAGCCTTTGGTCTTGGGGATCTGCCCCAACAAGTCGTTGGCTTTTTGCGGGCCACTCATGGCGTTCTCCTTGGATTACTGGTCGCTGAGCCCGATCAGGCTGCGCGCGTACTGCTCCAGCGGCGGGCCAATCAGGTCTTGTGGCTTGTTGTCGTGGAACGTCAGTAAACCGCCACGACTCTTGATACGTGCAGTATCAATCAAATACTGGGTGCTGGTCTCGATCAACATGATTTGAATCACGCCGCTGTCGATACCGAGGCGATCCACGTATTCCTGATCGAGCCACTCGTCCGAGTTACCGATGCGGTCATCCGCCTTGGCGAAGCGCGTGTAAAGCAGGTAATGGGCACCGGCGGCGCGGGCTTCACCCATGGCCTGGTCGAGGCCTTCGGGAGTACGCGCGCGACGGACCATCGGGAAATATTCGATAAAACCGTTGAAGGCTTCTTCAGCGACCACGTTCGGTCGTGGATAGGCACTGCCCGGCGGCGCGAACGCACCCTGGGCGATGTAGATGAACGAGTCCGGCTGGATGCGCAGGTTATTCACACGGCGACTGTCGCTGTGATCCAGCAGCCCTGCATCGCTCATGTGGTAGCGAGTTCCTTCAGCCATATCGCTGACATTCATGCAGCCACCAAGCGCCAAAACGGCCAGCAGCAAAACCAGGCTACGCATCCTACCCTCCAGAGGCCGGTGACGGAAAACCGGCGAATGGCCATGGGATGCAGCTTCCGCGCCATCTCGGGAAACATCAGCGCCTGATAGATCGCAATCGCGAGCAGGCTCGCTCCCACAGGTGAAATGCATTCCCCTGTGGGAGCGAGCCTGCTCGCGATGAGGCCGGTTCAGCCGCCGATGATTTTCATGACGGTAGCACCACCGGAGAACGCCACTTCCTGCTTGTCCCCCAAGGCTTTCACCAGAAGACGCTGCAATGCCGGCAATGCCTGATGGCGCGGCTTGTCCAGTAGATCGCCGACATAATGGCGATTGCTCGACGACAGGCAGCCATGCAGCCAACCGGTGGATGACAGGCGCAGTCGCGAGCAGGTCCGGCAGAAGGGAACGCTTTCATTGGCAATCACCCCAAAGTGCCCCAGCCCCGGTATTTCATAGCGC
Organism: Pseudomonas sp.; assembly: GCF_051660785.1. GTDB lineage: Bacteria > Pseudomonadota > Gammaproteobacteria > Pseudomonadales > Pseudomonadaceae > Aquipseudomonas. The sequence goes on from NZ_JBOFQE010000007.1 coordinate 1,715, forward strand.
ACGGCAGTGGCATCTACAGGCGCATCGGCTTGCAGGTATTCGTATTGCTCGCCGATCAGGCTCAACAACTGCTGAAGGCTGACGAACTGTTGCAGGAAGGCGTTGTTGTCGCTGGCGAGGTGGCCCATGCGCATCAGCTCGATGAAGCGCAACTCATAGCCACGCTCCAGGCAGTAATCGAGCAGCGGCATCACCTGATCAAGGTTTTGCCCGCGCAAGGGCACCATGTTGACCTTGATTTTCAGGCCGGCGGCCTTGGCCTGATCCATACCATCGAGCACGGTCGCCAGATCACCGCCACGGGCAATACTGCGGAACGCACTGGCATCCAGGGTATCGAGGGAAACGTTGATGCGACGGATGCCGGCGTCTACCAGCAATGGCAGCTTTTTCGCCAGCAGCTGGCCATTGGTGGTCAGGCTGATGTCTTCCAGGCCCATCTTGCCGACGGCGGTCATGAAGGCTTCGAGCTTGGGGCTGACCAGCGGCTCGCCACCGGTGATGCGCAAACGCTCGATACCCGCCGCTTCGATCAGATACGCCACGCCACGGGCCATGGCCTCGGCCGACAATTCATCCTGCGCAGCCACCAGCCGCTTGCCGTTGGGCACGCAGTAGGTACACGCATAATTGCAGGCTGAGGTGAGGCTGATCCGCAAATTGCGAAAACGCCTGCCTTGACGGTCAACGATCATGGATCACTCCGGCAAAAGGAATTCGAACGTGCAAAACTTGACTCACAAATCAAGTTTTAGCAAGTCCTATGCCTGAGTATATTCCTGAGGTACGGCGCCATATAGCGAAATCATGGCGCAATAAGGCAACTGAATGGTTTAGCTGCTTGGAGTGTCAGTATCGCGTTTGCGCTTGTTGCCCATGCGCACGCCGATATCCATCAGAAACTGAAAGAAGCCTTCCTGATCTTCCAGCACATTGCTCCAGAACGGCGAGTGATACAGCGCCACCGCGCCGTGCACCAACGCCCAGGACGCGCAGTAATGGAAATAAGGCGGCACGTCTTCAAGCTTGCCTTCGCTGATCCGGCCTTTGATCAGCAAGGTCAGGCGTTCGAAGTTCGAGGCGCGGATCTTGTGCAACTCCTCGACCATCTCCGGCACCTGATTGCCCTTGACCACCTTCTCTTCCAGGCGATCGAACAAGCGGTAGCGTTGCGGATCGCGCATGCGGAATTCAAAGTAGGCCCGGGACAGGGCTTCCTTGTCCTTGTCGACATCAGCCGAATGCAGCAGCTCGTTCAGATCACGCTCGTAGTCGAGCATCAGGCGCAGATAAATCTCCGCCTTGGATTTGAAATGCTTGTAGATCGTGCCTTTGCCGATACCGACGGCATCAGCAATCATCTCGACGGTGACACTGTCTTCACCTTGGTCGAGGAACAGCTTGAGCGCGGTATCGAGAATTTCTTGCTCGCGGCGACGAAACTCACGGACCTTACGAGGTTCTTTATGCATAAGAAAAGGTCTGTTGGGGTCAAAATTCGAAGCCGCGTATTATGCCTAACTTACGCAAAAATGCACGGATCATCCGACCATATCTGTGTTTCTTGATCATTTCACACAGAGTCGCCTGTTGATGAGAACTCTTCCGAAGCGGGCGTATTCCAAAATTGTTTAAAAACCGGGGCCGGTAAACTGGACTCGGCGCAATACTGATCAATACTTGAACTGTCGGCGGGGCATCTCCCCCAAGTGTCGCGTCGATATAGGTACCAACGGACCGCGTGCCTTTGTTTTACTCCTAATGGTCTTAACCCGGATTCACCCCCCAGAACCCGGGTTTTTTTTGCCTGCGATTCAGCCTTTCACGTGTGCCAACGGGAACAACCGCTTGAAGTTTTCAGTGGTCTGCCCGGCAAATCGCTCGTAGGACTCACCACGCAACATTGCCAGAAATTCCGCAACCTCGCGAACGTACTGCGGCAGGTTTGGTTTGCCGCGATAAGGGATCGGCGCGAGATACGGCGAGTCGGTTTCCACCAGCAAGCGATCAGCCGGCACTTTGCTGGCGACGTCCCGCAGCGCATCGGCATTGCGAAAAGTGACAATGCCGGACAGGGAAATGTAATACCCCATGTCCAGCGCGGCCTTGGCCATGTCCCAGTCTTCGGTGAAGCAATGCAAAACGCCTGCTTGAGGCAATGCGGCCTCACGCAGCAAACTCAACGTATCTTCACGGGCGCCACGGGTGTGGATGATTACCGGTTTGCCGGTTTGCTGAGCGGCTTGCAGGTGCAAGCGAAACGATTCCTGCTGCAGCTCGGCAGCTTCCGGCTCGTAGTGATAATCCAGACCGGTTTCACCGATCGCTACCACTCGCGGGTGATTGAGCTCACGCAACAGCCAATCCAGCGCTGGCGCGGCACCCGGCTGTACATCCAGTGGATGCACACCCACCGAACAGTCGACATCGTCATAACGCTCAGCCAGGGCTTTGACGTCCGCGGCGTTCTCGACGCTGACGCCGATACACAAAAAGTGCCCTACCCCGCGCTGCCGGGCCGCATCGAGCGCGGCATCCAGAGAGCCGTCGTGGGCGGCAAGGTCAAGACGATCAAGGTGACAATGGGAATCTACGAGCATAAAAGGGCAGCAACTTACATCGTATGAGTGGGACGGTCGGACTTCAGGGTTCCGGCCAGATGGGTTTCGATTCGACTGCGCGCCGTATTGTCGCCGTCGTTGAATTGTACGCCGACGCCGGCGGCACGGTTGCCCTGCGCACCTTTGGGGGAAATCCAGGCCACCTTGCCGGCGACCGGAATTTTCTCGGCCTCATCCATCAGGTTCAGCAGCATGAACACCTCGTCGCCCAACTTGTAGCTCTTGTTGGTCGGGATAAACAGGCCGCCGTTCTTGATGAACGGCATGTAGGCCGCGTAAAGCACAGACTTGTCCTTGATGGTCAGGGACAAAATGCCGTTGCGCGGCCCCGGATTGACGGCTTCATTCATGCGGACCTCCACTGCTGATGATCAGAGTCTAGGCACAGACGATCACTTCTGGGTAGGCAAGGATGCCCATTGCACCAGCAGCGCCTCAAGCAACAATGCCGGATTGAGGTTGGCTTTGCTCATGACCTTCTGACGCTGGGCGAGAATCCAGTCCTGAATACTCAAGACCTTATCCTGTGCGGTTTTCTGCGCCAGGTATTGAATGACCTTGCGCATATCCGTCAATCCCAGCCCGGCCTCATCCTGGGTCAACTGATAACGCAGGATCAGGCTCGACCAGTCACAGAACCAGTCGAACAACAGCAACTGCGGGACGGTTTTCCATTCTTCGGCCAACTGCGTCGGTGATTGCTGTTGCTTGAGTAACTTCTTCACGCCCTCGACCACCAACGCTCGCTGCTCGCGCACACCCTGGGCCTGCAACTTGACCGCGGCGAGTGGGGAGCCGGCGGCCAGGGTCAGCAGCTCGATGCGCTCTTCTTCCGAACTGTCCGGCAGAGCCTTGGCCAGCCAGGCAAGGCTCATCGCTTCGCTCGGCAGCGGGCAAGCCTGCTGCACGCAACGGCTCTTGATGGTCGGCAGCAGACGACTGGTCTGGTGGCTGACCAACAGCAAAACAGTATCGCCGGACGGTTCTTCAAGGCTTTTGAGCAAGGCGTTCGCGGCGTTGATGTTCATCGACTCGACCGGCTCGATCAACACCACCTTGCGCCCGCCCATCTGCGCGGTCTGAACCACGAAGCTGACCAGATCACGCACCTGATCGACCTTGATCGCCTTGTCGGCCTCTTCCGGTTCCAGGATGTAGTTGTCGGGATGGCTGCCGGCCTTGAGCAGCAGGCAGGATTTGCACTCACCGCAGGCGTCCTGCGCAGTCGGACGCTGGCACAGCAGACTGGCCATCAACCGTTCGGCCAGCGCCCGCTTGCCGATCCCCGCCGGGCCATGCAGCAGATAAGCGTGGGCATGTTGCTTGCGCCCGGCTAACTGCTGCCAGAGGCTGTCCTGCCACGGATAGGCTTCAGCCACGGGTCAGCTCCAGCAAACGTGGCAGCAAGGTGTCCAGCGACTGCTGAACCTGCGCCAGCGGCTGAGCGGCATCCACGAGGACATAACGCGCCGGGTCAGCCTCCGCGCGCTTGAGGAACGCACTGCGCACGGCATCGAAAAAGGTTCGGCCTTCAAGTTCGAAACGGTCCAGGCGCCCGCGAGCACTGGCGCGGGCCAGACCCACTTCCACTGGCAGATCGAAGATCAGCGTCAGGTCCGGGCGCAGATCGCCTTGGACAAACGCTTCCAGGGCCGCGATGCGCTCCAGCGACAAACCGCGACCGCCGCCCTGATAGGCGTAGGTCGAATCGGTAAAACGATCACACAAGACCACCGCACCACGAGCCAGTGCCGGGCGAATCACCTCGGCCAGATGCTGGGCCCGCGCGGCGAATACCAGCAACAACTCGGTGTCGGGGTTCATGACTTCATCAACCGGCGCCAACAACACTTCGCGAATCCGCTCAGCCAATGGTGTACCACCCGGCTCGCGGGTCAGCACAACCTCGATACCGGCGGCGCGCAGGCGCTCGGCCAGGTACTCGCGGTTGGTGCTCTTGCCGGCGCCTTCCGGGCCTTCCAGGGTAATAAACAAGCCAGTCACAGGCAGTCCTTAATCAAAGTCATTGCGGGCTTTGCGGAGCCGTCGCGTCCGGCTCGGGCACAGGTTCGGGTTCAGGCTCCGGAGCGGGTGCAGCAGCGGGTTCTTGCGGCACTACGGGCAGCACAGCCTCGGATTCGGGGTTGGGCGAAGCGGCCGGAATCGGCGCCTCGGCGTCCGGTGTTTCGCCATTGTGGGTTTCGGGCGACGACGCCGGTGCCGGGCTGGAGCGGTAATCGGCACGACGCTTGAGCTGGAACTCACGCACCGCATTATTGTGGGCATCCAGATCATCGGAGAACACGTGGCTGCCATCACCGCGCGCAACAAAATACAGGCTGTTGCCCGCCACCGGATTCAACGCGGCATGGATCGCTTCGCGGCCGACCATGGCAATCGGGGTCGGTGGCAGGCCCGAAATCATATAGGTGTTGTACGGCGTCGGTTCCTTGAGGTGGGCACGGGTCAATTTGCCGCTGTAGCGATCACCCAGGCCGTAGATCACCGTCGGATCGGTCTGCAGCAGCATGCCCATCGCCATGCGTCGCACAAACACGCCAGCGATTTGCCCGCGCTCCTGTGGCACACCGGTTTCCTTTTCCACCAGCGAGGCCATGATCAGCGCCTGATAGGGTTCGGTGTACGGCACATCGGCGGCGCGCTGTTCCCATTCCTTGGCGAGCACCTCATCGAGTCGATCGTAGGCTTTCTTCAGCACCTCGACGTCGGTCATGCCACGCACGAAGCGGTAAGTGTCGGGGAAGAATCGTCCTTCGGGGAAGATTCCGGTATGGCCAATTTTGCTCATCACCTCGCTATCGCTCAAGCCGTTCAGGGTCTGCTCGAGTTTTTCATCCTTGGCCAATGCGGCCCGGACCTGATGAAAATTCCAGCCTTCGACCAGGGTCAGGCTGTACTGAACGATGTCGCCACGCTTCCACAGGTCGATCAGCCCTTCGACGGTCATGCCGGGCTGCATGCGGTATTCACCCTTGTGCAAGGGTTGTCCGGCCAGATTGAAACGCCAATATACGCGCAACCAGAAAGCGTCCTTGATGACGCCATCCGCTTCGAGTCGATAGAAAGTGCGTGTGGGTGTCGTGCCTTTGGGCACTTCCAGCAGTTCTTCCTGGGTAATGTTCAGCGGCTGTTCGAGCGCCGAATGAATTTTCCAGGCGGCAGCGCCCAGACACAGCCCTGCCAGAACCAATCCGGTTTCCAGCAGCAGCAAGAATTTACGTCTCACGTATCAAGCATCCAGTAGCGCGCGGGCAATGGTTTGGAGTTTACGGGTGAGCGGCCCAACCGACCAGCTCAGCGCAGCATAGGCGCGCACCGGCCAAACGCCATACACGCTGTTGCAGACAAAGACTTCATCAGCCCATTGCAGCTGATCGAGGCTGATGTCGGTGATTTGCGTGGGGATCCCCAACGACTCGGCTTGAAACAATAATTCGGCACGCATCACCCCGGCCACGCCACAGCGTTTCAAATCGGCCGTGATCAACACACCATCGCGGATCAGGAACAGGTTGCTGAACACGCCTTCGATGACCCGCCCCGTCCTGTCGAGCATCAAGCCTTCAGCGTGTTCGGCATCTTGCCATTCACCGCGGGCAATGACTTGCTCCAGGCGATTGAGGTGTTTGAGGCCGGCAAGCAGTGGCTGCCTGGACAATCGTGTCGCACAGGGGAACAGGCGAACGCCCAGCTCGGCATGAACGGCAGGATAAGCGGCGGGAGGATTGCCTTGCAGAATTCGTCGGGCCTGAGCCGAAGGATCGGGAGCGTAACCGCGCAGACTGTCGCCACGGGTGACGATGAGCTTGAGCACGCCCTCACCCAGTGCGGCGGCATAGGCCAGCAGCTCACTGCGGATCAATTCATGATCGGCAGTGATCGCCAGGCGTGAACAACCAACGGCCAGACGCGCCAAGTGTCGGTCCAGCAGCAACGGTTGTCCGCCACGCACGGCAATGGTCTCGAACAGACCATCACCGTAAGCCAGGCCGCGATCCTTCAGCGACAAAGCGTCAGCCGGCTGACCGTCGACCCAGCTGTCCATCAGTCAGCGAACCGGCGGAACACCAGCGAGCCGTTGGTACCGCCAAATCCGAAGGAGTTGGACAGGACCACATCGATGTCCATGTTACGCGCGGTGTGCGGCACGAAGTCGAGGTCGCAGCCTTCATCCGGCTCATCAAGGTTGATGGTGGGCGGCGCCACCTGGCTGTTGATCGCCAGCACGCTGAAGATCGCCTCGACCGCACCGGCCGCACCCAACAGGTGACCGGTCATGGACTTGGTCGAACTGACGGCCAGCTTATAGGCGTGGTCGCCGAACACCGACTTGATCGCGCAGGCTTCGGCAAGGTCGCCGGCCGATGTCGAGGTGCCGTGGGCGTTGATGTACTGCACCTGATCGCTATTGATCTTCGCATCACGCAGGGCGTTGGTGATGCAACGCGCAGCACCGGCGCCGTCGGCCGGAGGCGACGTCATGTGGAATGCGTCGCCACTGGTGCCAAAACCGATCAGCTCGGCGTAGATGGTCGCGCCGCGGGCCTTGGCGTGCTCCAGTTCTTCAAGAACCAGCGCGCCGGCACCGTCGGACAACACGAAGCCATCACGGCCCTTGTCCCATGGACGGCTGGCGCGGGTCGGCTCGTCGTTGCGGGTCGACAGCGCGCGGGAAGCACCAAAGCCACCCATGCCCAGACCGCAAGCCGCCATCTCGGCGCCGCCGGCAATCATCACGTCGGCTTCGTCGTACATGATGTTGCGGGCTGCCATGCCAATGCAGTGCGTACCGGTGGTACACGCGGTGGCGATGGCGTAGTTAGGTCCCTGTGCACCCAGGTGGATGGACAGGAAACCGGAAATCATATTGATGATCGAGCCAGGCACGAAAAACGGAGAAATCCGTCGTGGGCCGGAATCATGCAGGGTGCGGCTGGTTTCTTCGATATTGGTCAGACCGCCAATACCCGACCCCATGGCCACGCCGATACGCTCACGGTTGGCGTCGGTGACTTCAAGGCCTGCGTTACGTACAGCCTGAAAACCTGCGGCCAGCCCGTATTGAATAAACAGGTCGAGCTTGCGCGCTTCCTTGACCGACAGGTATTCCTCGACATTGAAGCCCTTTACCGAGCCGCCAAAACGGGTGGAATAGGCAGAAAGGTCGGTGTGTTCGATCAGACCAATGCCACTGCGGCCAGCCAGAATGCCCTGCCAGCTGCTTGGCACATCCGTGCCCAGTGGCGACAACATACCCATACCGGTGACTACGACGCGTCTACGCGACACAGCACTCTCCTTTTTCAAATGACGACTTTGCATCAGGCCTAAAGAAAAAACCGCACGCCATGATGGCAGTGCGGTTTTTCCATGACAGCAAGCAACGATTACAAACTATTACGCCTGGTGGCTAGTAACGTAGTCGATTGCAGCTTGTACAGTAGTGATCTTCTCAGCTTCTTCGTCAGGGATTTCGGTCTCGAATTCCTCTTCCAGAGCCATCACCAGCTCAACGGTGTCAAGGGAGTCGGCACCCAGGTCTTCAACGAAGGAAGCAGTGTTGACCACTTCTTCTTCTTTAACGCCCAGTTGCTCAGCAACGATTTTCTTGACGCGCTCTTCGATGGTGCTCATACCTTGTTTTCACTCCTAATGGACAAATTCAGGCAGCTGGCCAGTGGGTAAGTGTATAGAAAGACTTTTCAGTTTTTCAACTGAAAGCTTCACTCCTCAAACCCGACAGCCCTCTGCCTATAAATAGATTGCAGCTTTATAACGGATTTTAGACAGCTCGTATGACATTTTTTTGAAGCAATCCGTCACATTTAACTCATGTACATCCCGCCGTTCACCGGGATTGTAGCCCCAGTAACGTAAGCCGCACCGTCGGATGCAAGAAAAGCGACCACAGACGCGATCTCTTGTGCTTGCCCCAGACGGCCCAGCGGAATTTGCGTCACCAGGCTTTCACGCTGTGCTTCTGGCAGTTCGCGGGTCATATCGGTGTCGATGAACCCAGGGGCCACCGAGTTTACCGTAATCGAACGCGAACCGACTTCACGCGCCAGCGCACGACTGAAACCTTCCAGACCGGCCTTGGCGGCTGCGTAGTTTACTTGGCCTGCGTTGCCCATGGCACCCACAACAGAGCCAATACTGATAATTCGTCCCCAACGGGCTTTGGTCATGCCGCGCAAAACGCCCTTGGACAGGCGGAACAGACTGTTCAGGTTGGTATCGACGACGTCATGCCATTCGTCATCTTTCATGCGCATCATCAGATTATCGCGGGTGATACCGGCATTGTTGACCAGGATCGCCGGCGCACCGAACTGCTCGGAGATGCTCGCCAACACCGCAGCGACAGATTCGTCGCTGGTGACGTTGAGTTCCAGGCCAGTGCCTTGAATACCGTTTTCCTTCAGGGTAGCGGCAATGCTCTCAGCGCCGGACGCGGACGTCGCGGTGCCCACAACGATGGCGCCCTGACGACCCAGTTCCAGGGCGATGGCCTGGCCAATACCGCGGCTCGCACCGGTGACCAATGCAACTTTACCTTGCAGACTCATGCAAGTTTCTCCTGATTCAGGCCAACGCTGCACGGGCGGCAGCGAAAGCGTCTGGGGTATTGAGGTTGGATGTCGACACGCCTTCGGCGCAACGCTTGTTCAGGCCGGCCAGCACTTTGCCAGGGCCGCATTCGACCAACTGGGTCGCGCCCTTGGCCGCCAGCGCCTGGACCGATTCGACCCAGCGCACAGGCTTGTAGAGCTGCTCGAGCAGATCGCGCTTGAGGGTTTCCAGATCGGCCGGCACGGCAGCGCTGACGTTCTGAACAACCGGAATCTGCGGCGCTTGCCAGTCGATCGCAGCGATCGACTCGGCGAAACGCTCGGCGGCCGGACGCATCAGCTCGCAATGGGACGGCACACTGACCGGCAACGGCATGGCGCGCTTGGCACCACGCGCCTTGCAGCCTTCGATGGCGCGTTCGACCGCCGCCTTGGCACCGGCGATCACCACCTGGCCCGGGGAGTTGAAGTTGACCGCACTGACCACTTCGCCTTGCGCCGCTTCGGCACAGGCTGCCAACACGTCAGCGTCGTCCAGACCGAGGATCGCGGCCATGCCGCCCTGGCCGGCCGGAACGGCTTCTTGCATCAACTGACCACGGCGCTCAACCAGCTTGACGGCGTCGCCCAGGCTCAGGCTGCCAGCCGCGACCAGCGCGCTGTACTCGCCAAGGCTATGACCGGCAACGTAAGCCGGGCGCGCACCGCCTTCAGCCAGCCACAGACGCCACAAAGCGATCGAGGCGGTCAGAATGGCTGGTTGGGTTTTATCGGTTTGATTGAGTTGCTCTTCCGGCCCTTGCTGGGTCAGCGCCCACAGGTCGTAACCCAGGGCATCGGAAGCTTCTTTGAACGTTTCGAGGACAACCGGATGTTGCGCGCCCAACTCGGCCAGCATGCCGAGGGACTGCGAACCCTGTCCTGGAAAGACGAATGCGAGGGAAGCAGACATGTAACGAGCCCCTAATGATCTTGTCGTCGGAGAATTTGACGTCCCGCTTGGGGGACGCAAGAAACTGACAGTTGGATGGCCAATTGAACTGAGCGGTCACATTTAAGCATTGTCCGACGAAAACGCCTAAAGCAACAAATCCTCCAGACGACCGTGAATGCGTTCCGGCAGATTTTCCTGGATCTCGATCAAGGCACGCTGAATTGCACTCTGGAAACCCTGAACGCCAGCAGAACCGTGACTTTTCACGACAATCCCCTGTAAACCAAGAAAGCTTGCGCCGTTATGTCGTGCAGGGGCCAGATCGGCTTGCAGGCGCTTCATCAGCGGCAGCGCCAGCGCGCCGACCATTTTTGACGCGAGGTTTTTCTTGAACAAGGCTTCGATGCGCCCGGCGATCATGGTCGCCAGGCCTTCGCTCGACTTGAGCAGAATGTTGCCGACAAAGCCGTCACACACCACCACGTCCGCCTCGCCACGGTACAAGCCGTCACCCTCGACAAAGCCGATGTAATTGATACCACGGGCACTTTGCAACAAGGTTGCAGCCAGCTTGACCTGTTGATTGCCCTTGATGTCTTCAGTGCCGATGTTCAGCAACGCCACACGCGGGCGAACGACACCCAAGGTCTCCGCCGCCACCGACCCCATGATTGCGAACTGCAACAGGTGCTCGGCACTGCAATCGACGTTGGCGCCAAGGTCGAGCAACTGGCAATAACCCTTCTGTGTCGGAATCGCCGCCACCATCGCCGGTCGGTCAATGCCCGGCAAGGTCTTGAGCACAAACCGCGACAACGCCATCAGCGCGCCGGTATTGCCCGCACTGACACACGCCTGGACCTTGCCATCACGCAGCAATTCCAGCGCCACGCGCATCGATGAGTCGGGCTTGCCGCGCAAGGCCTGGGCAGGTTTTTCATCCATGGCGATGACTTCGGACGCCGGAGCAATTGACAGACGCGAGCGATCCACAGCCGATTGGCCAGAGAGCAATTCTTCAAGTAGGGAGGGTTGACCGACGAGGGTCAGGTGCAGCGAGGGTGTAGCAGACAGGCAAGCAAGGCTGGCCTGAACAATGCTGCGGGGACCGAAGTCCCCGCCCATTGCGTCAATCGCGATGACTTGAGCAGACAAGTGATTACTCGTCAGCGCCCTTGTCGATCACTTTACGGCCACGGTATACGCCTTCTGGCGATACGTGGTGACGCAGGTGAACTTCACCGGTGGTTTTTTCTACAGACAGGGTGCTAGCCTCGAGAGCGTCGTGCGAACGGCGCATGTCACGGGCAGAGCGGGATTTTTTGTTCTGCTGAACAGCCATAATTGATTAACTCCTAAACGTTTGGGTCACGCTTTAACTGCGCCAATACACTGAACGGGTTGGACCGCGTTACCTCGTCCTCGCTCGGTTCGGGCTCATCGAGACCCGCCGGCTGCTGGCATTCTTCCGGATGATGAGCAGGCACAATGGGCAAGGCGAGCAGAAGCTCCTCCTCGATCAGTGACTGCAGATCCAAAGGATCTTCGCCCAGTTCCAGCACGTCATAACCTTTCGGCAACGACTGGGTATTCGCACCCTCCTTCACCACAGCATAACTGCATTCGCTATGGATCGGCAGGGTGACCAGCTCAAGACAACGCTGGCAAACCATTTTGACTTCGGTGTCGATAAAGCTGTGGATTACCACAGACTTACGTTCATCTCGTTCAAAAACGAATTTCGCCTGCACCGTACCGACAGTGTCGGAAAGCGGGTCGCAGAGTCTCTCCAAATCGGCCAGCAGCAGTTCACCTTGAAGGGTGGTGCCACGGTCAGCCAATTTGCGCGGGTCAACGTGAGGTGGAATCGGGTCATTCAACATAGGCGCAGCATTATAGGGATGCACCCGGCCATGTCAAAGGAAATTCAGCCCTGTCCGTCACTTGGAAGCCTCGGTAGAATTCGCGCCTGTCTTCCGGAGATACGCATGCTGCCTTTATTACTCGCTTCAAGCTCGGTTTATCGCCGGGAATTGCTGGCCCGCTTGCAGCTGCCGTTCACCTGCAGCTCACCGGATATCGATGAAAGCCATCGTGCGGGCGAGCCTGCCATTGAGCTGGTAAAACGCCTCGCCACAGAAAAAGCACAGGCACTTGCCGGCAGCCATCCCGCTCATCTGATCATTGGCTCCGATCAGGTCGCGGTACTCGGCGAGCGGATTATCGGTAAACCCCACACCTTCGAGAAGGCCCGCGAACAACTGCTGGCGTCGAGCGGTGCCAGCGTGACCTTCCTGACAGGCCTGGCACTGCTCAACAGCCAGACCGGCGATTGCCAGGTCGACTGCGTACCCTTCACCGTGCACATGCGCACGCTGGACCCGGCACGCATCGAGCGCTACCTGCACGCCGAACAGCCCTACGACTGCGCTGGCAGCTTCAAGGCTGAAGGTTTGGGGGTGAGCCTGTTTCAAAGCACCGAAGGCCCTGACGCCACCAGCCTGATCGGCCTGCCGCTGATTCGCCTGATCGACATGCTGCTGGCCGAAGGCGTGCAAATCCCCTGAATAACAAAAAACCGGCCACGAAGGCCGGTTTTTTTTGTGCAGCCATAGATCAGCGTAACGACGGACCGTTAAAGCCCATCAACATCGCCAGTTGCTCAGCCACGCTCGCGCCGAGTTTTTTCGAGAAGCGATCGAACGGCGATTCCTGAACGGTGAAGTCCACCAGTTCTTTTTCGCCAATCACATCACGCGCCACCGAACTGGCATTACCCAGACCGTCGATCAAACCCAGCGGCAACGCCTGCTCGCCGTTCCAGACCAGCCCGGAGAACAGCTCCGGATGCTCTTTGTCTTTCAGACGATCGCCACGGCCCTTTTTCACGCTGTTGATGAACTGCTGATGCGTGGTATCCAGCACGCCTTGCCAGAACCGAGTCTCCTCGGGCTTCTGCGGCTGGAACGGGTCGAGGAACGATTTGTGCTCGCCCGACGTGTAGGTCCGACGCTCGACGCCGAGCTTCTCCATGGTGCCGACAAAGCCGTAACCGGCCGCCGTCACACCAATGGAACCGACCAGGCTCGCCTTGTCGGCGTAAATCTGATCCGCCGCGCTGGCGATGTAATAAGCACCGGACGCGCCCAGGTCGGAGATCACCGCGTACACCTTGGTGTCCGGGTGCAAGCCGCGCAGACGCACGATTTCGTCATACACGTAACCCGACTGCACCGGACTGCCGCCCGGGCTGTTGATGCGCAGGATCACGCCCTTGACCTTCTCGTCCTCGAAGGCCGCACGCAGGCTGCCGACGATGTTGTCAGCGCTGGCGGGCTCCTTGTCGGCGATCATGCCGGTCACGTCGATCAACGCCGTGTAGTGGGAACCGCGGGTTGCGCTTTTTTCCATGTCCATCAGCGGCGTGAACAGAATCAACGCGCCAAACAGGTACACAAAGGTCAGCAGCTTGAAGAAGATTCCCCAGCGACGAGACCGGCGCTGCTCCTGGACACTGGCCAGCAAGGTCTTTTCCAGCAGCTTCCAGCTTTTTTCGTCACCGCTCTCTGCGCTCGCCTTGGCGGGCGCTTTCCATTCGTCGGTCATGGCATCTACCCCAGCAAAAACCTGTTAAGCCCGCTGATTAAGCCAGGCATGCAATTCTGAAAAACGATCGATGGACAGTCGCGGCTCGAACAGCTTCAGCGCGTCGATCGATCGCGCGCCATAACTGACCGCCACCGAATCCATGCCCGCATTACGTGCCATCTGCAGGTCGAAAGACGAGTCGCCCACCATCAGCGCCTGCTCCGGGCGAACCTCGCAATGAGCGAGAATCTGCTCAAGCATCAGCGGATGAGGCTTGCTGGCGGTTTCATCGGCGGCGCGGGTGATATCGAAATACTCTTCCCAGCCGTGAGCTTTCAGCACCCTGTCGAGCCCGCGACGGGCCTTGCCCGTCGCCACAGCCAGATGATAACCCTCGGCACGAAACGCCTCCATCGACTCGACCACACCCTCGAACAGCGGCGAAGGCACGGCTTCCGCGGCGATGTAGTGATCCGCATAGTGCTCACGAAACGCTACCAGCTCGGCATCGCCAATTTCCGGATACAACGTGCGAATGGCTTCAGGCAGGCCCAGACCGATTATGCCCTTGACTGCAAAATCATCACGCAACTGAAACCCCGACCGCTCGGACGCAACATGCATCGCCGCGACAATCCGACCAATGGAATCAGCCAGTGTGCCGTCCCAATCGAAAATCAGCAGTTTGTAATCAGAGGGGTGCACTCAGGCGCTCCACGGTCTTGGCCCACATTTCGTCCACTGGCGCCTGCAACTTCAACTCACCGCCATCCGGCAGCGGCACGGTCAGCATATAGGCGTGCAGGAACAGGCGCTTGCCACCCAGATCGCGAATTTCCTTGCTGAAATCGTCATCCCCGTACTTGGTGTCGCCGGCAATGCAGTGCCCGGCGTGCAACGTGTGGACGCGGATCTGGTGAGTGCGGCCGGTGATGGGTCTGGCTTCGATCAGGGTGGCAAAGTCGCCGAAACGACGCAGCACCTTGAACACGGTCACCGACTCCTTGCCCTCCTCCTCATCGACCTCGACCATACGCTCGCCGGAGCGCAGATTGCTCTTGCCGAGTGAGGCACGAACTTGCTTGATCGAGGCCGCCCAGTTACCGCGGACCAGCGCCATGTAGCGCTTATCGACGCCATCGCCACGCAATGCCGTGTGCAAGTGACGCAACATGCTGCGTTTCTTGGCGATCATCAACAGGCCGGAGGTGTCACGGTCGAGACGGTGAACCAGTTCGAGCTCCTTGCAATCGGGACGCAACTGACGAAAGGCTTCGATCACACCGTAAGTCAAGCCGCTGCCGCCGTGAACCGCGATGCCTGCGGGCTTGTTGATCACGATCAGTGCCTTGTCTTCGAAGACAATCGAGGCTTCGAGGCGTTGCAGCAGGCCCTGGGCCAGCGGCACCGGCTCGTCGCGCTCAGGCACGCGAACCGGCGGCACGCGCACGATATCGCCCGCCTGCAGCTTGTATTCGGGCTTGATCCGACCTTTGTTCACTCGCACTTCGCCCTTGCGCAAAATGCGGTAAATCAAGGTCTTGGGCACGCCTTTGAGCCGAGCGAGAAGGAAGTTATCAATACGTTGGCCGGCATATTCCGGCGAGACCTCCAGCAGTTGTACGGCTGGGGTCGAAGGGGCAGTAGTCGTCATGCCGCGGATGATAACAATTTTTTATGGAATTGAAGCACTTAATCATTGCTGCTATAGTCGCGAACGCCGCCAAAAGCGGCCTGGACAGCGGACTAACGGTCAAAAACCGGCCCTGACCAACGCAATTCACCAGGACGAGAGGCCGTCCTACGGGGCTTTCGCTACGTAACGGTGGAGTTTGCAGCTGTAACGAGCGCAGGTGACATGAGGCCTGAATCAAGCCGCAGAGCAGAGTTTTCACTCGCCTTGCGAGCCAATATTCACGGCCAGTTCACAAAGTGCAGTCGGCTTCGAACGACCCCGAGCGAACGCTTCGGAAACAACGCCTAAATTAGCCATGATGCGTGACCTCCCCCTTCGGAGCTCACGGTAAATGCCAACCCGCTGCGGATTCTGCGCGCGGCAGCACCCGAATTATCAGGGATACGTGTAGGGTGGAGATGCACAACCGCTGGACTGTGTAGCAATAGGCTTTATCAAGACGCTTCATCTCGTCCACAGCCGCTGGTTGATTCCTCCTCCTGACTGAGTGCTTAAGTAGCCACAGCAAGCAGGACGCGTACGTCGCGATAACGGCCCAATTGGCCGAATATCGCTGGACACGGGAATGGCCAACCACTCCCGACGCACCTGACACCGACCGTGAGAAGTCGTGTGTGCCGAACGCCGTTTCCGGCAGCCCGGAAACCGACGGTACTACATGAAAAGAATGCTGATTAACGCAACTCAACCCGAAGAGTTGCGTGTTGCACTGGTAGATGGCCAACGCCTCTACGACCTGGACATCGAATCCGGTGCACGCGAGCAGAAGAAGGCCAACATCTATAAAGGCCGGATTACTCGCATCGAACCAAGCCTTGAGGCTGCCTTTGTCGATTTCGGCTCTGAGCGCCACGGCTTCCTGCCCCTCAAAGAAATCTCCCGCGAATACTTCAAGAAAGCCCCCGAAGGCCGCGTCAACATCAAGGACGTCCTGAGCGAAGGCCAGGAAGTCATCGTTCAGGTCGAAAAAGAAGAACGTGGCAACAAGGGCGCCGCCCTGACCACCTTCATCAGCCTGGCCGGTCGTTACCTGGTCCTGATGCCGAACAACCCGCGTGCCGGCGGTATCTCCCGTCGCATCGAAGGTGAAGAGCGCAACGAACTGCGTGAAGCCCTGAACGGCCTGGTTGCCCCGGCTGACATGGGTCTGATCGTACGCACTGCCGGCCTTGGCCGCAGCAGCGAAGAAATGCAGTGGGACCTCGATTACCTGCTGCAACTCTGGACCGCCATCAAAGAAGCCTCGCTGGATCGCTCCGCGCCTTTCCTGATCTACCAGGAAAGCAACGTGATCATCCGCGCCATCCGCGATTACCTGCGCCAGGACATCGGCGAAGTGCTGATCGACAGCGTTGAAGCCCAGGACGAAGCCCTGACCTTCATTCGCCAGGTGATGCCGCAGTACGCCAGCAAGATCAAGCTCTACGAAGACAGCGTTCCGCTGTTCAACCGTTTCCAGATCGAAAGCCAGATCGAAACCGCCTTCCAGCGCGTCGTCGAACTGCCTTCCGGCGGCTCCATCGTTATCGATCCGACCGAAGCCCTGGTGTCCATCGACATCAACTCGGCGCGCGCCACCAAAGGCAGCGACATCGAAGAAACCGCCCTGCAGACCAACCTTGAAGCCGCCGAAGAAATCGCCCGTCAGTTGCGCTTGCGCGACATCGGCGGCCTGATCGTCATCGACTTCATCGACATGACCCCTGCCAAGAACCAGCGCGCCGTGGAAGAGAAAGTCCGCGAATGCCTGGAAGCCGACCGCGCTCGCGTGCAAGTCGGTCGCATCTCGCGCTTCGGCCTGCTGGAAATGTCCCGTCAGCGCCTGCGTCCATCCCTGGGCGAAAGCAGCGGCATCGTTTGCCCGCGTTGCAACGGCACCGGCATCATCCGTGACGTTGAATCGCTGTCCCTGGCGATCCTGCGCCTGATCGAAGAAGAAGCCCTGAAAGACCGCACCGCCGAAGTTCGCGCACAAGTGCCTATTCCGGTTGCAGCCTTCCTGCTCAACGAAAAACGCAACTCGATCACCAAGATCGAACTGCGCACCCGTGCCCGCATCGTCATTCTGCCGAACGATCACCTCGAAACGCCGCACTTCGAAGTTCAGCGTCTGCGCGATGACAGCCCGGAAGCCGCGGTTGGCCAGTCCAGCTACGAAATCGCAGCGGCCGCTGCCGAAGTCGAAGAAGTCCAGCCAGCCGCTGCGACCCGCACCCTGGTTCGCCAGGAAGCCGCGGTCAAGACTGCACCGGCCCGCGCCAACGCTCCGGTTCCGACCGAAGTCGTCGCCGCCCCGGTTGCCGCTCCGGCCGTTGCACCTGAGCCAAGCCTGTTCAAAGGCCTGGTGAAATCGCTGGTCAGCCTGTTCGCGACCAAAGAAGAGCCTGCTGCTCCGGTTGTGGTTGAAAAGCCAGCGACCACCGAGCGTCCAGCCCGCAACGAAGAGCGTCGCAACGGTCGTCAGCAGAGCCGCAACCGTAACGGTCGCCGCGATGAAGAACGCAAGCCCCGTGAGGAACGTGCTCCGCGTGAAGAACGCGCACCCCGTGAGCCACGCGAAGAGCGTCAACCACGCGAAGCCCGCGAAGAGACTCCAGCAGTAGCTCGCGAAGAACGTGCTCCACGTGAAGAGCGCGCACCACGTGCCCCGCGTGAAGAACGTGCACCGCGCGCACCTCGCGAAGACCGCAAGCCACGTGGCGAGCGTGAAGAACGCGTGCGTGAACTGCGCGAACCTCTGGATGCCACGGCTCCGGCCGCTGCGGCTAGCGCTGCTGCGACCGCTGAAGAGCGTCCGGCTCGCCAGCCACGTGAAGAACGTGCTCCGCGCCCACCGCGTGAAGAGCGTCAGCCACGTGCCGAGCAAGCCGCTGCAGCTGTTGCCGAAGAAGAACTGGTGACCAGCGAAGAGCAACTGCAGGAAGACGGTCAGGAAGGCGCCGAAGGCGATCGTCCACGCCGCCGCTCCCGTGGTCAGCGTCGTCGCAGCAACCGTCGCGAGCGTCAACGCGATGCCAACGGCAACGTGATCGAAGGTTCGGAAGAATCCGAATCCGCCGAAGGCAGCGAAGCGAGCGAAAGCAACGAAGCGCCAAGCACTTCCGATCTGGCCGCCGGCCTGGCTGTTACCGCAGCCGTTGCCAGCACCGTGATCAGCGCGCCTGCTGAAGCACAAGCCCACGAGCAAGCCGAACGCGCTACTGCCGCCACCCTGGAAATAGCGCCGGTTGAAGCGCCAGTGGTAGAAGCGACGACTCCGGTCGAAGCCACTGCTGCTCCGGAAATCGAAGTGGCGCCGGTTCGTGAAGCTGAGCCGGTTGTTGAAACGGCTCCAGCTTTCGAGCCAGTGGTTGCCACCGAGCCTGCGGTCGAAACCTCCAGCGAAACCGTGACCGAAGCTGTGCGCGAAGTTCGTGAAGAACAAACCGCGTTCAACTGGGTTGCCGAGCCGGTTGCTGTTGAAGCACCTGCACTGGTTGCTGAAACCGAAGTGGCTGAAGCCATGGCCTCCGAGCCAGTGGTTGCAGCTGCCGAGCCAGCTCCGGTGGTAGAAGCGCCGGTGGTTGCTGAAGTGGCTGCTCCGCAAGTCGAAACAGCCCCTGTCAGCGCCCTGACGCCGAGCGGCCGAGCGCCGAACGATCCGCGTGAAGTGCGTCGTCGCAAGCGTGAAGAAGAGCGCCTGCGCAAGGAAGCCGAACTGGCTGCCACTGCGGCTCCGGTTGAAGCAACGGTCGTTGCCGAGCCTGCACCGGTTGTGGCTGAAGTGGTTGAAGCGGCACCTGCCGAGTCGGTCATCGAAGAAGCGCCGCGTTCGGTACAGGAAGCGGTAGAGCAACACGAGCAAGCCCAGGAAAAAGAACACGAGCCTAAACCGCTCGTCTGATTCCATCGGCTACTAAAAAGCCCCGCCTGGTGATCCAGGCGAGGCTTTTTTTATGCCAGTGTCTCGGACATCACCGCGATCCAATGTGGGAGCGAGCCTGCTCGCGACGGTGAATCAGCTTGCATCATTGTTGAATGTTAAACCGCTATCGCGAGCAGGCTCGCTCCCACCGGGTTCGGCGGCGATGACAAAACAGTGATCACACCACCGATCCAATGTGGGAGCGAGCCTGCTCGCGATGGCGGTGAATCAGCTTGCATCATTGTTGAATGTTAAACCGCTATCGCGAGCAGGCTCGCTCCCACAGGGTTCGGCGGCGATGACAAAACAGTGATCACACCACCGATCCAATATGGGAGCGAGCCTGCTCGCGATGGCGGTGAATCAGGCGAAAACCAGCCTCTCAGGTGTATCCACATCCCACAACACCCCGGCATCCTCCACCGCCACTTCAACCACCCGGCCCTGCGCAAATAACGGCTTGGCCCCATGATCACCCGATAACCCCATCAACCCCGGCCCAAAACTGCGGCCAAAGCCAACCGGATGCCCGTACTCACCCGCCTTCACCGGCACACTGACGCAATCATCGGCAATCCCCGCCACCACCCGTTCAATACTCGACGGTAGAATAAACGGCATATCCCCCAGCACAATCAACCAGCCACTGAGTTCTGAACACGCCTGCACCCCGGCCGCAATGCTATCGCCCATCCCGGTCGATTCAATCACCACAATCTCGCAGCCATACGCCTGAGCCATGCGCATCACTTGCGGGCGATCTTCAGTGGTGACCAGCACGCGCTTGCCAAGGCTGGCCGGCAAATTCACCAGCACGTGTTCGATCACAGAACGAACCGCGCCATCGCGACCGGCACAATCTGCCAGCAGCTTGTCCTTGTCCTCTCCCGCCACCTGCCTGAACCGACTGCCCTGCCCCGCCGCCACCACGATGACGCCGATGGACTCACTCATACAACCTCCTGCAACGGCTTCTTCTGCTTCAGTTCGACGCCGTTCTTGATCGCCACAATCTCGGCCAGCAGCGACAAGGCGATTTCCGCCGGACTGTGGCTGCCGATGTGCAAACCGATCGGGCCGTGCAGCCGCTCGATGGCCTGTTGCGACAAGCCTAGCTGAGCCAGGTTTTCCCGACGCTTCAGGCTGTTGATCCGCGAGCCCAGCGCACCGACATAAAAAGCCCTGGAATCCAGCGCCGTCAGCAAGGCCATGTCATCGAGGCGCGGATCGTGGGTCAGGGCAACAATCGCCGTGCGTTCGTCGGTCTGGATGTTCAGCACCGCTTCATCCGGCATGCCCGACACAAAGCGGCCGTGCTGCTCCTCCCAGCCATAGACGAACTCACTGCGCGGATCGCAGATCAGCACTTCGAAATCCAGCAACCGCGCCATCTCGGCGACATAGCGGGACAGTTGCCCCGCACCGATCAGCAATAGTCGCCAGCGCGGACCGTAGATGGCGCGCAGCGTGTTGCCGTCGAAGCTCAATACATCGCTTTTGTTCGCCGCCTGCAAAACCACCTCACCGGTCGCAATATCCAGCAAGCGAGCGACGATTTCATGGGCCTCGCAGCGCGCCAGCAACTCGGCGACCCAATCTGGATCGCCAACCCTCTCCTCGGTCAGGCGCAACGTGCCGCCGCACGGCAAACCAAAGCGTGCGGCCTCCTCACGGGTGACGCCGTAGGTGATCAGCTGCACCGGTGGCCCGTCAGGCGGAATTCGCCCATCGTGCAACCGGGCAATCAAATCATCCTCGACACAGCCACCGGACACTGAACCGATCACCACGCCATCTTCACGCAATGCCAGCATCGCGCCCGGCGCCCGCGGCGCGGTGCCCCAGGTCTGGACGACGCTGTACAACACCACCCGCTGGCCGGCGCGGCGCCATTCCAGCACGCTGCGCAGGACGTTCAGATCCGCGCTGTCCATCAGGCCTGCGCCTTCTGCCAACCTTGCAGTTGATAACGAACCGGCAAGCTGCGGATGCGCTGGCCGGTGGCGGCGAAGATCGCGTTACACAGCGCGGGCGCAATCGGCGGTACGCCCGGCTCGCCAACACCGCCCAGCGGCACGACGCCTGGTGGCGTAACCAGATGCACCGCCACTTCCTTCGGCGCCAGCGACATGCGCGCCACTTCGTACATGTGGAAGTTGTCCTGCTGCACCTTGCCGTCCTTGAAGCTGATTTCCCCGACCACCGCATTGCCCAGGCCCATGACGCAGGCGCCTTCGAACTGAGCGCGAATCCGTTCGGGGTTAATCCGCGGACCGCAATCCACAGCGATGTCAGCCTTGTGCACGATCAGCGTGCCGTCGTCTTTGACTTCGACTTCGATCACCGCCGCTACATAAGTAACGAAGCTGTAATGCACCGCCAGGCCCAAGCCACGGCCCTTGGGCAACTCACGCCCCCAACCGGCAGCCTTCGCGGCCGTTTCCAGCACGGTACGCATCCGCCCGGTATCGATCGGGTAACGCTCTGGGGATTCACCGTAGTTCCACTCTTCGCTCAAGGTGCGCGGATCGATCTGACGGTCCGGGCCGAGCAATTTGATCTGGTACTTGAGTGGATCCTGCTTGGCCTTGTGCGCCAACTCATCGACAAAGCTCTGAATCGCAAACCCGTGGGGAATGTTCGACACCGAGCGATACCAGCCGACCCGGGTATGAATCGCCGCTTCCGGGTTTTCCAGGCGCACGTTGGGAATCGCATAGGCCATGTTGGTGAAGCCCATGCCCAACTCGAACGCCGCCTCGTGGTTCATGCCCGGGGCGAACAGCGCGGTGATGCTCGGTGCCACGGTGCGGTGCAACCAGCCGGACGGCAGGCCGTCATTGTTCAGGCTGGCCTTCAGGTATTCCGCCGACACGGTATGGAAATAGGAGCAATGGATGTCGTCTTCACGGGTCCATTGCACCCGCACCGCTTTGCCGGGGAATTCCTTGGCGAGGATTGCCGCTTCGATGATGAAGTCCGGCTTCGACTTGCGACCGAAACCGCCGCCCAGCAAGGTGACATTGAAGGTGACTTTATCGAATGGAATACCGAGGCGTTCGCCAATCCGTTCCCGGGTGACTTGCGGTGCCTGGCTCGGTGCCCAGGCTTCGCACACGCCGTCCTTGAACCGGGCGATGGCGACCATCGGCTCCATCGGCGCCTGCGTCAGGTGCGGCAGGTAATAAGAGGCTTCGAGGGTGCTGTCGGCGCTTTTCATGGCGTCGTCGATGTTGCCGGTATTGCGCACCACTTTGCCGGGCTTGAGGGAGGAGGCCTCCAGTTCTTTGCGGTAGGCGATCGAGTCGTAACTGGCATTGGGGCCGTCATCCCACTCGATTTTCAGCGCTTCGCGGCCCTTGATCGCGGCCCAGGTATTGCTGGCCACCACGGCCACGCCACCTAGAGGCTGGAACTCGGACGGCAGCGGACGACCTTCGATCTGGACGACTTTGATCACGCCCGGGACTTTCATTGCCGCGCTGGAATCGACGGATTTGACCTTGCCGCCGTAAACCGCCGGACGTGCAATCACGGCGTAGAGCATGCCGTCGAAATGCACATCGGCACCGTAAATGGCCCGGCCATTGACGATGTCGGCACCGTCGATCGCCTTGCTGCCTTCCTTGCCGATATAGCGAAATTCCGACGGCTGCTTGAGCCGCAGGCTGTCACGCGCCGGCACGGCCAGCGCACCCGCAGCGGCGGCCAGGGCGCCATAACCCAGTTCACGACCGGTCGGTTGGTGCACGACTTTATGCAGCTGCGCGTGACACTCGCTGACCGGCACTTTCCACTGTTCGGCCGCCGCTTGCTCAAGCATGGTCCGCGCCGCAGCACCGCAACGGCGCATCGGTTCATACCAGTGACGCATGCTGCGCGAACCGTCGGTATCCTGGTTGCCGAAGCGGATCTCATCACCCGGCGCCTGCTGCACTTTCATCATTGCCCAGTCGGCGTCCAGCTCATCGGCCACCACCATGGTCAGGCTGGTGCGCACACCCTGGCCCATTTCCGAACGGTTGCACACCACCGTCACCATGCCGTCAGCGGCAATGCTGATGTAAACCTTGGGATCATCGATCCAGCCATTGGGCATGCCATCGGCGCCGAACTTTTTCTCTTTCTCTTCGGCGAACGCATCTTGCCAGCCCCAACTGGCCACCAGCACCAACGCACTGGTCGCACCGACGCCTTTAAGGAAGCCACGGCGGCTGAGGTTGCTCAGCGCAAAATCATTCGGTAACTGGCTCATGCCTTGGCCTCCTTCAGGTGAGTGGATGCCTGGCGAATGGCGGTCTTGATGCGGTTATAGGTGCCGCAACGGCAGATATTGCCGACCATCGCCTCTTCGATCTGTTCGTCGCTGGGGTTCGGGTTGGTCTTGAGCAGCGCCGTCGCCGACATGATCTGCCCGCCCTGGCAGAAACCACACTGGGCCACGGCGGTGTCGAGCCAGGCTTGTTGCACCACTTGCCCGACCGGGTCGGCGTGCAGGTTCTCGATAGTGGTGACGTTCTGGCCCACCACCGCGCCGATCGGCGTGATGCAACTGCGCGCCGGAGCGCCTTCGATATGAATGGTGCACGCGCCACACAGGCCCATGCCGCAGCCGAATTTGGTGCCGTTGTAACCGGCCACGTCACGGATAGCCCAAAGCAGCGGCATGTCCTCGGTGACGTCGAGTTGATGGTCTTGACCGTTAAGCTTCAGGGTAATCATGGGCACGCCCGCATAGTTGTTTGTTATGGGGTCGAGCAATCTGCCGCCAGGAAGTGGCGGTTGGCATCACGCAGATCGGCTCAGGCTAAAGAGGCTCTCTTATGCAGACGATGGCGTCTGCATCGGGCCTTTGATGGAGCAAACGTTTGCATCGTTAGGGGGCTAAGTTAACCCAGCATTAACAAAAAAGCCCTGCACAGTTGAAGTGTGCAGGGCTTTGAGATCAGTTAATAAAGCGTAGCTTCAATACTGATTCGGCTCCATTTCCAGGTCGACTTTGAAACGTTGCGAAATGTCTTTCTGAATGTGCTGCGCCAGGTTCAGCAATTGCAGGCCGGTGGCGTTGCCGTAGTTGACCAGCACCAGCGCCTGCAACTTATGCACGCCGGCATCGCCGTCTCGAAAGCCTTTCCAGCCGGCCCGCTCGATCAACCAGCCTGCCGCCAGTTTCATTTGCCCATCGGGTTGCGCGTAGGCTACCAGGTCCGGGTATTCACTCTTGAGTTGTGCAACCAGCGCGGTCGATACCAACGGGTTCTTGAAGAAGCTGCCGGCATTGCCGAGAACGGCAGGGTCCGGAAGCTTTTCGTTGCGAATGCTGCAGATTGCCTCGCTGACATCGGTGGCGGTCGGATGATCGATGCCTTGCTCGGTCAGGCGCTGACGCACCGGACCGTATTCCAGGTGCAGGTGGGCGACGCGGTCCAGGGTGAAACGCACGCGCAGGATCAACCAGCGCCCCGGCTCCTGTTTGAACAGGCTGTCACGGTAGGCGAAATTGCATTCTTCCAGCGTGAAATCCCGCAGCTCGCCGGTCTGACGATCCAGCGCGGTCAGGCCGGCGAACACGTCCTTGATCTCCACGCCATAGGCGCCGATGTTCTGCATCGGTGCCGCGCCCACAGTACCGGGAATCAGGCTGAGGTTCTCCAGCCCCGACAAGCCCTGCGCCAGTGTGTGTTGCACGAACGGATGCCAAGGCTCGCCGGCCTCGGCTTCGATCACGACCTTGCTGCCGTCATCGCTGAGGATCCGGATGCCGCGGGTGGCCATGCGCAGCACCAGCGCCTGGACATCAGCCGTCAGCAGCAGGTTGCTGCCGCCACCGATCACCAGCAACGGCACGTCGTGTTCAGCCGCATACGCCAGGGCTTCACGCACATCGGCATCGCTGTGGGCCTCGGCGAACAACCGGGCCTGGACGTCGACACCAAACGTATTGAACGGCTTGAGCGAAACCCGGGGTTGAACCTGCAAACTCATAACCGTCCCTTCAATTCGATCACCAGCCGATCACTGGCGCGCTCGATCAGGTCCAGCACCTGCTCGAAACCCTGGTCGCCGTCATAGTACGGGTCCGGCACCTCATCGACGTCCGACTCATAGCGACGCAGGAACAGGTCCAACTCAGCCTTGCCCTTGGCCGGTTGCAGGGCCCTGAGGTTGCGCAGGTTGCTGTTGTCCATCGCCAGAATCAGGTCGTAGGTGGCGAAATCGGCGCGGGTCACCTGCTGGGCGCGCTGGGCGGACAGGTCGTAACCGCGCAGTTTGGCGGCGGCCTGGCTGCGTTTGTCCGGCGCCTTGCCGACATGCCAGTCGCCGGTGCCGGCGGAGGCGACTTCGATGTGATCGGCCAGCCCCGCCTCGCGCAGTTTATGCCGCAGCACACCTTCGGCCGTCGGAGAACGGCAGATGTTGCCCAGGCATACGAACAGAACGCGCATCAGGCCTCCAGCAGGCGACGAACGCGCTCAAGGTCTTCGGCGGTATCGACGCCGGTGGGCGGTGCGATCAGCGCATCGGCGACGTGAATTCGCACGCCGTGCCACAGGGCACGCAGCTGTTCCAGGGATTCGGTGTTCTCCAGCCAGCATGGCCCCCAACTGACGAAGTCATGCAGGAAACCGGCGCGGTAGGCATATATGCCGATGTGGCGGCGATACGGCACGCCTTCCGGCAGTTGCTCGCGGCTTTTGGCGAACGCGTCCCGGGCCCACGGCAAGGTGGCGCGACTGAAGGTCAGCGCCAGGCCATTAAGGTCGCTGACGACCTTGACCACGTTGGGATTAAACAGGGTTTCGACGTCTTCGATCGGCTCGGCCAGGGTGGCCATGCGCGCTTCGGTGTGAGCGGCCAGGTTGGCGGCGACCTGATCGATCACGCTCGGCGGGATCAACGGTTCGTCACCCTGGACGTTGACCACGATGGCGTCGGCGGCCAGGCCCAGTTTCGCGGCGACTTCAGCCAGGCGATCGGTACCGGAATTGTGATCTTCGCGAGTCAGCACCACTTCGGCACCAAACGCATTGCAGGCCTCAACGATGCGCGCGTCGTCAGTAGCGACCACCACACGTTCGGCGCTGCTTTTGCTCGCCTGTTCCCAGACGTGCTGGATCATCGGCTTGCCGGCGATCAGCAGCAGCGGTTTGCCCGGCAGACGGGTAGAGGCATAACGCGATGGAATGACAACGGTAAAGGCTGTGGTCATTTATCCAGACGCTCGTCGGTGGTCAGAGTGCGGGCTTCGGTTTCGAGCATCACCGGGATGCCGTCACGAATCGGGTAAGCCAGGCCGGCGCCCTTGCTGATCAGCTCGGTCTTGTCGGCGCTGAGCTTGAGCGGGCCTTTGGTGACCGGGCAAGCGAGGATATCGAGCAATTTGGTGTCCATGAGCATTCCCTGGATTAGAACGGAGTTAAGGCAAAAGACGAGCCGGCAACAGGCGCATCAGCTGCGTATCGAACCAGGCCACGAAGGCCGGCGACGGCGCAGCATCGACCGCCAGGTACCACCAATCGGCGGCGGCGAAGGCACGGCACTTCACCGCGTCCTTTTCGGTCATCACCAACGGCAATGACGGGGTGAAATTCAAGGCTTGCACACTGTATTCGGCGTGGTCGGCAAACGCATGCGGTACTGGCCGCCAGTGTAGCGTTTCGAGGGTCGTGAAGAAACGCTGCGGATTGCCGATCCCGGCCACGGCGTGCAGCGCCTGGCCTGCGGGAAAGTGGTCGAGGGGACGCCGTTCACCGCTTTGCAGGTTGACCAGTTCGGTGGGTTGCAACTGGAAGGCAAACCCGTCTGCGCGATCATCGGCTGCGCCGTTGTATAACACGGCGTCGACGCTTTGCAGGCGTTCGACCGGCTCACGCAAGGGGCCGGCAGGCAGGCAACGTTTGTTGCCCAAGCCTCGGGCTGCGTCGATCAACACCAGCTCAAGGTCGCGGGCCAGACGGTAATGCTGCATGCCGTCATCGGACAGGATCAGGTCCAACGGCTCACTCGCCAGCAACGCTTTGACGGCACTGCTGCGGTCCGGGTCGATCATCAACGGCACGCCGGTGCGCTGGACAATCAACAACGGTTCGTCGCCAGTGATGTCGGCGCTTTGATCGGCCTCGACGCGCCACGGCAATTGCGGCGGTCTGGCACCGTAACCCCGGCTGACCACGCCGACCCGCAAGCCGCTGCGCTGGCAATGCTGGATCATCCACAGAATCAGCGGTGTCTTGCCGGTGCCGCCGACGGTGATGTTACCGACGACGATCAGCGGCACGGGCGGCTGATAGATCTCGCCCTCACCTGCCAGAAATCGCTTGCGTTTGTTCATGACCACGCGCCGATACAGCCACTCCAGCGGCTGCAACAGCTTCAGGGCCGGATGACCTCGATACCACGCGGCAAGCAAGCGATCAGACATGGCCATCAGGGCGCGGGCGGCGCCGCTTCGACCGTGGTCATGCGCAAGTGGCTGAAACCGAGCTTGCCGGCGGCGTCCATGGCGGTGATGACGGACTGATGCTGGGTCTTGCCATCCGCGCTGATGGACAGCGGCAGGTTGGTGTCACCATTGGACTCTTTCTGCAACGCGTCCATCAGCGTTGTGAGGTCGTTCTTCGGCAACAATTGATTGTTCACCGAGAACACGCCTTCGGCGCTGATGGCGACGTCCAGGTGTTTGACCTGCTGGTCTTCGGCAGGCGAACCGCTGACCGCTTCCGGCAGATCGACGCGCAACTGGGTTTCACGGGTAAACGTGGTCGTCACCACGAAAAACAGCAGCAGGATGAATACCACGTCGATCAGCGACGCAAGGTTGATGTCCACATTCTCCCGTTGCTTGCGGCGGAATTTCACGCTCTTTTGCCCTCCGACAAGTCCACGTCACGATCACCCTGCACAACCTCGACCAGCTTGATCGCTTCCTGCTCCATACCCACCACCAGCTCATCGATCCGGCGTTGCAGGAAACGGTGGAAGAACACCGATGGAATACCGACCATAAGGCCCGCGGCTGTGGTGATCAACGCCTTGGAGATACCACCGGCCAGAACGGCGGCGTTGGTGGTCATGCCCGAGCCCATGAAGGCGCTGAAAATATCGATCATGCCCAACACGGTGCCCAGCAAGCCCAGCAATGGGGCCATGGCGGCGATGGTGCCCAGCGCGTTGATGTAGCGTTCGAGCTCGTGAATCACCCGCGCGGCGGCTTCTTCGATGCACTCTTTCATGATCTCGCGACCATGCCTGGAGTTGGCCAGCCCCGCCGCGAGGATCTCGCCCAACGGAGAGTTGGCGCGCAGTTCCTTGAGTTTTTCTTTATTGAGCTGTTTGTCCTTGATCCACACCCAGACCTGCCCGAGCAAATGCTCCGGGGTCACACGGCTGGCTCGCAGGGTCCAGAGACGCTCGGCGGTGATCGCCATGGCCGCGATGGAACTCAAAATGATCGGCAGCATCATCCAGCCGCCGGATTTGACCAATTCCCACACAGTGACAGTCCCCTCGAAAAAGTGCGCCACTCTAACATAGGGGCTGGATGCACCGAAGACCGTGATGTCGCATCCGGTCGGGCTTTCATAACTCGTGGTTATGGATCGGACGGTGGCGGATCGCGCCAGAAACGCCGTTCCAGACGCATTGTCCACGGCGGCTTGAAGCGTCCCAGTTGCAGACGAATGGCGCCGTGCGCGGCGCTGTCGTAGATTGCCATGCCGCGCTTTCGGTAGCGTGCCATGACCGTGGGATGCGGGTGACCAAAGGAATTGCCCTGGCCACGGGAAATCAATACCGCCTTGGGTTGTAACGTTGCGAGCAGTGCCATCGAAGAAGAACTGCGGCTGCCGTGGTGCGGCGACTGCAGCCAGTCGGTAGGCACGGCGAGCGGACTGTCGAGCAGCGCCCGTTCGGCAGCGACATCGATGTCTCCGGTCAACAGCAATCGCTCGCCATTGGCTTCGATCTGCAAGACACAGGATTTTTGATTGCTGTCCCGGGCGGATGTCCATTGCCAGAGCTGGAAGTTCACAGCGTCCCAGGTCCATTGCCGGCCGCTTTCACAGCCCTTGGCGCGCAATTCGGCTGGCAGCGCCTCGGGATCACCGCTCAGGACCTGCGCCACCGGCAATCCATGGGCAACCGCTCGTGCACCGCCGGCGTGATCGGCGTCCGCGTGGCTGATGAGCATCAGGTCGATCCCGACCACGCCCAGTTTGCGCAATGACGGCAGCACCACGCGCTCGCCGAGGTCGAAATCACCGAAACGCGGCCCGGTGTCATACAGCAATGTGTGATGACGGGTGCGCACAAGGATGGCCAGGCCCTGGCCGACGTCAAGTTGCCAGATTTCGGCGACGCCTTCAGGAAGCATCGGGCGAGGAGGAAAAACCAGCAACAGCAGCAGCGGCCAACCCAACGGGCGCAACGGCACACCTTTAGGCAGTAATAGAAGAAAGGCACCCAGTGTGCCGAGTGCCCAAATCCACAACGGGACCGCGACCGGCACCCACGCGGGCAATTGCCCGGCCATCAATGCCAGCCCCTTGAACAACAGGTCGACCAGACCGCCCGCCAGCCACAGCAATCCCTCGCCCACATAAGGGATGGGCAAAAACAACGTCCCGAGCAAGGCCGGCGGCAAGACCACCAGGCTGACCCAAGGCACCGCCAGCAGATTCACCACGGGCCCGCTGACGCTGATCGGCAACCCGAGAATCATCAGCAACGGGCACAGACCGATCGCGATCAGCCATTGCGCCCTGGTCCAGGTTTGCCACCAGCGCCAAGGGCCCAGCCGTCCACCGAAGGTCAATATCAACACTGCCACTGCCGCGAAGGACAACCAGAACCCCGCTTGCAGGCTCGCCAGCGGGTCGAGCAGTAAAACGCCGTTGAGCGCCAGCAACAGCGGCCACCAGGCCCCGAGGTGGCGAAACCGCAGCCGCCA
Organism: Pseudomonas sp.; assembly: GCF_051660785.1. GTDB lineage: Bacteria > Pseudomonadota > Gammaproteobacteria > Pseudomonadales > Pseudomonadaceae > Aquipseudomonas. The sequence goes on from NZ_JBOFQE010000007.1 coordinate 31,999, forward strand.
CAACAGCACCAGGCCGATCATCACGCAGGCCCGCCGCACCGGCACCTCAAAACCGGCCAGCAGCCCGTAACCCAGCGCCGCAGCAAAGGCCAGTCCGCAGGCCCAAGGCAGCCAGGGCAAACGGCTGGGCCACAGACCATAACGGGCCAACCCGGCGATCAGCAGATACACCAATCCCGCCAGCAGCCCGATGTGCTGCCCGGAAATCACCAGCAGGTGCACGGTGCCGGTCTCTTGCAGCACCTGCCAATCCTCGCGACTCAACCCGCCGCCGTCACCCAGGACCAGGGCCGTCAGCGCCCCCGTCCGGCCTTGGGCATCTACGGCCTGTAACCGTTGGCGAACGCCGTCGCGCCAGGCCCATTGGGCGGCGGCAAGCCGCAGGCCATCCTTGACCGTTCCTGTCGCGCCGATGCGTTGAGCCAGCAGCCAGGCGTCGTAATCGAAAGCATGCGGATTGAGCAGCCCGGCAGGACGCTTCAACTTGACCGCCAGCCGCCATCGTTCGCCGCTGTTGACGGGCGGTCCGTCATACCAGGCCAGGCGCAGAAGCCGCGGCAGCGTGGTGCTTCGAGACTGACTGTCCGTCAGTTCGAAGCGCACGACACCTTCGGCATTCTGCGGCAGCCCCGTCACTCGACCTTCGACCCAGCGAGTCTCGCCATCGAGCTTCAACGGAAGGCGATCGTCCAACGCCCACTGCGCACTCGCGCACGCCCAACTGAAGCCGAACAGAAAAAACGCCAGCGGGTGAGTCCGAAACGGCAATAACATCAAGCCGACAACCGGCAGAAACATCCATAACCAGACCGGCGGTAAAACCGGTAAAAAACGCAGGGCCAGCAAGCCCAACGCCAGCGCCATCATCCCTGTGCGCATACGCCCGTCCTTGAGAGTCCCACCCTAGGCATAGCTGCCCGAACGCACGCGCACGGTTATTAATTGTCACAAAGTCTGAATAGGTGGCTCATAGAATCCAGACATACTTGCCGCCTTAACCGACCGAGAAGCCTTATGCCCCGGCGCTTATTCAAACGTTACATGCCAGACCCGACCAGCATCAGGGAACACAAATCCTTACGCTTTCTCGGCACCCTGCTGCATGACCCGAACCTCTGGCACCTCAACCGCCACTCGGTCGCCCGGGGCATGGCGGTGGGTCTGTTTGCCGCCTTCCTGCCCATTCCGTTGCAGATGCTGGTCGCTGCCATCCTTGCGATCGTGGTGCGTGGCAACATGCCAATTGCCGTCAGCCTGGTCTGGCTGACCAACCCGATAACCATGCCTGCCGTGTTCTTCTGCACCTACCAGACGGGGGCGTGGTTGATGGATGTACCGGCCAGGCATTTGCCCGACGAGCTGACCTGGGAGTGGATCAGCGGCGAGCTGTCTACGTTGTGGCAGCCGTTCTTGTTGGGTTCGGTGGTGACGGGGCTGGTGCTGGGCGCCCTCGCCTATTGCCTGGTGATGATGTATTGGCGCTGGTGGGTGAGCCGGCAATGGAAGCGGCGTAAGCAACGCCGCATGCAGTAGATGCAAAACGGCCTCCACAATGGGAGGCCGTTTTTTGTTGTGTCTGGGCTGGCGCCTTCGCGGGCAAGCCCGCTCCCACATTGGATCTATGCCGTAACGAAGATCCCCTGTGGGAGCGAGCCTGCTCGCGATTGAGGGCGACTCGGTATCCCTTAAGTACGCATCCCGCGCCCACTGACCAGCAGCCGCGCACAGCCGATGTACAACACAACCGTCGCCACCAGCATGAAAGTAATCGCCACGCTGATCTTGATGTCCGAAACGCCAAGGATGCCGTAACGGAAGGCGTTGACCATGTGCAGCACCGGGTTCGCCAGGGACACGGTCTGCCAGAACGGCGGCAGCAAGCTGATCGAATAGAACACCCCGCCCAGGTACGTCAGCGGTGTCAGCACGAAGGTCGGGATGATCGAGATGTCATCGAAGTTGCGTGCAAACACGGCGTTGATGAAACCCAGCAACGAGAAGATCGTCGCCGTCAGCACCACCACCAGAATGGTCACGCCCAGGTGATGCACCTGCAAATCGGTGAAGAACAGCGACAGCAGCGTCACGATGAGGCCGACCATTAACCCGCGCAGCACACCGCCCAGGGTGTAGCCGATCAGAATCGTATGGGGCGATACCGGCGACACCATCAATTCCTCGATGGAGCGCTGGAACTTGCTGCCGAAGAAACTCGAGACCACGTTGCCGTAGGAGTTGGTGATCACCGACATCATGATCAGCCCCGGCACGATGTATTCCATGTAGGTGAAGCCACCCATGGCACCAATCTGCTTGCCGATCAGGTTACCGAAGATCACGAAGTACAGAACCATGGTGATGGCCGGCGGCAGCAAAGTCTGCGGCCAGATCCGGGTAAAGCGCTTCACCTCACGGTAAACGATGGTGTTGAGGGCAACGAGGTTGGGTTGCAGCTCGGAACTCATACCGCCACCTTCGACAGATTTTTCTCCACCAGGGACACGAACAACTCCTCGAGGCGATTGGTTTTGTTACGCAGGCTCAACACTTCAATGTTCTGCTGCGCCAACTGGGTGAACAGCGCGGTGATGCCCATGGCCTTGTCGACCTGAACTTCAAGGGTGTGGCCGTCCAGCAGTTTGGTCGGGTAACCGAGCAACTGCGGCGCAACGTTCAGCGTGTTCTTGAGGTCGAGCAGGAAGGTTTCCACATGCAGCTGGCCGAGCAGCTGTTTCATGCTGGTGTTCTCGACAATGGTGCCGTGGTCGATGATGCCGATGTTGCGGCACAACTGCTCAGCCTCTTCCAGGTAGTGGGTGGTGAGGATGATGGTGATGCCTTTCTGGTTCAGCTCGGTGAGGAAGGTCCACATCGAGCGACGCAGTTCGATGTCCACACCGGCCGTCGGTTCGTCGAGGATCAGCAGGCGCGGTTCGTGAACCAGTGCGCGGGCGATCATCAGCCGACGCTTCATGCCGCCGGACAGCGACCGTGACGGTACATCGCGCTTGTCCCACAGCCCGAGCTGGGTCAGATACTGCTCGGCGCGTTCCTTGGCGATCTTCGGCGGGATGCCGTAGTAACCGGCCTGGGTCACGACGATGTCGAAGGTTTTTTCGAACTGGTTGAAGTTGAATTCCTGAGGCACCACGCCGATTGAGCGCTTGAGCTGCGCAGGATTCTTGTCCAGGTCGTGACCGAAGATATTCACGGTGCCGCTGGTCTTGTTCACCAGGGTCGAGAGAATGCCGATGGTCGTGGATTTGCCGGCGCCGTTAGGGCCGAGCAAGGCGAAAAAGTCACCTTCGGCGACGTCCAGATCGATACCACTCAGGGCCTGGAAACCGTTGCCGTAGGTTTTGGTTAGCTGCCGGATGGACAGAGCGGAACTCATATCGGATTTACGCACCAAGAAGGAAAAAAAGGGATAACCATGGGCGGGCGGCGAGCAATGCAACCGCGGCGCGTGAGCGCAATGGTGCTTGTCGCCGCCACACAAGTACAGTCAAGTGTGTCGATAGTGAGTATTAAGTCAACGCGGTCATAACGGCTTTTTTATAGGCCGGGCGTTGTTTCAGCCGTGCGTACCAGGCTTCAAGATTGGGCTGCGGTGCGCGCTCGATCGGCATCTCGAACCAGGCATAAATGAAACTGCCGAGGGGGATGTCGCCCATGCCGATGTCGTCGCCGGACAGATACGGCTTGGCCGCCAATGCCTGGTCGGCCGTCGCCAGCAAGTCATCGCATTCCTTGATCGCGGCATTGATGGCAGGCCAGTCCTGCTTGTCTTCGGGTGTGCGCAACACGCCCCAGAACACGGTGCGGAACGGGCCGGCGAAACTTGAAGTGGTCCAGTCCATCCACTTGTCAGCAGCGGCGCGGGCCTTCGGATCCGCCGGATACCAGGCCGTGCCATCGGCGTGGCTGGCCACCAGGTAACGCACGATGGCGTTCGATTCCCAGAGCACGAAGCCGTCGTCTTCGATCACCGGCACGCGGCCGTTTGGATTCATCGCCCGGTATTGCGGCGTATCGACAACACCGAAGGCGCCGCCCGCATCGATGGCTTCATAGGCCAGGCCCAGTTCCTCGGCAGCCCACAACGGCTTTCTGACATTCGACGAATTTTTCCGACCCCAGATCTTCAGCATGACCGCCTCTTTATGGATGAATGCGCAGGCAGCATACGCCGGATCAGGCGCGGCTCAAATCACTCTGCATGTCACCCAGCAGCACGGGCAGTGTGTCGCTGAACAGATGCGGATAGCACTTTTCCAGGTGCTCGAAAAAGAACGTTTCAGGCACGTCGGTGAACTGGCCATGGTCGACCAGGTACTCCATCAACTGCTCGCCGTCGCGATTGAAGGGATGGAAAACACTGTCGTTGATGCCATCGAATTCCAGCGGCGCCACATTGAACAGTTCGCAGAGTTTCTGGTTGAAGGCCGGCGTCGCCTTGACCCAGCGACCGTTCAGAAACAGCTCCGTGTAGCCGTGCATGGCAAACACGTCGCTCTTGAGCAGTTCGAGCAAACGCGGGGTCGACAGGTGATTGCGCACATCCGCCAGACCGATGCGGGCCGGGATCCCGCAATGTCGCGCGGCACCGGCCAGCAGTGTGGCCTTGGGCACGCAATAACTCTCCCCGGCCGCCAGTGCATAACTGCCGCGCAACGTATCCGGGTCGCGACTGAACGTGTAGGGGTTGTAACGCACGGCCTCGCGCACCGCGTAATAGAGGTTGATCGCCTGCTCAAGCGGATCGCGACTGGCGCCCCGATGTTTTTCGGCGAACTCCACCACCGAGGGGTGGTCACTATCGATGAAGCGGCCGGGACTCAGATACTCGTGCATGAGAACAATCTCCTGGGGAAGCCACGAGTCTAACGACACCTTCAGCACAGAGATAACGACGTTTCGGCCAAACATGGGCGCATAGCCGCGTAGGAAAAGAACGATTTCCCGGGCGTGTTGCCAACCCAACCTACAAAATTCATCGATGATTTCCCACGAATTCAATCACCTCGCTCCGACCACCCTGTTTTGCGGATGCCGTCTAAGCTCTGAAGGTTGGTTTTGCCCTGGTTCACGGAGGATTAAATATGCTGCTGTTGTGGATACTGGTTCTGGTTGTCGGGATAGCTTATTTAGCCCACCGTCGTATCGCTCCCCTGCCCGCCCTGTGCATCGTCGCTGTGTATATCGTCGCGATGGGCGCCTTCAGTCGCGCACCAGGCTGGCTGCTGCTGATTTTCTGGGTATTGATCGCAGCCGTCGCGGCGCCGTTATTGCTGCCCGACCTGCGTCGTAAATTCTTCAGCGCGCCGCTGTTCAGCTGGTTCCAGAAAACCCTGCCGCCAATGTCGCAAACCGAACGCGATGCGATCGACGCCGGGACCGTGTGGTGGGACGGCGAACTGTTCAGCGGTCGTCCGGACTGGAACAAACTGCTGTCCTATCCAAAAGCGCAGCTGAGTGAAGAGGAACAGGCCTTTATCGACGGCCCGACCGAAGAACTCTGCGCCATGGTCACCGACTGGCAGATCGGGCAAGACATGGACTTGCCGCCAGAAGCCTGGACCCACATCAAGGAAAACGGCTTCTTCGCGCTGATCATCCCCAAGGAGTTTGGCGGCAAGGGTTTCTCGGCCTATGCCCACTCCCAGGTGGCGATGAAACTGGCGACCCGCAGTGGCGACCTCGCGTCCACCGTGATGGTCCCCAACTCGCTTGGCCCTGCCGAACTGCTGCTGCATTACGGCACCGACGAACAACGCAACCATTATCTGCCACGGCTGGCCCGCGGTGACGACATCCCATGCTTCGCATTGACCGGCCCATTGGCCGGCTCCGACGCCGGCGCCATGCCCGACACAGGGATCATCTGCAAAGGCGAATGGGAAGGCCAGGAAACCCTCGGCCTGCGCCTGAACTGGGAAAAGCGTTACATCACGCTGGGCCCGGTGGCCACCCTCCTCGGCCTTGCCTTCAAGGCCTATGACCCGGACCATTTGCTGGGTGACAAGGAAGACCTGGGCATCAGCCTGGCACTGATCCCGACCGACACCGCTGGTGTTGAAATCGGCCGCCGCCACCTGCCGCTGGGTGCCGCCTTCATGAATGGCCCGAACTCCGGCAAGGACGTATTTGTGCCGCTGGACTTCCTCATCGGCGGTCAGGAGATGCTCGGCAAAGGCTGGATGATGCTGATGAACTGCCTGTCGGTCGGGCGTTCGATCTCCCTGCCCGCAGTCGGCACCGGCGCGGCCAAATTCACCAGCCTGGTGACCGGTCAGTACGCGCAGATTCGTGAGCAATTCAACGTGCCACTGTCAGCATTCGAAGGTATTCAGGAAGCCATGGCGCGCATCGGCGGCAATGCCTGGATGATGGACGCCGCCCGAATGCTGACCGCCAATGCGGTGGACCTTGGCGAGAAGCCGTCGGTGCTCTCGGCGATTCTCAAGTACCACCTCACCGAACGCGGCCGCGAGTGCATCAGCCACGCCATGGATGTGCACGGCGGCAAGGCGATCATCATGGGGCCGAACAATTACCTCGGTCGCAGCTGGAATGGCGCCCCCATCTTCATCACCGTGGAAGGCGCGAACATTCTCTCGCGCAACCTGATGATCTTCGGCCAGGGCGCGATTCGCTGCCATCCATTCGTCCTGAAAGAAATGGCCCTCGCCGGCCGTGAAGACAAGGATCAGGCACTCACCGAATTCGATGGCCTGCTGCTCAAGCACATCGGTTTCGCCGTGAGCAACGCCGCCAGCACGCTGGTGCTGAACCTCGGCTTCGGGCACTTCGAACACGCGCCCGGGAACAAGCTGAGTCAGGGATATTTCCGCGCCCTTAATCGTCAGGCAGCCGCGTTTGCCATGCTTGCCGACCTGAGCATGATGCTGCTGGGCGGTGAACTGAAACGTCGTGAACGCCTGTCGGCGCGCCTGGGGGATGTGCTCAGCAACATGTACCTCGCCTCCGCCGCGCTCAAGCGTTACCACGACCTCGACTCGCCGGAACACATCGCGCCACTGTTTACCTGGGCCATGGAAGAAAGCCTTGGCCAGTCTGAACGTGCACTGGATGAATTGCTGAGCAACTTCCCGAACAAGGTGCTGGGTTGCCTGTTGCGGGTGATCGTGTTCCCGTTCGGCCGTCGCCACAAAGGGCCATCGGACAGACTCGGCGCTGAAGTCGCCGCGGTGATTGGCCGGGCCAAGGGCGATCCAACCCTCGAAGAATTGCTCGGCGGTTGCTACCGTCCACAATCGGCAGACGATGCGGTCGGGGCCCTGCAACACGCCTGCAACCGGCTGAATGCAGCGCAGCCGTTGCAGAAAAAACTGCACGTGGCGCTCAAAAGCGGTCAGGTCAAACCGGCCGCCGGGGAACACGTCATCGATGCGGCGCTGGAGGCCGGGGTGTTGCAACCGGTGGAAGCGCAGACCCTGCGTGACGCCGAAGCGGCGCGGCGCAAGGTGATCGATGTCGATGATTTCGACAAGGATGAACTGGCGCTGGCCGACGGAAAGGTCCGCTGATCCTGTAAAAAGGGGCGTGGGGGCTTTATACTCCCGCGCCCGTTTTGCTCTTGAGGACTTATCTCGTGTCCAACGTCGTTGCCGATCATCTTGTCTTGCTCGACCACCTGCGCAGCATCCTGGTCGCCGTAGGTGAGGCCGAACAGGTTCCCGAAGAAAGCCATGCCTTGTTCCTGGAGCGCTTTGACGAACTGCGTGCCTTGCTGCCGGTCGACCCGATCGAAAGCCAATACCTTGGCCAGGACATTCTGTGCCAGGTGATCACCCGTTATCCGCAAATCGCCCACCTGGTCCCGCGCGACTTGCTGTGGTACTTCGCCGGTGACTGCCTGCATTACATGCCCGATGATGAAATCGACTTGTACCAGGCACTGGAAGAGCGTCGTTTCGAAGCCGAACAGAACGACGAACCGTTCGACTGGAATCAGGAAAAACAGCTGCTGGCGATGTCGCAAGACGAGCCGAAGCACTGATTCTCGGCTGGAAATGCAAAAGGCCCGCATGGTTATTCATGCGGGCCTTTTTTATGTCATTTCCGAGTGGTGTGGTGTTCGGGCGGCCGCCATCGTCGGAACGCCGCCCGGAGCAGGCTCGCTCCCACAGTAATCTCGATTGCTTACAAAATTTTTGTCTACCACCAATCCCCTGTGGGAGCGAGCTTGCTCCGGGCGGCGTTCCGACGATGGGGCCCTTCAGAGCAACCCATCACTCTCGGGCAACTCATACTCGGTCGCACCCCGGCCCAATGCACTTGGCTTCCCCGGCTTGCCCAACGTCGGTTCCTTCTCCAGACACTCCACCAGATAATCAATAAACACCCGCAACTTCGGCGGCAAATAGCGCGTCGGCGAATGCAGCAACCAAGCGCCGCCATGATAGGACGCGAGAAAGGTCCAGTCCGGCAGCACCTGCACAATCAACCCCTGCTCCAGCGCATAACGCGCCGTGAAGTACGGCAGGCTGCCAATCCCGATGTGCTGCAACACCGCCCCCAGTCGCACGCCCGTGTGATTCGCCGCATACCGCCCGCGTACACCGACTGTCACAGACTTGGTGCCTTTCTTGAATTTCCAGCGCGCATCACTCGGGGTTTCACCCAGGTAGATGCAGCTGTGGTTGAGCAAGTCATGGGGATGCGTCGGTGTGCTATGTTCGGCCAGGTACTGCGGCGTCGCGCAGAGCAAATGGTCGATGGTCAGCAGCTGCCGCCCGACCAATCCAGCGGGTGGACGATCTGTAATGCGAATCGCCAGATCAACGTTGTCGTCGATCAGATCCACCTGCCGATCCTCAAGCAGCAACTCCACATCCACTTTGGGATAACGGCGCAGAAATTCCGGCATATGCGGGTGAATCACAAATCGCCCGACAGCCTTGGGCACGCTGACCCGCACCAGCCCTTCCGCTTCATGGGTGAATTGCCCACTGATTTCCATCACTGACTTGGCCGCACTGACCATTTCCTGGCAGCGCTTGAACACCTCTTCGCCACCATCGCTCAAGCGCAGTTTGCGCGTGGTTCGCTGTAGCAAACGCGTGGCCAGCGCCTTCTCCAGACGCGAAATACTGCGGCTCACCGCCGAGGGTGAAGAGCCCAATTGGCGAGCGGCTTCGGAGAAGCTGCCGGTCTCGACAACCTTGACGAAGATCGCCATTTCACCCAGCAGTGGCAATGGAAGATTTATGCTCACAGCGCAACAGTCCTTTGATGTTTGAACGGATTATCACGCAATTCCACGCTTCATATAATAAAAAAAGAAACTTTAATGAGGACATGGAATATGACGCTTCGCCTCTTTTTCCATAGTGATGACCTCAAGGCCAACGTGGAAGTCCTGGATTGCACGCCACAGGAAAACGAATTTGCGGTGGTGCTGCGCGCCACGTTGTTTCACCCCCAGGGTGGCGGTCAGCCTTGCGATACCGGCTGGATCGGTGAGAGCCAGGTCCTGCGCGTGGTCCAGGACCCGGACCGAATCATTCATTTCGTTGATCGCCCGGTAAAACCGGGCATGACTCAGATTCGGATTGATGAGCAACGCCGCCAGTTCAATTCACGCATGCATTCGGCCGGCCACCTGATCGGCCACTTTGTCCAGGCCCTGGGCTGGATGCCGACCAAAGCTCACCACTGGCCGGGCGAAGGACGCGTGCAATTCAAACCGGCAGAGTCGGCAAAAGAGGTGGAGGCCGAGAAGGTTCAGCACGCCATCGAGCAATGGGTTGCCCAGGATCTGCCACGCCTGACGTCGATGCGCGAAGGCGCCCGGGAAATTGGTTTCGGTGAACTGCCCGCCTATGGCTGCGGCGGCACCCATGTACGTAGCCTGAAGGATTTGGGCACGGTCACGATCGCTTCCCTTTCACTGAAAAAGGGAACGCTGTCAGTCCACTACAGCGTGGATTGAGCATTTGGGCGATGGCGTCCCCGTCATCGCCTGACGCCCGGGGGAGCCTGCATTCGCGGGTTCTGTTGACTATCTGATAGATGGACCTAAGACATGATGCTTGACGTCGAGCGTCTCGATGAGACGTGCATAAAAAAACTGGCCAACGAAGAAGTCCTCGCCATCCGCGTCAAAGGCTTGCTGCCCCAGCCGCTGGCGATTCAGATTGGCGACAAGATCCTCGCTCCGGGCTTCGAAGGCTATATCAATGCGCCGAGCATCGGTCGCATCGGCATGGCGTTTTATGAGGCGGAAAACCAGCCGTTGCTGATCGAGGATTATTTCGAGCACGCCTCGCGCAACATCGAGGAGTTGCGCAAACGCTGCGCACCCTACTCCTCCCCGGTCGACACCCTGCGCTGCATGCTCGATGAGACTTGGCCGGCGGGTGCGCATCTGGAAAATCTCTACGGTCGCAAGATGTATGTCGGGCTGTCCCGCGTAGTGAAACCGGGTGTGTGCTTTCTCGCCCATCACGACATTTTCGCCAAGGACGCCCCGGACAGTTTCCAGGCCCGGAGTCTGGAAGCGCAGTTCGCCTGCAACGTTTACCTGAACATGCCGAGCGAAGGCGGCGCGCTGCAGATGTGGGACCACGACATTTCTCCGGATCAGTTCGACGAAATGCGCGGCGACAGCTACGGCATCGACCCGGCCCTGCTTGGCACTCCGACTCTGGAGATCCGTCCTGAGCCAGGTGATTTCATCATGTTCAATTCGCGCTGCATGCACTCGGTGACACCGGGTGTGGCGGATCCGCGATTGAGCCTTTCGTTCTTTGTCGGCTATCGCGGCAATGCTTCACCCCTTACTTTCTGGAGTTGAAATGCTTTCGAATTACCTGGGCGAGTTCCTGGCGCTGGCGACCATTCACTTTCTGGCTGTAGTCGCACCGGGACCGGACTTCGCGGTCACCATCCGTCAGAGTGTGCGTTTCGGCCGATTGATCGGGATCTGCACAGCACTGGGTATTGGTGCGGGGATTTCCGTGCACGTGCTTTACACCCTGCTCGGGGTCGGCGCCTTGATGCACACGACGCCCTGGTTATTGACCGTGGCCAAGGTGGTGGGTGGCGCTTACATTTTGTACCTCGGTGTCAGCCTGCTGCGCAGTCAACCCAAGTCCGTGCTTGAAGGTGAAAAAGTCACTGATGAGCCGGTCGTTGAGCAAACGCTGCTGAAGGCATTCACCACCGGTTTTCTGACCAACGCGACCAACCCCAAGGCGACGCTGTTTTTCCTGGCGATTTTCACCACGATCATCAGCGCCACGACACCGCTGAAGGTCCAGGCGCTGTATGGGGTGTGGATGTGTTTCGTGAACGCGCTGTGGTTCGTGATCGTCGCGCTGTTCTTTTCCAGCGCCCGGGTGCGATTGCTGTTCATGCGCATGGGGCATTGGTTCGAACGCACCATGGGGGTGATTCTGATCCTGTTCGCCGGGCGCCTGATTCTGTCGATGTAAAACCGTCTGAAACGCAAAAAGGCCCGCTCGGGCCTTTTTCGTTTCTGCGCCGCTTTTGCATTTCTGTGCGACAGATCCCACTTCAGGGCTCCCGCAACACTCAGTTACAGTGTTAGGTTGGAAGCGTTTCTGTCTCATCGATCAGAAACTTCTCACAAACTGCCTGCAAAGGAATGCCTTCAACAATGAATTTCTCACTCAAGCACCTGGCTGCGTCAACCCTGATTCTGGCCAGCCTTTCATCGTTCACCCTGACCGCGCAGGCCAACATCACCCCGCAACAGAGCGCGGCGATCCTCAAGTCCTTCAGTGACGCATCGGCAACGGATTTCAGGCAATTCCTGGGCGGCCTGGCCAAGAGCGACCTCGGCAAAACCGCCAATCTCGGCCCGGCCATCAGCGCCTTCCTCGACAACAAGACCCTTACGCCAGAACAACAGAACGAGATCCATCGCCTGCTTGGTCTCTACGCACGGGTGAAATACGGCAGCGCTGCCACCGAAACCCTGCGCGAGTTGGTGGCCATCCCGACTTTCCGCGTCGACGGCGTTGACCAGCACGACAATCCCGAATTCATCAAGATCGCCGACAAGATCAAGAACCTGGCGCAGGCGTTCAACCTGAACTTCCGCAACATCGACAATCGCGTCTATGAGATCTCCCTTGAAGGCAAAGGTGATGAAGTCGTGGGCATTCACGCGCATGCCGATGTGGTGCCCGTGACGCCGGAGAACTGGGTCCTGAAAGACGGCACCAAACTCGATCCGTTCAAGGTCACCCTGATCGGCGACCGCATGTATGGCCGGGGCACCGAAGATGACAAGAACGGCATCGTCGTGGCGCTTTATGCGATGAAGATCATCAAAGAAGAAAAGCTGCCACTGGCACGGAATTTCAAGCTGCTGGTCGACACCACCGAAGAAACCACCGGCGACGCCATCCCTTATTACTTCGAAAACAACCCGACGCCCAACTACAACCTGGCGCTGGATGGTGGCTATCCGGTGGTGATTGCCGAGAAAGGCTACGGCACGGTAATGGCGAATTTTCCCAAGCGTAAGGCCGAGGGCAAAGGCGCGGAAATCATCTCGATGACTGGCGGTCTGGCCACCAATCAGATCCCGTCGGCTTCCGTTGTCACATTGGTGACTGACAAGCCCGCCGAATTGGCCTCAAGTCTGCAAAAGGCCGGCACTGAATATGCCAAGCGCAACGGCGGCGATTTCAAAGTGAACGCCAAGGTCGATGGCAAGGACGTGAAGCTGACGGTCACTGGCGTTTCCGCCCACTCCTCCGAGCCGGAGTCCGGCGTCAACCCAGTGTCCAGAATGCTGGTCTTCATCAACAGCCTCGACGGCAAGGTTGCGCTCAAGCACAACCACATCACCGACGCTGCCCGCTACGCTGCGGACAACTGGGGGCTGGATTATCTGGGTGGCAAATTGGGCGTCGGTTTTTCCGATGCCTTCATGGGGCCGCTGACCGCTTCCCTGACCTATGTCGGCATGGATGACAAAGCCTTCAAGCTGGCGGTAAACCTGCGCGTGCCGAAGGGTAAGTCCCCGGAAACACTCAAGACCGAAATCGCCGACAAGCTTGACGCCTGGAGCAAGAAGACCCACGTTGCGGTGGCCTTCGACTACTCGATTGCCGAACCGATGTACCGCAATCCTGAAGGCGAATGGGTCAAGGCCTTGCTCGCCGTGGCCAGCGAAAACCTGGGCATGGAACACAAGTATGGCACCTCCGCTGGCGCCACCTCAGTCCATGAACTGCCCAATGGCGTGCAATTCGGCCTGGCTCGGCCCGAGGTCAAGTACACCGGGCACACTGACAACGAGTTCAAGACCGTTGACCAGTTCCTGCTGGATCTGCAAATCGTGACGGAAATGATGGGGCGCATCGGGCAGCTGCCGAAGCTCTGATCGCTTTATCGGACCCGCTGTTGTGGCGGGTCCGACACGTTGAAGTCCTGATTCCTGCACAAACAAAAAAAGGACCTTGAGGTCCTTTTTTATAAATGATGCACAAACAAAAACGCCGCTCATCACTGAGCGGCGTTTTCGTTAAATATGGAGCGGGAAACGAGACTCGAACTCGCGACCCCGACCTTGGCAAGGTCGTGCTCTACCAACTGAGCTATTCCCGCAAATGGCGTCCCCTAGGGGACTCGAACCCCTGTTACCGCCGTGAAAGGGCGGTGTCCTAGGCCACTAGACGAAGGGGACACGCTAACTGAAACACATGGTGTGTATTTCAGTGCCCAAATCCGCATCCGAAGATGTCGGCTCTGGCTTCACTCAACGTTGCCCGAGAGCAACGCTGCTTAAAATTGGAGCGGGAAACGAGACTCGAACTCGCGACCCCGACCTTGGCAAGGTCGTGCTCTACCAACTGAGCTATTCCCGCATATGGCGTCCCCTAGGGGACTCGAACCCCTGTTACCGCCGTGAAAGGGCGGTGTCCTAGGCCACTAGACGAAGGGGACACACGTACAACATTCACTCCCTACCGCGTTTCGCTGTGTGCTTTACGCTGTAAGTGGCGCGCATTCTATGGATGGATTGAGGGGTCGTCAACCCCCAGATATAAATTTATTTAAATCAATGACTTCGCCCCGCTTTCAGCCGGGATTACGGGTTTTCCGTCAACTGACCTTTGGCCGCTATATTCTGGCAACCACCAAGACGTTATAGTCCGCCGCCGAAGATGATGGCAATGTGATCCACCTTTGCCAGCATTTATATAAGTCGAACCACGGCCGATATAAAGACAGCCACAACCGATTCAACTCGTCGAGCGGCCCTATGCGCCCAAATGCCAAGCCACTACACTCGATCGCGAACCCTATAAAGAGGTCTTACCGGTGACACCACTCATGATCACCCTGCTAGTCGTAGCCGGGATCGCACTATTGATCGCCATTGGCTACATGAACCATGTGGTGGAAAACAACAAGCTGGAAAAGGCCCGTACCAAGGTTGAACTCAACGACCGCCTGCGTCGTTGCGGCGAAATCACCGAGACCTTCCCAGGCCAGTTGATGACACCGGGCCTCAAGCTGCTGTTGACCCGCCTGGAACTCAACGTCTGTCAGCGATTGCTCAACCTGGAAAAAACCAGCGCCAACCTCAGGGCCCGCATTACCGAACTGGAAGCCCTCGCCGCCCAAGGTGAATCGATCCCGGTCAACAACCCACCCGCACCGATCCAGACCGAAGCCAAGGCCAAGGACGTGCGCTTCCTGCTCGAAGCCCTGCACGGCCAGATCACCCGCGCCGCACAGGACGGCTTCCTGCCGACCAACGAAGCCAAGCGCTGGATCCGCGAAGTGCGCCACATCCTGGTCCTGCTGCACATCGAGTTCTTCAACAACCTCGGCCAGCAATGCCTGCAACAAAACCAGCCAGGCCAGGCCCGCCTCGCCTTCGAACGCGGCGTGCAATACCTGCGTAAACAGCAGGAACCGCAGGTCTACGCCGAACAACTCGAATACCTGGAAAAACTCCTGGCTCGCGCCAATGCCATGGTGATGGACAACATCGCGGCCGTTGAAAGCGAGGCAAACCAATTGAACGTAGGCCTCAAAGACGTCGAGGCGGATGCGGACTGGAAGAAGAAAGTGATCTACGACTGATCAGAAGACATAGAGAAGCCACCGCAAGGTGGCTTTTTTTATGGGTTGGGTTTGGTGGATGAGTACAACAGGGAAAGATAGGTTGGCTGTCAGGCCGCCATCGCTGGCAGGCCAGCTCCCACAGGGTTCGGTGCAGACCTGCTAGAGATTGGTCGGCTGTCAGGCCGCCATCGCTGGCAAGCCAGTTCCCACAAGGTCGGTGTCCATCTGCAAGTGATTGGTCGGCTGTCAGATCGCCATCGCTGGCAAGCCAGCTCCCACAGGGGGTCGGGGTACATCTGCAAGTTAGTGGTCGGCTGTCAGGCCGCCATCGCTGGCAGGCCAGCTCCCACAGGGGGTCGGGGTACAACTGCAAGAAATTGGTCGGCTGGCAGGCCGCTATCGCTGGCAGGCCAGCTCCCACAGGGGGTTGGTGTATATCAGCAAGAAACTGGTCGGTTGTCAGGTCGCCATCGCTGGCAGGCCAGCTCCCACAGGTCTGGTGTACATCAGCAAGAAATTGGTCGGCTGGCAGGCCGC
>NZ_JBOFQE010000008.1:0-109957 GCF_051660785.1 Pseudomonas sp.
AGCGAGCCTGCTCGCGATTGCGGTGTGTCAGACACCCTCATTGTTGACTGACACACCGCTATCGCGAGCAGGCTCGCTCCCACAGGGGTTGGTGTCAGGCCTTGGCGGGCTCGAGTGCCAGTTCCACCGATTCAGGCCGCTTGAGCAGCGCATACGCCACCGCCGTCAACAGACTCCCGGCCACAATCGCAAACAGATACAACAGCGCATGATTGATCGCATTCGGGATCGCCAGCACAAACAACCCACCGTGCGGCGCCATCAGTTTGCAGCCGAAATACATCGACAGTGCACCGGTCAGCGCGCCCCCGGCAATGCTCGCCGGAATCACCCGCAGCGGGTCTTTGGCGGCAAACGGAATCGCGCCTTCTGAGATGAAACACAGCCCCAACACCAGCGCCGCTTTACCCGCCTCGCGCTCGGTCTGGGCAAATTTGCGACGTGCGATAAACGTGGCGATCCCCAAGCCAATCGGCGGCACCATGCCGGCGGCCATGGTCGCGGCCATCGGGGCATAACTTTGCGAGGCCAGCAGCCCGACCGAGAACGCATACGCGGCCTTGTTGATCGGCCCGCCAAGGTCGACGCACATCATCCCGCCCAGCAGCACGCCGAGCAGAATCGCGTTAGTGGTGCCCATGCTGTCGAGGAAGTGCGTGAGCCCTTCGAGCATCCCGGCCACCGGTTTGCCGACGATGTAAATCATCACCAGGCCGGTGAACAGGCTCGCCAGCAACGGGATGATAAGGATCGGTTTCAGCGCTTCAAGACTTTGCGGCAAGCGCGCGTAACGATTGATCGCCTGCGCCGCGTAACCGGCGATGAAACCGGCAATGATCCCGCCGATAAAACCGGCGCCCAGGGTGCTCGCCAGCAGACCACCGATCATTCCCGGCGCGAGGCCCGGACGGTCGGCGATCGAGTAGGCGATGTACCCTGCCAGCAGCGGCACCATCAACTTGAACGCGGTCTCGCCGCCGATTTGCATCAGGGCGGCGGCGAGTGTGCCTTCCTCCTTGAACGCGGTGATGCCGAACACGAACGACAAGGCGATCATCAGTCCGCCCGCCACCACCATCGGCAACATAAAAGACACGCCCGTCAGCAGGTGTTTATAGACGCCAGTCTTCTCTTGTTTGGCCGGGCCTTGGGCGCCGGTCGCAGCGGTTTCCTGCTTGCCTTCGGCCAGCGCTTTGTTGAGCGTCGCTTCGGCTTGCTTCAACGCAATGCCGGTGCCGCAACGGTAGATTTTCTTACCGGCAAAACGCTCGGTGGCGACTTCGATATCACAAGCCAGCAGAACCACATCAGCATCGGCAATCGCTGCGGCGCTGAGTGGATTGCGCGCACCGACCGAGCCCTGGGTTTCCACTTGCAGGTCGTAGCCCAGACGCTTGGCCGCCTGCTGCAAGGCTTCGGCGGCCATGAACGTGTGAGCGACACCGGTCGGGCACGCCGTGATCGCGACCAATCGCGGTGCACTTTGGCTGACCACAACAGGCTCGGCGACCGCTTCGGGCGCGACATACACCTGAGCTTCTTCAGCACCGCGGCGCAGCACCGCTTCGACATCCTGCAACGCCTGGGCCGGCGTACTCTGGAACACGCGCTTGCCAATAAACCGCGACATATCCACCGGGGTACTGGTGACCAGCAACACCCACTCGGCGGCTTCAATCGTGGCCGTCGACAGCTGACGTTCCGGATGCGCGGCATCCACCACTTCGACGCTGGTGCTCCAGCCCTGACGCTGGGCCGCTGCGTCGAGCAAGCGGGCGCACAGCACACTGGTGACCATGCCGTTCGGGCAGGCCGTAACAATGGCTAACTTCATGACAAACCCTCTTATTGTTCTGTCAGGGGGCGCACGCGCACACCCTGTTCGAGCTGCGCCAACTGCGCGGCATCGCCAATACCGAAACCGATCTGCGTGACCGCCATCGCGGCAATCGCCGTGGCGGTGCGCAAGGTCTGTTCAGGCGTGTCGGCACTGAGCAGACCGTGGAGCATGCCGGCCAGCAACGAATCGCCCGCGCCCACCGTGCTGACAACGCTGACCTTGGGCGGCGTGGCGTGCATCGCCGAGCCGACACTGAACCAGTTCACGCCATCGGCACCATGGGAGATCACTACATGCTCGATGCCTTGAGCGTGCAAACGGCTCGCCGCTTCGGCTTGCGCCGCGACCGATATCACCTCGCAACCCAGCGCGTCGGCCAGCTCTTCGGTGTTCGGTTTGATCAGCCAAGGTCCGGCCTTGAGTGCCGCGCGCAACGCTTCACCGCTGCTGTCGAGGGCGACGTTCAGACCGAGGTTTTTCAAACGCTCAATCAACGCCTGCAACCACTGCGGACTGATCCCTTGCGGCAGGCTACCGGCCACCACGACTGCGTCATGACCGGGCGCGATCTGATCGAGTCGATCCAGCAATGCCTGCTGCGCCGCCTCATCGACCATCGGCCCCGGACCGTTGATGTCGGTGATGCGCCCATCGTTTTCCGCCAGTTTGATGTTACTGCGCGTCTCACCGGGGACGCGGATGAATGCATCGACAAAACCGCGTTTGGCGAACAGGGTTTCGAACGCTTGAAGGTTGTCCTCCCCGAGGAAACCGCTGACCGTCAGCTGATGCCCGAGGTCGGCCAGCACCTGCGCCACGTTCACGCCTTTACCGGCGGCATGGGTGTGCATTTCGTCGCTGCGATTGACTTGGCCAGGCTCGAGGCGCGGCAACTGCACCGTCAGGTCCAGCGCCGGGTTGAGGGTCAGGGTCAGTATTCTGGCCATTACAGGGCCTCCACTAATGCGCGCACTTCATTGGCGCTGCCCACGGCCAGGGCCTGCTGGGCGAGAATTTTGGTCTGGCTGAGGCTGAGTTCGCGGATGCGCGCCTTGACCTCGGCAATGCTGCGGCCCGACACGCTGAGTTCGTCCACGCCGAGGCCGACCAGCACCGGCACCGCCAGCGGATCGGCCGCCAGCTCGCCGCAAACGCCCACCCACTTGCCGTTGGCATGGGCCGCGCGCACGGTGATATCGATCAGTTGCAGCACCGCCGGGTGCAAGCCGTCCGCCTGGGCCGACAAGGTTGGATGACCGCGGTCGATGGCCAGGGTGTATTGGGTCAGGTCGTTGGTGCCGACGCTGAAGAAGTCGACTTCCTTGGCCAGCACCGGCGCCAGCAAGGCCGCCGATGGCACTTCGATCATGATCCCCAGTTGCAGGTCCGCAACCGGGATTTCAAGACGCAGACGTTCGGTCATGTCCCGCGCCTGGCGCCACTCATCAACGCTGCCAACCATGGGGAACATGATCCGCAGCGGGCGGTTGTCGGCAGCACGCAGCAAGGCGCGCAATTGCGCTTCCATGACCTGCGGACGTTGCAAGGTCAGGCGAATGCCACGCACGCCGAGGAACGGGTTTTCTTCTTTCGCGATCGGCCAGTACGGCAGCGGTTTGTCGCCACCGACGTCGAGGGTGCGCACCACCAGAGGACGACCGGCCAGACCATCGAGGACGCGACGGTATTCGACTTCCTGGGTCGCCTCGTCCGGCGCCTGTGAGTGGGCCATGAAAATCAGTTCGGTGCGCAGCAAACCGATGCCTTCAGCACCCTGCTCCACCGCGCTGGTCACGCCAGCGCTTTCGCCGATGTTGGCGAACACTTCGACCGCGTGACCGTCAGTGGTCAGTGCCGGTTGATGACGTTGTTCGGCGGCCGCTTTCAGCCGTTGCTCGCGGGTGTCGCGTTCTTCGGTGGCGCGCTGCAGGGTCGCTGCGTCGGCGTCGACGTGCAGGCGACCGCGCTGGCCATCGATCAGCAACGGCGTGCCCGGCGCCAGCAGCAACACCGCTGCACCGGCGCCGACCAAGGCTGGAATGCCCAGCGCACGGGCGACAATCGCGCTGTGAGCGGTCGCACCGCCGCGGGCCGTGAGGATACCGGCGACGCGGGCCGGGTCGAGACGGGCGACGTCGGACGGGCCGACTTCGTCCATCACCAGAATGTACGGCTGATCGGGCTCACTTGGAGTTTCTACACCACAGAGTTGCGCCAGCACCCGACGGCCGATGTCGCGCAAGTCGGCAGCCCGTTCGGCGAGCAAGGCATCCTGCAGCGATTCCTGTTGCTTGGCCGCCGCTTCGATCACCGCCATCCAGGCCGCTTCGGCGCTTTCGCCTTGCTTGAGGCGGGTGTCGACTTCGTCGGTCAGTTCCGGGTCGTCGAGCATTTCCTGGTGAGTGATGAAAATCTCGCGAATGGCCTTGGATTTGCTGCGCTCGATCAGGCCTTCGATGTCGCGACGCACGTGCACCAGCGCCTGCTTGAGACGCTCGCGCTCGATCGCCGCAGATTCGCCACGCAACGGGTAATCGATGGTTTGCAGCACTTGAATGTGCGCCGGACCGATGGCGATCCCCGGTGCAGCGGCAATCGCCTGGACCAGGCTGCCGGAGGCTGGTGCCAGAAGCATTTCGGCGACATCAGCAAACACTTCACGCTGTTGGCTCACGGCGGGCAACGGCTCGACTTCTTCACCGAGGCCTTCTTCGATGGCGGCGAGCAAGGCTGGCAAAGCATCAGCGGCGATGCTCGGTTCGGCGACGAATTCCAGCACCTGACCGCGACGGGCGCCGAGGCTGAGCAGTTTGCTCAAGCTCTTCACCGACACGGCGCTGTCCTGGCCCTCGACGATGCGCACGCGGATTTCACCGTCAAAACTTTTCGCCAACTGCGCGAGGATCTTCGCCGGGCGGGCGTGCAAACCGTGGGCGTTGGCCAAGGCAATGCGCGCGCTCGGCCAGTCCGCCGGCAGCTCACCGCCCAGCACTTCGAGGACTTTCCGACTGTTGGTGGCGCGGCCCAATTCGTGGCCACGACCTTCGATCAACAGCGCGCACAGGCGTTCGAGCAAAGCCTGATGCGCCTCGCCAAGGCTGGCCAGGCAGAACAGGCCACTGAGCGGCTGACCGAGGTAGCGCATGGGTTTGTCCGGCGTGACGAAGGCCAGGCCCGGACGCTTGACCGTTTGTTCGCTGTGCAACCACCACAGGCCATCGCCCAGCGGCAGCGCTTCGACTTGCTGCAACACGGCGGAGAAACCGTTGCTCACGCAATCCGCCTGGCGCAGCAAACGCGCACCGCGCCACACCAGTTCTTCGAAGTCGTCGGCGGAAACACCGAGGCCGATCATCTGTGCATCCAGTGCCAGTTCCTGCGGCGCGCCTTGCAGCAGTTTCAACAAGGCTTCGGCGGAACTGGCGCGACGCAGGGCCTGGCCCAGGTCGGTTTCACCGAGAGCGCGGGTCAGCAGTTGCAGCAATCGCAGGTGTTCATCGGATTTGGCGGCGATGCCGATCGCCAGGTAAACCATCTGGCCGTCACCCCAGTCGACGCCTTCGGGGAATTGCATCAGTCGCACGCCAGTAGAAAACACTTGATCGCGGGTTTCCGGCGTACCGTGGGGGATGGCAATACCTTGGCCGAGAAAGGTCGAGCCCTGGGCTTCACGCGCCTGCAAACCGGCGAGATAACCCTCGGCCACCAGGCCATCGGTGACCAGGTGCCCGGCCAGCAGCTGCAACGCTTCGGACTTATCCACTGCCGACTGGCCCATGGATATCTGCTCTATGGTGAGCTCGAGCATGCTTTCTCCTTTTTGGCGTCTGTGGGCGCCAGGTATTGTTTTGAATGATTCCAGCTTAGGCGCTTAGTCATCACTTTTGTCGGTTTCGCGGCAGAACCGGCCAAATGCGCTTATAACGTAGAAAATACGCCTGCTGAAACGTTTAATCTAGAATGATTGGCACGTTACTCGATTATGTCCCATCCTTGAAGTCCAACTTGTCGGAAGCGTGCAGGCAATGGTCATCGACCGGAATCGGTTAGGATTGGCGAAAATGTCGGGGCAAGCTCGAACAAACAAGGAACTCCCGAGTTGAAACTCAGTGATATCGCACAGTTGGCCGGTGTGTCCGTTACCACCGCCAGTTATGTCATTAATGGCAAGGCCGAACAGCAACGCATCAGCAGTGCCACCGTCGAGCGCGTCCGTGCGGTCGTCGAACAACATGGCTTTACTCCCAATCCCCAGGCAGCCGGGCTGCGCAGTCGGCACACCCGCACCTTGGGCTTCATTCTGCCGGACCTGGAAAACCCCAGTTACGCGCGCATTGCCAAATTGCTGGAACAAGGCGCCCGTGCTCGCGGTTATCAATTGCTGATCGCCAGCTCCGACGATGCGCCGGACAGCGAACGGCAACTGCTGCAACTGTTCCGCGCCCGGCGCTGTGATGCGTTGATCGTCGCCAGCTGCCTGCCGGCCGGTGACGACAGTTATCGTCAGTTGCAAGCCAAGGGCATGCCGATCATCGCCATCGACCGGGTGATGGAGCCTGAGCATTTCTGTTCGGTGATCAGCGATGATCGCGAGGCCAGCCTGCACCTGACCCGCAGCCTGCTCGATCCGCTGCCCACGCAAATCGCGCTGATCGGCGCACGGCCAGAGCTGAGCATCAGCCAGGAACGTGCTGCCGGGTTCAAGGAAGCGTTGACCGGGTTCAAAGGTGAAGTGCTGATCGAGCACGGCGAGTCGTTCAGCCGCGAGTGCGGCAAGCAGTTGATGGAAGAATTACTTCAGCGTCTGGGGCATTTGCCGGATGCACTGGTGACCACGTCCTACGTGCTGCTTCAGGGCGTGTTCGACGCGTTGCACGATTACCCGCTGAAAACCCGTCCACTGCGCCTCGGCACCTTCGGCGACACGCAATTGCTGGACTTCCTGCCGCTGCCGGTCAACGCCATGGCCCAGCAGCATCAGTTGATTGCCGACAAGGCTCTGGCATTGGCCCTGGCCGCCATCGAGCAGTCCGATTACCAACCCGGCGTGCAGGCCATCGCGCGGACCTTCAAGCAGCGTATACGCCAGGACTGAACCGTGGAGCTGATCGACAGCCACACTCATCTGGACTTTCCGGACTTCGACGAGGACCGCACGGCGCTGCTCGCCGAAAGCCGCGCCCTCGGGGTGCGGCGGATGGTGGTGCTGGGGGTTTATCAGGGCAATTGGCAGCGGGTCTGGGACCTGGTGCTAAGCGATCCCGATCTGCATGCGGCGTTCGGGTTGCATCCGGTGTATCTGGACCAGCATCGTCCTGAAGATTTAACCGCACTTGGTGATTGGCTGACCCGCCTGGCGGGTCATCGGCAATTGTGTGCCGTGGGCGAGATCGGTCTGGATTACTTCATCGAAACCCTCGACCGTGAACGCCAGCAGGCGTTGTTTGACGCGCAACTGCAACTGGCGGTGGACTTCAATCTTCCGGCGCTGATTCATGTGCGGCGCAGCCATGCGGCGGTGATTGCCACGCTCAAACGGTTTCGATTGAAGCGCGCAGGCATCATTCATGCCTTCGCCGGCAGCAAGGAAGAGGCGCGCGAGTACATCAAGCTGGGTTTCAAACTGGGCCTGGGCGGTGCCGCGACCTGGCCGCAGGCGTTGCGCATGCACCGCGTGCTCGCCGAGCTGCCGCTTGATTCAGTGGTGCTGGAAACCGACTCGCCGGACATGGCGCCCGCCATGTTTCCCGGTCAGCGCAACAGCCCGGCGCATTTGCCGGCGATCTGCTCGGTACTGGCCGGCATCATGGCGATCAGCCCTGAGCAATTGGCTGTCGCGAGCACGGCCAATGCCTGCGAGTTGTTCAACTGGTAAATCAACCCTGCACAAAAACCTGTGGGCTGTCAGACCCGGAACGCGCTGATCAGGTGTTTCAGTTCCACCACCTGGGCCGACAACGCGCGGCTGGCATCTTCGGTCTGGTGCGCACCTTCGGCGGTGCGTTCACCTGCGCGGTTGATCTCGACGATGTTCTGGTCGATGTCGTGGGCCACCGCGGTCTGCTGCTCCACGGCTGCGGCGATCTGCTGGTTCTGGTCGACGATCATTCCGACGGCGCCGAGGATGTTTTCCAGCGCTTGTTGAACCTTTTCCGACTGCCCCACGGTGCCATCAGCCACTTGGTGGCTGACGCCCATGGCTTTCACCGCCGCGCCGACACCGCTTTGCAGCTTGGTGATCATCTGCTCGATTTCTTCGGTCGATTGCTGAGTGCGCTTGGCCAGGGTCCGGACCTCATCGGCCACCACTGCAAAACCACGCCCCTGCTCACCGGCCCGTGCGGCTTCGATCGCGGCGTTGAGCGCCAGCAAGTTGGTCTGCTCGGCGATGCTTTTGATGACTTCCAGCACGCGGCTGATGGACTGGCTGTCGCTGGCCAATTGATTGATCACCCGCACCGACTGATCGATCTCACTGGCCAGTTGCGCGATGCTGCCCTGCTGGGACGCCACCAGGCCGCGACCGCTGATGGTCTCGTCGTTGACGCTGTGAGCGCTGCTGACCGCCGCGGCGGCACTGCGCGCCACCTCAAGTGAGGTGGCCGACATCTGGTTCATGGCCGTGGCGACCTGCTCGATCTGCGAGCGCTGCCCCGCCACCGCCTGGTTGCTTTGCGCAGAAACACTCTCGACCTGCCCTGCCTGGCGCTCGACCTCATTGACGGTCTGGCCTACGCGCTCGATCAGGTCATGGATTTTCTTCACGGTGCCGTTGAACACCTCGCCCAACTCGCCCAACTCATCACGACTTTCGGCGCGAAAGGTCACCGTCATGTCACCCGCTGCGACTTTATCCAGCGTCGCGCCGAGGCGTTTGAGGGTGGTACGGGTCGAGGCGTAGAAGCCGCCGTAGAGATAAAAAATCAACACAAACACCACCGACAGCGCCACAGCCTGCATGACCATGTGGGTGCGGTTCTGATCCAGTCGCTGCTGCAACTGGGTGCCGAGAAAGGTCAGGGTGGCCTCGTTGAGTTGGTAGGTCTGGTCCATCAGACTGGTGACCTGATCGTAAAAAGCCTGCCACGGCGCATCGAGGGTGTCGGCCATCACCACCTGTTCTTCGAACAGTTCATTGGCCTTTTTCAGCGAGGCCTTGCTGCTTTCGGCCTGGCTCGCCAGGGTTTCACGCGCGGCCTTGCTGGAGCCCAATGCGTCATTCAGCTTCAAACCGTATTCGCCCTGGAGCTTTTCGATTTGTGCCAGCAGCTCATCGAATCGTGTGCTCGACGACGAATTCAGAAAACCCTGCCCCAGCGAATAGGAACCCATCGCCCGGCCGTCGCCCAGGATCTGGGTCACCGGTGGCGTGACGTTGGTAATGAGTTCGCTGAGCTGGCGCATATCGCTTTGACTGTCGCGGCTCAGGCCGGCCTGAGTGGCGATGATCTGGCTGAAAATCTGCGCATTGCCGAGCAATTTGCCGATCAGCGCACTTTTACTTTGCAGGGAGGTTTCCGCCTGCTGGGCCTTGAAGCCGGCGATCATTTCATCGCGCTTGGCGTCGAAAACGGTGATCTGCTCAGGGTCCGTGGTCATCGCCGTCAGCCCTTGCAGGCGGGCCAGAACACCTTGCTCCAGCGTGCTGATCTTCGTCTCGACGTTGCCGGCCTTGCCGGACTGGCCGAGGGTGACGTTGATCTGCACCAGATTGTTCAGGGTTTCCAGATCACGCCGCAGCGTCAGGCTGCTGCCGAGCAGGTCGAGGCTTTGCAGCTCGACCTGGGTGCCCTGGAATTCACGATAGGAATCGCGAACCAAATAGAAGTTGGTCACCAGCATCGGCACGAGGAACAGCACACTGATCAGGCTGAACTTCATGCCGAAGCTCAGGCGATTCATCAGCGCGACGGCGGGATAGAGCAAGCTCTTCACTGGAAGTCTCCCTTTTGATTCTTATTTTTATTGGCAGGCGCGGATCGACGGCACATAGCCACTATTTAGCGCTGACTCTGTATAGCTTAAATCGGCAGGGGGTTTTGTAACTTAAGGTTAACGAGGTACGCGCGTACCTGTAGCCGCTGGCGCAGGCTGCGCCAGCGGCTCGTGGGGAAGGCGTTTAAGGGAGGACGGTCCACAACGCAAAACCTGCATACCAGAGCACCGCCGCACGCAGCAGCAACTCCCAGATCCGGTCCAGGCTATTGATGCCATCCGGTCCGACGACCGGTGCAGGAATTTCACCGGCCACCAGCCCGACTTTCTCGATCAGCTGAGCGGCGCTGATGTTCCAGTTCAGCAGTTCATGCAACATCACCCGGCTCACCGCCACAAAGTTTCCGACCAGCGCGAAACTGGCCGCCAACAGGCGCACCGGCACCCAATCGAACGCATGACGCAATTGTGCAGCGCGTTCGACCACGGCCGGGTTCTGCCCGTGCTCTTCGGCCAACGCCAGCAGTCGGTAGCTCAGGGCTGCGACCGGGCCCAGCACGAAGTACCAG
Source organism: Pseudomonas sp. (assembly GCF_051660785.1). Taxonomy (GTDB): domain Bacteria; phylum Pseudomonadota; class Gammaproteobacteria; order Pseudomonadales; family Pseudomonadaceae; genus Aquipseudomonas. The sequence continues at coordinate 10,345 of NZ_JBOFQE010000008.1, forward strand.
AAAATCACTGCGAAAAAGCTCTGGTAAGCCTCCCACAGCAAATGACCTTCGACCCGCTCAAGCAGTTGCTCGCCGCTATCGGCGCAGATTTCCAGGTCGCGCTTCGCCACATGGGCAGCCGCCTGCAGGTCTTCCCGGCGCCAGGCATCGCGAAACGGCCCGAGGCCGGCCAGCAAATCGCCGCGGCCCAGGCTGTAAATCACCACCAGCAGGTGCACCGGCAACGCCAGCAACCCGTAGGCCACCGGTTCCAGCACCACCAGCAACAAACCCAGCAGCGCCACCGGCAGCAACACCAGCACCACTAATATCAGCCATGGCCGATCGATCAGGCGCGGGCTGACTTCAAGCTTGTTCAGCTCACGCACCCAACCGCCATCACGCTGGACCCGATGGCGCAGGGCCGAGAACTTCTCGATCCAGACAGCCAACAGCAACACCAGAAAACTCATTGTTGTTCCTCTTGTTCCAAAGCGGCTTTTGCCAGGGCGGCGCGATAGCGTGCCCAGTCGAACGCAGGTCCCGGATCCGTCTTGCGTCCCGGTGCGATGTCGCTGTGCCCGCAGATCCGTTGCGCGGTGATCGCCGTAAAGGTGTTTTGCAGCTGTAGGGTCAGCGTGGTCAACGCGTGATACTGGGCGTCGGTGAACGGCAGATCATCCGTGCCTTCAAGCTCGATACCCACGGAAAAATCGTTACAGGTTTCCCGCCCCTCGAAACTCGAGACGCCGGCGTGCCAGGCGCGCTCCAGACAAGAGACAAACTGAGTGACGGTGCCGTCACGTTCGATCAGAAAGTGCGCAGACACCCGCAGACCAGCAATCCCCTCAAAGTAGGGATGCTCCGTGACATCCAGACGATTCTGGAAAAATTCCTGCACCTTGCCGGTGGCGAACTGTGCTGGCGGCAGGCTGATGTTGTGGATCACCAGCAGGGAAATTTCGCCCGAGGGGCGCGCATTGAAGTTGGGCGACGGGCAGACATGCACGCCCTGACACCAACCGCTCGCGGGGTCCAACTGCATACAGGTTCCTTCAACGACGACTGTGTTGGCGCCCAGTATGCCGCGATAGACCCTCGGGGCGCGATCACTTGCCGCGATTGAGACGCCGCAGATTGCCAAGCACTGACTCCAGGGCCCGGTCGAACAGCAAGGTATCGTCCAGCGCCCGCACCGCGCCACGGCGAAACTCCAGGGCCAGACCGGTGCGGCTGCGCTCCAGCACTTTCATTCCGGTGCGGTCGACGAAGATGTATTTCCCGGTGGCCTCGATGATCGCCGCCAGTTTGCAACGCAGGGTGTTTTCATCGTCTTCCTGGAACTCGACCCAACTGCCGATGCGCAATTGATCGACCTGAAGCAAACCGGCATCGTCCACCGGCAACCGCACCGACACCTCATCCGCCGGGCCCTCGTCGGCGGTTCGCAGCACGATTTCCTGCAGCACTTCGACCATTACCGGCGGCTCGACGGGTTGTTCAACGGCCTGGCCCGGGCGCTCGAACAGTTGCAGGTGCAAGGTTTCCAGCTCACTGAAAAACTCACTGGTCGCGAATGGATCGAAGGCCGAGCTGCTCAGCCCGTCGCGCAAGGACTTCAGCAAGCCTGGCACCAGCGCCAACAAACGCAGGCTTGCATCGGGCTCGTCATGGCGCTGCACGCTCCAGATCAATTGCTCCATGACCTGCACATCGGCATGCCATTGCGCCGACGCATCACCATGCTTGAGGCAGGTCAACAGCAGCACTTTGCTCCAGGCGTCCTGAACAAAAACCACCACACCTTGGGGCAGCATTTTTCCCAACAGCGCCTGATTCAGCGCCTGCTCGACACGCTGGCGAGCCAGCTCAGTCCTGGCGCGGCCTTCTTCGGCGTCACGGGTGCGCTGCTCCAGCAGTTCACTGCGACGGCGCTCATCACCGGTGAAGGCGAGAAAATCCGCGAGCAACTCGGAGAAGATCGCCGGATCGTCAACAAAGTCATTCAACAGCCGCTGCACCACTTGCTCGATGCGCAGATAGAGGCTGTCACGCTGGTGGTTATCGCACTCGCCCCACCCCATGGCGGCAGCGGCGATCTCGTTGAGCAGACGCCGGGCCGGGTGGCTGGCGCGACTGAAGAAGCTCTTGTCGAGCACCGCGACCTTGAGCATCGGGATCTGCAATCGGCCAATCAGCGCCTTGAGAGAATCCGGCAGGTTGCGGTCATCGAGGATGCATTCGAACAGCATCGCGATCAGGTTGATCACGTCTTCGTCAGCCACGCCGACGACACGCGACTTGCCGCTTTTGACGCTGACCCGGGTCAGCAATTGTTCGAGCTGGTTACGCAGGTCGAAGTCGTCCTGGGTTGCCAGCGCGGGCACGTATTGCTGTAAGTGCGAGAGCAGGCGCATCAGGTCGCGGGTGGAAATGGGCTGAGTCTGGGCACTCGCCTCGAGGGTGGGTGCGACGCTGCCGCGCACGTGCAGTAACAGTTCCTGCAAAGCGGCGAAGACTTCCTGCACGCCTTCGTCGATCGGTGTGTGGATGCCGACTTCGACAGGTTCGGCATGGGCGCTGGCGGCCGCATGATCGGTGGCACGCCGCGTGGGAGCGGGCTTGAGATCAGGCAACACACCGGTAGCGATGAGCAGCTGATTGGCTTCGGCATACAGCTGATCAGCGTTGCTGAGCACGTAGCGGTCGAACAGCTTGAGGATGATCAGCTTGACCTTGATCTCCACCCCCAGGTTGCGCCAGGCCTGCAAGAAATACTCACAGAGCCGCTCCGGCCCCAACGGGTTGTGCTGTTCGTCCAGCGCCCTGCCCAGCAGAGCACTGAGTCGGGCCGTCAGTTGGTCAAGGGCGAAACCGTCGCGGTTCAGCACTTTGCTGACCATGGCGTCCACCGCAACACTGCGTTCCAGATCATCATTGGGCAATGCACCCGCATCGGACGCCAATGCCTGAGTGGCAGCCAGGGTGCTTTCAAACTGCGAGAGGCTGACGAATGCCTCGAAGAATTGTTCGAGGAAACCGCGCTCGATGCTTTTTCGCTTCAGTCGCAAATCGCGCATGGCTTCGAAGAAGAGGTTCTGCTCGACGTCATTGCGGGCCCGGTCGGCCATTTCGAACAGCGTGTCGTCGGCGTTATCAAACAGGTCCTGCAAACCATGCCTGAGCTGTTGAGTGGCCTTGTCGCGAACCTGAAGCAGAATCACAGGCAAGCGGGCGAGCGGCGACTGCATCGCCTGATCGGTAGTCGCCTTGCGCAAAGGCACTACATTCCCGTCGTTGTGCATCCAAGCCTCCTGAAGCGGTGATTCTGCGAATAATCGTGCACCCAAGACCACGTCAAACCCATGACGTCAAAAGCAAGGCGGATTATCTTGTAAAAGAGTCCCTGTGTGCCAGCAGACTCTGCGTTTCGCCTTGAAATAGACGCGTAGGGAAGACGCTGACTTACTGCCGATGATTCAAGGGAATCGACCAAATGCAGGTTTGCATGCGACGGGAACGCCTCTGATGCCTTGGGTTGCCTTGCGCCATGGCCCTATAATCGGGCCACTTTGTTTGTGGAGCCCGTTATGCCGAATCTACGTCTCGCCGATTTGACCGCCGAAATCGAAGCCAACGTGCGCCGTGCGTTGCTCGAAGACATCGGCAGCGGCGACATCACCGCGCAACTGATCCCGGCCGAACGCCTGGCCAAAGCCACCATCATCACCCGCGACGCCGCAGTCATCGCCGGCACCGCGTGGGTCGATGCCGTTTTCCGGCAGCTCGATCCACGGGTCGCGGTGCACTGGCAGGTGCGCGACGGCGAACGGGTGAAACCCAATCAGGCGCTGTTCCACCTCGAAGGCCCGGCCCGCTCGTTGCTGACTGGCGAACGTTGTGCGCTGAACTTCATGCAAATGCTCTCGGGCGTGGCCACTCGTGCGCAATACCTGGCGGACTTTGTCGCCGAGACTCAGGTGAAGTTGCTCGACACCCGTAAAACCCTGCCGGGGCTGCGTCTGGCGCAGAAGTACGCCGTGACCTGCGGCGGTTGCCACAACCACCGCATCGGCCTTTACGACGCCTTCCTGATCAAGGAAAACCACATCGCCGCCTGCGGTGGCATTCCTGAAGCCATTAACGCTGCGCACAAGATCGCCCCGGGCAAGCCGGTCGAGATTGAAGTGGAGAACCTGGCGGAATTGAAAGAAGCCCTGGCGGCGGGCGCAGACATCATCATGCTCGACGAGCTGAGCCTGGATGACATGCGTGAAGCGGTGCGCCTGAACGCAGGCAAAGCGAAACTGGAAGCCAGCGGCGGCATCAACGAAAGCACGCTGCTGCCGATCGCCGAAACCGGCGTGGATTACATCTCGATTGGTGCAATGACCAAGGATGTGAAGGCTGTCGACCTGTCGATGCGTCTGAGCCTCTGAGCATGAAAAAACGCCAGCCTCATTGAGGCTGGCGTTTTTGTCAGACCACCAGATTGTTCATCTCGCAGTACTCTTCCCACTCGACGCCCAATACCTCGGCCGCCTCCTTGTGCAGCACCAGGCGCGCAGCCTCGAACTCTTCAGGGGTCGAGGTGTACTTGAGCGTCAGCTCCCACGGCTGCAAGCCCTGGGATTCCGCCTCATCCTCGAACGCCCACTGGATCTGGTCTTTCTGATCGTCGGCTGGCAGGTCCTTGATCTCTTCGGCTAGCTGGGGCGACTCCAGCAGATACTTTTTAAGCGCTTCTTCGTGTCTGGCTTCTTGACTCAATTCTTTAACGGTCATGGCGTTCTCGCTGATCTGGGGAATGGAAGATGGATCTGGATCATCAAGGATCTCTCTGACGCAAAAAACCGTTTGAAGCCCGGTTTGTCTGGCCTTCAGAACCATTCGGGGATCATCTGAAAACTGCAAAGTGGTGCGTGTTCAACGTCCGAATATAGGACGTTTGGTCGACGATTTATATGGACTTTTACATCAAATCTACAAAAAAACCGTTGATCGGGCTTTCTGAAAATTTTCCCTTGCTACCCAGGAACAACGTTCAAAAGGTAAAGTCATAGCGATGTGCCATCTAGGCACTTCACAAGGAACCCGGTGATGCACAATTTTTCAAAGCTTCCGTCTACTCTATTAGCAACCGGCATGGCTGCCCTTCTTTTCGGCGGCCTGATACTGCCCGATTCGGCTGAAGCGGGCCTTGAGTACAAATCCGACAGCGCAAACTCTTCCGATAAAATCCTGGTTTTCCACAACTATTACGGCACAGACGTGATGGTCAAATCCGGTATCAGTATCGAAGACGTAGAAAAATTACAAAAAATGGTCAAAACCGATACGGCAGATCTGGAAGAGCTGAAGAAAACCGTCAATGCACAGACGCGACTCATCGAAGAGCTCAAAAAGGACACGGGTTCCAGTTCAAGCTCGAATGCCGGCGAATTGGACAAACTCAAGCGCACCGTCAGTGACCAGGAAACGGCGCTGAAAAACCTCGCCAAAGCCATGGACGAGTTCAAACGCAACAGCGGCTCGAGTTCCAGCTCCAGCGCCGGCGAAGTCAATGACCTCAAACGCACGGTCAGTGATCAGAACACCGGTTTGGTAAACCTCGCCAAGGCCGTGGACGAACTTAAACGCAATAGCACCTCGAATTCCAGCTCCAGTTCCAGCGAAGTCAGCGATCTCAAGCGCACGGTCAGCGAACAGGACAACAACCTGAAAAAGCTCGCCAGTCAGATGGACGATCTCAAACGCAGCAGCGGTTCGAGCTCCAGTTCGAATTCCAGTTCCAGCGAAGTGAGCGACCTGAAGCGTACCGTCAACCAACAGGACAACGACCTGAAAAGGCTTGCCAGTCAGGTGGAAGACCTCAAGCGCAGCGCCGGATCGAGTTCCAGCTCGAGCTCCAGCGATCTGTCCAGCCTCAAGCGGGAAGTCAGCGACCAGGACAATCAACTGGATCAGCTCAAACGCACCGTGGAAGATCTGAGCAGAAAAGTGAAGTAATCCGGGACGGGGTGGCGAGTACATCGTACTTCGTCACCCCAATCCCCGACGATTCTCACATTCTCGTTAGCTATCCAGCGGGCGGCCGAGCGCATCAGGGGCCTTCTGATTAATCATCAGATACGCATTGGAAACCTTTTTGCCGACCCATCTCGACATCCGTATGGAAGGGAGATCGACAGCCTTGCGGAATACCTCGGCAGATAGCCAAACGATAGCCATGCTGGGAACCAATGCGACCATAAGGGCATTCCAGTAGGAAAAGTACTGCAGGGCAACGTGCACAAAATAGGTCGCAATGCACGTCAGCAGTGGAAAGTGAATCAGATAGACAGCAAAGGATATGTCGCCCAGGTAGCGAAACACTCTGCTGCTGAGTACCGACTTGGCTGTCAGTGAAATACTAACGGCCATGACAGCAAAAAATGCCCCCATGCTTGAATAGAAGTCGAAATTGTTTCCCGGAACGACAGGCAGATAACCCCACACGCCGTCCATGATGCCGTAATAGGGGTAAGACCCCATCCATAACGCCAGCACCACAGAGACCAATATTGCCAATGCTTTGAGGGGACCAAAAAATGTAAATCTGGCCATGATTTCACCGGCAATTATTCCCAGCGCAAACGCCGGGAACCAATAATGACCAGCCACCAGTACAACGACAACGAGACAGGCGAGGCACCTCCGCTTGAACTCAGGAATAAGCCATACGATTGCAATGACGAACAAAGAACCTATCAGTTCAATACTCAGCGTCCAGAGCACCGGGTTGATGGGGCTATAGCCGATGTAGAAGAAGCCGATGCCATCGCGCAACACGGTTGACCAGAAAGAACCAACGTCGGCGTACTGGTTTGTCATCAGCGACAAGGTCGTCGGATACACCACCGCCAGATATTTTCCTTGCGTCAGCGCCCCCACCACCCAGGCAAATACAGCTGAGGCAAAGGCCGGTAGCATTAATCGTGGGAAGCGCTTGGCCGCAGCGCTGACGGCCCATCGGGTAGATGGATTTGTCTGACCCGGCAAACTCAACACGTACCCACTCAATACGAAAAAAACCGCCACCCAGAAGTGGCCATTCAAAATGATATTGAGCGGCGTAGTCGCAAATAAGACTTCATACCCGTGCTGGATGGTGGGTTCAGGGTTAAATACCCCAGGGACAAAAGTCTGGACGTAATGGGTGACGACAACAAGCAGCGCAGCCAGTCCGCGCAGCCCGTCCAAATGCTCGACGCGCACCATTCCACTTTGCTTACTCACAGAAGCCTACTTATACGATGGGTTGGGCGCATGGTATCAATGCCCTTCGTAAAAACCCATCTACACGATCAGTGCGCGCCTACGAAAACTCAATATGGTGCCGGAGACAGGAATCGAACCTGCGACCTTCGCGTTACGAGTGCGCTGCTCTACCGACTGAGCTACACCGGCTATCAGCTAAACCTAGCATCGAGGCAGTAGACCGGCAACCTGCTGAAAAACGCCCATGGGCAGGATTTGTTGAGTCACCGCCTCAAGACGCGAAAAAAGGAACAGATGCTTCCAACCTGCCCGCGCCACGATCAATAGCCTCGTATGCATCGATAACGTTCAGTTAACCCGCCACTTTTTCCTCGGGACACCGACGACACCGTGAATATTGGCCTGTAGAATTGCGGCCTTGAGCCATTATCCTTCAGCATCGGGTGCCAGAAATGTCTGCAAAAATCACGGGGCGCATTGTCTTCCTCGATTACATGCGCGTATTCGCTTTTGTCAGCGTTTTGATCGGACACAAACTGTCTGATCAACTTCTTGCTTTCATTTCTGACACTTCAAACCATGCGACACTTCGATTGGTGGCAGAACTTGTTTATCCCTTCTGTTATGGAGGCGCCGCCGGAGTAGTGGTGTTTTTCTTAACGTCTGGCTACATCATTACCCATGTGCTTCAAATGGAATCGCCCGTTGAGTTCCTGATAAAGCGAGCCTTCCGAATATACCCGCTGTATATCGTGGCCTTGTTGTTAGAAGCCCTGATGTGGAACCACCTCAATAACGCCCCCTTTGCGCCGTTAAGCGTCTGGATACCAAGACTGTTATTGATCGGCGACTTCTTTCAAACACCCCATGCCCTTGCGGGTGTCGAATGGACGCTGAGAATAGAAATAATGTTTTATGCGTTTATGGCACTGCTGAAGGCCGTCGGGGCATTTCGTCATCAGAAGTGGATGCCCGCTGTCCTGCTCGGCACCGCAGTGGTGCTTTTCCTGCTCCCTCAAATTCCCGGGCCTGAAGTCTGGATTCATGGCTACTTCACGCTGTATGCCCCATTCCTCCTCATGGGATCGCTGCTTTACCTCGCCGAATCGGGTAACGCTGACAAAACGATATGCTTTTGCGCAATCGGCTTGATGATGGTGGCTTTCCTCGCTCTGCTGACAAAACTCCACCCGGTCTGGTCGCAGAGTCACTTTGCGATCTTGGCATTGGGGATATTTGTTGGTTTCTGGATGCTGGGGCGAAAACTTCCGGACGGAAGACTGCTGCGCACTGCATCCGATTTAACTTATTCCGTATACCTGTTCCACAACTGGATCTGGCTGTACTTCTCCGTTTGCGTTGACAGCTGGGGAATAAAAGCAGTACCGAAAAACTTGCAGATATTTATCTTGCTCATTGCGACGTGTTACTTGATGCACAAGCTCGTAGAGCTACAGGGTATAAAGCTTGGTAAAAAAGTACTTGCCTACTACAAAGGACGCAAGGTTTTACAGATCACGCAGCCCTCGCCCCAAGTGGGGGTTTAAACCGCTAAAATATTGCCGTGACTTCAGAGCAGGGAAGCTCTTAAAGACTGGTTAACCCATAAAAAAATGCCCCGCAGCTTTCACTGCGGGGCATTTTTTTTAACGTTGAAACGATCAGGCGGGGGTGATTAAACGCCCGACGCCTTGGCCGCTGCTACGTCTTTGATGGACAGCTTGATACGGCCGCGGTTGTCCACGTCCAGTACCAGTACTTCCACTTCCTGACCTTCTTTCAGGATGTCGGTCACTTTCTCAACGCGAGCGTCGCTCAACATGGAGATGTGAACCAGCCCGTCCTTGCCCGGCAGGATGTTGACGAATGCGCCGAAGTCGACGATGCGCTCAACCTTACCGACGTAGATTTTGCCGATCTCGGCTTCTGCGGTGATGCCCAGAACGCGCTGACGTGCTGCTTCAGCCGCTTCCTTGGTTTCGCCGAAGATCTTGATCGAGCCGTCGTCTTCGATGTCGATCGAAGCCTTGGTCTCTTCACAGATCGCACGAATGGTCGCGCCGCCTTTACCGATGACATCACGGATTTTGTCGGTGTCGATTTTCATCGCGATCATGGTCGGAGCGTTTTCCGACAGCTCGGTACGCGACTGGCCAATGATCTGGTTCATCTGACCGAGGATGTTCAGGCGCGCTTCCAGGGCTTGGCCCAGAGCGATCTCCATGATTTCTTCGGTGATGCCCTTGATCTTGATGTCCATCTGCAGCGCGGTAACACCTTTGGCGGTACCGGCTACCTTGAAGTCCATGTCGCCAAGGTGGTCTTCGTCACCCAGGATGTCGGTCAGGATGGCGAACTTCTCGCCTTCTTTAACCAGACCCATGGCGATACCGGCAACCGGTGCTTTCATCGGAACGCCGGCATCCATCAGGGCCAGGGAAGCGCCGCAGACCGAAGCCATGGAGCTCGAACCGTTGGACTCGGTGATTTCCGATACAACACGGATGGTGTACGGGAACACGTCGGCAGCTGGCAGCATGGCTGCAATCGAACGACGGGCCAGACGGCCGTGACCGATTTCGCGACGACCAGCGCCACCCATGCGACCACACTCACCTACCGAGAACGGAGGGAAGTTGTAGTGCAGCATGAACGGGTCTTTTTTCTCGCCTTCCAGGGTGTCCAGCAGCTGTGCATCACGGGCGGTGCCCAGTGTTGCAACGACCAGAGCCTGGGTTTCGCCACGGGTGAACAGTGCCGAACCGTGGGTCTTTGGCAGAACACCGACTTCGATGTTCAAAGGACGTACGGTCTTAGTGTCGCGGCCGTCGATACGTGGCTTGCCGTTTACGATGTTTTCGCGAACGGTGCGGTATTCGATTTCGCCGAAAGCAGCTTTGACTTCGCTGGACGAAGGCTGACCTTCTTCACCGGACAGCTTGGCCACAATCTGGTCTTTCAGTTCGCCCAGACGAGCGTAACGGTCGGCCTTGATGGTGATGGTGTAAGCCTGGGAGATCGCGTCGCCGAACTCGGCACGGATAGCGCCCAGCAGAGCGGTGGCTTCTGGCTGAGGAGCCCAGGTCCAGGTCGGTTTGGCAGCTTCGGCAGCCAGTTCTTTAACGGCGTTGATCACAACCTGGAACTCGTCGTGAGCAAACAATACAGCGCCCAGCATCTGGTCTTCGGTCAGCTCTTTGGCTTCCGATTCAACCATCAGAACGGCTTCCGAAGTACCGGCAACGACCATGTCCAGGCTCGAAGCTTTCTGTTGTTCGTAAGTCGGGTTCAGCAGGTAGCCGGTGCTTTCGTGGAACGCAACGCGGGCAGCGCCGATCGGGCCATCGAAAGGAATGCCGGAGATGGCCAGCGCAGCCGAGGTACCGATCATCGCAGCGATGTCCGGATCGGTCTTCTTGCTGGTGGAAACGACGGTGCAGACAACCTGCACTTCGTTCATGAAGCCTTCAGGGAACAGCGGACGGATCGGACGGTCGATCAGTCGGGAAGTCAGGGTTTCTTTCTCGGAAGGACGGCCTTCGCGCTTGAAGAAACCGCCAGGGATCTTACCGGCAGCGTAAGTCTTTTCCTGGTAGTGAACGGACAGAGGGAAGAAGCCCTTGCCTGGATCGGCTTGCTTGGCACCGACTACAGTCACCAATACGCTGACGTCGTCGTCAACGGTGACCAATACTGCGCCGGAGGCCTGACGGGCGATACGGCCAGTCTCGAGGGTAACGGTCGACTGACCGAACTGGAATTTTTTGATTACCGGGTTCACGGTGTCCTACCTTCTTTTGTGGCTCTTGGGGAACTTGTCTTCTTGCGAAATTCTTGGGCAATGTCGGGAGTCGGCCCAACCGCTGTCCAGGGTAAAACGTGTATCCAGATAAAACTTGAGGCTGGGAGCCTGCCATACGCCAGCGGGAAACCCACTGACGTACGACAGACAACCAACCTCTAGCGCAATCGCTTATTAGCGACGCAGACCCAGGCGACCGATCAGAGCCTGGTAACGACCCAGATCCTTGCCTTTCAGGTAGTCCAGCAGCTTACGACGCTGGTTAACCATGCGGATCAGACCACGACGGGAGTGGTGATCTTTACCGTTGGCCTTGAAGTGACCTTGCAGCTTGTTGATGTTGTGGGTCAGCAGTGCAACTTGCACTTCTGGCGAACCAGTGTCACCAACAGCTTGCTGGTAGTCAGCAACGATTTGAGCTTTTTCTTGAACGTCGAGAGCCATGAGGCAATCCTTTTATCAGGAAACTGTTTCAAAGAAACAGCTTCAACAGGCCAGGGACAAATCCCTGTATCTAAAAATGAGTAGTGACCGTGCCTGTTAACAGCCACCCTCGTTCGGTCATTCTGACCGAATCAGTCGACGTGGCGCGATGCGCCCGTCTTCGCTCACTTCACCGATGCCGATGAAGCGACCATTGTGATCCTGTACTCGCACCATGCCGAATTTCGGAGCATCCGGGGCACGTACCGGCTGACCGTTGAGCCAGTAGAACGCGCTCGCTTCCGAGAAGTGCAGCAACGGCCAATCCAGCAGGCCGCTGTCCGATGGCATCAGGAAGCGGTCTACCGCTTCGTTGCCGCCTTCGGCATGTACCGCTTCCAACTCTTCAAGCGTGACCGTCTGCGCCAGCGTGAAAGGCCCGGCCTGGGTACGTCGCAATTCAGCCACGTAAGCGCCACAACCGAGTTGCTCACCGATATCCTCCACCAGGGTGCGGATATAAGTGCCTTTGCTGCAATCCACCGCAAGCCGCGCAGTATCACCCTCAAACACGAGCAATTCCAAGCGCGCAATAGTAACAGAACGCGGTTCACGCTCCACTACTTCGCCTGCACGCGCCAGCTTGTACAGCGGTTGGCCATCACGCTTGAGCGCCGAGTACATCGGCGGTATCTGACTGATTTGCCCACGAAATTTCGGCAATACAGCTTCGACATCGACGCGACCAACGGTCACCGGGCGTTCCTGCAAAACTTCACCCTCGGCATCTGCCGTGGTGGTGGTCTTGCCCAGTTGCGCCAGGGTTTCGTAACCCTTGTCGGAATCGAGCAGGTATTGCGAGAACTTGGTGGCCTCACCGAAGCACAACGGCAACACGCCGGTGGCCAGCGGATCGAGACTGCCGGTGTGACCGGCCTTCTCGGCGTTCAGCAACCAGCGAACCTTCTGCAACGCGGCGTTGGAGGTAAATCCCAACGGCTTGTCGAGCAGAATGATACCGCTGACGTTACGACGGATACGTTTGACCTGAGCCACCGATTACTCCTTGGCGTCTTCGGGTTCAGCCGCTACCGGGTGCTGATTGTCTTCAGCCACCGCACGCTCGATCAGGGCCGACAGGTGCGCGCCACGCACGACGCTTTCGTCATAGTGGAAGTGCAGCTGAGGAACGCTGCGCAACTTCATTTCGCGAGCCAGCTGCATACGCAGGAAACCGGCGGCGGAGTTGAGCACCTTGATGCTTTGCGCAATGTCTTCGGCGTTGTCCTGGCCCATCACGGTGATGAAGATCTTGGCGTGACCGACGTCACGGCTGACTTCAACAGCGGTAATGGTGACCAGGCCGACGCGCGGGTCTTTTACTTCACGACGGATCAGCTGGGCCAGCTCACGCTGCATCTGATCGCCGATACGCTGGGTACGGCTGTATTCTTTTGCCATGTCTTGTTACCTGTTACTGCCCCACGGTGAAACCCGAGGGGTCTGAAAGCGGCAAACGCCCGGCCTGACAAAAGCCAGACCGGGCGTTGCGTTTAGAGTCCTGACGCTGTGCCGCGCATCTGCATGCGGCGGCTTGGCGTGGCCCTTGAAGTGCGCGAGTTAGAGGCTGCGAGCAACCTGAACCTTCTCGAAGACTTCGATCTTGTCACCGACTTTGACGTCGTTGTAGCTCTTCACACCGATACCGCATTCCATGCCGGCACGTACTTCGGAAGCGTCATCCTTGAAGCGGCGCAGGGATTCCAGCTCGCCTTCGAAGATAACGATGTCTTCACGCAGTACACGGATTGGACGGTTACGGTGAACAACACCTTCGATAACCATGCAACCGGCGATCGCGCCAAACTTCGGCGAACGGAACACGTCACGCACTTCAGCAGTACCCAGGATGTTCTCGCGAACATCGCTGCCCAGCATACCGGTGAGGGCTTTCTTGACGTCTTCGATGATGTCGTAGATCACGTTGTAGTAACGCATATCCAGACCTTCCTGCTCGACGATCTTGCGAGCGCCAGCATCGGCACGCACGTTGAAGCCGAACAGTACAGCATTGGAGGCCAGTGCCAGGTTGGCGTCGGATTCGGTGATACCACCGACACCGCCACCGACAACACGCACTTGCACTTCGTCGTTACCCAGGCCATTCAAGGCGCCGTTCAACGCTTCGAGGGAACCACGGACGTCAGATTTGAGGACGATGTTGAGCGTCTTCTTCTCTGCCTGGCCCATGTTTTCGAAGATGTTTTCCAGCTTACCGGCGTGAGCGCGAGCCAGTTTGACTTCGCGGAACTTGCCTTGACGGAACAGAGCCACTTCACGGGCTTTCTTCTCGTCTGACAGCACGCTCATCTCGTCGCCAGCGTCCGGGGTACCGTCCAGGCCGAGAATCTCGACAGGGATGGAAGGACCGGCTTCCTTGATCGGCTTGCCGTTCTCGTCGAGCATGGCACGTACACGGCCATAGTTCGAACCGACCAGCACCATGTCGCCTTGGCGCAGGGTACCGTCTTGAACCAGAACGGTAGCAACCGGGCCACGACCTTTGTCGAGACGCGATTCAACCACAACGCCACGGCCAGGAGCCGACGGAGTTGCTTTCAGTTCCAGAACTTCGGCTTGCAGCAGAACAGCTTCGAGCAACTCGTCCACGCCGGTACCGACTTTCGCCGAAACCGATACGAACGGGGTGTCGCCGCCCCACTCTTCCGAGGTCACGCCGTGAACCGACAGTTCGCTACGGATGCGATCGAGATCGGCGCCCGGCTTGTCGATTTTGTTCACTGCAACAACCAACGGAACACCGGCAGCCTTGGCGTGCTGGACAGCTTCAACGGTCTGCGGCATCACGCCGTCGTCCGCTGCAACGACCAGGATCACGATGTCAGTCGCCTTGGCACCACGGGCACGCATTGCGGTAAACGCAGCGTGACCCGGGGTATCGAGGAAAGTGACCATGCCGCGATCAGTTTCAACGTGGTACGCACCGATGTGCTGGGTGATACCGCCGGCTTCGCCAGCAGCTACCTTGGCACGACGGATGTAGTCGAGCAGCGAGGTCTTACCGTGGTCAACGTGGCCCATGACGGTCACGACCGGAGCACGGGAGAACGATTCACCTTCAAACTTCAGGGACTCGGCCAGGGAATCTTCCAGGGCGGTGTCACTGACCAGGGTCACTTTGTGGCCCAGCTCTTCAGCAACCAGTTGGGCAGTTTCCTGATCCAGTACCTGGTTGATGGTCGCTGGAGTACCCAGTTTGAACATGAACTTGATGATTTCAGCTGCCTTGACCGACATCTGCTGGGCGAGATCGCCAACAGTGATGGTCTCGCCGATCTGCACATCACGCACGACAGGACCGGTTGGGTTCTGGAAACCGTGAGCGTTGCGTTTCTTCAGCTTGGCCTTGCCGCGACCACCACGACGGAAGCCATCGCTTTCTTCGTCGGTAGTACGTGGCGCAACACGTGGAGCAGGCGCTTTCTCTTTGACCGAAGCACGATGTGGAGCGTTTTTGCGCTCACCATCGCCACTGCCACGACGATTGTTATCGTCGGCACGTGGTTTGTCCGGACGGCGCTGTTCGTTCTGCTTGTTGCGAACGTCTGCAGACGGTGCTGGAGCAGCAGCTACAACCGGCGCGCTTTCGCGTACTGGTTCGGCAACTGCAGCAGGCGCTGCAACGGCGTCATTAGTAGCGTTTTGCGCAGCAGCAGGCTGGCGACGCGCTTCTTCTTCGGCGCGACGCTTGGCTTCTTCTTCAGCCTTCTGACGAGCAGCATTTTCTACTGCGCGACGTTCTTCCAGTTCGCGTTTGCGCTCGGCTTCGATTTCTTCCGGGCTGCGCTGTACGAAGACTTTCTTCTTGCGTACTTCAACGCTGATGCTTTTGCTGCCAGCAACACGCAGGGTGCTGGTGGTTTTGCGCTGCAATGTAATCTTGCGCGGTTCTTCCACTTTCGCCTTGTGGCTGCTCTTCAAGTGAGTCAGCAAAGACTGCTTCTCACTATCGCTCACACCTTCATCGGCGGCGGTGTGCGGCAGACCTGCCTCACGCATCTGCTGCAACAGGCGCTCTACCGGTGTTTTGACCTCATCGGCCAGTTGTTTCACCGTGACTTGCGTCATGCACTTCTCTCCTCAGGCCGCGCCTAATTACTCGAACCAGTGGGCTCGGGCGGCCATGATCAACTTGCCGGCACGATCATCGTCAATGCCGTCGATGTCGAGCAGATCGTCAATAGACTGCTCGGCCAGGTCTTCGCGGGTAATTACGCCGCGCACCGCCAGTTCCATCGCCAAATCCTTGTCCATACCCTCAAGCGAGAGCAGGTCTTCGGCCGGATGGGCGTCTGCCAGCTTTTCCTCAGTAGCGATGGCTTTGGTCAACAAACGATCCTTGGCGCGAGCGCGAAGCTCGTTGACGGTTTCTTCGTCAAAGCCGTCGATGTTGAGCATTTCTTCCAACGGTACGTAGGCAATCTCTTCCAGGCTGGTGAAGCCTTCATCTACCAGCACCTGTGCCAGGTCTTCGTCGACTTCCAGCTCGTCGATGAAGTTGCGCAGGATGTCGCCGGTTTCTGCTTGCTGCTTAGCCTGGATGTCCGATTCGGTCATCACGTTCAGGGTCCAGCCAGTCAACTGGCTAGCCAGACGCACGTTCTGACCACCGCGACCGATGGCCTGAGCCAGATTGTCTGCGCCGACGGCGATGTCCATTGCATGGGCATCTTCGTCAACGATAATTGCCGCAACCTCAGCCGGGGACATGGCGTTGATTACGAACTGAGCCGGGTTGTCGTCCCACAGGACGATGTCCACACGCTCACCGCCCAACTCACCCGACACTGCCTGGACGCGCGAACCGCGCATACCGATGCAAGCGCCTTGCGGGTCGATGCGTTTGTCTTTCGAGCGGACCGCGATCTTGGCGCGCGAACCCGGGTCGCGGGACGCAGCCATTACTTCGATCAGGCCTTCAGCGATTTCCGGCACTTCGATGCGGAACAACTCGATCAGCATTTCCGGCGCGGTACGCGACAGGATCAGCTGCGGGCCGCGGTTCTCGGTGCGGATTTCCTTGAGCAGCGCACGCAAACGCACGCCAACCCGGAAGGTTTCGCGAGAGATGATGTCTTCACGAGCCAGCAACGCTTCAGCGTTGTTGCCCAGGTCGACGATCACGTTGTCGCGGGTGACTTTCTTCACGGTGCCGGAGATGATTTCCCCCAGGCGTTCGCGATAGGCGTCAACAACTTGAGCGCGCTCGGCTTCGCGAACTTTCTGCACAATGACTTGCTTGGCAGTCTGTGCAGCGATGCGGCCGAACTCGATGGATTCAATTTTTTCTTCGACTACATCACCGACCTGGGCGCCAGGATGCGTTTCGGCAACCTTGCTCGGCCAGGTTTCGATGGCCGGATCGTCCAGGTCTGCTTCTTCGACGACCGTCCAGCGACGGAATGTCTCGTAAGCACCGGTGTGGCGATTGATTTCCACACGCAGATCGACTTCGTCCTCGAAACGCTTTTTGGTAGCAGTGGCCAGAGCCAGCTCAAGCGCTTCAAAAATTACGTTTGCCGGTACGCCCTTTTCATTGGATACCGACTCAACAACCAGCAGTACTTCTTTGCTCATCGTACGCCTCGCCTTTCGCAAGCCATTGGATCCGCGGGATCCGCGTCTCAGTCAAAACTGGGAATAATGTTGGCCTTGTCGATCATATCGATCGGCAACAGAAACTCGTGGTCTTCTACCTGCACCACGACATCCTGCTCTTCTACACCGCGCAGAAGGCCCTGAAAGTTGCGTCGTCCTTCAAAAGGCGAGCGCAGCTTGATCTTCACTTGTTCACCGGCAAATTTTGCAAACTGCTCAATAGTGAACAGTGGGCGTTCCATGCCAGGCGAGGAAACTTCAAGGGTGTATTCAACGGCGATTGGATCTTCAACGTCCAGGACACCGCTGATCTGACGGCTGACGATGGCACAATCGTCCACCAGCACACCGCCCTCTTTATCAATATAAACGCGCAACATTGAGTGGCGACCTTGAGCCGAAAACTCAATACCCCAGCATTCATAGCCCAGGGCCACGACCACCGGGGCCAGCAAGGCCTGCAACTCTTCTAGCTTGCTCGACACCTGAACCCCCTCGTGCATGTATGTGCATGCTATGCAAAATAAAAAAATGGGCGAAACGCCCATCCTTGAAACGCCGTCGAACAGCGGCGTAGAAAGTGTCCAGCTAACAAAAAGCCCCTTAAAAGGGGCTCCTTAAACTGGTTGCGGGGGCCGGATTTGAACCGACGACCTTCGGGTTATGAGCCCGACGAGCTACCAGACTGCTCCACCCCGCGACAAAGCTGGGGCGGAAGTATACGACCGATCCCTGACAGGGTCAATGTAACCTTCCACCTACAAGAAAGCCCGCAACAGCGGGCTCTCCTGATAATTGGTACCGAGAAGGGGACTCGAACCCCTACACCCTATGGGCACAACCACCTCAAGGTTGCGTGTCTACCAATTCCACCACCTCGGCAATACTGCGTTTGAAACCCTTCTTACTTTTGCTCTTGAGCTGGAGGCACGTCAGTCGCTGGAGTAGCCGACTTTTGCTCTTGAAGCACCGGTACATCATCAGAAGCCGGTTGTTGCTTTGGAACTTCCAACACTGCCGGGTTTGGCAAACCTACTTGAGTCAGCTGGTGAGCTTTCTCTTTAGCAAAGTAACCTAACCCTAAGCTGGTTATGAAGAAACCGGCGGCAAGTATAGCAGTAAACTTACTAAGAAAGGTAGAGGAACCTTGGCTTCCGAACACAGTATTTGAAGCACCTGCTCCGAAAGACGCGCCAGCATCCGCACCTTTACCCTGCTGCAGCAATACCAGAGCAACTACGCCCAATGCACCCAGCAGATGAAAAACGACTACGACTGTTTCCAGCATTTTTTCAGTTTCCCGCGGCGCGACAAATCGCACCGAACTCATCTGCATTCAGGGAAGCTCCACCAATGAGCCCCCCATCGATATCCGGCATGCCGAACAGTTCGACCGCATTGGCCGCCTTCACGCTGCCGCCGTATAGAAGCCGCACACCTTGTGCGACTTCAGAATTCTCTGCCGCCAACTGCGCGCGAATGGCTGCATGCACATCCTGCGCTTGTTGCGGCGAAGCAGTCAGCCCGGTGCCTATGGCCCAGACCGGCTCGTAAGCTATTACTGCATTTGCAAAGGCACCGACACCCAGCTCCTCTATGATACTGCCTAGCTGACGCCCGACAACCTCAAGAGTTTTACCGGCTTCGCGCTGCTCAAGGGTTTCCCCTATGCACAACACCGGAATCAAGCCACATGCCTGTGCCGCTGCGAACTTGCGAATCAGCATACCGTCCTGCTCGCCCATAATCTGGCGGCGTTCGGAGTGCCCGACAAGAACCAGGGAACAACCTGCATCCACTAGCTGACTCGGCGCGATTTCACCGGTCAGGGCACCTTGCATGGATTCCACCGCAGAATTCTGCGCGCCGACCAAAATCGACTTGCCTTCCAAACCATCAATCACTTGATTGATATGCAAGCAAGGCGGGAATACCGCTACATCAACACCGCTCGGCAAGGCCAGATGACGAAGGCCATTGATCAGCTCAGCGACGCTGGCGCGGGTACCGTGCATCTTCCAGTTACCAGCTACCATAGGGCGACGCATGCTGTACCTCGTCGGTCAAAGTGGGCGCAGATGTTACCCAACACAATCATGGCTGGCAAGCCGAATTCAGGCAGAAACTTCAGTAACCAGTTTTGCCAGCTCTTCGGCGTAACCACGAACCTGTGTTTCGTCCTCGCCTTCGACCATCACCCGCACCAGCGGCTCCGTCCCGGACTTGCGCAACAGCACGCGTCCGCGACCGGCCATAGCCTGGGTAACACGGTCGCTGGCTTCCTTGACCGCCGGGTGATCGAGCGGGCTCGCACCTCCACCGAAACGGACATTGATCAGCACCTGAGGGCACTTGCGCAGCGCCTGACGGGCCTGAGCCAAACCTTCGGAACGAGTCTTCAGCGCCATCAGCACCTGCAATGCCGCGATGATCGCATCACCTGTGGTGGTGTGATTGAAGCAGACGATATGACCCGAATTCTCGCCACCTACCAGCCAGTTGCGCTCCAACAAATCAGCGATCACATAACGATCGCCAACATTGGCCCGCACAAAAGGAATCGACAAGTCTGCCAGGGCCAATTCCAGCCCCAGGTTACTCATCAATGTCCCGACCACACCACCCTGCAGCTTGTTACGCTCGTGCAGATCGCGGGCGATGATGTACAGCAACTCGTCACCATCAACGATGGCGCCCGTGTGATCAACCATCAAAACGCGATCACCGTCACCATCGAAGGCAATACCCAGATCGGCGTGCTCGGCCAATACGGCAGCCTGCAACGGGCCCATATGAGTCGAACCGCAATTGTCATTGATGTTCAAGCCGTCAGGCTGAGCGGAAAGCACAACGACTTCAGCACCCAGCTCGCGGAATACGCTCGGCGCAACCTTGTAGGTCGCGCCGTGAGCGCAGTCAATCACGATCTTCAGGCCCGAGAAGTTGGTACCGGTCGGTACGCTGCTCTTGCAGAATTCGATATAACGGCCCGAGGCGTCGTTGATTCGCGACACTTTGCCGATCTTGCTCGACTCAACCACGGTCATCGGGGTGTCGAGCAGCTCTTCGATCATCAACTCGACTTCATCCGGCAGCTTGGTGCCCTTTCCGGAGAAGAACTTGATGCCGTTGTCATCGTGAGGATTGTGCGAAGCACTGATTACGATGCCGGCTTCAGCATGGAAGGTGCGCGTCAGGTAAGCGATTGCCGGCGTCGGCATCGGGCCCAACAGCATCACGTCAGCACCTGCCGAGGTCAGCCCGGCCTCGAGCGCCGACTCGAACATGTAACCGGAGATCCGGGTGTCTTTGCCGACCAACACCTTGCAGGCACCCATCTTGCGGAACGCCATGCCCGCAGCCCAGCCAAGCTTGAGCATGAAGTCTGGAGTGATCGGGTATTCACCGACTCGGCCACGAATACCGTCGGTGCCAAAGTATTTTTTGCTCATAAGTGCTCCATCATTCTTATTCGGCTGATTCCACTGCGGCGATCATCCGTACCACGTCCACTGTTTCGGCTACATCATGGACGCGCAATATACGCGCACCTTTGGCCGAAGACAGCGCCGCGAGCGCCAGTCCGCCGAACAGGCGTTCTCCAACCGGTCGATTCAAGGCCAGGCCAATCATGCTCTTTCGCGAAACCCCGACCAACAGGGGCCGCCCCAAGGCATGCAGATCTTCCATATGCTTGAACAAGCTTAGATTGTGCTGCAAGGTTTTCGCGAATCCAAAGCCCGGATCAAGAATAATCCGCTCAGCCGGGATTCCGACCAACGCACACTGCGCCATGCGCTCGGCAAGAAACTCACCGACCTCTTTGGTCACGTCGTGATAGTGAGGATTGTCCTGCATGTCGCCGGGCTCACCGAGCATATGCATCAGGCACACCGGTAACCCGGTGGCGGCTGCTGCATCCAGAGCCCCGTCTCGACGTAGCGAACGCACATCATTGATCAGTCCTGCCCCCAGCCTTGCGGTTTCGCGCATGACTGCCGGCGTGGAGGTATCGACAGAAATAATTACATCCAGTTCGCGATTGATGCGCTCAACGATAGGCGCTACGCGCTCCAGCTCTTCAAGTGGCGAAACCGCCCTTGCACCGGGCCGGGTAGACTCGCCACCGACATCGATCAGCGTGGCGCCCGCCAAAACCATCGACTCGGCGTGGTGCAGGGCCGCATCGAGCTGGCTGTATCGGCCGCCATCAGAAAAAGAATCGGGGGTAACATTAAGAATGCCCATAACATGCGTCTGGGCCAAATCAAGAACCCGGTTGCCGCAAGGCAACCGGGTCGAGGACTGAACAGAAGTCATTTCAAACCTTAAACGTCAGCAGCCGGACCGCCGATCGGTGTTTCCGGGCGCGGATCCTGAACTGCCGGAGGCGTTCCGGAAGTACCGGTGCCGCCCGACCAGTCGCGAGGTTCGCGAGGCGTGCGACCCGCCATGATGTCGTCGATCTGATCAGCATCGATCGTTTCGTACTTCATCAGGGCGTCGGCCATGGCGTCGAGCTTGTCACGGTTATCCGTGAGGATCTGCTTGGCCGTTCCGTAACACTGATCAATGATGCTGCGCACTTCGGAGTCAATCAGCTTGGCTGTCTCACCGGAGAAACTTGCGCTCTGCCCACCGCCGCCGCGACCGAGGAACACTTCGCCCTCTTCTTCGGCATACATCAAAGGACCGAGTTTTTCCGAAAGCCCCCACTTGGTCACCATGTTCCGCGCAATCTGGCTGGCACGCATGATGTCGTTGGAGGCGCCGGTGGTAACACCGTCGAAGCCCAGGGTCATTTCTTCAGCAATACGGCCACCGTACAACGAGCAGATCTGGCTGATCAGCGCTCGCTTGGACAGGCTGTAGCGATCTTCTTCCGGCAGGAACATGGTCACACCCAGCGCACGACCGCGCGGGATGATCGAAACCTTGTAGACCGGATCATGCTCTGGCACGACACGACCGACGATGGCGTGACCTGCTTCGTGATAAGCGGTGTTCTGCTTCTCTTTCTCGGACATGACCATGGATTTGCGCTCGGCACCCATCATGATCTTGTCTTTGGCCAGCTCGAATTCTTTCATTTCGACGATGCGCTTGCCGGTACGGGCAGCGAACAACGAGGCCTCGTTCACCAGGTTAGCCAGGTCGGCACCGGAGAAGCCAGGCGTACCACGCGCGATCACTGCCGGAGCGACGTCGTCACCCATTGGCACTTTGCGCATGTGAACCTTGAGAATCTGTTCACGACCACGAATATCCGGCAGACCCACCACGACCTGACGATCGAAACGGCCCGGTCGCAGCAACGCAGGGTCCAGTACGTCTGGACGGTTGGTTGCGGCGATGACGATGATGCCGTCATTCATTTCAAAGCCGTCCATCTCAACCAGCAATTGGTTGAGCGTCTGCTCGCGTTCGTCGTGACCGCCACCCATGCCTGCGCCACGGTGGCGACCAACGGCGTCGATTTCATCGATGAAGATGATGCACGGCGCATGTTTCTTGGCCTGCTCGAACATGTCGCGAACACGGCTGGCACCGACACCGACGAACATCTCGACGAAATCGGAACCGGAAATGGTGAAGAACGGCACTTTGGCTTCGCCGGCAATCGCCTTGGCCAACAAGGTTTTACCGGTACCCGGCGGCCCTACCATAAGCACGCCGCGTGGAATGCGGCCGCCCAGACGCTGGAACTTGCCCGGATCACGCAGGAACTCGACCAGCTCACCGACCTCTTCCTTGGCTTCGTCGCAACCGGCAACGTCACCCAAGGTGGTTTTCACCTGATCTTCGGAGAGCAGGCGCGCCTTGCTCTTGCCGAAGCTCATCGGCCCGCCCTTGCCGCCTGCACCGCCCTGCATCTGCCGCATGAAGAACATGAACACGGCGATGATCACCAGGATCGGGAAGCTTGCGACCAGGAGTTGAGTCCAGATGCTTTGCTGCTCAGGCTGCTTGCCCTCGACCACCACGTGGTTGTCCACGAGGTCGCCGATCAGACCGTTGTCCTGGATGGCAGGACGAATGGTCTTGAAGCTGTCGCCATCGTTGCGTTTGCCGGTAATCACGTAGCCGTCAACCGCTACGCGCTCGACCTTGCCATCCTTGACCTGCTGGATGAAGTCGGAATAGTTGAGGGTCTGCGGCTCGTTAGGGCTGGAGAAGTTGTTCATCACTGTCACCAGGACAGCCGCGATGATCAACCACAGGATCAGATTCTTTGCCATATCGTTCAATTAACTACCCTCTGAAGCAAGCTCCGCTAATGGCGCGCGCTTCGCATGATATTCACCGGCCTAACTTACTACATTACCTACGACTCTGGCAGGCGCCGTCTGTAACCCTTTGTGAAACACTTTCTACACAATATTCGCTATTGCACACGGGGCGAAATACGAAAAACCTATCGACCCGCAAAAAAACCTCGATTTACTCACTCCGGCCCCGGTAGCCCCATGCCAGCATGTATTGCTCGCGGGAACTGCCACGAGAAGAGTCCGGCTTGATCATCTGGACCTTGTCGAATTTCTGACGGGCGTCCTTCACGTAAGCATCAAACCCTTCACCCTGGAACACCTTGATCACGAAATTACCACCCGGCTTAAGTATTCGAGTCGCCAGATCAAGAGCCAGTTCACATAGAAACATGGCTTTTGGCATGTCCACCTCAGGCGTACCACTCATATTGGGGGCCATATCGGAAATCACAAGGTCTACCTGCGAATTACCCACGGCTTCAAGGATCTGAGCGAGCACTTCGTCCTGGGTGAAGTCACCCTGGATGAAAGTCACATCCGGAATGCTGTCCATTTCCAGGATGTCCGAGGCGATCAGACGCCCCTGACCACCGATCAGCCGACTGGTGACCTGCGACCAGCCGCCGGGCGCCGCCCCCAGGTCGACAACGCTCATACCCGGACGGATCAGCTTGTATTTCTCCTGGACCTCCAGAAGCTTGTAACTCGCACGCGAGCGATAACCATCCTTCTGCGCCTGCTTCACATAGGGATCATTGACATGTCTTTGCAGCCATTTAAGGCTTGTCTTGGAACGGGCCACGGGCCACCTCGAAAATAAAACGGGTCGTGATTAACTGGGCGGTCCCGGACTCGCTCGGGTAAACTGGCCGCCGCTTTTTACAAGATCAGACGCAGGGGTCAGATTATGCCGCTCACTCAAGAGCAGAAGAAACAGTACAAATCCATTGGCCACCATCTGAAACCGGTTTTGATTGTGGCTGACAACGGTTTGACTGAAGGTGTGTTAGCCGAACTTGAACGTGCTTTGGCGGATCACGAGCTGATTAAAATCAAGCTCAACATCCTCGATCGCGAGTCGCGCCTGGCGAGCATTGCAGAACTGTGCAAGGTCGGCAAAGCGGACCTGGTTCAGGTCATCGGCAAGATGGCACTGATTTATCGCAAGAACTTCAGCGTCAACAAGCAGCTGTCGAACGTTCATCGCTTCAAGTGATGGCAAGGGTCAAGGGTGTGCTTCGCGCACCCTGCCACTCCATCCAGGCACGGGCTGCAACACCAGCACCAGCCCGGAAAAGCCCAGAACAAGATAGCTGAACACCTGCCAGCGCACGGCATCCGGCCAACCGAAGCGCACCGCGAAAAACATCCCGCACGCATACAGCGCCATCAGCAGCATTTGCCCGCGAATATCGCGCCATAGACTGGCAAGGCCCTCGGCCTGAATCAGCACCAAAGCCTGAAAAATCACACACGCTGCGGCGAAAACCACCACTAGCGCATTCAGCACGCCTGCAATTTCGTCGATCAGCAGCGGCGCCAGGCCTATCTGGCCCAGCACCGGCAGCAGACCGATGTGTAACAGCCACAGGCCGCCCACCCACAACATCTGAGTCAGCTGCCAAAGCATGGCGCCCGCACGGAGCGGGCGCCTTCTTTCAGATGTGGCGGACTTCGACAATCTCGTACTCGATAACGCCACCCGGCGTTTTCACGGCAACCACGTCACCCTCTTCCTTGGCAATCAAGGCGCGGGCCAGCGGTGAACCTACCGAAATCTTGCCGAGTTTGAAGTCAGCTTCATCCTCACCCACGATGTGGTAAGTGACGCGCTCGTCGGTCTCGACGTTGGCGATTTCAACGGTGGTACCGAAAATCACCTTGCCGGTGTGAGGAATGGACGTGACGTCGATGATGACCTGATTCTGAATCCGGCCTTCGATATCACGAATCCGCGCCTCGACCATCCCCTGCTGCTCGCGGGCAGCGTGGTATTCGGCGTTTTCCTTCAAGTCACCCAACTCGCGGGCCGTGCCAATATCCTGGCTTAGCTTCGGACGGACGACCTTGGTCAGGTGAGCGTGTTCTTCTTCCAGGGCTTTCGCGCCCTGGACGGTCATTGGGTACTTGATCATGCCTTCAATCCTGCGTGTAGATCCTGCAAGCGGCGCACGGTCTTCTCGGGACCGAACTTCAGCGCTTCGCAGATGGCTTCGCCAGCAGCAATGGTGGTGGTGCAGTAGATCTTGTGCTGCAAGGCATTACGACGAATGGAGTACGAGTCAGCGATCGACTGACGACCTTCGGTGGTGTTGATGATCAGGGTGACTTCGTCATTCTTGATCATGTCGACCACGTGTGGACGACCCTCGGTCACCTTGTTCACACGACGCACTTTCAGGCCTGCGGCTTCAATCAGCTTGGCAGTCCCGGCAGTGGCAACCACTTCGAAGCCCAAGTTGATCAGATCACGGGCCACGCCCGCAACCAGTGGCTTGTCGTCGTCACGTACGCTGATGAACGCAGTACCGCCGGTCGGCAGCACTTCGCTGGCGCCCATCTGAGCCTTGGCGAACGCTTCGCCGAAGGTATCGCCCACGCCCATCACTTCACCGGTGGACTTCATTTCTGGGCCCAGGATCGGGTCCACGCCAGGGAATTTGGCGAATGGGAACACCGCCTCTTTCACGCTGTAGAAGTTCGGAATGATTTCTTTGGTGAAGCCGATTTCCTTCAGGGTTTTACCGGCCATCACGCGAGCCGCGATCATTGCCAGGGAAACACCGATGCACTTGGACACGAACGGTACGGTACGGGAAGCGCGCGGGTTGACTTCGATGACGTAGATGTCTTCGCCTTGCAGCGCCAACTGAACGTTCATCAGGCCGACCACGCCCAGCTCCAGGGCCATTTTCTTGACCTGTTCGCGCATCTCGTCCTGGATGTGAGCCGGCAGCGAGTACGGCGGCAGGGAGCACGCGGAGTCACCGGAGTGAACGCCGGCCTGCTCGATGTGCTGCATGATCGCGCCGATCACGACGTCGGTACCGTCGCAGACCGCATCCACGTCCATTTCGATGGCGCAGTTGAGGAAGTGGTCGAGCAGCACCGGGCTGTCGTTGGACACTTTCACCGCATCGCGCAGGTAGCGCTTGAGTTCTTCTTCTTCGTAGACAATTTCCATCGCGCGGCCGCCCAGTACGTAGGACGGACGAACCACCAGCGGGTAACCGATCTTGGCCGCGGCACGAATCGCTTCATCTTCGCTACGCACGGTGGCGTTAGGCGGCTGACGCAGGTTCAGGCGCTCGACCATTTGCTGGAAGCGCTCACGGTCTTCGGCACGGTCGATGGCGTCAGGGCTGGTGCCGATGATCGGCACGCCGGCTTCTTCCAGGGCACGAGCCAGTTTCAACGGGGTCTGGCCGCCGTACTGGACGATCACGCCTTTCGGCTTCTCGACGCGGACGATTTCCAGTACGTCTTCCAGGGTCACTGGCTCGAAGTACAGGCGATCGGAAGTGTCGTAGTCAGTAGAGACGGTTTCCGGGTTGCAGTTGACCATGATGGTCTCGTAACCGTCTTCGCGCAGGGCCAGTGCCGCGTGTACGCAGCAATAGTCGAACTCGATGCCCTGGCCGATACGGTTTGGACCGCCGCCGAGGATCATGATCTTGTCGCGGCCCGACGGTGCGGCTTCGCACTCCTCCTCGTAAGTCGAGTACATGTAGGCGGTGTCGGTGGCGAACTCGGCCGCGCAGGTGTCAACGCGCTTGTAGACCGGGTAAACCTCGAGCTTGTGACGGTGGCGGCGCAGAGCTTTCTCGGTCACACCCAGCAGCTTGGCCAGACGCATGTCGGAGAAACCTTTGCGCTTGAGTTTGAACATCACGTCGCGATCGATGCTGGCCAGACCCAGGGTCTTGACCTTCTCTTCGTCCTTGATCAGATCTTCGATCTGCACCAGGAACCACGGGTCGATCATGTTCATGCCGAAGATGTCTTCAACCGACAGACCGGCGCGGAACGCGTCAGCCACGTACCAGATACGCTCGGCACCCGGCACGGTCAGTTCGCGCTTGAGGATGCTCATGCTTTCCGGATTGCTCAGGTCGAGCTTCTCGTCCAGGCCGCAAACGCCCACTTCCAGGCCGCGCAAAGCTTTCTGCAGGGATTCCTGGAAAGTCCGGCCGATGGCCATGACTTCACCCACCGACTTCATCTGAGTGGTCAGGCGTGCATCGGCTTTCGGGAATTTCTCGAAAGCGAAACGTGGCAGCTTGGTCACGACGTAGTCGATCGACGGCTCGAAGGACGCCGGAGTGGCGCCGCCGGTGATTTCGTTCTGCAGTTCGTCCAGGGTGTAGCCGATCGCCAGCTTGGCAGCGATACGCGCAATCGGGAAACCAGTGGCTTTCGAGGCCAGTGCCGAGGAGCGGGATACACGCGGGTTCATCTCGATGACTACCATGCGGCCAGTGTCCGGGCAGATGCCGAACTGGACGTTGGAGCCGCCGGTTTCCACGCCGATCTCGCGCAATACCGCCAACGAGGCGTTACGCATGATCTGGTATTCCTTGTCCGTCAGGGTTTGTGCAGGAGCCACAGTGATCGAGTCACCGGTGTGCACGCCCATCGGGTCAAAGTTTTCGATGGAGCAGACGATGATGCAGTTGTCCTTTTTATCGCGGACAACCTCCATCTCGTACTCTTTCCAGCCGATCAGCGATTCGTCGATCAGCAGCTCTTTGGTCGGAGACAGGTCGAGACCACGGGCGCAGATTTCTTCGAACTCTTCACGGTTGTAAGCGATACCGCCGCCGGTGCCGCCCATGGTGAAGGACGGACGGATGATGCACGGGAAGCCGAGCTTCTCGAGGACCAGGTTGGCCTCTTCCATGCTGTGGGCGATACCCGAACGCGGGCAATCCAGGCCGATGGATTTCATCGCCTTGTCGAAGCGCGAACGGTCTTCAGCCTTGTCAATGGTGTCAGCGTTGGCGCCGATCATCTCTACGCCAAATTTCTCCAGAACGCCTTCGCGCTCCAGGTCCAGGGCGCAGTTCAGAGCGGTCTGGCCACCCATGGTCGGCAGCAGCGCGTCCGGACGCTCTTTCTCGATGATCTTGGCAACGGTCTGCCACTTGATCGGCTCGATATAGGTGGCGTCGGCCATGTCCGGGTCGGTCATGATGGTCGCTGGATTGGAGTTCACCAGGATGACGCGGTAACCCTCTTCGCGCAGGGCTTTGCAGGCCTGGGCGCCGGAGTAGTCGAATTCGCAGGCCTGGCCGATCACGATCGGGCCAGCGCCGAGAATCAGGATGCTTTTAATGTCTGTACGTTTTGGCATGGGTTTGTCACTCAAATCCGCAGGTCAGTCGGCAAGCCGTCTTGTTCAATCTGTTAAGCCTTGAGGGGGGTCGCCGGTTTTCGGGACCGCCCCACAGGCTTTGCAACATCAAGGCGAGCGATTAGCGTCGCTTGGCCATTTCGTTGATGAAGCGATCGAACAATGGCGCTACGTCGTTCGGGCCAGGGCTGGCTTCAGGGTGACCCTGGAAGCTGAAGGCGCTCTTGTCGGTACGTTCGATGCCTTGCAGGGTGCCGTCGAACAGCGATTTGTGGATCGCGCGAACGTTGGCTGGCAAGGTCGCGTCGTCTACCGCAAAACCGTGGTTCTGGCTGGTGATCATTACAACGCCGGTGTCCAGATCCTGGACCGGGTGGTTGGCACCGTGGTGGCCGTGACCCATTTTCAGGGTCTTGGCGCCGGAGGCCAGGGCCAGCAGCTGGTGACCAAGGCAGATACCGAATACCGGAATCTCGGTTTCCAGCACGTCTTTGATCGCCTGGATCGCGTAGTCGCAAGGCTCCGGGTCACCAGGTCCGTTGGACAGGAACACACCGTCCGGATTCATCGCCAGAACATCGGCAGCTGGCGTTTGAGCCGGCACCACGGTCACGCGGCAACCGCGCTCGACCAGCATGCGCAGGATGTTCAGCTTGACGCCGTAGTCGTAGGCCACCACGTGGTATGGCAGCTCGGAAGCTTCGATGGTCGCGTGGCTGTCGGTTTTCAGGTCCCAGACAGTCGAGCGCCACTCGTACTTCTCTTTGGTACTGACGACTTTCGCCAGGTCCATGCCTTTGAGGCCAGGGAAACCCTGAGCTGCGGCGATGGCGGCTTCTTCGGAGATGTTGTCACCGGCCATGATGCAGCCGTTCTGTGCGCCTTTCTCACGCAGGATGCGCGTCAGGCGGCGAGTGTCGATACCGGCGATTGCCACAACATTGTTGGCTTTCAGGTAGTCGGACAGAGACATCGTGTTACGCCAGTTGCTCGCAACCAGTGGCAAGTCACGGATGACCAGGCCAGCAGACCATACGCGGTTGGACTCGGCGTCTTCCGGCGTGGTGCCGGTGTTGCCGATGTGCGGGTAAGTCAGGGTAACGATCTGTTGGGCGTAGGAAGGATCGGTAAGGATTTCCTGATAGCCGGTCATGGCGGTGTTGAACACCACCTCTCCAACGGTCTGACCGTCGGCTCCAATTGCTTCGCCGCGAAAAATGCTGCCATCAGCAAGGGCGAGTATGGCTGGCTTAGTCAAGAAGACCTCCCGTAAATAAAGCCTGAAAGGGCGATCGCAGGTGTAAAAAAGCGGAGTGACGTATGGACACGTCACCCCGCTCATTCACTGAATTATTCTGCGCGCTTTTAGTGAACACACTAAAGCTGTAGCTTACAGAAAAAGGCATTTTTGGTCTACCGCCAATGAGCCTTAAAGGCCGGGGAATGCGACAGGAAGTCGCTTGGCGGAGTAAAACCGGGCTCAAACGCTGTGTTTGAACCCGATTTCGGGCACTTCTTAACGCAGGTCGAGCACGTCTTGCATGTCGTAAAGGCCGGGCTCGCGCCCTTCCAGCCACAACGCTGCACGCACGGCCCCCTTGGCAAAGGTCATGCGGCTGGATGCTTTGTGCGTGATCTCGACACGCTCACCATCCGCGGCGAACAGCACGGTGTGATCGCCGACGATGTCACCGGCACGCACAGTGGCGAAGCCGATGGTTTCGCGAGCACGGGCACCGGTCTGGCCTTCACGACCGTAAACCGCCACTTTCTTCAAATCACGCCCCAGCGCATCGGCAATCACTTCACCCATACGCACGGCAGTACCGGACGGCGCATCGACTTTGTGCCGATGGTGGGCTTCAGTGATTTCGATATCGACATCATCACCCAACACACGGGCAGCGGTGTCGAGCAGCTTCAGGCAAAGATTGACGCCGACACTGAAGTTAGCCGCAAAGACAATCGGAATGTCCTTGCCCGCTTCCGCCAGCAACTGCTTCTCTTCAACGCTGAAACCGGTGGTACCGATGATCATTGCCTTGTGATGCTTGCGGCAGAACGCGAGGTTCTTCAGGGTCACCGTCGG
The DNA here is from genome assembly GCF_051660785.1 of Pseudomonas sp. GTDB lineage: Bacteria > Pseudomonadota > Gammaproteobacteria > Pseudomonadales > Pseudomonadaceae > Aquipseudomonas. The sequence goes on from NZ_JBOFQE010000008.1 coordinate 41,199, forward strand.
GTGCGTGAAGTCGATCAGCACGTCGAACTCATCAACCACGCGATCCAGATCACCCGACAGCGGCACACCAATACGACCCAGCGCAGCCAACTCACCAGCGTCGGCACCAACCAGCGAGCTGTCCGGACGATCGATGGCAGCCGTCAAACCCGAGCCCGGCTGTTGCTGCACGGCCTCGATCAGGGTTTTGCCCATGCGCCCGGCGGCGCCCATCACTGCAATACGTCGCATGCCTTTCTCCTTACAAATCGCCGAAGAAGCGCTTCACGCCTTCGAACCAACCGGTAGTTTTCGGCGAATGGCTATTGTCGTCGGCCAGCGAGCTGCGGAATTCTTCCAGCAATTCGCGCTGACGACGCCCGAGGTTGACCGGGGTTTCGACCGCCACACGGCACATCAAGTCACCGGCACCGCCGCCACGCACGGGCGCGACGCCTTTGCCGCGAACGCGGAACTGCTTGCCGGTCTGAGTCCCTTCAGGGATTTTCAGTTTGACCCGACCATCAAGGGTCGGAATCTCCAGTTCGCCACCCAGCGCAGCATCAACAAAGCTGATCGGTACTTCGCAGAACAGGTGTTTGCCGTCACGCTGGAAGATCGCGTGTTCGCGCACATTGATCACCACGTACAGGTCGCCCGTCGGACCTCCCTGGGCACCCGCCTCGCCTTCGCCGGACAGACGAATGCGATCACCGGTATCAACGCCGGCCGGCACTTTCACGGAGAGAGTTTTGTACTCTTCGACACGGCCTTCGCCGTTGCAGGAGTTGCACGGGTCGGAAATGATCTTGCCTTGGCCATGGCAGCGCGGGCAGGTCTGCTGCACCGAGAAGAAGCCTTGCTGCATGCGCACTTGACCAATACCGCCGCACGTCGGGCAAGTGACTGGCGAGGAGCCTTTCTTGGCACCCGAGCCGTCGCATGGCTTGCAGTTGACCAGTGTCGGAACGCGGATATTCACGGTCGTGCCGCGCACCGCTTCTTCCAGGTTCAGCTCCAGGGTGTAACGCAAGTCGCTGCCGCGCTGAGCGCCGCCACGGGAACCGCCGCGACCACCACCGAAGAAGTCACTGAAGACATCACCAAAGATGTCGGAGAAGTTCTGACCGCCAAAACCGGCACCGCCGCCACCCATGCTCGGGTCGACGCCGGCATGACCGTACTGGTCGTACGCCGCGCGCTTGCTGGAATCGGACAGCACTTCGTAGGCCTCGTTGGCCTCCTTGAACATCTCTTCCGACGCTTTGTCATCGGGATTACGGTCCGGGTGGTGCTTCATCGCCAGGCGACGGTAGGCCTTTTTCAGGTCTGCTTCGCTTGAGCCACGCTCAACACCCAATATTTCGTAATAGTCACGCTTTGCCATAAGTCTTTGCACTCTTAAGGACGTCCGGCAAACCCCTCCTGAGCCTCGCCAAACTCGTTGAGCCCCAATACAGGCCCGGACCCAACTCACGTCAATTCAACGATCCTGGTCTTTGATTCAATGCGGTACTTTCGGCTCGAAAAGCAGGAGCATTCCCGGCCATACCATCAGCACACGAGCGTTGTCGCATGCTGTAAAAATTCATGTACTCCAGACACGCCAACGCGGGAGCAGGCTCCCGCGCGGCGACATCCTACCAGTCACCGCCTGAAGGCAGTCAACCGGGCGACCAACAACTTACTTGTGGTCTTTGACTTCTTCGAACTCGGCATCGACAACGTCATCAGCTTTTTCAGCCTTGTCATCCTGCGGTGCCGCGCCTTCAGCAGGTTGACCCTGTTCGGCGTACATCTTCTGCGCCACTGGAGCGGAGACTTTCGACAGCTCTTCAACCTTGGCTTCGATTGCAGCCTTGTCGTCGCCTTTGACAGCGGCTTCCAGAGCAACAACAGCAGCTTCGATTGCGGTCTTCTCTTCAGCAGTCACTTTATCGCCAGCATCAGCGACCATTTTGCGCGTCGAGTGAACCAGTGCATCGCCCTGGTTACGAGCCGCTGCCAGCGCTTCGAACTTGCTGTCTTCCTCGGCGTTGGCTTCAGCATCGCGAATCATCTGCTGAATTTCTTCCTCGGACAGACCGGAGTTGGCCTTGATCACGATCGACTGAGTCTTGCCGGTGGCCTTGTCTTTGGCGCCGACGTGCAGGATGCCGTTGGCGTCGATGTCGAAGGTCACTTCAATTTGCGGCACACCACGTGGTGCTGGTGGAATCTCGGCCAGGTCGAACTTGCCCAGGGACTTGTTCTGAGCCGCTTGCTTACGCTCACCTTGCAGCACGTGAATGGTCACGGCGCCCTGGTTGTCGTCGGCAGTCGAGAACACCTGCGATTTCTTGGTAGGAATCGTGGTGTTTTTCTCGATCAGCGCGGTCATCACGCCGCCCATGGTTTCGATACCCAGGGTCAGCGGGCTGACGTCGAGCAGCAGAACGTCTTTCACGTCACCTGCCAATACGGCGCCCTGGATGGCAGCACCCATGGCAACGGCTTCGTCCGGGTTCACGTCTTTACGTGCCTCTTTACCGAAGAACTCGGTCACCAGCTTCTGAACCAGTGGCATACGGGTCTGACCGCCTACCAGGATCACGTCGTTGATGGCGCCAACGTCGATACCGGAGTCTTTCAGAGCGATGCGGCAAGGTTCGATGGTGCGTTGAACCAGGTCTTCTACCAGCGCTTCGAGCTTGGCGCGGGAGATTTTCACGTTCAAGTGCTTGGGACCGGTGGCGTCTGCAGTGATGTACGGCAGGTTCACGTCGGTCGACATGCTCGAGGACAGCTCGATCTTGGCTTTTTCAGCGGCTTCTTTCAGGCGCTGCATGGCCAGCGGATCACCTTTGAGGTTCATGCCGCTTTCTTTCTTGAATTCGTCGACGAGGTAGTCGATCAGACGAATGTCAAAGTCTTCACCGCCCAGGAACGTGTCACCGTTGGTGGCCAACACTTCGAACTGGTGCTCGCCATCGACTTCAGCGATTTCGATCACGGAAACGTCGAAAGTACCGCCGCCCAAGTCGTAAACGATCACGGTGTGATCGCCCTTCGCCTTGTCCATACCGTAAGCCAGAGCAGCTGCGGTTGGTTCGTTGATGATGCGTTTTACGTCCAGGCCAGCAATACGGCCGGCGTCTTTGGTGGCTTGACGCTGGCTGTCGTTGAAGTAGGCCGGAACGGTGATCACCGCTTCAGTCACTGGCTCGCCGAGGTAGTCTTCGGCGGTCTTCTTCATTTTCTTCAGAATTTCAGCCGAGATTTGTGGCGGCGACATTTTCTGGCCGTTCACTTCTACCCACGCGTCGCCGTTGTCAGCCTTGGCGATTTTGTAAGGCACCATCTTGATGTCTTTCTGCACGACTTCTTCGTCGAACTTACGACCGATCAGACGCTTCACCGCGTACAGGGTGTTATGCGGATTGGTCACAGCCTGACGCTTGGCCGACTGGCCAACCAGGATTTCGCCATCGTTGGCATACGCGATGATCGACGGCGTGGTACGCGCGCCTTCAGCGTTTTCAATAACTTTGGCTTTGCCGTTTTCCATCACGGAGACGCAGGAGTTGGTAGTCCCCAGGTCGATACCGATAATTTTGCCCATGTTCACTCTCCCGAAACTTTGGATTTGGTTGCCGCAGCAGTGGTGGCTAACTGCGGTAGCACTTAAACGCTTGACTTATAAATGGGGGCCTTGCGGCCAATTTCAAGCCTGCTCGTCAATAGAAGGCGAAACTGGCGCAGGGGCCTTGCTGACCACGACCATGGCCGGGCGCAGCAGGCGACCGTTGAGCTGATAGCCCTTCTGGAACACCTTGAGCACGCTGTTCGGCTCAACGTCGGCGCTTTCCTGCATGGCCATTGCCTGATGCTGTACGGCGTTGAACGGTTCGCCATGCGGATCGATCGTTTCCAGCTGATAACGCTTCAGGGTGTCCTGGAACATTTTCAGGGTCAGTTCGATACCTTCGCGCATTGGACGGATGCTTTCGTCATCCGGGTTGGACAACTCCAGACCGCGCTCCAGGCTGTCGATGATCGGCAACAAATCGCCAGCAAATTTTTCCAGGGCGAATTTGTGAGCTTTTTCTACATCCTGCTCGGCGCGACGGCGGACGTTCTGCAGATCAGCCGCTACACGCAAAGCCTGATCATGAGCGCCAGCCAATTGCTCTTCGAGCACTTGTACACGAGCCGCCAGTTCATCACCCGAATCCTGGGCAGCCTGATCGGCGTCTAGATTTTGCGTATCCACTGTCTGTTCGTCAGCCATAGAATTCTCCTTTCAATAACGTCCGCGAGCTCAACTCGCGCTTCTGTCCCGGTATATGGGGCCGCAAAAATCAGCTTCAAGGGGCGGGTTGCGATTAACCCTACAAAAAACGCTGCATTGCGATTGCTCGGGAACCAAGCATTTCGTCAGACCGAGCAAATCGAGCCAAGCGAGGGCATTGTCAGCCGCAAATAAAACACTGTATAAATAACCAGACCAAAAGCCTGGGAGCGGCCTTTATGCTGGTGCACCTGTCCGTACATAACTACGCCATCGTTGAACATCTCGATCTTGAACTCGATCGCGGGATGAGCGTGATAACCGGGGAAACCGGCGCCGGCAAGTCGATCATGCTCGACGCCCTGGGCCTGACCCTGGGCGATCGCGCCGACAGTGGCGTCGTCCGCCCCGGCGCCGACAAGGCCGATATCCTGGCGACTTTCGACCTGATCGACATCCCGGAAGCCAGCGCCTGGCTGGCGGAGCGCGACCTGGAGAGCAATGGCCCGTGCATCCTGCGGCGGGTAATAACCGCGGAAGGACGCTCGCGCGGCTATATCAACGGCACACCCTGCCCGCTCGGCGATCTCAAGGCCCTTGGTGAACTGCTGATTGATATCCACAGCCAGCACGAACACCAATCCCTGCTCAAGACCGACACTCACCGCCGCCTGCTCGACGAATACGCCGGTGCCACCGACCTTGCCCGCCAGGTGCAACTGGCCGCCCAACGCTGGCGCCAGACTCGCCAGGAGCTGGAACGCCTCTCCAACTCCGGCGACGAGCAACGTGCTCGTCATCAATTGCTCAGCTATCAACTCGAAGAGCTGGAAAATCTCGGCCTCGGCGAAAACGAGCTGGAGCAACTGGAGCAGGAACACAAGAACCTCACCAACGCCGAAACCCTGCTGGGCATCTGCCGGCAAGTGGTTGAGCAATGCAGCGAAAGTGATTCCGGGAATGTCCTGAATGCTCTTACCGCCAGCCTCAATCGTCTTTCGAGCGTCAATAACTCGATCGGTGCGCTGGGTGAAGCCAGCAGCCTGCTGACCAGCGCACAGATACAGGTTGAAGAAGCCGTGGGCGAGCTGAACCGCTTCCTCGACAACTTCGACGCCGATCCAGCGCGCCTCCAGTACCTCGAAGAACGCCTGGACGCGATCTACACCATGGCGCGCAAGCACCGCATCCAGCCGACCGAGGTCGCGGAGATGCAGCAGCGCTTGCTGGATGAAATCGAAACCCTGAACGCCAACGACGAATCCATCGAGCGACTGAGCGATGAGCTGGCTTCTTATGCCCGTCATTATCAAGAGAAGGCTCGGGAGCTTAGCGATTTGCGTCATCAAGCCTCGAACAGCCTGGCCAGCGCCGTGGAGCAGGAAATCCAGCGACTGGGCATGCCCGGCGGTCGCTTCACGATCGAATTGCGCCCTAACAGCAGTGATGAACTCTTGCCCAATGGGCTTGAGCAGGTAGAGCTGCTGGTGAGCGCCAACCCCGGCCAGCCATTAAAAGCCTTGGCTAAAGTGGCCTCCGGTGGCGAGCTGTCTCGGATCAGCCTGGCTATTCAGGTAATCACCGCACAGACCTCACGCGTACCGACGCTGGTATTCGATGAAGTGGACGTGGGCATCGGCGGACCGACTGCCGAAATCGTTGGCCAGTTGCTGCGTCGACTCGGTGAACGCGGACAAGTACTGACCGTAACGCACTTGCCGCAAGTGGCCGCTCAGGGCCACCAACATCTGTTTGTGCACAAGGTGCGCGGCGAAGAGGCAACCCACACCGCTGTATCCAAGCTGAGCAAGAATGATCGCGTCGAAGAAGTGGCGCGAATGCTCGGCGGCATCGACCTGACCAAGGAATCACTGGCTCACGCGAAAAAAATGGTCGTCACCGCCAAAATTTAAGAACGGCAGACAGCACGAAGGCGACCCTGGGGTCGCCTTCGTTCGTTTCGCGAATGTGAAATTCGCGCGACACGCTTACTTTTTCTTGCGTACGTACAGCACCAGATTGTGATCAACCATCTCGAAGCCGTACTTGTCGACGATGGCTTTCTGCAGGCGCTCGATTTCTTCGTCGAAGAATTCGATCACTTCGCTGGTTTCGACGTTGACCATATGGTCGTGATGCTTGCCGTCATCCAGCTCGAAGACCGCATGGCCTCCGTCGAAGTTGTGCCGCACCACAAGGCCAGCTGCCTCGAACTGAGTCAGTACACGGTAAACCGTGGCCAGACCGACGTCCTCACCAGCCTCCATCAGCGCCTTGTAAACATCCTCGGCACTCATGTGGCGTTGCTCGGCGGAATCGAGCATTTGCAGAATTTTGACCCGTGGAAGGGTCACTTTGAGGCCGGCTTTGCGTAGTTCGCTATTTTCAACCATGGTCAGCTTTCTCGCGATGCTGCTTCGCAGCTTCTCTTAATGCGGGTATGATCGGCGTTTACGTTGTCCCAGCCAAGATAGTGGAAGTCGCCCACCGATGCAAAACACCAAGCTCTTGCTAACCAGTTTCACCTTTGTGGGACTGCTCGCACTCGCCGGTTGTTCATTCCCCGGGGTTTACAAAATCGACATCCAGCAGGGCAATGTCGTCACGCAGGACATGATAAACCAGTTACGCCCGGGAATGACCCGTAAGCAAGTACGGTTTATCATGGGCAATCCCCTGCTGACCGACACGTTCCATGCCGATCGCTGGGATTATCTGTACAGCCTGCAACCGGGTGGCGGTGAACGCCAACAGGAACGCATTAGCGTTATCTTCAACCCAAATGACCAACTTGTCAGCCTTTCTGGCGATTTCATGCCGGGCGTCAGTCGGGATGAAGCCATTCTCGGCAAGGAAAGTGGCACTAACGTGACCGCGCCAGCCGAAAACGTCGAGAAGCCGAAGCCGGAAAAACCGGTCAAGCCAGGTTCGTTGCTGGACCAGATCCAGAAGGACGTAGACGGTGTAGAAACCGTGCCGGTCCCGACGCCAGAACCGCTGGAAACCTCGCCGCAATAATTTGCGACGCAATAAAAAACCCGGAATCTCCGGGTTTTTTATTGTCCTGCGCTTGAGCGAATTACTGATTCCGGGCTTTGGCTTCAGCGGCCTTGGCAGCACGGAGCCGGCGAACCTCTTTCGGATCTGCCAGCAACGGCCGATAAATCTCAATGCGATCCCCCGCCTGGACAAGTCGACTGTCTGCGTCAGCGATCACTTTGCCGAAGATTCCCACCGGACAATCGGTCAGATTCAGCTCCGAAAAGATCTCGCCGACGCCCGACTTCAGCAATGCCGCACGCACGGTCGTACCTGCTGGCACCGTCACAGAGAGAAGCACTTGACGATCAACAGCGGCGTAGACCACCTCGACGTCAACCATCGACTCAACCATGCATTTGTTTGGCACGCTGGCAAAACGCGTCCACCAGCGTATTCGCCGCCTGATTGAACAGCGGCCCCAGGGTTGCGCGAACAATCGGCCCGGCATAATCGAACGACAGGTCCAGGCTGATCTTGCAGGCCTTTTCGCCCAGCGGCTTGAACACCCAGATGCCGTGCAATTGAGTGAAAGGACCTTCCTCGAGGTTCATCTCGATTGAATGGCCGGGGACTAAAGCGTTTCTGGTTACAAAGTGCTGGCTCAAACCACCCTTGGCCACACCGACGCTCGCGCGCATATGTTCGGGCGTGCTTTCCAGCACTTCGGCGGTCGAACACCACGGCAGAAACTCCGGGTAACGCGCCACGTCGTTGACCAGGTCATAAAGCGCTTGCGCCGGGTATGGCAGCAGCGCCGAACGTTGAATGTGTGTCGTCATGTCAGCGTCACTTCCACAGCTGTGCGGCAAACACTACGAGAATGCCGAGGGGCGCCACATAGCGCATCAGGAACAAGGACAGGGCGAACAACCCAGGGCTGCGAATCGACAACTCGTCGCGCACCGCTTCACGCCCCATCACCCAGCCCGCAAACACCACGAAACACAAACCACCAAGTGGCAACATGATCCGCGACGTGAAGAAATCGATCACGCCAAAGAAGTCCAGGCCACTGGCCGCACCCCATTGATAGAGATGGAACATCCCGCCTTCGTTCACGAAAAATTTGGCTTCCTTCCAGATATTGAAGGAAAACACCGTGCCCAGACCGACAAACCAGCAAATGAATGCCAACCAAAAGGTCACCCAGGCGCGGCTGACCTTCGTGCGCTCGACCAGGTAAGCCACCATCGGTTCAAGCAGGGAAATCGCCGAACTCCAGGCAGCCACCGCGACCAGCACGAAGAACACTACGCCCATCAACTGGCCGAACGCTACGTTACCGAAGGCAAACGGCAGGCTGACAAACATCAGCCCCGGGCCTTCGCTCGGGTTCAGGCCCGCCGCGAAGACAATCGGAAACAACGCCAGGCCTGCCACCAGCGAAACAAAGGTGTCGAGCAGCGCCACGCCGACCACGGTGCCGGAGATCGACGAATGCTTGGGCATGTAAGCGCCGTAAATCATGATCGAACCAACGCCTACGCTCAGGGAGAAGAACGCGTGCCCCATGGCCGGCAACAAGCCATCGAGGACTTTTTCGGGGTGGAAGTCGAACATGAAATGCACGCCTTCCATGAAATGCCCGGTGGTCATGCTGTAACCCAGCAGCACCAGTATCATCACAAAGAGCAGCGGCATCATGATCCGCAGACTGCGCTCCAACCCCGCGACCACGCCCTTGGCGATCACCACCGCCGAAAGCAGCATGAAAATCGTGTGCCAAAGTGTCAGGCGCCACGGATCGGCGATCACATTGCCAAAGTAAGCGCCCACCTGATCAGGCGTTGCCCCCTGGAAGTCGCCACGGCCCATGTCGATGATGTAATCCAGAGACCAGCCGCCGACCACGCTATAGAAAGACAGGATCAGCAACGCCGTGATCATCCCGGCGAATGCGCCCCAGGACCACTTGCCCGAATGCCCCGCCTCCACCGCCAGCACCTTCAAGGCGTTGGCCGGGCTCTGCCGCGCGCGGCGGCCGATCAGGGTTTCGGCCAGCATGACCGGCACACCGATCAGCGCGATACAGGCCAGAAACATCAGCACGAAAGCGCCGCCGCCGTAGACGCCGACCATGTACGGGAATTTCCAGATACTACCCAGGCCCACGGCCGAACCGGTCGCGGCGAGTATGAAGACCCAGCGGCTAGCCCAACTGCCGTGGACAGAAACCTTGTCTGTCGACATCGTTATCACGCCCAAGCGTTCAAAAAAGAGGCCGCATTGTCCGGGATTCAATCAACCTGCTCAAGCACGTAGCGATACCGTAGCCGACTCGCGTGCAACTCCCTATAATGCCGCCCCTATGGCTAAACAGAAGAAACACCCAACAGGGACCATCGCGCAGAATAAAAAGGCGCGACACGATTACTTCATCGAGCATAAGTTCGAGGCTGGTCTGGTCCTGGCCGGCTGGGAAGTAAAAAGTCTGCGGGCAAGCAAGCTGCAACTGGTTGACAGTTACGTGCTGCTCAAGGATGGCGAAGCCTGGCTGCTTGGCAGTCATATCACGCCGCTGATGACGGCCAGCACCCACGTCATCGCCGATCCGACCCGCACCCGCAAATTGCTGCTCAACCGCCGCGAGCTGGAAAAGCTGGCCGCCGCCGTGCAGCAAAAAGGCTACGCGTGCGTCTGCCTGTCCTGGTACTGGAGCAAGCACATGGTCAAGTGCGAGATCGCTCTGGGCAAGGGCAAGAAGGAATACGACAAGCGTGATACCGAACGCGAGCGCGATGCGGGTCGAGAGCTGCAGCGTGCGGTGCGTAACAAGGGCAAGGAAGAATAATCTTCCTGCCTGATCGCGGCTTTTGTGGCGAGGGAGCTTGCTCCCGTCCGGCTGCGCAGCAGTCGCAAACCGGTCAATACAATCTTCCTGTGGAAATGTATTGACTGGTTTGAGGGCCGCTTCGCGCCCCAACGGGAGCAAGCTCCCTCGCCACAGCTCACCTGACTACATCCCCTTGCGCCGCTCCGCCCGAGCCATTCGCTGCACTTCCTGACGCACCTCTTCCAGCACTTCCTGCACATACAGGATGTGTCGGCTGGACACTTCCCGTGCCTGCTCCGCCCTTCCCTCGATAATCGCCATGTACAACTCCCGGTGCTGCGTGATCAGCATGTCGCGGGTTTCCGTGCGCTGTTTGTACATGCCGCCAATGTTGGTCACCACGTTGCGCTTGAGCAGATCGAACAACCCACGAATGGTGTGCAACAGCACAGCGTTATGACTGGCCTCAGCAATCGCAAGGTGAAATTTCGCATCCGCCGCGCCCTCTTCCGCCCGGCTCACTTCGTCATGACGCGTATAGCAATCCTGTAATTCATTGAAGGCCGCCGTCAGCCGCTCGCGGTCGACATCGGTTGCGCGCAGTGCCGCGTAATAGGCGCAGGACGCTTCCAGCGTATGGCGAAATTCCAGCAGATCGCGTTGGGCTTCGGGGTTGCTTTCCAGCAGATGCAACAGCGGATCGCTGAAGGTCGAACCCAGCGACTCCACCACATAATTGCCGCCGCCCTGGCGACTGACCAGCAAGCCCTTGGCCGCCAGTTTCTGGATCGCTTCGCGCAACGAAGGGCGTGACACGCCGAACTGCTCGGCCAACGCGCGTTCGGCTGGCAAGCGCTCACCAGACTTCAACGTGCCTTCGAGGATCATCCCCTCGAGCTGCTCGACAATATCGTCAGACAAACGGCGCTGACGAATCTGATCAAACCCCATAACTCAATTCTCCACAGTCCCGACGGCTCGCCGGGCCCTCTATTCTGGCCTATCGGCGCTGTGCCAGCACCTACCAGACGGCATTTGTTAAAGCGGATCAAGCACGCGCCACAGCGTTTATTCGACAAAAGTCTCAGGGCGACAAATTGACACGCCGCACACAACGCTTTTACCCTAGCCAACAGCGATTGTAAATTGGTATTACCAATTAACCAAGAACGCTGACCAGTGCCTGACCAACAACAATTAGGGGCCACCCCATATGCAAACCTGGCAACAGCTCTATACCCCGCTCGGCAGCCTTGGCTTCTCCGCGCTCGCCGCCGTTATCCCCATCGTGTTTTTCTTCCTGGCGCTGGCGGTGTTCCGCCTCAAAGGGCACGTGGCCGGCAGCATCACCCTGGCGTTGTCCATCGCCGTGGCAATCTTTGCTTTCCAGATGCCGGTCGATATGGCCTTTGCCGCCGCAGGCTATGGCTTTGCCTACGGTCTGTGGCCGATAGCGTGGATCATTGTCGCCGCCGTGTTCCTCTACAAACTGACGGTCAAGAGTGGTCAGTTCGAAGTGATCCGCAGCTCGGTGTTGTCGATCACCGACGACCAGCGCTTGCAGGTTCTGCTGATCGGTTTCTGCTTCGGTGCGTTCCTGGAAGGTGCCGCCGGTTTCGGTGCGCCGGTAGCAATTACCGCCGCCTTGCTGGTAGGACTCGGCTTCAACCCACTGTACGCCGCGGGCCTGTGCCTGATCGCCAACACCGCGCCGGTAGCCTTCGGCGCCTTGGGGATTCCGATCATCGTGGCCGGGCAAGTGACCGGCATCGACGCGTTCAAGATCGGCGCCATGACCGGTCGCCAACTGCCGCTGCTGTCGTTGTTCGTGCCGTTCTGGCTGGTGTTCATGATGGACGGCCTGCGCGGCGTTCGTGAGACCTGGCCTGCTGCGCTGGTGGCCGGTTTGAGCTTTGCCATCACCCAATACTTCACGTCAAACTTCATCGGCCCTGAGTTGCCGGACATCACCTCGGCCCTGGCCAGCCTGATTTCCCTGACGCTGTTCCTGAAAGTCTGGCAGCCAAAACGCGCCGCCGGCCAACACATCGCCGGTGCCGTCTCCGCCTCGGTGGTGACCGCCAGCGCCGGTGGTTTCGGCCAGCCGCGCACCAGCGTGGCGTCGCCTTACAGTCTGTTCGAAATCGTCAAAGCCTGGTCGCCGTTCCTGATTCTCACCGTGCTGGTCACCATCTGGACCCTGAAACCGTTCAAGGCAATGTTCGCCGCCGGCGGTTCGATGTACAGCTGGGTGTTCAACTTCGCCATCCCGCACCTGGACCAGATGGTGATCAAGGTCGCGCCGATCGTGACTGCGCCGACCGCCATCCCTGCGGTGTTCAAGCTCGACCCGATTTCCGCGACCGGCACGGCGATTTTCTTCTCCGCACTGATCTCGATGCTGGTACTGAAGATCAACTTCAAAACTGGTCTGACCACGTTGAAAGAGACCTTCTACGAGCTGCGCTGGCCGATCCTTTCGATCGGCATGGTGTTGGCGTTCGCCTTCGTTACCAACTACTCGGGCATGTCTTCGACCATGGCGCTGGTATTGGCCGGCACCGGCGCGGCGTTCCCGTTCTTCTCGCCGTTCCTCGGCTGGCTGGGCGTGTTCCTGACCGGTTCCGATACCTCGTCCAACGCGCTGTTCAGTTCGCTGCAAGCGACCACCGCGCACCAGATCGGCGTGAGCGATGTGTTGCTGGTAGCGGCAAACACCAGCGGTGGCGTGACCGGCAAGATGATCTCGCCACAATCGATCGCCGTGGCCTGCGCCGCGACCGGCCTGGTGGGCAAGGAATCGGATCTGTTCCGCTTCACCCTCAAGCACAGCCTGTTCTTTGCAACGATTGTCGGCCTGATCACTTACGTCCAGGCCTACTGGCTCACCGGCATGCTGGTGCACTAAGTCCTACACGATAAAACGCAAAAACCGACGCCGGACCACGATTCCGGCGTCAGCTATTCACACCCCGGTCTGCAAGGCTGCTGAAAGCTTCCCTCTCTATATTCAGCAGCCTCAGCGGACGGATAACCGGGCCCACCCGGAGACACGCCTGATGAGCGAGCTTTTTTACAACGCCGTGCCGAACGCGACCCGTGTCGCCCCGCCACTGCCCGAGCCTCGGCAATACCCCAGCGAGAAACCGTCACGGGTCTACCTGTTCGGGACCTGCGTGGTGGATTTGTTCTACCCCGAAGCCGGGATGGATGCGATCCACTTGCTGGAGCGCGAAGGCATCCGTGTCGAATACCCGCAAGGGCAAAGCTGCTGCGGACAACCGGCCTACACCTCGGGTTACACCGAGCAGGCAAGGACCGTGGCGCGTTCGCAACTGGCGCTGTTCGCCGGGGACTATCCGGTGGTGGTGCCATCGGGATCGTGTGCCGGGATGTTGCGTGAACACTACGCCGACTTGTTCAAGGATGAGCCGCAAACGTTGAAGCAAGTCCAGGCGCTGGCCGCCCGGACTTATGAACTGGCCGAGTTCCTGCTGTTTGTCTGCAAGGTGCAGCTTAAGGACAGCGGTGAGCCGGTAAAAGTGGCGCTGCACACCTCGTGCTCGGCACGCCGTGAATTGAATACCCACCTGCACGGTCGCGAGTTGTTGTCGCAACTGAGCAACGTGGAGCGAGTCGACCACAGCCACGAAAGTGAATGCTGTGGCTTCGGTGGGACTTTCAGCGTCCGTATGCCAGACATTTCCGGCGCGATGGTGGCTGACAAGACCCGGTCGTTGAAGGAATCCGGCGCGCACCAGGTACTCAGTGCCGATTGCGGTTGCCTGATGAACATCAACGGCTCGCTGGAGAAACAGAAGGAAGCGTTGCGCGGCCAACACCTGGCCAGTTTCCTTTGGCAGCGCACCGGAGGGGTTCTATGAACGCTTCCGCGATTATTCCTACGGTTACCGTGGAAGAAGACTTTCGCACCCGGGCTCACAAAGCACTGGGTGACAAGCAGCTGCGAAATAACTTTCGCACTGCGATGGATTCTCTGATGACCAAACGGGCAGCGTCCTTCAGCGATGCCCATGAAAGAGAACATTTGCGAGTGCTGGGCAATGCTGTCCGCGCCCGTGCGTTATCCAAGCTGCCCGACCTGCTTGAGCAGCTTGAACAGAACCTGACCCGCAACGGTGTGACAGTGCACTGGGCGGAAACGGTGGACGAAGCCAATGGCATCGTCCTCTCGATCATCCGCGCTCACGAGGGGCGGCAAGTGATCAAGGGCAAATCGATGGTCAGCGAAGAGATGGAGATGAATCACTTCCTCGCTGATCGGGGCATTGAATGCCTGGAATCGGACATGGGCGAGTACATCGTCCAGCTCGACCACGAGAAGCCTTCACACATTATTATGCCGGCGATCCACAAGAATGCCGGTCAGGTCGCGTCCTTGTTCCACGACAAACTTGGCGTGGAGTACACCAAGGACGTTGACCAACTCATTCAGATCGGTCGCAAAGTCTTGCGACAGAAATTCTTCGAAGCGGACATCGGCGTCTCCGGCGTCAACTTCGCCGTGGCCGAAACCGGCACCCTGCTGCTGGTGGAAAACGAAGGCAACGGGCGCATGACCACAACGGTGCCGCCGGTGCACATCGCCGTTACCGGCATCGAAAAAGTCGTGGAAAATCTGCGCGATGTAGTGCCGCTGTTGTCGCTGCTGACGCGCTCGGCTCTTGGCCAGCCAATCACCACCTACGTCAACATGATCTCCGGCCCGCGCAAAGAGCACGAACTAGACGGCCCGCAGGAAGTGCACCTTGTATTGCTCGACAACGGTCGCAGCCAGGCCTTCGCCGACAGCGAATTGCGCCAGACCCTGAACTGCATTCGCTGCGGTGCTTGTATGAATCATTGCCCGGTCTACACCCGAATCGGCGGCCACGCCTATGGGGAGGTTTACCCCGGGCCTATCGGAAAAATCATCACCCCGCACATGGTCGGCCTGGCGAACGTCCCGGACCATCCGAGCGCGTCGTCGTTGTGCGGCGCTTGCGGTGAAGTCTGCCCGGTAAAAATTCCTATCCCGGCACTGCTGCGTCGGCTACGGGAGGAAAACGTCAAGGCGCCGGACAGCCCGCATCAAGTCATGCGCGGCCAGGGCAGCAAATACTCGCGCAAAGAACGTTTTATCTGGAACGTCTGGGCCAGGCTCAACAGTTCGCCGATGCTGTATCGTCTGTTTGGCTTTTTTGCCACACGATTGCGCGCCCTGGCACCGAATAATGTTGGCCCGTGGACGCAAAACCACAGCGCACCGAAACCCGCTGCCCGCTCACTGCACGACATGGCCCGCGAGCACCTGGCCAAACAGGGAGATCGTTGATGAGCGCCAAGCAAAATATCCTCGCCAAGTTACGGAAAAGTCTGACCGACACCACCCCGGTGCCTGACGAGTTCGATGTCGAACTGGTGACAGCGCCTTACACCTACACCACCGAGCAACGCATCCCGCAACTGCGCAAACTGATGGAAGCGGTGCACACGGAAATCCACCTGACGTCCGGCGAGGGCTGGCCTTCATTGCTTGCTCAATTATTGCGGGACCGCCAGTTGCCGAGCCTGTTGATCGCACCGACTACGCCTCATGGGCAACGCGTCACTCAGCACTGGGCGAAAAATCCTGATCTACCGACACTGAAGTCCTACGACCGCCCGGTTGAAGAATGGAAAACCGAGCTGTTCAACGACACCCCGGCCAGCCTGACCACCACCCTCGGCGCAATTGCCGCCACGGGTAGTCTGATTCTCTGGCCGACGCGGGAAGAACCGCGCCTGATGAGCCTGGTACCGCCGGTGCATTTCGCTCTGCTCAAGGCCAGCGAAATCCGCGACAACTTCTATCAGGTCCAGCAGGAATTCAACTGGGCCCAAGGTATGCCGACCAATGCCTTGCTGGTGTCCGGCCCGTCGAAAACCGCTGACATCGAGCAAGTCCTGGCTTATGGCGCGCACGGTCCGAAAGACCTGGTGGTTTTGATTCTGGAGGACCGATGAGTCTACCGGCGGCTTTCCTGCGAGATGCGCAGCAACTGATTCCCCAAGAGCGACGTTTCGACGATCCGCTGTCGACTTTGGCCTTCGGCACCGACGCCAGTTTCTACCGGCTGATTCCGAAACTGGTGATCCGTGTCGAGTCCGAAGAGGAAGTGGTCGCGCTGCTCAAACTGGCGCAACGGGATCACGTCCCGGTGACCTTCCGCGCCGCCGGCACCAGTCTGTCCGGCCAGGCCATCAGCGATTCAGTGCTGATCGTGCTTGGGGATAACTGGAACGGTCGCGAGATCCGCGGCCAAGGCACGCAAATCCGCCTGCAACCGGGCGTGATCGGTGCGCAGGCCAACGCGTGGCTAGCGCCGTTCGGGCGCAAGATCGGCCCGGACCCGGCCTCGATCAACGCCTGCAAAATCGGCGGCATCGTCGCCAACAACGCCAGCGGCATGTGCTGCGGCACGGCGCAGAACACCTATCACACGCTTGCCGGCATTCGTCTGGTGCTGGCCGACGGCAGCCGCCTCGATACCGAAGAGGCGGCGAGTGTTGCGGCGTTTCGCCAGAGCCACGCCGCGCTGCTTGAGCGTCTGGCGACCTTGGGCCGCGAGACCCGCGCCAATGCCGAACTGGCGGCAAGAATCCGCCACAAATACCGTCTGAAAAATACCACCGGCCTGTCACTCAATGCTCTGGTGGATTTCGACGAGCCTGTGGATATCTTGAGCCACTTGCTGGTGGGTTCCGAAGGCACGCTCGGCTTCATCAGCGCGGTGACCTACGACACCGTGATCGACCACCCGAACAAAGCCTCGGCGCTTATCGTGTTCCCGGATGTGGAAACCTGCTGCAATGCCGTCACCGTGCTGAAAAGCCAGCCGGTGTCGGCCGTCGAACTGCTGGACCGTCGCAGTTTGCGTTCAGTGCAGGACAAACCCGGCATGCCGGCTTTCGTACAACAGCTGTCGAACAATGCCTGCGCGTTACTAATCGAATCCCGCGCCGCATCGTCCACTTTGCTACAGGAACAACTGGCGCAGATCATGGCGTCATTGACCTCGTTTCCGGTGGAGAAACAAGTCGACTTCACCGAAGACCCGCTAGAAAACGCCCGACTCTGGGCGATCCGCAAGGACACCTTCCCTGCCGTCGGTGCGGTGCGAAAAACCGGCACCACGGTGATCATCGAAGACGTGACCTTCCCGGTGGAACAACTCGCCATCGGTGTTAACCGCTTGATCGAGCTGTTCGACAAACATCACTACGATGAAGCGATCCTTTTCGGACACGCGCTGGAAGGCAATCTGCACTTCGTCTTCACCCAAGGCTTCAACAACCCGGAAGAAGTCGCACGCTACCAGGCGTTCATGGACGACGTGGCGCAGTTGGTGGCGGTGGAATTCGGCGGCTCGCTGAAGGCCGAGCACGGCACCGGTCGCAACATGGCGCCCTTCGTCGAGCTGGAATGGGGCAGCGATGCTTACCAGTTGATGTGGCAGCTCAAACGGCTGCTCGATCCCAACGGCATTCTCAACCCGGACGTGGTGCTCAGCGAGGATCCGCAGATCCACCTCAAGCACCTGAAACCGCTGCCGGCCGCCGACGAGATTGTGGATAAGTGCATCGAGTGCGGTTTCTGCGAACCGGTCTGCCCGTCGAAAGGCCTGACCCTGAGCCCGCGCCAGCGCATCGTGATCTGGCGGGATATTCAGGCGAAGAAACGCGCCGGCGTCGACACCTCGGCGCTTGAAGCCGCTTACGAATACCAGGGCATCGACACCTGCGCCGCCACAGGGTTATGTGCGCAACGTTGCCCTGTAGGCATCAATACCGGCGAGCTGGTGAAGAAGCTTCGCAGCCGTAAGGCGACGCACACGAAAACCGCCAACTGGCTCGAAGGAAACTTCGCCACCGCACTGCAAGGTGCGCGCTTCACCCTGCATGTCGCCAATGGCGCGCGGATGCTGCTGGGCGCGCCGCGTCTGGCGAAGCTGTCGGCAACGCTGACGAAATTGTCTAAAGGCCAGGTCCCGCAATGGACCAACGCCATGCCTCAGCCGGAAAAAGCCATTCGCTTCAGCCCGGTCGTATCGGACGAGCGTCCTCGCGTGGTCTATCTCGCGGCCTGTGTCTCGCGGGTCATGGGCCCGGCGGCGGGTGATAAAGAGCAAATGTCGCTGTACGACAAAACCCGTGGGCTGCTGGAAAAAGCCGGTTACCAAGTCGTCTTTCCCGACAATCAGGACAGCCTCTGTTGCGGCCAGCCATTTGCTTCAAAAGGTTACGCCGAACAGGCCGAACATAAACGCCAGGAGCTGATCGGCGCGTTGCTGCATGCCAGTCGCGGCGGGCTCGATCCGATTTACTGCGACACCAGCCCTTGTACGTTACGGCTGGTTCAGGATCTGGGCGAAGTTCGACTGGACCTGTACGACCCGGTGCGTTTCATCCGTACGCATTTGATGGATCGTCTGGATTTCACACCGCAGGACGCGCCGATCGCGGTGCACGTCACCTGTAGCACCCAGCACCTTGGCGAGAGTCAGGCACTGATCGATCTGGCGCGTAAGTGCAGCAAGAACGTGGTTATTCCCGAGGGCATTCACTGCTGTGGTTTTGCGGGCGACAAGGGCTTTACCACACCGGAGTTGAACGCACATTCTTTGAGGACTTTGAAGGATGCGGTGCAGCAATGCAGCGAAGGGATTTCCACCAGTCGCACCTGTGAGATCGGGCTGACGCAACACGGCGGAATTGATTACCACGGACTAGTCTATCTGGTGGATCGGGTAACGCAGGCGAGGGTCATGCAAGAAAAATAGAACCCTGATGCGCTGCCGTAGTCCACAGAATAAGCCCGGACATACCGGGCTTTACCCAAACTCGGCAGCCCGTCCTGACGGCCAGCGGTGCCGGGCCCCTCAGTTCAAGGAGATACACATGAAACGTTCTGTACTGTTAGGTCTGTTCGTTACTGCCTCACTGATGGCGTCCACCTCGTTTGCCGCAGAAAAAGATCTCTGCGCGACCAACCTGCAAACCATTGAAAATGCCAAGGCACAGATTCCACCGGATATGACTGAACAGGTGGCGGACTCCGTCGAGAAAGCTAAAGCCGATCATGCATTGGGCACCAAGAAAGGGACTGAAGATTGCATCGCCGAGACCACCAAAACCATTCAGTCTCTTCAGAAGACAAGTGACGGCGGTAAACCATAGTCCCGGCACAATGCCAACCTTCGGGTTGGCACTGTGGGTCTGGTGGCGTACACCGCGCAGGCGTGTTGTTCATCAGGAGTCACAGAAAACCAAAACCCGCCAAGTGCGGGTTTTGTTGTACCTGGGGTTTGGTAAAGCGTGAACCGCCCATCTTGCTGTAAAAAATGCGGCACCACCCCCGGATCCGCGGAAGTCGCAACGTCGCAGAACCTGTGGGAGCGTGGCTTGCGCGCTCCGCAATCCGCATGATTTTTGCTGCCATTGCTTCTATAAAACCGTTACCTCATAGCCTTTTTTGCAGAAAACGAATTCTTGCGCGATGTCGCAGTCTTTTAAGTAGGCCCCATCAATCCGTGGCTTATGTTGCGACCTCGGCCGAGCCGCCCGCTCATTCGGCAGCACCGAGACCATCAGTTCAAGGAGATATCCATGAAACGTACCACAATAGCTGGTCTGTTCATCTCTGCTGCCATGTTGGCCTTCCCTGTATTTGCTGCGGACAACGACCTGTGTACGAGCAAGCTGCAGGAACTCAAAAACAAAGTGAGTTCACTGCCCGCGAGCTCCGGCAACGCCGCAATGGAGATCAAAAGACTGATGTCCAGCGCCGAAGCGTCCAAAGCCTCCGGGGACGACAAAAAATGCGCCACCGAGGCCACTCAAGGACTGGCACTCGCTAACAACCTGAGCAACCAACCCACCCCATAATCTGCGACGACCAACCTTCGGGTTGGCCTTCTGAGCAGTGTTGGCGTACACTGCGCGTGCTTGTTGCTCACCTTGATTCACAGAGCAACAGGCTCGGGGCCGTTTAGGATTCGACGCCGGTTGCGAAACTTTAGGTGCATGCCGAGTTGGTAACAGAACTCGTAAATCCACTGTTGCAACTTTCTATAGTTGCCAATGACGAAACCTACGGGGAATACGCTCTCGCTGCGTAAGCAGCCTTAGCCCTTCCCTCCTGGTACCTTCGGGTCCAGCAATCATCAGGGGATGTCTGTAAACCCAAAGTGATTGTCATATAGAACAGAATCGCCGTGCAGTACGTTGTGGACGAAGCGGCTAAAACTTACACAACTCGCCCAAAGCACCCTGCCCTTCGGGTCGCTGAGGGTTAACTTAATAGAAACGGCTACGCATGTAGTACCGACAGCGGAGTACTGGCGGACGGGGGTTCAAATCCCCCCGGCTCCACCAAATACGAAGCAAGACAAAACCCGCCAAGTGCGGGTTTTGTTGCATCTGGGGGTTGGTGATTTGTGGTTAAACACACCCAGACCTATGCTGGCGATCTACCCGCAAGGAAGCAGCCATGAAACTCAAGCACTGATTGTCGCGTTAACCTTTTCCCTGACGTCTGGTTGTGCGCACTACAACGACCGCACCACCGACACCAACAAGAACGGGCGGATTGCCTGTGATGCCGAGCCCAAGAATCAGGCTGGCTGCTATACGAAGCAGTCGAAGGACTGGAATTGGGGTGGGCTGAAGTTTGGGGTTGGGGCTTCGAACTAGGCCTGAGCTTGTAGGAAACCGCCGGGATTGAAGGCGTGTTCTTAAACAAAAAATCTCGCCCTGATCCTACAAACGCCGTGATTTTCGGGGACGTTTCCGACAGGTTCCGGCGGTTGTCGGGTAGGAAGGTGAGTGGATAGGCTTTGTCAGTCGCTGCACATCAGCGATCGGGCCTGGAAACCCGAGGGAATAGAGCTAATCAGTAGTCCACATGACATACTGCGGCGTTTTTTTCAGCCTGCAGTTCAATGTTATGGCGGCTGTGTGCGGGAGACCTTCGGGTCTGCCAAGGGTTAGCTCCTACCTCGGTTTCCAGCCCTCGCACAGCTGCCACCCACTCGCCTGGAAATGAAAGTGGCAGCTCCAATTATTTAGGAGCTTTTACCATGATCAAAGAAACCCCAAACCCGCCCGCCCCGGACGACGTTTCCCCCTACGAAGCCATCGATTCAAAAAAACTCCACGACGCCGCCGACCTCGCGCTCGATCACTACCTCAACCCCTCCGCCCTCAAATCACCCGTGGCCCGCAAGCCGAGCACGATGTTTCTCGTTGCGCCGGATTTGAAGGACGAAGACCTGTTGGCCCACACCTGTGAATCGTTAGCCCAGGCCAGTGTGATGGCGAGTGATTTTGCCGGGTATCTGGAAGGCTCACACCGACACACGGCGATGGCAATTCAGCAGATTGTGATGCTGGCGGAATTGGCAGCGAATCGGATGCTGGATAACGTTGAAGTGCCGAAATCTGCGCCACGCAGTTGATCCCCTGCTCGCGATGACGGTGTGTCAGTCGACATCCATGTTGAATAAACTACCGCTATCGCGAGCAGGCTCGCTCCCACATTAGTCCGATGCGTGAGCTGGGGTTTAAAGCACCTTCAAATCCACCGAAACATGCCCCCGCGTCATCCGCGAATAAGGGCAGATCTGGTGCGCAGCGTCAGCCAGTTCCCGTTTCACGCCCTCCTCCAACCCGGGAATGTTGACGTTCAACCTGACCGCCAACTGAAAGTCCCCGCTACCGACCTTGCCCAAATCCACCTCGGCATCCACCGACGTGTCTTCAGGCAATTTGATTTTCATCTTTCCCGCCGCCACCTGTATCGCGCCGATGAAACACGCTGAATACCCCAGTGCAAACAGCTGCTCCGGATTGGTGCCGGGTTTGCCCGAGCCGGGTGAGCTGAACTTGACGTCCAGCTCGCCATCGCTGGATTTTCCGGTGCCGGTGCGACCGCCGACGGTGTGGGTTTTTGCGGTGTAGAGAACGGTTTCCAGTGCTGCACTCATGACGTTAACTCCTGATAAGAATTGAACAACAACGAGGTCATTTAGAGGCCTCGCCCAAGGTGCCGGTGTAGTGCGCCAGGCGTTTTTCGACGTCGGCTTTTTTCTGCAGGCCAAGCTCCATCAGTTGCGTGATTCGCGCCTGCGCCGCCGGGCGTTTGACCGAGCCGATGAAGCCGTCCCATTCGGCGGCGATGGCTTCGTTGGGTGGCAGGCTGGCGGCGTCGACCAGGCGTTTGATGTCGGCGATCGACTGTTTGTCGAAGCGGGCGATGCGCCGGGCCATGGTGTCGACGAATTGATCGAGTTCGGCGTCGGGCAGCGCCCGGTTGACGTAGCCGTAGCGTTCGGCGAGTTCGCCATTGATGTCGTTGCCGGTGAGCAGCACTTCCAGCGCGCGCCCACGGCCCATCAGCCGTGGCAGGCGCGCCATCGGGCCGCCGCCGGGCACCAGGGCGGCGCCGATTTCCCATTGCGAGAGGATGGCTTTTTCGCGGCTGGCGAAACGCATGTCGCTGGCCAGGGCCAGTTCGCTGCCGACGCCGGTGGCGCGGCCGCGAATCGACACAATCGAGACCACCGGCGCCTTGCTTATCCGCACCAGCATGTCAGGCAGCGGCGGCAGACCGGTCGGGCCGTTGGGCAGACTGGTGGTGTCGGTCAGCGGCGGGACAAAGTCGTAGTGAGTCAGGAAGAAGTCCGGGACGTCGCTGTCGAAGACCACGACCACCACTTTCGGATCGGTCTCGATGGCCGTGACGACCTCGTTCAGCTGCGGCATGGTCTCGGGGCCGTAGATGTTGTACGGAGGGTTGTGGAAGGTGACGCGCCAATATTCGGGGGTGATGCGGGAGAGCTTGATCTCCTGTTTTACCGCGTCGGTTGGTTGGGTCTGTGATGCGGATGCTGCGGATGCCTCATCGGCGAGAGAGCCGGTGGTCGCCATGGCGACAATGATGGCTGCGTTGAATAGCTGCAGTCTCATGGGAAAACCTCCAATAGAAAAACATGGGTTCCCGCGTACAACGTTCTACAGTCTGAAGCAGTTTTGGGGCATGCCGGAATGGACCGACTGAACAAGCCTAGCAGCGTAAATTCGACTCACAAGTGACGTCAGTCGGACGAAAAAAAAGGCACTGGCGATCATCGCCAGTGCCTTTTTTGTCCGACCGTAACGTCAGCGAGACAACATGAACGTGTCGTACTCCAGATCTTCCAGCGCCGTCGACAACCGGTGTAAACCCAGCAATACACAAATCAACAACGACAACGTAAACCCGTACCCGAAGAAGCTTGGACCCAGGTACATGCTGAACAGCGTCAGCATCGCGTTCAACACCGCAAACAGCACGCACAGTTCCAGCACCACGGTGCGCTTGTCGAGGTAGAAGAACACGTTGAGCAAGGCCATGAACACCACTTGGATGCTCACGCCGATCAGGTCGATGTAGAACAGCGGCAGGTAATAACTGGAGATGCCCAGCCACTCCAGAAGGCGCGGTGCAAACAGGAACAACAGCACCGCCGTTAGCCCCTGGACCTTGCAGATTTCCAGCAGACCCTGGCGGATCGACAAGGTCATCTCGGTTTTCAGCTGCCCGATGTGTTGCAGGGTTTCGCCTTCGCGGATCGCCCGGAACAAGCGGTCGTACCACTCGGCAAAGTCGGTCTCGATGCGCACCAGAAACACCGCCATGCCGGGGATGATTGCCAGGTACGCGAGGAAGATCGGCAAGTCGTAGAGGATCGAGGCGCGCAGCGGGCCAACGATTTCGTAGGAGGTGCCGGGGTTGAACCAGAACATGAACTTGTCGATCCAGATCCCCAGGTTGTAGAAGAAACCGGTGGCCAGCAGGCTGAGGAAAACATTGCGTCGGTCGAGGAAATCGAAGGCGATCAGTTTCTCGGCGCGGTACTCGCGCAGGATGTCGTAGAGGAACAGAAACAGCAGCGTGCTGTGCCCGATCAACAGCGCCAGCAGCAAGCCCGGCATCTGCAAAAAGCTCAGCAAGTAGGCACTCGCGACCATCAGCGTGTACCCCACCAGCATCACCAGCAGAATGCGGTTATAGGCCTTCATGCCCGAGAGGAAGATGATCACCAGCCACAAGTTGCACAGCACCACGAAGTTCGCCAACACCAGCACGCGGTAAATCAGCGGCTCGTCGAACAGCAAGCCCAGCACCACAATGCCCAACAACCCGGCGCCGAGGGTGACCAGCAACAACACGCCCAACAGGTTGGGCAGGATCTGATCGTATTTGTGTTCGAACAAGCGGTCAGACACGAAGCGCGTGAAGAACAACTGCAAGCCGCCCGTCAGGATCAACGAGGTGGCCATCAGGTACGTCACCGTCACCAGGAACTGCCCGACCAACATGTTCGGCAGCAGCAAGCCGATGCTGATGATGCCCACCAACATCACGCTGATGATCGACAACACCCACGGTCCGGAGCTAATCAGCCCGGCATAGACGTAGGCGTGCAAGGTCGCCGTGTAGGAATCGCGCGAAAGGATTTTTCGCAGTTCAAAGCCAATACCGGCCATTCAGCTGTTCTCCATGGCGGCTTGATACAGGTCGCGGTAACGCTGCAGCATCAAGGCTTCGGTGTAATAACGAGTGACCCGCAACAAGCCGCTGGCCTGGGCGGCCTGCCAGCGTCGCGGGCTGCGCAACAGTTCAAGGATCGCGGCGCTCGTGGCTTGTGGATCGGCAATCGCCACCACTCTGCCGGCGTGCCCCAAGTCGCGGTCTTCGGCGCTGCCGCCTTCGATCAATTCGCGGCACGAGCCAACGTCGCTACTGACCACCGGCGTACCGGCGGCCCAGGCTTCGAGGATCACCAGCGGCTGCGCCTCACTGATCGAGGTCAGCACCATCAGGCCGAGTTTCGGCAGGATGTCCTGGATGCGCTGGAAGCCGAGGAAATGCACCTTGCCTTCCAGGCCCAGACTGGCCATCAGGCTGCGGCATTCGCTGACGTATTCCGGGTCTTCCTCTTCCGGACCGACGATCCAGCCTTCAGCTTGCGGCATGGCGCTGATCACGCCGCGCATCGCCCGCAGAAAGGTTTTCACATCCTTGATCGGCACCACACGGCCAATCAAACCGACCACCGGCGCGATACCGTGGGCGCGGGATTCCAGCGCTGCGGTCCACACCGGCAGGTCGATGCCGTTCGGAATGACTTGGGTGCGGGCCGCGAGGGCGCCGTCCTTGATCTGGCGCTGACGGTTACCGTCGTAGAGCGCGATGATGTTGTCGGCGCTGTTGTACGTCAGCTGGCCGATGCGCTCGAAGAAACGCACCCACAACGTGCGGATGTAACCCGAGCCGGCATCGAGGCTGCGGTTCAGCGCCTGGCCAGAGCTCTCGGCGATCCAGCTGGCCTGGGCCAGGTCGATCTTGCGTTCCTTGGTGTAGATCCCGTGCTCGCTGAGCAGGTAGGTGCAGTTCCAGCGCTGCTTGAGGATGCAGCCGAGGAACCCCGCATACCCGGTGGAAATCGAGTGCAATACCCGCGCTTTCGGCATCCGTTGCGCGGCTTCGGCGAGCATCAGCAACGGCGACTGCATCGCCCGCAGGGTCCAGAAATAATTGACGAAGGACGGGTCGGCGCAATGCTGACGATAGCCTTCGCTCAACGACTCCCAACTGGCGCGGCTGCGCAGCACATCGTCGAGGGTCATGCGGCCTTGGGCGATGCAGTCGAGCAAGCGTTCGCCCAGTGCAGGGTCCGGCGCATCCGGGTGATGCAGGAAGCGATACAAGTCCTGCAACTGCTGCTCGTCAGCCTCCCGGGGCTCAATCAGCCTGTCGGTCGGATGGGTCGCATCTTCGAGGAACACTTCTTCGATGTGCAGCACGTTGGCCGGCACTTCGTAGCGTCGGGACGGATAAGCCTGACGCTGGCCGCCGATGAACATCACCGAAAAGGTCAGTTCCGGCAGGCCGAGGATCATCTGGTGAATCCAGCTGGAAACGCCGCCGCGCACGTAAGGCCAGGTGCCTTCGAGCAGTAGACAGATGTCGGCAACCGGTGCCTGTTCCTTGAAACTCATGTCCAGCTCCTGACCAATGCGGCGAACGGCGGCCGCTGACGGGTTTCCTCGGGGAGGCGTGCGAGCAGACCGGGAATTTCGTGGTAACGACCGGCCTCGAACGCCAGCTCGGCGCGAAACGGCAGCACTTGTGCCGCGCCCATGCCGTTTTCCTGAGCCTGACTGAGCAGCACCTCGGCACGCTCCACGTCACCACGCTCCAGTGCGATGCGCCCGGCCAGCAACACCAGCTCACCGCCCTCGCCCGCGGCCAGACCAAGCTCGGCATGTTCGCTGGCTTGATTGAGCACGTGGTCGAGCACGCTGCCTTGCGCCAGGCCCAGATACGCCAGCTCCCAATACCAGCGCGCCAGCCTGCCGTGCAGCGCACCCGCCGCTTTGGCACTGGCGTCGGCCAGTTCGCCGAGTGCGATCTGGATGTGCAGGTTGATGTCGCTTTCCTGCTTGTCGAGCATCGAATACGCTAGCAACCGGACATCGTCACTCGGGTCACCGAGGGCCAGTTTGAGGATCGGCACGGCTTCTTTGCCGGGCATGCGGCGCGTGGCCAACAGCGCGGCCAGACGTTGATCCGGGTCCGGCGCATGCCGCAACACGTCCTGCAAACCGCCATCGGCGAAGATCGGCGAGTGCAGTTGCAACTGCGCGCGGAACGGCAGTTTCGGAATGCCCACCGCTTGCCACGCTTGCTTGTCGCGTTTGCGCGGCAGGTACAGCGCCGGGAAGATCGCCGCCACCACGCCGACCGCGCCGAGCACCGGCACGAAGAACGCCAGGCTGAAGATAAACAGCGGGCTCCACGGCAGCGGCGAACGGTAGCGCGCCGGCAGCAACAGCCACACGGCCGCGCACAACATCACGCACGCCAGGCCATGGCTGAGGGTGAACACCAGCACTTGTTGTAACTCGGGGGCCACGAGCCACAAACTGGCCCAACTGCCCGCCTCTAACAACAAGGCTCCGCTAAACAGCCACTTGCTGATCATTCAGGCCACACTCGTTGAACAGGAAATTACGCAGCCCGTTGCGTTCACAGCCAGGCTCCAGGTTGAACGGCAACACGCGCACGCCGAGGCTGTCGAGGCTGCTTTCAATGCCAAAGTGTTCGTGCAGCATCAGGTTCATCCGCGCCAGATAACCTTCGGTGCCTTGCGGACTGGTCAACGGCAACAGCACCAGCAACAGCTGATGATCGCGGCTGTTACGCAGCGGCAATTGCAGATCGAGGCCACGCTGGCTGCGTTCGAACAGACGCGACAGCTCATCGTTGGGACGGGTCATTTCGAATGCGAAAAGGCCAGCCGCCAGCTTGTGCTGCTCGACGTCCACCAGCGAACGCTTGAGTTGCAGCGTGAACTGCTGCGCATCGGCGTCGGCTAGTTGCAGCACTTGCGGGTCGCGGCGCAGCAGGTCGGCGATGTGCCCGGCGAGCAACGCCAGCAGGCTCAGCGTACGGTCCTGGAAAGCGAAAAACGGCATCTGCCGCACCGCCAGAATTGCCAGCAAACGCCCCTCGGCATCGATCAGCGGAATGCAGGCCTGCAACGACGAGAACTGCGCCGAGCTGCCGGCATCAATCAGTTCCTGACGCACGCTGACCAGCTCACCACGCTCCAGGCACAGCTTGACCAGACCGTCTTCGGTGCCCAAAGGCCCCATGACGCCGATGGTCGCCAAGGCTTCGGGCAACACGTTTTCTTCACGCTCATCGACGCGATACAACCCGGCCACGCGTAACGCACCGTACTGACCAAGCATCGCCACGATCGGGTCGGCCAACGCCGCCAGTGCATCGCCTTCGTCCGGCATCACCCGCAGCTTTTCGCGCAAGCCCAGCAACGAACTGCGCAGGCTCTGATCGCTGCCCGCCACACGTTGTTCCAGCAGGTCGTGGGAGACCCGCAGAATCTGGTGCGCGCGGGTGAATTCGTCGAGTCGATACTGGCGGTAATCGTTGGCCATCTGCAGCCGCTGCAAGCGTCGCTCCCACAGATCGCGAACCTCACCTACCAGCATGCCGCTGACCAGCACGCCGACGATGAAAGACGGATCAAGCTGGGCGTAGGCTTCATGCCCGATGTAGCGCAGCGCAAACAGTGCCGCCACCAACAGACCGGCGCTGAGCAAGCCGCGCACGAAACCGTAGCGCACGCCCAGCAACAACGGCGCCAGCACAGGCCAGGGGAAACCGGCGTGCATTTGCAACGGGTCTTCGGGGGTCAGCCACAAGCCGAGGCCGATGGCCCCGCCGGTGACCAACAGCGTTTCCAGCCAGGACACCGGACCGCTGGCACGCGGCGCGAGGCTGTAATCCATGTGAGGAGAATTCATTGCATTCACTCGAACCGAAGGGCGCCAACAAGTGTGTCGAGCACCGATTGCGCGGTGCCGGCCAGGCTTTCACGGGACCAGCCCGCACGCGCGCCGCTTTTGCTCCAGAGCACACGACCGCTGCTGGCTTCGAGCACGCGCAGGCTGATGCCCACCGCCGGTTCGCCGTCCAGACCGTTCTTGTACTGCCACTCTTCAACGCTGCCGGCGACCACGTAATCGAGCTTCTGATCACGTGCCCAATCGAGGGCGCCAGCCAGGCGTTCGTTATCGTCCATCAGCGCTTGTTCGCCCTGAGTGCTGACCGGGTAAACCCGTGGTTGCAGACCATGGCTGCTGAGCACGCTGAGCAGGATCTGCTCGGCGCGCTCACCGGCTTGCGGGGTTTGCGAATAGTTGATCATCGGCACGGTGCCCCACTTCGCAGTACGCGAAAGATTCGGGCTGGTATCGCCGGTGAAGCTCGCGCAACCGGCGACGAACAGGACTGCCAGAGCCAGGCTCAGATTACGAATTGCTTGCATCAGTTTTTCTCCTGTAAACATTTCATGATCAGCGTCCGAATCGCACGCCGTAGCTCACACCCAGTGTTCCGCCTGCCTGACCATCCCCGCCTTGTGGCGCGGATTGGTAGCCGACGGTGAGGGCCAATTCGTCACCGCCCAGCACCTCGACGCCGATCCCGGTGTTGATGCCGTAGTTGAAGGTTTGATCCAGCCATTGCCAGCCCGCCGTCACGTCCACCAGCCAGGTGTATTGCGGGCGAGTGCGCACCAGCGCGCCCGGCAAACCGCGACGCCATGAGCTGCCGACATACAGTTGGCCATAACGGCTTTGCAGCAGATCGTCGGCCGTTACGACCGCGGGGTCGTCCGAGTCATCAACGCTTTTCACCGGGCCGCCGTTGGCGCTGGACAGGTAGTCCAGCGTGCGGTCCTTGACGTTGTTGTGCTGGTAATCGACACCGCTGCGCACGGTCCAGTTCGGCCCCGCAAACTCCAGCGTGTGGTTGTATTCCATCTTCAGCGCCTGGCCGTTGCCCAGGGAATCGCCCGCACGAGTCGAGAACGATTTCTGTGCCACTTCCCAGCTGATCTGATCCCGCGCCGTGAGTCCGTGACGACCGCCGACCCACACGCTGTCGTGTTGGCCGAAAGCGCGCATCAGGCCGCTGTCTTCGCTTTTGCGATGCCAGTCCAGACCGGTCTCGATCTGATCGCTGGCGCTCAACTGCCAGGTCCGGGACAGGCCCAAACCGTTGCGGTCGTCGTCATCGCGCTGGCTGGTGTCGGCGAACAGTTTGTAGCCACCGTCCTCAACAGAACGCTGCAGGGTCAGCGCGGCGTTGCGCTCATCACCCATGCGCGATTCGATCAGTTGATCGCTGTTGTAGGTGCCCTTCTCCAGCTCAAGATTGGCGTACCACTGAGCGCCAAGGTTGTGCGCGATTTGCAGACGCGGGGCGTTGAATTCCAGACCACCGAAATCCTGTTGGTGCCAGGACAATTGCGCGCCCTGCGGCGTCAGTTCCTGGAGCTCAACAGCCTGACGGCGCAGTTGTTCGCGCACGGCCGCTGGCTGGTCGTCACCCAGTGCGGACTGGCTGAGGTCTAGGGCTTCGTCGAAGCGGCCGAGACGACTCAGCGCCTGCGCCCGTTGCGCCGGGTTGAGGTCGCTACTGGCCAACAGCGTTTCGACTTGCGCCTTGTTACGGCTGCGCAAGGCTTGCTGAATTTCTTCATAACGCTGGACCTTCAAGCCCTGGCTCCGAGCCCAATCAAGCCATTGGTCTTTCTGTGATTCCTGATTCGTCGCGTCGAGACGCGCCAGCAACCGTTCGAACCACAACTGCAGCATCGCCGGCGAACCGTCTTTCCACTGCGCCACTTCCTGCTGCGCTTTGCCCGGCGAATAACTGCTGGCCATCAAGCGCAACCAGATCGCGTAACGCTGGGACGATGGCTGAATGTTTTCGCCTTCGGGACTGCGCAGCAGCTTCAGGCGCAAACGTTGAGCAGCGTCCTGATAACCGGCGTTTTCGAGTGCATCGGCATAGGCCGCGCGCACCAGCCAATCCTGCGGACTGGTCTTGAGGTACATGCGGTACCAGGCCAACGCTTCGGCATCACGGCCAAGCATCTGACTGGCACTGGCGAACGGCAGCCACAGGAGTCGATCCTGCCGCGCCTGCGGTTTCCATTCCGTCAGCAACGGTTTGAGCGCGGCGGTGTTGCCTTGATCGACGTACAGCCACATCAAGCGCTCACGGAACAGGTTGTCATCCGGGAAGCGCGACAAGCCCAAGAGGTACAAGCGCTGCGCCTCCTCGACGTTGCCCTGCTGCACCGCCAAGGCACCGCGTATCGCCAGCACTTGCGCTTGCTCGTTCGCCTCGGGGTATTGCTCGGCGTCTTTGAGCAGCGCAACCACTTGCGGCCAATCCTGCAATTCCTGGGCTTGCTGCAAGGCTTCGACCAGGCGCAGCGGATCATGCGCACGGTTCCAGCTGCCGACCATCATCGTCAGGGCGCGTTTCGGATCACTGGTGCGATACCGGGTGATCAGCTGACTCTCGTCGCCACTGTTGAGCGAACCCTTGATCGCGAGGAGTTTTTCCAGGGAGTCTTGCAGCTCATCATCAAGTTCCAGATCCCACGCCAAAGCAGCGCGCAGACGCCAATAACCCTCATCGGTGATCTTGCGGTTATCGACCTGCAACACGTCCCACGCCGCCTGGTTATCAAACAGCTTCAGGTCGGTATTGGCCCAGTCGATACGCTCGGTCGTGGTCAGGGCAAAACGTTTCGAGTAGTGCTTGTAGACCTCGACCTTTTCGGCGAACTGCCCGGTGTTTTCGAGGTTTTGCAGCAGGCGTGTCCAGGCCAGACGATGGTTTGGGTACTTGCGCAAATAGGTGTGCAACCAGGCTTCGGCTTGCGTCGGCGTGCCACGTGATTCGTGGCCGTAGATCAGCGCATCGAGTTCAACGTCGGTCAGCGCGCGCTGCTCCATGATTTCGGCAAGCAAAGGGATCGCCCGGTCGAAGTCGTACTGCTGGCTGGCCAGACGCCAGGCGTGTTCCCGGGTTTGCGGGTCTTCGCGCAGTTTCAGCAGACGAATCCAGTAGCCAAGCGCGGCCTGACTGTCGCCACGCCATTCGCCCAGATGCCCCATTTGTTCGAGCAACGCCAGGTCATCCGGGTGTTCAGCGACAAGCTGCTCGCCACTGTCCCACGCACCAGCCAGGTCACCGAGGGCCAGACGCATGCTGAATTCCTTGCGCAGGATTTGCGGATTGTCGGGCTGCAACACGCGCCACTGATCCAGAAAACGCTGCGCCAGGTCGAAGCGCTTGCTGCCGACGGCAACGTCGACGCCCTGCTCCAGCCACGGCGAATCGGTTTGCGGATCCTTGAGCTGATCCAGTTCATCGGCCAGCACACGCGCAGCCTGCTCACCGCGACCGGCGGCCAACAGACTGTTGAACGCCAGTTGCGCGTATTCACGACGCTCGGACGCTTGCTGGCTGTCTTGCTTGAGCAGCAGATAGATGTCGGCGGCGCGGCCAGGTTGCTCACCGGCCAGATACCACTGCGCGGCGGACTTGAGAGCGGTAATGCGCTGAGCCGGGTCGCGGTCGGCGATTTCTTCGTAGACGCTGGCAGCGAAGGCTGGCGCCTGTAATGTCAGCGCAAGCTTGGCCAGGTTGTGCAATTGCGGCAGCGGCAGCAAGCGGTGATCGAAGCTTTTCAGGCGTTCGATCAAGGCTTTCTGCGCCACTGGATCGTCAGCTTTCGCCGCTTCCAGAGCATCGAGTTCCAGCCGGTAATAGGCCTGCAACTCAACGACCGGTTTCGGCCAGTTCTCAAGGTGCTGACGCGCCTTCGGGTAGTCGCCGAGACGGATCAGCAGATCGACCAGCTGCAAGCGCAGGTGATCGTCATCCGGGTGCGCCGCCAGCAGCAGTTCGGCGTAATTGGCCGAGACCGCATCCGGCTCGCGGCCGTCCGGCTGGAACACTTCTTCGCGCTGGAATGTCAGCCACAGCAGCCCGCCCACGGCGACCGCCACCACCGCCAATGCCCAAGGATTGAGCAAGCGGCGGCTTTTAGTGGCTGAGGAGTTAGATGCAGTAGAGCTGACCATGACTCACCTGCTTCATTGGTAATTGAAAAGTCCACAGGCCGGCGGATGCCTTGCCTGCAAATTGTTGCCCGTCCACTTCCACCCGGCAGCTGCTCGCCGAGCGCACGGAGAAGGTCAGGTCGACCTGCCCGGCAAACGAAAAGCTCACGTGCTTTTCGTCCACATATTTCCAGTCCAGCAAGGGCAGATTGGCCTCCTCCAGCGCCAGCCGTTGATCCCGGTCGGGACGCAACACCAGCAACGCCTGGTCACTGCTCAACGCCACATACCGGCCTTGGGGCAAGTCGCGAACACCGGCGACGCCTTGCGAGCGCAGCAGATCCGGCCAACCCATTTGCGGGTCGAGTCGCAGGGTGCGTAGCGCGTCCATCCCGCGAACCTGCCAGTCGCCCTCTGCGGTGCGCGCCAGGCTCGCCTGATACAAACCGTGCACACGATCGAGGTAGTCGCTCATCCACAGCGACATCGGTTGCTGATCCTTCATGTAGCCGTAGATCTCGTTCATCGCCTTGATCGAGGCCTGCTTGGTGCTCGAATAGAAGTGGTAATACAGGTGCAGACCACGCAAACGTCGCGGGCTGTCGGTCAGTTCAAAGGTGTCGATCACATCGCGAAAACCGTAATACGGCCCCTTCCACAGGTTGGTGTAGAGGTTCTCGTTGATGATCGGCGCGTAGTACTGCAAGCCGCCCTCAGTGGGGCGCAGTAATGGATTGAGGCCGGTCAGCGACGGGTTGGCCTTGGTCAGCATGGTCTCGGCGCCATTGACGTTTTTCAGGCCCGCGTCGTAGGCCAGCTTCAGGGTGGCTGCCGAGGGCAACGCATCGCCCGGCCAGAAGATCAGCTTCACCGGTTTTTCCGGGGTGGTGAGCTGTTGATTGATGTAATCGCGCGAGCCAAAAATCTCCCGGCGGAAATCGATTTTGTCGTAGCCCGGAATGGCCATTTTCAAGCCGTATTCCGGGTTGAAATTCTCGCGTTTCTGCGCCAGTTCCGGCTGCATGAAAAACGGATGGCTGAAGGTGTGGCTGGCGACTTCGACTTTCGGGTTGGCAAACAACTCACGGGCGATGGGTTCCAGCTCGCGGGCCAGAAACGGGAACATGCCGCGCGGTGAAATCTCGCCTTCGACGATCGACACCGAAGTCAGGAACGGGTTGGGCCGAATGAAATCGTCGAGCACCTGTTTGCCGGCATACGGCGTGCCGCGCACTTCGGCGCGCGACGGGAAACCATCGCCATCGATGTGCACGGTGGCGATGCGGCGGCCGTTTTCAGTGGTGGTGTCCGGACGCGGCTGCACCGGCAAGCGCAGGCTGGCCTGGAGGAAGGCGAACGGATCGAGAATCCAGCGGCTGCGCTCGTTGTTCGTTTCGAGAATGTACGGCGCGAGGGCTACACCGCCCCACTCGGCCGTCGCCACCGGGGCAAATGTCTGGCCGTCGGCAGCGGTCAGCAGCAACGCAGCTTTCGGACCTTTGGGCAGCAGGGAAATCGCGGTCAGGTCACGGGATCGGGGCTGCACCGGAGCTTCGAAAGCGCCGATCAGCGCCTTGTCCTGATAGCTGACGGTCAACGCTTGAGTGCCGATCGGCGCCGAGCGATTCAGGCCCAGGCGCTTGAGCAATAGCGGATCCTGAATCGGCAGGCCGGAAAAGAACACCACCGGAACCTGTTCGTCCAGACGCTTGCCGATCCAGCTATTGAAAGCCGCTGCGTCCTGCGGCGGGCCGCTGGTCATCCAGGTGATGATGCCGGCGTACAAACCGCTAAAACGGTGTTCCGGCAATGAGCTATCGGCGGGCAGGTAATCCACCCGGTAACCGAGGTATTCGAGCAAACCGCCGAGCAAGGTGTGCCCGGCGTTGCGCACCAGATCACCTTCGCGCGGATCGTAAAGCAGCGCGATTCGGCGCGGCTGGATTTCGATGCTGCTGATGCCCATCGAGTCCAGTTCAGGCGTGCCGATGTAGGGAATGAGACCTTCATCGCGCAGACGCTTGGCCAGTTTGCGCGCTTCGTCGCGACGCTCTGGCGGCAGGTAGTCGATCGCTACCAGCGGGATGCCTTTGGCGCGCAACGGTTGGATCTGGGTTTCCAGCCATTCGCGGTCGGCTTCAGGCACCGGGCGATAGCGCTTGGCGGTAGCGTCCCAACCAGCGTGGATCGATTCGATCGCCACCGCGGCGGCTACGCCATCGAGGTCGGGCAACACTTCGAAGCCACGGTTGAAAAACAGCTTCAGGTTCGGCTGACGCTGGTGCAATTCCCGCAGGAAACCGGCGAGGGCCGCACGCTGTGTTTCTCGCGACGACTCCGGCAACAACTGGAAGCTGTCGAGGGTGTCGAGGAACAGCCCGGCGTAGCCTTCGGCCTGTAACGCCTTGGCTCGGCCGAACAAATGTTCACGCCAGGCGGGTGCCGCGAGGTCCATGACCTGACTGTCCCACGCGCCATTGCGCACCGGACTGACCGCCCCCGTGAGGGATGCCTTGTCGAGTTCGGCCTTGCCACCGTGGAACTCGCCCACCGACAGATAGGCGAACGGCTGGCTGCCCAATTTGCGCAGGGTTTTTACGTCGCCCGCGGTCATATGCCCCGGCTCGACCACCGACCAGTCGAACTGAGCCAACTCGGAAATGGGCGGTTGATCGGCGTACCAGAAAACCACGCTGGCGGGTTGCGGTAATGCTGCGGCCTGGACGGCGGGCCCGCTCACGAACAACGCTAAAGCGGCGAGCAGCCGTTGAGCGGCCGCGCGGACACGCGTCCTGCGAAAAACGATTTCCATAACTCACTCTTGAATGGACTGAACCGATACTGCTTGGATGTCGGACAGTGGAACCGGCCGGGTTACAGGCTGCGAATAAGCTGCGACAGCCCCTTGCCGATGGCGGTCGGTTCCGGGAGCTTGAAACGCTCCAGCAGGCGACTGTTGTTGGCGCGCGAATGGCGAATGTCGCCCTGACGTGGCGCGTGATGAATCACCTTCAACGGGCTGCCGGTGACGGCGCCCAATTCAGTGATCAGGTCGTTGAGGCTGGTGGAACGACTCAGGCCAACGTTCACCGCGCCGGGGCTCGGTTCGCTGACTTCCAGGGACTGAACGAGGATGCTCACCAGGTCCTGGACATAGACGAAGTCGCGGGTCTGCGAACCGTCACCGAAAATCGCCACCGACTGCTCGGCCATGGCCAGCTTGGTAAAGATGCTGATCACACCGGAGTACGGTGATGACGGATCCTGACGCGGGCCGAAGATGTTGAAGAACCGAAAGATCATCGGTTCCAGACCATGTTCGCGGCGATAGAAATCGAGGTATTGCTCGCTGGCCAGTTTGTCGCTGGCATACGGCGTGAGCGGGGATTTTGGCGTGTCTTCGTGAATCGCCGTGCCTTCGCCGTTGTTGCCGTAAATGGCTGCGCTGGACGCGAATACCACGCGCTTGATCCCGGCCTTCACCATGCTTTCGCACACGTTGAGGGTGCCGACGAAGTTGCTTTGATGGGTACTGACCGGATCATCCACCGACGCTTGCACCGAGGCCACCGCGGCCAGGTGAACGACAGCACCACAATCGCGCATGGCTTGTGCCACTACAGCGCCGTCTGCAACATCACCGATGACCAGGTTCAGATTGGCATTATCCATCGGCAGATTGCTGACCTTGCCGGTGGACAAATTATCCAGCACACGAACCTTGTAGCCTTTGCCCAGCAACGCTTCTACGAGGTGCGACCCAATAAATCCGGCACCGCCAGTCACCAGTATTCGCTCAACAAACATGAAATCTCTCCCTGAACAGTAGAGCGGATACGAGTGGTTGAATTCCGCCGAGTTTGTGGCGCAAGGCCATCAAAACGCGGCCGATAATGGGAGATCAGATTGACACTGTCAATACTTTGTCTAACTTATCGCCGAGCGGTAATTTCCTGCCAAAAACGTCACTTATTTGACGACGTTTATTGGCTACACGCTGTCATACAATTGCCATTCCAGACCGTCAAACTACGTCTAGAACGGAACTTTCGCCATGTCTCAAGTCCTCCTTATTATCGACGTCCAACCTAGCTTCGACCCGCCGCAATGGCTCCTCGACGGCATCCGGAAAATCGTCGGCAAACTGCCCAGCGTTGCTACTGTTGAACGTCACGACGAATCGAAAACACCTTTTGAGAAACAATTGGGATGGCACCCTGCTCCGGACGATGAAAGCTTGATCGATGCGGATCGCATCTTTATCAAGCACGGGTATGCGCCGTCCATTGAGACCATTGAATACTTGAAAAGCCTGAAGGTGGATCGCGTGTTGGTGTGCGGGCTTCAGACCGAGACCTGCTGCCTGGCGGCGGGGTTTGCACTGTTTGACGCGGGATTGCAGCCGACGTTGATTACGGATTTGACGGTGGGGTCATCGCTGGATCGGTCGGGGGCGTTGGGGGTGAGGCTTTGGGAGCATCACTTTAAGCACACGGTGAGATCAGATGAGCTGTAATCAACCGGGCGCGCTGTTCTAAGGGCGATCAACATGAACATCTGGATCACTTCTGCCCTGACAGTCATGGTTTTCCTGTCTGCACAGGCCGCCACCGACGTTGCCCCCCGTGTCGAACAAGTCCCTTTCGACAAGGGCACCAATGCTGTCGAGATCAAACAATCCATCCAGGGCCGGCTTACTGCGCAATACCGTGTGAGCGCGAAGGCGGGCCAGATACTGACCGTCGACCTCAAGCCTTCCAACACATCTGCCTACTTCAACATCACCGCCAAAGGCGCGGACTACGCGCTATTTAACGGCTCGATCATGGGCAATCACTTCATGGGGCCGTTGCCCGTCGATGGCGAATACACGGTTCAGGTGTACCTCATGCGCAACGCCGCACGGCGCAATGAAGTGGCGAACTACAACCTTTCATTAAACCTCAGCCCATCTGATACCTCGGACAATACTCAACCATTTGACCAGACGCTTGAACTGCTGGGCATTCGTTTTCATGTGACGGGGAAATGGGTCGACGGCAACCCTGCCGTGCGTATCTCGCCTCAGGGGCTTGAGGTCGATAATTCGGATATCACCCGGTCGCTGACCGGCAACATCGTCCGGGCGGAAGTCGCGGACCTCGATCAGGATGGATCGCCGGAGATTTACGTGTTTGTCAGATCCCCTGGGCGCGGGTTGCCGGGGGAGTTGGTTGCGTATGCGGCCAATCGCAAGAAATCGCTGAGCGAGATTTATCTTCCGGTTGTTAGTGAGGATGCGAAAGCGGCGGAGGGGTATCAGGGCGAGGATGAGTTTGCGGTGGTGGAGGGTTCGTTGGTTCGGCGGTTTCCGGTTTATGAGAGTGCGGATGATGGGGCGGGAAGGACGGGGAAGATTCGGCAGGTTCGGTATCGGTTGGTGGCTGGGGAGGCTGGGTGGGTTTTGCGGGAGGATGGGGTTACGGAGTATTGAGATACGCAGTCACTTAGTTTGTAGGGACGTAGTCTTCGTCCTAGGAAACTTCCCGCAACTCGTATCGGCTTTCATGAACTGGCGGAAGCTGTTCCGCGTCGATAGCCTTCAGGTGTCGCTGCAAATCAGCGATCGGCTTTGACAGGCTGAAAAGTGTACCCTTTCACTCCTCCCGATCAGGCGGCATGCTCACGCGCATGCAGTCTCGTTTATGGCGGCTGTGCGCGGGGCATCTTCGGATGCACCGGGTTCTCACACTTCCGGTCTGTCAACCCGCGTACGGCTGCCACCCAATCCTGTTTGACAGCAGGGGATGGCAGCTTCTCTCAATAGTGTGAGGAACTTCATAATGAAAAAGATCACTCCAAATCCGCCCAAATCTGCGGCATTTTCAGACGCAGACGCACCCGAT
Organism: Pseudomonas sp.; assembly: GCF_051660785.1. GTDB lineage: Bacteria > Pseudomonadota > Gammaproteobacteria > Pseudomonadales > Pseudomonadaceae > Aquipseudomonas. The sequence continues at coordinate 79,690 of NZ_JBOFQE010000008.1, forward strand.
TTAAGCCAACTTTCCGAAACTACCGAACGCATCATCAGCGCCCGCCTCCGCAACCCAAATCACCCCGACCCCATCAGCCACGTCTTCACCATCCTGCCCGACGTCGACACGCCAACCCTGCTCGCTCACGCCTGTGAAACCCTCGCCTCGCTCAACGTCATGACCACCGACCTCGCCTGCGAACTCGAAGGCTCGCGCCGCAACGTGGCACTGGCAATTCAGCAGTTGGCGGTGCTGGGTGAGCTGTTGGTAAATCGAGCGCTGGACAACTTCGACCCGCCCGATGGCGCGTCCGAAGTTCCGTCCGCCAGCCACCACTGAGTGGTCGCGCTCTTTTACCGAATGGAGGTTTTGTCATGGATCGATACATGCCTGTCACCGGCATCGACTGCACCATCGCGTCGCTGCTGATCGACACCCAAGCGCCGCTGGACGTACTGCACGAAACCGCGGCTTACCGCATCCGCACCGCGACTCAATTGCTGGAGAGCTTTGCTGTGAGCGAGGGGGTTCACAGTGAATTGGCGCGAGTGTTGGTGACATCACTGCGCGATGGTTGCGATTTGATGGATGTCGTCGGCCGACGATTGCAGGCTCAGGTTTCGGCATAGAAAAAATGGGCGACCTCACTGAGATCGCCCATTTTTATGACTGCTGGACTTTACATCTTGAACCCAAAGCCCTGAACGCTCTCAGCTCCGGTCAGCGCTTTCTCCGTCGTCACATACAACTCACGTATATGCCCAACCAAAAACGTCCAGAACGCCGGTTCATTAACGGTCTGAGCGACCAGTTCTCCTGGCAGGAACCGACTCATCTCCTTGCGAAACTCGAGCACCACTTTCGGATCAGCATCGAGCAGTTCCGAACGCTCCTTGAACAGCTTCAAGAACTCTTTCTGCTCGCAGTGATGATCGTTCAGTTTCTTCCCAATCAAATGCAGTTGCGGCGTTACACCTTGCTGACGCAGCCAGACCATGTCCCAGAGATCTCGGTTCTTGATTCGGTTAGGACGCAGAGCGAAAGCCACTATTTTGTCGGCATAGATTTCTTCGCGTGTTTCTGCCTGCAAAATCAGGCCGCTTGTGCCCATGTCGACGCCATATGGATTCAGCAGCAACATGGGTTGTGGCTGATAACTCGGAATGGAACACACATCGATGTTAATGCGCTGCGCCGGAAGGTCTTTGCGCACGGGTCGGGTCTGAACCTTGAGCTTCCAGGTATCGACATTCCCCTCCTCGCGAACAGGCTCACCGACTTCAACCTCAAGGCCATATTTGGTTTTCAGCGTTGAGACAAGAACGTGGGCGAGCTCAGTCAGGCTCTCGCGATTGAAGTCAGCGCCACCGGTGAAATCCAGATCCTCGCTCAAGCGGTTTGAGCCGTAGCAGGCACGCAAGCAGGTTCCGCCGATGAAGGTCAGTTTGGCGAGCATGCCGGCAGAACTTAGCGCGAGCATGATGTCATGGTGCAGCAATTCCTTTTCCACCACGACCCGCAATGGCGCCAAGTCCCGTTTGTTTTTAAGTGCCTCATCTACCAGTTCATCAAACAAACTCATTGGCGACGCTCCAATCGATCAAATCCATGTTTCGTTTCGCGACCTTCATATCCCGCAATGCTTGTTGCGGTGTTGCCCGCCAGAGGCGGCAACGCGCGTCATAGTGAACCTGGCCAACCAGATCTTGAGGTTTCTGGCGGGTGTGCACGAATTCGATGGTGCCCCAGCGCCCGCATGAAATGGTGCTGCTGCGACCGGAAGACATCAGCGTGATCCAGTTGATGGGGATCTGAGAGATGACGCCGCTATCGCTCAATGCCGTTTCAAGGCTGATGTAGTTGAACTCCTTGGCACGTAGCCTTGCAGCCGCATGAAACAGCACCAATCCGCTGGACGGTTTGGCCGCCTCAAACAGGTAAAGCCCTCTGCACACTCGCGTCAGATGACCCTCCGAGGCTGCGCGACTCAACAAGGTTTTGTAGGCACCTTCGGAAATATCGGGCACCACTCCCCTGAGATCGTCGGGAGTGAACAGGTAGCGTTCTTCGCTGGCCAGACGGGTCAGTTTTTGAAGAAGGCGTCCCATTGGCTGGGTGGATTTTGAGTGTGGATGCATACCCATGACTCTACAGAAGGTTTCACTTTATGTAACTTACTGTTGAGTCATTGAAAAAGCCATCATTGTTTTTTGCGAAGAAATTTTAAAGCCAACACGACACGCGCTACCCAAACGTCAGCGCAAACGGCGCTGCCGCTTGTTGAATGGCGCTGACAACATGAGGTGCTCGCTCCCGATGCTGCGGGTAACGTTCAAGCACCACTTCAAGCGCAGTAAGCAAGTTCTGAATACGCTCCTTTGGCCGTTCGATCTCACACGTATGTGCAAACTCCAATAACCCTTGCCCGGAGGCAAACAATGACTTGTTGCCCGCCAGATCCAGCGCCAATACATCCTCCGGGATATAGGCCGTGGTGTTGACGATGTCGTAAGCCGGTGCCAGGCACGCATCGCGTTGGGTAGGCTCAGAGTAGAGCAAGCCAAAATTCTTCAGGTGAGCGTCACCGTTTCCGACGATGCAACTCAGGGCGACACTATCGAACAGTTGATCAAGGGAAGATCGCTGATGTTTAGCGGGGCAGAAAAGCCGTACCGCCTTGGCGATTGCCGCGTAACTTTTGCTGTATTTCTGATCGGCCGAAAGCCCCATCAACGCGGCCATGTCTTCGAAACCGATCGGGTTTTGCTGATCATCTCGATCGAAGCGCCGCATGACAAACAGCTGTGCATTATCAGACAGGAAAAACTCTGGAACGGGAATGCCTGCTTCCTTGGCAATGGACATGCAAAGGAACTCGTTGACCGCCAGACCCGGAAACTCCTCTCGACCACTTTTGATGATCAAGTCCGAGGTTTTCGAGGTGACTCGCGGCAAGGCCGTTTCCTGCTGTTCAGGCACTAGCACTTTAGGTTGAACACCCGAAATGCCCGCCCGCAGGATGTAACGATCGAGCAGGTCAGAGAAGATATCTTCGGTACCGTCCCACGTCAGAATCTCATCGAGCCTTTCCCCTGGAAACTGCTGTCCGGCAAGCAAAGAATCGACCGCTTCGGAATGCACCTGAACCCGACCGATTGGCGAACTGCTACCAGACAGTGCCAACAACAGCATCGGATCGACGTTAACGGTTTTAGCCAGGCGATTACGTAGTTGTTCCAGGACATAACCTTCCGGCAGGTTCATCTGGAAAATCGGGTGCAGGTCTCGGCGGCGAAACTCGTCGGGGCGTACAGGCATCGACAAACTGATTGCCATGCGGGGCAATGCATCTTCGTCATAGCGAAACAGGAAATCCTCAGCGCTGGTGAGGATGCTGCCGCTGCTCCCCTCTGGCGTACTGACTTTAAGAGAAGTCATTTTCATTCGAATAGCCCCCCAAGCTCTTCAAGCGTCGGCATAGCCGCCGGAATGACCGCTAATTCACAATCCAGCGCCGCCAGAATTCGCGCATAGGCGATCATTCCTACAGAAAGGGCCCCCTTCTCTACGGCAATGATTTTGTATCGTGTCAGTCCTGCGAGCTCGGCAAGCTGAGCTTGCGTCAGACCACGATTCATACGCTTTTCGCGTATTTGGTTGCCGAGGCGGGAAATCAGTAGAGCGTAATCCATGTGTAGTTACCGCAACATTTGAACCAAAATGTAATGTATACGGCACATTTAAGCTAATTCAAATTCCGACTTCACGAATCCGCCCCCTCATCCGCTTCCAACCAATCCCCACCAATATCCCCAGCACAATCGCCCCCAACGGCGTCGCGCCCACCCAAGTCATCGTCGGAAACACCAGCAAAATCTGCGAATCATTTCCCCCCAGCATCATCGACGCACCAATCCCCATCAGCACCCCCGCCAGTAAATGCTTCCCCGCGGTCCGCCATTCAAACCGCTGATAGCTGAACGTCCGTCGATGCAGCGTGTAGCTGAGCATCCCCACCATGAGCATGAAGAACACCGCGACGCGCTGGTTGGTCAGCGAGTCGTCGCCCGAGGCCCAGAACATTTGCGAGAGGTTGTAAAAGAACACGCTCGGGGTCCACAGCGGTTCGAAGGTGTAGAGGGCGCTGGTCAAGACGCCCAGGAGCATGCTGGACAGCACCAGGTGTTTGTCGCCGTGAACGCGGATCAGGAAGAGTAATGCCATCAGCACGATACCGATGGTCAGCCAGTATTGGTGGCTGGAGATCGTCGGCATTTGCAGGGTTTTGTGTTCGGCCAGCATGTTCAGGTCATACCAGAGAACGATCCCCAGCACCCAGCCCACAATCGTGAAGGCTTTGCCGAGGTTGCCGCTGGCGAGTTTGGTCAGGGTGCCGACGCTGCAACCGTCGTTGAGGACCGAGGCGACGCCGAACAGCAACCCGCCCCCGATCAGCGAAACGTAGCCGACGTCAGGAATGAACAACGGCTGACTGACACCAAACAAACTGTAAAACGGTGCCAGTAACAGGCCGAACAGACCGCAAGAGATGAGCGACACAAACAGCGTCGGCCGGCGCTTGAGCAACAACCCGGTGGCATTGACCAGGCACAGGCCCATGCGCTGGGACACCCAACCGATCAGGAAGGCCAGCAGCAGCGAAATCAGCAGGGAAAGCACAGGTATCCTCGTTTCCGGAACGCGACATTGAACAGGTCCCTGAAGGATAGATCAGTCACTGCCAAACTTCGGATAAACCCGCTAAGGCCTTCTACACTGAATCCGCATACGCCCCCACCGAACGAGCCGCCATGACCACCCTCAAAGAACGCTTGAAGCAAGGCAAGGATGCTCGCAAGAACTGCCCGCGCAATGCTCAAGCGTCAACGGGAAAAACCACCCGCGACCCGCTCCCGCTGATCAAAGCGTCGAGCGAGGGCCGGATCAAATCCCTGGTCGAATTGCGCTACGGCCGGATGCTCGTTTCCCCCTTCAGCTTCTATCGCGGCAACGCGCTTTTGCAGGCCCACGATCTGGCCGCCACGCCTCACATGGGGCTGACATCGCCAATCTGCGGCGATTGCCACTTGATGAACTTCGGTGGTTTCGCCACGCCCGAACGCAATCTGCTGTTCAGCGTCCACGACTTCGACGAAGTCCATCCCGGCCCTTGGGAGTGGGACGTCAAACGGCTGGTGGCAAGTATCGTGGTGGCCGCTCGCGACCTGCGTCATGGGGGAACAGTCGAAGAAACGGTTTGCCGCGAAGCCGTCGGCGCCTATCAGGAAACGATGCTTGAGTGCGCCGAACAAAGCTCTCTGGAAACCTGGTACGAGTCCATCCGTTACGACGACCTGCGCAAACAGGCGAACAAAAAAACGCTTGAGCATATCGAACGCGCCGTCGAAAAAGCCAAGGGTCGAAGCCACGCCGAACTGCTGCCGAAAATCAGCGAGCGTGACGCGCATGGGCGCCCGATTATTCGCGATGACCTGCCGGAAATTTTCCATCTGCACAAAAAAAACACGCTGCTGGATAAGGACGATGACTGGCTGCGGCTCTCGGATTGGCGGCCGATCTACGACGCCTTTATGCGCGATTACCCAGGTACGCTGCAGGCTGACCGTCGAGCGTTGATGTCGCGGTTTCATGTTCAGGACATGGCCTTCAAAGTGGTGGGCGTGGGCAGCGTCGGCACTCGGTGCCTGGTGGCACTGCTGACTGACGATCAGGAGTTCCCGCTGTTCCTGCAATTCAAGGAAGCACGGCGTTCAGTGCTGGCCGATTACGTGAAGACAAAATCAAAAGTGCGGCACGACGGTCAGCGGGTGGTTGAAGGTCAACGGTTGATGCAGGCGGCCAGTGACCTGTTTCTCGGCTGGACCACCGGCCCCGGCGGTCGGCACTTCTACGTGCGCCAGTTGCGCGACATGAAAATCTCGGCCGAACTCGAGACCTTCGATGCGGACACCTTCGCCGCCTATGGACGCGTCTGTGGTCGCGCCCTCGCCCGCGCACATGCCAAATCGTCAGGGCAGGCCGCGCAGATCAGCGGCTACCTCGGCAAGAGCGATGCAATGACCGACGCATTGTTCAAGTATGCGAAAAACTATGCCGCGCAGAATGAACGCGACTTCGAACGCTTTCAGCAGGCCTGCCGCAAGGGCCGGTTACGGGCTCGCTCGGAGGCGGACTTTGCGGCAGATCATTTGCCCTGAGCGCTAACGCGACGGCCATTATCCACATGAATTTTTCTTCACCCCACCGACCCTCGCCAATCGGTACAGTGCGCTCGCTCATTCAAGAAACTACGGTTTGCCCGCCCTCCCGCGGGCTTTTTTTTATCTGTAGAAAAGACCGCTCGTTGTTTGAGTTTTCTTCCCTTCTGAGCAATTCTTGCGCTCCACTCCCGCGATCCGGAGCGCTCAATGTCGCTGCTGACCCTACCCTGTAAACGCTTGACCCTGGCGGTGCTCGCCCCTGAACAGGCAGCGCTGGAAAGCGACTTCTACCGACGCAACCAGAGGCATCTCGCCCGGTGGTCGCCGATTCGCCCCACCGATTACCACAGCCCTGAAAACATCCGTCCGCGCCTTGAAGTGCAAGCCAGCGCTTTCCTGGCGGGGCTGGCGGTGCATTTCGCGTTGCTGGATCCCGACAACGGCCAGATGATCGGCGCCTGCAACTTCAGCGGTATCACGCGCGGGGCGTTTCAGGCGTGTTATCTCGGTTATCACATCGACGAATCGCATCAAGGACAGGGCTTGATGCAGGAAGCACTGGAAGCGGGCATCGGCTACATGTTCGATGAGCAAAAACTGCACCGGATCATGGCTAATTACATCCCCGGCAATGAACGCAGCGCGCGGTTGCTGGAACGTCTGGGATTTGAACGTGAAGGCTACGCAAAGGCCTACCTGAGTATCGCCGGACGCTGGCAGGATCATGTGTTGACGGCGTTAATCAATGATCGCTTTGAAGCCCCGGAGCAGCGCTGGTCCAGACGGCTCTCGTAATACTTCAAGGCCGTTCACAATTCATTAAGTATTCGCGCCGTATCCTTGAGCTTCCCGGTCCACCTCCTCGGTAGCCAGAAGTCTATGTCGCGTCCTGCCACTTCACTGTTTCTGCTTGCCGCCCTGCTGTTTTTCTTTGCCCTGGGCAATCATCAACTGCAAGGTTCCACCGAGGCGCGGGTGGCCGGAATCGCCATGCAAATGCACCTGGACAACGACTGGGTGACGCCAAGGTTGTTCGGCGAACCGTTTCTGGAAAAACCGCCCTTGAGCTTATGGCTGGATGCCAGCGCCATCCGCGCATTCGGTGGCTCGCCGTGGGCAGTGCGACTGGCCTCGGCGTTCGCCGGGTTGTTCAGCGTGATGCTGTTGTACGCGATGCTGCGCCGATTCAACCGGCCCAGGGCGACTGCCTGGATGGCGGGCATCTTTCTGGCAACCATGGCCAGTTACTGGAGCAACGTGCGCGATGTCGGTGAAGATGCGTTGCTCGCGCTTGGCGTAAGCATGGCGTTGCTGGCGTTTTTTCAGGGACACCGACAATCGACGTTCGGCAACGCGTTGCTGTTTGCCTCGGGGATTGCCATCGCCACTCTGAGCAAAGGCGTGCTGGGCCTGGCGATGCCGGGTGTGGTGATTTTCGCGTACCTGCTTGCCGAAACCTTGATGGACAAGCGCCTGAACATCTCTGACTGGTTGCGACCCGGCTTGCTGACGCTTGCGGGACTGATCCCGCTGACGATCTGGCTCGCCGTGCTGTATCAGCGCGGTGGCGCACAGGCTCTGGGTGAAGTGCTGCTGACCAACAGCGTCGGGCGCTTCAGCGGTTCTTTTGTCGAGGCCGGGCATTACGAACCGTTCTACTACTACCTGGCCAAGCTGCCCCAAGCGTTCCTGCCGTGGAATATTCTGGTGTACCTGGGGTTATGGCACTTTCGTAAAAGTTTGATGGCCAATCGTTATTTGCTGTTTTTCACGCTGTGGATAATGGCGCAGTTTGTGATGCTGACGTTGGCGTCGAGCAAGCGCACGGTGTATCTCATGTCGATGACGCCAGCGGCGGCGGTGATTGCTGCGGAGTATGCGAGCGCTCTGTTCCACCGGCTGAAGGCAAGCGAAGGGGTTTCAAACGTGTGGGGGCGCATCGCACGGCATCGACGCGGCGTGGCGATTGGCGTCCTCGCGTTGGTGATCGGCAGCTACCTGGCCGCCGCTCAATGGGCTCTGCCCCATGCCGATCGCAAACTGTCGTTCCTGCCGTTGACCGAACAGATTCAGACGATGCAGGCCAACGGGCAACACGTCGCCTTGTTCCAGGCCAACGAACGGGTGGGCGGCGCCAGCGTGTTCTATACCCAGCGAGTGCTCAAGGGCCTGGACACCGAGGCGCAACTGCATGAGTTTCTGACCGCCTCCCCTTCCAACGTGGCGGTCATGTCCGGTGAAACCGAACCGGCCGCGCCGCTGAAAGTCCTCAAGACCATGAAGGTGGGGCGTCAGGCTTACTACTTTGTAAACCAGTAAGCGGTTCAGCGGTCGGCAGTTCAGCCTTTTGCAGAACCGGTATTTCCAGCCGCGCTCGCCCGTAAAACGCCAGTGCCGTCAGCAAACACGTCAGCCACACGAAGATCCCGGCCCAGAAGGTGTGGGACATGTAGTGCCAGCCTTGCAGAACCCGCGTCGTGCCGTAGACAAAACCGAGCAGCAACGAACCGTACATCAGCGCTTTGGCATAGCGCCAACGGTAGCGACGAGCCACGAAGTACAACGCGAGCATGGTGAAACCACCGGAAGCATGACCGCCCGGCCAGCATCGGCCAGCACCGGCTTCCTTGAATAGCTGGAAGTTTTCGTACCATTCAATGCGCGGCATTTTCCCACCGTAGAGGGTCGTTTCAATCGGGCAGTACACGCTGGTGTGCGCCTTGAGGAAATGGATCACGCCGGTGCAGATGGCAAACGCGAACACCACAAACAGAAAATCCCGACGATGCTCATGGGCAAATCGCAGCACCGTCGCCGCTTTGCTGCGCTCCAGAAAGCGCACGAGACGCGGATGCTTTTGCGTGCTGGTCAGCGGCCAGACAAACGACAGCATGGCGCCGATCAAGGCGATTTCAGCGGTCCAGTTCGGAATGATGCGCGCCCACTTATGGGTGAGTTTCTCGAAGAAGTGCACCTTGTCGAGTGGGAAGATCTGGGCGACGGGATCAAACAGAAGATTACTCAAGGCTATGTCGATGTTGGTCATGTCGAACATCAGGAAAACCACGGCCGCGCAGACCAGCGGGATACCGAAATTCATCCCATAAAACCGCTTCGCCAGGGTGTGTCCTGATCCAGAAGGAATACTCATTCGGAGGTCACCGAGCGCCAGTCGGAAGCTTCGATGAAACCCAGCATGCGCGGTGCTTTAGCGGCTTTGGCGGAGATAAATAGAGAAGCGCCGTAACCGAGCGTGGAGGTCGACAACTTGAGGTCCTTTTCAAGTTGCGCCATGCATTCACTGTGGGTCACCAGAATCAGATTGCGACCCGCCACTTTGTGCGCCAGGGCATCACGCAGCATCGTGCCCCTGCAACTGATCAGCCAGTCCTCGCCCACACCGACCTTGTTGAACATGTAGCTGGCCGTCTGTGACGTACGAATCATGGGGCTGTTGTAGATATCGGCCTTTTCCAGCCCCAATTGCTCGAACTGCGCACCGACACTCACCGCGACACCGCGCGAACGGTCGGTAATGCCATCGTTGCCGCTCAGGCACGCGGCTTTCGAGTGATCACAGCGCTCGACATGGCGGACCAGCACGATGATCTCGCCTTTGGCCCAACCCTTGGCCAATGCTCGCGCGCCCGCCACATTGCCATGCGACAGGTCCGGCACGGCGGCCGGCTGCAACAGCCAAATGGTCAATGGAATCACCAGCAGCGCCGAGGCCAGCACCACCGCGGTATTTCGATAACGGGTTAAAACGCTCAGATTGATCGAGCGTTTGATCCCGAACAGATTCAGTCTCAATTCCACATCAAACGGCCTCACCCGCATGCATCATTGTCATTCGATGCCACGAGGGTAGAGAGGCGCGCGTCGGCAGCCAGTGAAACCCATGTGAAAAAAAGCTTAAGCCGCCCACAAAAACCTTGTTACAGAATCTGTCCGACAAAATCCTTTCAGCTCTCGCGATTGCTGCCGATACAGACCTGCTACACACCCTTGCTGGCACCTAAAAACAACAATCTTCCAGCCAACCGACGATCGAAAGCGCAACGTTCCTGGAGGAATTTGATGAATAGCTGGTTCGGCAACATCAGCGTGAACATGAAACTGGGCCTGGGGTTCGGCCTGGTCCTGGCACTGACCTGCGTACTGGCCCTGACCGGCTGGACGAGCCTGGGCGGGTTGATTGACCGCAGTAACTGGATGAGCGACATCACCCAGCTCAACTCTGGCCTGACCAAACTGCGTGTGGTGCGCCTGCAATACATGCTGACCAACGGCGATGAAACCGCCGCTCAGAACGTACAGACCACCCTTGATGCCTTTTCCGCTCAGCAACAATCGCTGTTGTCGAAGTTCAAGAGCCCGGAAAACCTCAAGTTGCTCAAAGAGCAAGGCACTTACATCGACGCCTACAAGACGTCGCTGAACAAAATGCGCAGCGCTTACCGCACTGGCAATAGCGCCCGCGACACCATGGCCGCCAATGCTGAAACGGCCAGCACGCTGATCGACGCCATCAGCACCCGCGTGCAACAGATGCCTCTGAGCGATCAGCGTTTCGAACAATTCCAGGCCGTCACCGCCGCCAAGGAAGCGTTCATCCTGGCCCGCTACGAAGTACGCGGCTACACCGCCACCGCCAATACCGAGACCGAGCAAAAGGCCGTCGTCCAACTGGATACGGCGATTGCCAGCCTGAAACCACTCAACGCGCAGTTTGCCGACACTCAGCAAGACGCCCTGCGTCAGCTGGAGACCGCGCTCGGCAACTACCGCAGCGCCTTGCAGGCTTATAAAGCGGCCAACACCGATGCCGTACAGGCGCGCAAGGAAATGACCGATCAGGGCGCCGCCATTGTGACCCTGAGCGATCAGCTGTATCAGATCCAGCTCGATCGTCGTGATGCCGAAAGCGCCCAGGCGCGCACATTGCAGCTGATCAGCACGTTGCTGGCGTTGTTGGTGGGCATCATTGCGGCCGTGATTATCACCCGTCAGATCACCGGTCCGCTGCGTGACACTCTGGCTGTGGTCGAACGCATCGCCAGCGGCGACCTGTCCCACGACGTCAAGGTCACCCGCCGCGACGAACTCGGCGTGTTGCAGCAAGGCATTGCGCGCATGGGCGTGACCCTGCGTGACTTGATCAGCGGCATCCGCGACGGCGTCACCCAGATCGCCAGCGCCGCTGAAGAATTGTCCGCCGTCACCGAGCAGACCAGCGCCGGCGTCAACAGCCAGAAGATCGAGACCGATCAGGTGGCCACCGCCATGCACGAGATGACCGCCACCGTGCAGGAAGTCGCGCGCAACGCCGAGGAAGCTTCCCAGGCCGCAGCCGCCGCAGACGGCGAAGCTCGCGAAGGCGACAAGGTGGTTAACGAAGCCATCGCCCAGATCGAACGTCTGGCCAGCGAAGTGGCGCGCTCCACCGAAGCCATGAGTGTGCTGCAACAGGAAAGCGACAAGATCGGCAGCGTCATGGACGTGATCAAGGCCGTCGCCGAACAGACCAACCTGCTGGCCCTCAACGCAGCGATTGAAGCCGCCCGTGCCGGTGAAGCCGGTCGTGGTTTTGCCGTAGTCGCCGACGAAGTCCGCGGCCTGGCCCAGCGCACCCAGAAATCCACCGAAGAAATCGAAGGCCTTGTGGCCGGTCTGCAGAACGGCACGCAACAAGTGTCGACCGTGATGAACAACAGCCGCGCCTTGACCGACAGCAGCGTCGCCCTGACCCGCAAGGCGGGCGTGTCGCTGGAAAACATCACCCGCACGGTGTCCAACATCCAGTCGATGAACCAGCAGATCGCTGCCGCGGCCGAGCAACAAAGTGCCGTGGCTGAAGAAATCAGCCGCAGCATCATCAACGTGCGCGACGTGTCGGAACAGACCGCCGCCGCAAGTGATGAAACCGCTGCGTCCAGTGTTGAGCTGGCGCGGTTGGGTAACCAGTTGCAGATGATGGTCAGTCACTTCAAGGTGTAACCCCCTGCGTGAGCCCTCCCCCGTCAGCCTTTACGCCGACGGGGAATGGCTCGAAGTCCTACAGTTCGACAGGAACTGTCGCCGACTCGGTGATGATGTTTCCACCTCTTCGCATGTTGCAGCGCTGACGGCGCGCATCCACCTCCCGCAGTAAAGTCGATGGCTCCACTTCACAGGAAGCTTATCGGCATGGACGACTTTCCATTACTTCAGTCGCTGATCAAGACCAGCAGCACCGACGAAAAACTGCAAACATATTTCAAAACCACATTGAAGCTGACGTCGGTTTTCGATGTTGTTCGATTCACCGAAGCCGAATTCAACGAACGCTTCAAGCTTCACAATCTCATCACTGAGAAGGATGGAACCACCAAGGAAAATTTCAAAGATATCGATCTTGGAAAACTTTACGACAACGCAAAGTGTTTCGCCGCGCAGATAAGCCACTTGTATCGGGAGCAGCAACTCTCATCCCCGGGACCACAGCATCACTGGCACCCTCCCGGTATTCGCGGTGTGGACAAACAGGGTCCGACCTACACCAATCTGTTTCAGGAGAACTGGAACGACGCCTGCAAAATCGATTCGATCGCCGCTATCGACTCACCCGTTGCCTACCTCAGGGCGCTGTATCTGTTCGCCAAACAACTGGAAAGCAGTACGTCTGAATCGGCCGCTGAAAAAGCCAATCGAATCCCGCTGCACCAGCGCCGTCCAGATCTTGAAAAGCTATCGATCGACCACCAAAGCACCTTCACTGCACAACCCATGCTCAAGATCGTCAATCAAATCCTGGACGAGAACATTCAGGAGGCGATAAAGGGCACCACTGACGAGGGCAAATCGGCGTATCAAGTATTGGCGCAAAAGTGTTATCCCTTCGCGCTTCCCTACGAATTTTTTCATCATCAATGCCTGCTGGGGTTTAGCGCGAAGAGGCTATCGCTGGGAGAATTGAATTATCTGATCAGCACTCATCTGCCTCTTACACAGACCATCGATAATCAATACGGCAACGTGCTGAGCGCTACTTCTGCCGACGCCCGGAAATTGATGTCTGGCCTGGGCCCTCAACAGCAGAAAGTGCTGACAGATGAATTACTGAATGAAAAATTTCTGACTGAAACGGGCAATCTAAAGTCTCTCGAACAGATGGAACTCGACGCCAGAACGCTTTACTGGAAAAAAAACTATGGCATCAGCAAGCCTTCCAGCCTGAGGAACCTGAACACCTTTCTGGAGCGTACCGGGCTGAATGCCGAGCAAATGGAAATGCTGCTCGCGCTAGGCAAACATGCGCCACGAAAATCAACCAGTGACTTGACGAAAACGCCGGTGCCGTACGGCGCCCGCTATGTCAACGGCCCTCACTCTGCCTGCGCCACTTTGAAGCTCGTCAACAAAAAGGGGAATACAAAAAAGGGAAGTACCAAGAGGATCGATCAGTTGACTGACCGACGTCTCGAACGCCTGAATCGAATGATCCGCCTGCACCGCTGGCTCGACATTCCTTTTGCCGATCTGGACAGTCTGATCGTCAGTGCATTCGAATCCCAGATACCGCGCAATACATCCATGCAACTCGACGCTCATACAGTCAGCGTCTTGGGGATCTATCGCTATTTCAACCGGCGGTACTCGATCGACGCTGAAGAGTTCGGTGCATTGCTTCACCAGGTTACGCCCTATTCCAACAGAGAGGCTCCCTCGTTATTCGACCGGGTATTCAACCGGGCCCAGTTGTTCGATAAACCGCTTGCACTCGATGGTCGCACCTTCACTGCTGACAACTCGGACCCGACCTCCCACACCATCCTCCAGCACCTGAGTGCCAGCCTGGGTGTTGCCCTGACGGAGGATTCTTTATTGCATATCGTCAAAAACACCGAGCAATTCCTTGGCTCGCTCAAATGTGATTTGCGCACCTTGTCTTCAATCTACCGGCAAGCGCGGATTGCCCGACTATTCGGCATTTCGATCGCGGAATGCGCAACGCTGGCGAAATGGCTGGGAGGGGAGAGCATTACCAGATGCCTGACAAATGGAAACACAGGCATTTGTACCCTGCGCATCACTGCCGAGCGCGGACAGGAAAAATTCGAGGTGGTTGCATATTATCAACTGGCCACCCCGTCAGGCCCGGAAAGGCCCGCCCTGCTGCTCCCGGGCTCAACACTGACAACTACTACGTCATGGTTTGCCAATTCCGATACCGTCAATGAGCTTTTAGTACAGTTTCCAGGCGACTCCGAAGCGATACCCAGCATCACGATCAGCCAAATCGGTACCGCGGCCTCAAAAAAAGAAATTTCTTTAGCGGGCATGCCCATGACACTGATCAACGGTGCGTTTGAGGCAGCAACTGCCGGCAAATCGGCTCTTACGACGGCGATACGGTACGAGCGTAAAAATCGTGAAAGAACCATGATTTACACCGATACCAAAGTGACCATAGACACCAAAGCCGACGCATCGATATTTGATGTGCTGATGCAAATGGACTGGCTAACGAGTTGGCTCAATGAGTCCGTCTTCAGCATCACCAAACTGCAACGCCTTCTGGAGCCAAGGAATAGCGCTGATCACGGGTTCCTGGGTTTGCAGCAACACCTCGGCCAACTGAGCCGCGATACGAAAGCGGCCGCGGTAACGCCTCAAGAGATAGCAAAGCTCTCGCTTCCGGAAAATGTCGCATGGCGTACGGTGTTGGCTGCAACGCTGCTTGACGATAAAGGGCTGTTGATAAGCTTTGCAGCGGCTATCGAGGACGATGTGCCGCAAAAACTGAATACCGCTCTGGACCAGCTCATCAATGCGCAGGTACTGGACAAGGACCCCGATAAAAACGCCCGGATACAGCAGCAAACCAAAAAGAAACTCTACGACTTGTTATTGCTGGCCCATGAACGACAGCTGCATACGGTAGAAAAGTTTCTGCAGAACATCTGCCAACTACCCATGAATTGCGCCAAAGGCGTGGTGTCATGGGCAGGAGCATCGGTTTACCAAATCCTGACCGCAGCACTGCATGATGAACGCTTGACCCAACTTCCCGACGCACTCCATCCGGTCTTGCGTCATGCCGAAGCTACCGTTCAGTTGAACCTGAGCAACAGGGCACTGCACCTGTTTCTGAAGCATCCAGACTGGCTGGGAAGTTCAGACTCCAAGCTGAAATTGAGTCTGCACAGCATGTACCTGTTTGATCGCTTCAACCATTTCATGATCACCCATCAACACGAGGAAAGTCTTCTGGGTTATCTGGAGCTTGCC
The DNA here is from genome assembly GCF_051660785.1 of Pseudomonas sp. Taxonomy (GTDB): domain Bacteria; phylum Pseudomonadota; class Gammaproteobacteria; order Pseudomonadales; family Pseudomonadaceae; genus Aquipseudomonas. Next base: position 95,166 of record NZ_JBOFQE010000008.1, read on the forward strand.
AACTCAACAGTGCTCATTACGGCAATCAACAACTCTGCGGCCACACTGCTGAACTGGGATGCCACCGAAGTCACTGTGTTAACCGCCCGGCTGGACAGTAAAAAAGCTCAAACCATGAAGGACCTGGATTGGCTCATGCGCTGCCATGCAACTTGCATAGCCACGGGACTGAGCGCGGCATCCCTGCTTGGCGCTACAGCCCTGAACAACGACAGCGAACCCGATACCTGGAAAAAAGTCGGCGAAGCCGTCATCGCTGCCAGTCACTGATTCCACTACATGCTCAAGGAATGAACATGTCTGCCTCTATTGAAAAGCAACTCGCCGAAAGCCTGCGTGACGCTCAACTCGCGTTTTACCTTTCAGACATCGTGCCGGAAGACGCGACACTGAAGTCACTGAACATCGCAGAGCATCTGAAAACCGCCGGTGACCTCTACCATTACTGGTTGCTCGATGTGCTGGTCAGCCAGGATGTGCCCACCAGCCTGGTTGCCTGTGCGACTGCCAGCCTGCAGCAATACATCACCAGCATTCTGAACAACATGGAGCCGGGATATCACACCACGCAATTCCCCAAAGATCAGGTCGAGACCTGGCGCACGGTGATGCATCACTATTCGACCTGGGCCGCCAATCAACGCGTGCATTATTTTCCGGCGCTTTATCTGGACCCGACCCTTCGCAACCTCAGGACCGCCAGTTTTCAGCAACTGGAAAACGACATCAACCAGAATCAAGTCTCTGCCGAGTCCGTTCAGACAGCAGTGTTGGCCTATCTCTCAAGGTTCGAAGAAGTCGCCAATCTGACCACGATCAATGGCTACATCGACGGAGAAGATTTCGCCAATAGTACTTATTACTTCATTGCCAAATCCCCCACTGCCGGCACGTATTACTGGCGGTCGCTGGACATGTCGCGCCGCCCGTCAATACCGGGCTCTTCCAATAAATACGATGCACCCGAGCCACAAGCCTGGTCGGACTGGGAGCGTATCAACCTGCCGATTTCCGAAAGCGCCATCGAACACACCATTCGCCCGGTCATGTTCAACAATCGCCTCTATGTGATTTGGGCTGAATGCATCTTTCAAGACAAGCCAAAGCCGAGCGATTCAACACAGAGCGACAAAGACCCAAACCGCCCGCTGTTCCGTTTGCATCTTTGCTACAAAAAATACGACGGAAGCTGGAGCGCGCCGCAGACCTATCTGCAGGGGCAAGGCTTGAATGACGAGCTACACAGCTTAAACTCAACCTCCCTCAGGGAAAGGACACAAACCATTGCAATTCAGGATCAGTCGCACTCTCCGGACTCGTTGTTCATCTGTGTATATGTTTACCAGACCGGCTTATCAACGGAGCAGATCGCGCCGCTGTTCATGTTGGCAACCTACATTGACAAGGACTCAAAAGCCGAACAGATAGCTGAACTCAGCAACATTCCCGAATTGCCAACAGGGTGGCAAAGTAACAGGACCTTTCAATCCAAGTACTCCAGCTCTGCCTCCGAAACCGCTCCAGAAATAAAGACATGGAACGACGCTGTTTCAGGCACTACGGAGTTTATTGACTTCGGACGCTCGGCCATCCATCTCAGCGATTACAGCCACCCACCCCGACAGAAACGCGCCCCCATTCGCTTGAACATCACATTCGCCAAGCATTTGATCGAGCGCGCTGAAACAAGCATGGACTCGCTACTGAGCTGGGATGCTCAAACCCTGAAAGAACCGGTGCTCAAAAAACCCGGAACCCCAGACAAGATGGACTTCTACGGAGCCTATGGCCGCTACTTCGTCGAGTTGTTCTTGTACCTTCCATGGGTAATTGCACATCGCTTCAACGTTGAAGGCCAATACAGCGAAGCGGAACGCTGGCTGCATTACTTGTTCAACCCCGGGCGCAAAGCGGTCAAAGACAAAAATCCCGAGTACTGGAACGCAGTCGTGTTGCAAGATCCCGATATTCCAGCACTTGGTCAAACCACCTACGCCATCCAGGGCCCACAAGACCCGCATCAAATTGCCCTCAGTCACCCGGTGCACTTTCGCAAAGCCTTGTACATGCTTTACATCGATATCTTGCTCAATCGTGGCGATGCGGCCTATCGCACATTAACTCCCGACGGACTGACTGAAGCGAAGCTGTGGTACATCCGCGCACAGGATTTGATGGGGCCTCGCCCGGATCTCAAACAAACCGACCTGTGGACCACCGTCAAACTGAAAGACTTCAGTACCGAGAAAAATGAGGAACTTCGGGCGTTTGAAAATAAACTGGGTAAAGAAAAAAAACACCAATCCGACTCTCCCGAACAAGCCCCTCAAATGTGCATCCGTCCCTTTGCTCCGGCGCTTTCGGTGCACACGATCGATACGCCCCATTTGCGTTTGCCGTTCAACCCGGTGCTGATCGCACGCTGGGAAAAGCTGGAGAGCCGTCTGCACAACCTCAGACACAATCTGGACATTGTCGGCAGGCCCATGAGGATCCCGCTTTTCGCAGCATCCGTAACACCCGATAACCGGCCCGCGTCCAATCCCCAGCGTGCCGCAGAACCTGGAATAAACGAGCGACCGGGGTCGGAAATCCCGCCTTACCGCTTCAGCACACTGCATACCCACGCCATGTTGGCGGTAGAGACAGTGATTCAGTTCGGCGCAACGTTATTGTCATTCATCGAACGCAGCGAGCAGGCCAACTATCAGGAACTTCAACAACATCACATCTGGGATTTGGCGAACATTGCCGTTGACTTGCAAACCCAGGCGTTAAAGATCGATCAGAAAAACAAAGAAGCCCTGTTAGCCAGTAAAGCCATTGTGCAAGCACGGCTGGATTACTACAGCGGCCTGGTCAATGACGGGGTCAATTCAGAAGAAATTGCCGCGGCTGCAGCGCACCTGACAGGACGCATTGCCGAAGCAAGCGCACACGCAGCCCATGTGGTGGCTCAGGGACTGAAAGTAGTCCCCAACATTTTTGGTCTGGCCGACGGCGGACATCGTATCGAAGGGGTGCCCTTTGCCGTGATGGCAGGCGCGCAAGGATTGGCCGCCGCCGCTCATGGCACCGGCGAGGTGCTCGAACGTGCAGCACACTATCGTCGTCGCCATCAGGAGTGGGTCCTGGCCCGCGATCAAGCCCGGCTCGAAATCAAGCAGTTCGATGCACAGCTTGCCCTGGAGGTCGAACGGGAAACCGCCTCCCTGTTGCTGTTACGCCAGACTCAAACGTCCCTGAGACAAGCCAGGACTTCTTATGACTTCCTCAGCAAGCGTTTTACCAGCTCACAGATGTATCAATGGTTCACCTATCAATTGTCCGGTTTCTATTACCAGGTGTATGACGCAACGTTGTCGCTGTGCCAGCTCACTGAACGGTGTTGGCGCTACGAAATGGTCGACTACTCTGCGCAGCCGTTTTTTCAACCTCAGGCTTGGAACAGCACCTATCGTGGGCTCGGTCCGGGCGAAGGGATGAAGTTGGGTTTGCTGAAGATGAAAAGTGCCTATCTTCTGGGCAACGAACGCGAGCTGGAAATCCGCAAGACTGTGTCGTTACGACAGCTCCATGCGAAGGGGGAAATCAGGAAAGGCGTCACGGATACGTCCGCGCCCTCGATCAACAAGCCTTGGGACGATTCCATCGGTACAAACAACCTCTCGACCAAAGGAGTCAAATCCACCCTGATCGATACCGGCTCATGCGAGTTCGAATTGACGCAAGCCCTTTATGACAACGACTACCCGGGGCACTGTCTGCGCCGGATCAAGAGCATCAGTATCTCCCTGCCGGCCCTCCTCGGCCCTTATGAAGATATCCGTGCCACGCTGACCCAGACCAGCAGCGGAGTCGTGATGCCCGGCGCCGACAAGACGCTCATGACCAGCTTGCGGGCCAATCAGCAAATTGCCCTGTCGACCGGTATCGACGACAGCGGCCTGTTCACCTTGAGCTTTCAGGATGAACGTTACCTGCCGTTCGAGTACACCGGTGCGGTATCGAGATGGCAGTTGTCATTCCCCAATCATGCCGCTCAGAAAAGCATGCTCGAATCCCTGACCGATATCATCGTGCATGTGCAGTACACGGCCAGGGCGAACGGAGGTGCGCAATGAGCGAAGACGCCGCCCTCCCTGTCTCCCCTCCTGCTTTGCCAAAAGGTGGAGGGGCGATTCAAGGCATCGGTGATGGCCTGGGTGCAATCGGCTCCAGCGGGACCGCTTCCTGCGAGATTCCGCTAGCCGTTTCACCCGGTCGCGGATATGCCCCGACGCTCGCCTTGCGCTACAGCAGCGCCCAAGGCAACGGGGTGTTCGGTATGGGTTGGAAACTTTCGCTGCCGCTTGTCTCACGGCGCACCCAGCCGGGCGTTCCGGCCTACACCCGTGACGATTTATTCATCGGCCCCGACGCCGAGGTTCTTATGCCTGTGCGGGACCGGATCACCGGCGTCATCGAGTCCAGCCAAAAGCTTTGCAGCGACGGCACTCGGCTGGTCGAACACACGGTCGTGCGCTATCGACCGCGCATCGAAACCGCCTTCAACCTGATCGAGCATTGGTCCAGCGCTACGGACGAACCGGGCTACTGGCTGATACATAACGCCGACGGCAGCCAGCATCTGTTTGGAAAAACCCCATCGGCACGTCGTGCAGATCCCGATGCACTATCGCACGTGGGCGAGTGGTTGCTCGAAGAGAGCATGAACCCTCATGGCGAGCACATCGTTTATGAGTACAACGCGGACCCGCCCTCGCTGCCGGACCCTGCCGACAGCCGCGCCCAGCGTTACCTCGACCGAATTCGTTATGGCAATTTTCAAGCTGACGCTCAGTTGTACTTATGCAAAGCCGGGGGACTCCAGGATGTACGCTGGCACTTCGAAGTGTGCTTCGACTACGGCGAGCGCAGCACCGCACTGGATGAAAAACCCGCGTATCGGAGCACAAAAACGTCGCCGGCCCGTAGCGATCCCTTCTCGGATTTTTCCTTTGGGTTTGAGCTGCGAACCCGACGCTTATGCCGGCAGATTCTGATGTTTCATCACTTCCCCGATGAGACATCAATGGGACCCGAGCCGGTGCTGGTTCGCCGCAGCGTGATCGAGTATCAGACCAGCCCTCATTCCTATAGCTGCCTGAGCGCAGCGTTTGACCAGGCTTACAGCGAAAGCACCGATGAGCTCCATCCGCCCCTCGAATTCACCTACACCGACTTTGCGCTTGAACCTGACGTTCAGCGCTTCAAACCGTTCCAGGCGCTGTCGGAACTCAATCATCAACAGCGCTTTCAATTCTTCGACTTACTGGGGGAAGGCCTGCCCGGAGTGCTGCACCGTACCGACAAAAGCTGGCGGTACAGCCAACCGGTGCGAGATGACCTGGGAGGGGATCGCGTCACATACAGGGCGCTGGGCGATCTGCCGCAATTCCCGTTAGCTGACAGCCGCAAACCCACTCGACAGTTTCTCGGCAACCTCAGTTCGGACGGTCGCCCGAACTGGGTCCTGGCACAGCCGGGGCTCAGTGGTTTCTTTACGTTGAAACCCAACGGCACCTGGTCGAACTTTGCCGCGCTTGACGCTGTTCCGACAGAGTTCTTCCATCCTCAGGGGCAACTGGCCAATCTGATGGGCGCCGGGCTCAACGATCTGGTGATGCTTGGCCCGCGCAGTGTTCGCCTGTATGCCAACCAGAAAGGCGCGGGCTTCGCCACCGCAACCGAAATAGATCGCGGGGCTGATGAGGACGATCTGCCCCTGCCCGGCAACTCATCAAGCGAATTGGCGGCCTTCAGCGATCTTCTGGGCAGCGGACAACAGCATCTGGTCCGCATCCGCCATAACGAGGTGAAATGCTGGCCCAACCTGGGGCGAGGACGCTTTGGTAAAGGTCGGGTGATCGCCACACTGGATTTTTCATTCGAAGCATTCGATGCCTCACGTCTTTTGCTGGCCGACCTCGACGGTTCTGGAAGCGCAGACCTTATTTATCTGGAATCCCACTGCGCGCGCATTTTCATGAACCTGTGCGGCAATGGCCTGAGCCCGGCAATCGACGTGCCTTGGCCGGCGGGTTTCAGCTATGACCGGCTGTGCCAGGTCCACGCCACCGACCTGCAAGGACTCGGCTGTTCCAGCCTGGTTTTGAGCGCCCCCGGGGCAACACCACGGCATTGGCGATGCGATTTCGTCAGCACCAAACCCTATTTGCTGCAATCGACCAACAACAACATGGGCGCGAGCGGCAACATCAGCTACCGCAGCTCGGCACAAGAGTGGCTGGACGAAAAAAAACAAGCGCTCAAACATAACAAACCGGCGGTTCCACGCTTGCCGTTTCCGCTATTCCTGGTCAAAAAGCAGATTCGATTCGACGAAATCACCGGTAATCGTCTGACCCAGACATTCAAGTATCGGCGCGGTTTCTACGACAGCACCGAACGCGAATTCCGTGGTTTCGGCCAGCTCGTGCAAACCGACAACGGTGGCGATAAAATGAGCGATCCGCAGACCGCACCGACACTGACCAAGACCTGGTTTCATGTTGGCAACGAAGTCGATCCCTTGATCCAGGATCGAGATAACAGTGACAAAAAAGCCGTACCGCTCAAAGAAACCATCCACGACGTTGAAGAAAGCCGGAGGCGGCGCAGCGACCGGCACGCTCCGGCCAATAGCGGGTCGAAAGCCCGCCAGCGCGAAATCGCCCGGGCGCTGAACGGACGTATCTTGCGGGTAGAAGTTTACGGCCAGGATCAGGGCGACAGGGCAAAGCTTCCATATTCGGTGCAACAACATCGTTACAAGGTCAACGAACTCAAGGGTAAGGGCAGGCACAGCCCGTATTCGATCCTGCACCCGGTGCTCGTGGAGTCGATTCACTATCAATACGAGCGCTTCGCCGAAGATCCGCGCTGTACCCACACCGTCAATCTGGGCTGGGACGCCTACGGTTACCTGACCCACTATCTGGAGATCAGTTATGCCCGGCGTACGACAGCGGTCGATACCTGCCCCTTCACCGATGTCTGGGAGAAAAAATGGTGGGTCGACGCCCATGACGAAGACCAGCAGTTCTACTACCTGACCGAACATAAAGCCCAATTCATTCACATCGACACAGCGCAGCACAGGCGGCTGGGCCTGCCCTATCTGCAACGCAAAAATGCTCTGAAACTGCCGAAATTGCCGCTGGCTGAAGGCCTTGCACCTTCTGCCATCAACCATGAGGCACTGCTGATTCTGAGTGCTTCGGCGGCATGGAAAACCCGACAGGTCCTGAGCGGCCTGTCGTTACAACGTTATAGGAATCCGGATGCCAGTGGTCCTTTGACGGATGGCCAGGCCAGTGTAGAGGCGTTGCTCGATCACACGGAAACAGCCGAACTCAATGAGTTGGCGTTGAGTGTTTACGACGTACTCAAGCCACGGGCGCCATCTTTTGATTTGCCCCGACGCCTGGACCTCGCCGGCTACAGGAAAATGCCCATCGCCTTGCCGAGCGACAGCGAGTGGGATAAGCAGGACAAACTGTGGTCGGTACGACGCCGCTTCGTCACGTACAAAAAACTGGACGGTTTTTTCAAACCGCTGAGCTTTAAACAGAGCCTGCAACATGGATCAACCACCTTCACCCATGACCGTTATGACTGCCTGACCACCGGCATCAAACTGCCGGACAACTGCACGACAACAGCTTCCAATATTGATTACCGAATACTTCAATCCACTCGCATCACCGACTCCAACAACGTGGTTCAGGAAGCTTCGTACGATGCATTCGGACAGCTTCACGCCATCAGCCATTACAAAAGCAGTGCCGATGGCACGATCGGGTTCGCGCCGCTCTCCACTTATATCCGCCGTTATCACGGCCGACCTGACCTCGCTATCGAAAACCCCGACCAGGCATTACAGCAAGTCGCGAGCGCTTACTTCTACGACGCGTTCAGCTGGATGGGGCGCATTGCGCTCGCAACACAGCAGGACCAGGCTTGGTGCAAAGTGGCAATTGCCAAGGGCGATCTGCTGCCAGGGGGGCACATCCGCGCCAGCACCCGTGCGCGTCTGGCTCGTAACGGCATCAATAAAACACCTTATGAACAAGCACTCCAGACGCAGATCGAAAGCGTGCAGCGCGAACCGGTCCACTGCGCCACATTGCAGGCAGATCGATACCTCAACGATGTCGATAGCATAAAAATCCGCATCGGAGTCGAGTGTCGGGATGGCTTTGGCCGGTCGTTGCAAAGCAAACAGAAAGTCGGGCCAGGACCCGCGTTAGCGGTCAACGAAGACGGCACATTGAATTGGGTAGACGACAAACCGCAGGAACACTCAGTCGACCTCCGTTGGCGAGTCAGCAAGCGTATCGAATACAACAACAAGGGCCTGGTGACGCGAACCTGGCGGCCGTATTTCAGTGACCGACACCGCTACGTCAACGATGAATCCCTGCGCAAATCTGGCCTTTGCGATCAGTATTTCCATGATCCCATGGGTCGACTCATTCGCGTCATCAATGCCAAAGGTGACGAACGTCATCACACCTGGCACCCCTGGTATTCCATCGTCGAAGACGAGAACGACACCCAACCCGGCCCGCAGGCTCACGGAGGTGCGCAATGAGCGTCAATCTTCATCGCCACACCCCGACCCTGAACGTCATTGATGGCCGTGGCCTTGCGCTGCGCGAAGTCCGCTATTTGTGCAATGAAGCGATCAAGACGCCAGAAGCCCGTATCACGCGTTTCCAGCAGGACATCAGCGGTCAGACCGTTGAGCACTACTCGCTCGCAGCCCCAGTCGGCTTGTCCACCACAGACTCAAGGCAAGTCAGCAGCCTGTCAGGGGCCACGCTTCTGGTCGACAGCATCGATGCCGGCTGGCGCCTGACGTTCTTTGGAGAAGCCGGCCAGGTGCTGGACATGTGGGACCCGCGCGGTAGCCATTGGCAAACCGACTATGACAACCAATTGCGGCCAATAGCGATCCACGAAGAATCCGCGGAGCAATCCCGTCAGGTCATCGAGCGTTTCACGTATGCCGCCAGCTCGACCGACGATGCGAAAACCAACCGGTGTGGGCGGATGATCCGCCACGATGATCCGGCGGGCAGCGTGCTTTTTTCCGGGTATGCCCTGACGGGAAAGCTGCTTAACCAGACACGCCATCTGTTGAAAGATCAGCAAGCCGCCCACTGGCCGGAAGATCTCGACGGGCGCAAGGAGCTGCTCGAAAGCGGCACCGGCCATACCACTGTCTGGCGCTACGCTCCGACCGGCGAAGTCCTCGAGCAAATAGACGCCAAAGGGCACACGCAACGCTTCTGGTTCGATGTCGCCGGTCAGCTGGAGAAAGTCACCCTGCAACTCCATGGCTCGACTCTACAGAGGCTCATTCTCGACGAAGTCCTCCATAACGCCCAGGGTCAAATTGAATCGCAAGTGCTGGGAAACAAGATCACCAGCGCGGCGGATTACACGCCTGAAAACGGCCGCATGATTCAACGGCGCATTTCGCGCTCAACCACCCACATTCTTCAGAAACTGCATTACGCCTACGACGCGGTCGGCAACGTGTTGAGTGTCGAAGACCACAGCAAACCCGAGCAGCACAATGCCAATCAACTGGTTAAACCGGTTAGCGCGTATGTCTATGACAGTCTGTACCAGCTGGTCAAGGCGACGGGGCGAGAAGAGGACGGAGCAGACATCCACGCATCGCTTCCCGACTGGGCCACAACCCCGAGTGACCGAAGCCGGTTGCTCAATTTCACACAGTTCTACACTTACGATGAACGCGCCAACCTGATCAAGCTTCGACATCAGCGTGTGGGCAAGAATTACACACGCGAGATGCGCATCGCCCCCGACAGCAATCGTGGGTTGTCTTGGAAATCAGGTGATCCACAACCCGACTTCGCAACCGGCTTCGATGCCAACGGTAATCTGCAAGCCTTGCAAACCGCACAGCCGCTGCTGTGGAACGCGCGTAACCGATTACAAAGCGTGACCCTGGTAGAGCGTACAGAGCAGCAAGCCGATACGGAAAGCTACCTCTACGATGGCAACGGCCAGCGTGTTCGCAAACGACAAACCCAAAAGGCTCACGTACTCACCCACTGCCACGACGTACTTTACTTGCCTGGCCTGGAAATCCGGGAAAGCACAGCGGAAAAACTTGAGGTCATCACTGTTCAGGCGGGGAACTGCAGCGTTCGATGCCTGCACTGGAGCCTGGGAACACCGTCCGCCATCCGCAATGACGCATTGCGCTTCAGTTTTGATGATCACCTGGGGTCCAACATCCTGGAGCTGGATGCCGAAGGCAATCTCCTTAGCGAGGAAGGTTATTACCCCTTTGGCGGCACGGCGTGGAGAGCGGCACGTAACGTGTTGGAGGCGAAATACAGAACCCTTCGTTACTCGGGCAAGGAGCGTGATGCCAGCGGGCTGTATTACTACGGCCAGCGCTATTACGCGCCATGGTTGCAACGATGGATCAATCCGGACCCGGCGGGCGCGGCCGACGGGTTGAACCTGTATTGCATGGTCGGGAATAACCCGGTGCGATTTGCTGATTCGCGGGGGCTGGGGCGCGATGATCTGGTCAACGTTCCCATCGTGCTGGACTACTACGACCGTTTTTCCGAAAAAACCGTTTCGATGACCGATGCCCCCAGGTTATTGGCAGCAGCAAAGGACGAGAGGCTGGCCGCGCTGAAAGCTCAATTCCCCAATCGGACAAACCCTCTGACACCCAAGGAAATCGCCGGGGTCGAGGCCACTCAGCCATCATTCAGGACCTACACGAAAAATAAACTGAATGAATACACCGCACACGCAGCGGTCACTTCGGTAGACGGCAGCTTTTCGTCCTGGGAGCATTTCAACCTACCTGAACAGCTGGGGGACAGGCCCTATCCCGGGATCGCCCTCTACCGCAATCCCTTTCCCTCAACAAGCGGGCCGGGAGACTTGGGAATCTTTGAAGTCACCCAACCGGAAATCTACATGGCTCAAGTTGAACGCGATTACGCTAATCGCAGTGACGTAGCCCTGCATCCGGCGCTGGCCAGGGACATCCGCGACCATCTAGGTCACTCCGGGCATTTATTCCCCATCCAGTCCGGCACCCCCGGGCGTCATGCGGAAGTGCGGAGCAGAAACGCGTTGCTCAACAGCCCGTTGGGTGCAAGCGTCCGGCTTGAAGACATCTTCGTGATGACTCAACGGCTCAAAGGAGTTTCGAACACTGAGCAGGCAACCGATTTCCCCACCTGCATGAACTGCAATGCCTTGATCCCGAGGGACATCAACATCCCCACCGGCCGACTGGAACGCACTGACTACGCCGCGCATATGCAGTCGATGCGCTCATCCAGAACCCATTACCAGCGCGCCGCCAACCCGTAAGGCGCTGTTGTTTTTTACATGCAGATCGCATTGGTAAACACCAACCGGTTACCAAACGGATCACTGATGGTCATGTCCTGGCTTCCCCAGGGCATGGCCTGGATCTGCGGGTGCGAAAACGCATAGTCCTTCGCCAGCAGTTGCTGCTGGAACGCCTCGAGCTCGTCAGTTTCGATCCGCAAGGCCGAACCCGGTGTGCTGTCGCCATGGTGCTCGGACAGGTGCAGCACGCATTCGCCCCGGGAGACTTGCAGGTACAGCGGGAAATTGGCTTCAAAACGATGCTGCCAGTCGACCGTGAATCCCAGGAAGTCGACGTAGAACTCCAATGCCTTGGTCTCGTCGAAAATCCGCAGGATCGGGGTGGTTTTGCCAAAGCTCATTGGGTTGCTCCCTGACTGAAAAGACACCCATTGTAGTTGGGCTGCATGTCAGCGCTTCGGCTTGGTGAAAGCTTTCTTTAATTGCAATGTGCCACTACTGTGACGGACTCCTCGGAATCTTTACTGAAAGCCGTCACGCAAATCCCCTTCCCGCGCCAGAAACCGCCCTGCCCGTTCGCCGTTCGCCTGACCTTCGCTGTAACTCAATACACCGTTGACCCACACCCCCTCAATCCCCTCCGCCGCCCGTTGCGGATCACTGAAGTCCGCCACGTCGCGAATGGTCAGCGGATCGAACAACACCAGATCCGCCCAATGCCCTTCACGGATTTCACCCCGTTGATTCAAGCCAAAGCGCGCCGCCGACAGCCCGGTCATTTTGTGTACGGCGGTGTGCAGCGGAAATAACCCCACATCGCGACTGAAATGCCCGAGCACTCGTGGGAAGGCGCCCCACAGGCGCGGATGCGGGAACGGATCTTCCGGCAATCCGTCAGACCCCACCATCGACAACGGATGGGCGAGGATTCTTCGTACATCAGCCTCGTCCATTCCGTAGTACACCGCGCCGGCCGGTTGCAAGCGGCGAGCCGCTTCGAGCAGGGGCACGTTCCATTCAGCGGCGATGTCCATCAGGTCGCGACCGCCCAACTCCGGATGAGGCGTGGACCAGGTGATGGTGATGCGATGGGCGTCGGTGACTTGCTTGAGGTCCAGTGTCGAAGAACTCGCCGCGTAGGGATAACAATCGCAGCCCACCGGATGAGTTTTCGCAGCCTCCTCAAGCGAGGCCAGCAGTTGCGGACTGCGCCCCCAGTTACCTGCGCCGGCGCATTTGAGGTGGGAAATGATCACCGGGGATTTCGCATGGCGGCCGATCTGGAACGCCTCGTCCATGGCCTCCAGCACCGGTTCGAATTCGCTGCGCAAATGGGTGGTGTACACCGCGCCGAACGCCGTCAGTTCTTCGGTCAGTTGCATCACCTCATCGGTGGACGCCGAGAACGCGCTGGCGTAGGCGAGACCGGTGGATAACCCCAACGCGCCGGCTTCAAGGCTTTCGCGCAGTTGCTCGCGCATCGCGCTGATTTCGTCCGGCCTGGCGGTGCGGAACAGGTCGTCGAGGTGGTTGCTGCGCAACGCGGTGTGGCCGACCAGTGCAGCGACGTTCAGCGTGGTGTTCGCCGCTTCGACCGCTGCACGGTAATCGCGGAACGTCGGATAAACAAAGGCTGCCGAGGTGCCGAGCAGGTTCATCGGGTCCGGCGGATCGCCGCGCAAACTCACCGGAGACGCGCTGATCCCGCAGTTGCCGACAATCACCGTGGTCACGCCCTGGCTGAGTTTGGGCAACATCTGCGGCTGGCGAATCACCACCGTATCGTCGTGGGTGTGCACATCGATAAAACCAGGCGCCAGCACGCGGCCGGCGGCGTCGATTTCTTCGTTGCCGGTGGCATCGTGCAAGTCACCGATGCGTTCGATGCGGCCGTTCAGAATCGCCACGTCGGCGGAGTAACCCGGGCTGTTGCTGCCGTCGATGATCAGGGCGTTACGGATCAGCGTGTCGTACTTCATGTCAGTCTCCCAGCGGCAAGTGATCGTCGCCACCGCGGTAATCGTCGAGGGCGAGCTTGATCCGCCGCAGACGTTCTTGATTGTTTTCAGGATTGGCCAGCGCCAGCTCGGTGGCAAGCACGTCGATGGCCAGCAGCATGCCGTAGCGCGCCGCCGTGGGTTTGTAGATGAACGAGGTCTCGACGCCTTGCAGCGGCAGCAGCACATCGGCCAATTGCGCCAGCGGCGAATCGGCGCGGGTGATGGCGATAATCCGTGCGCCGTAGTTGCGGGCCAGTTCGACGGCTTCGATGAGTTCGGGGGTGATGCCGGTCAGCGAGCAGGCAATCACAGCGCGCTCGGCATCGAGGCTGGCAGCGGTGACGCGCATCATCACCGGGTCGTGGCACGCCGCAATCGGGTAGCCGAATCGCACCAGCCGCACTTGCAGTTCATCGCTGCACAAGGTCGAGCAACCGCCCATGCCGAATGCATGAATCATCCGCGCCTTGCCCAGCAGTTTTACCGCATCGGCGAAACGTGACTCGTCGAACGCCGACAAGTGCTGGCGCAAGGTCGACTCGATATCGCCGACGATTTGTCCGTAAAACGCGGATTGGTCAGGTGTCCCTGCCGGGTCGAGGAAACGGCTGCCGACGCCGCTGGCCTGGGCCAGTTGCAGGCGCAGATCGCGCAAGTCGCGACAGCCGACGGTGCGGGCGAACCGCGACAGCGTGGCGGTGCTGACTTCCGCTCGCTGCGCCAACTCATCGAGACTGGCGGCGGAGGCAAAGCCGACGTCGTCGAGCATCAGCCGCGCGATGCGTCCTTCACCGGCGCTGAAAGAATCCTGGCGGGCGCGGATCTGATAGAGGATGTCCATGGCAGGCGGCTCCGGTTAAATCAGGTAAGAAAGACCCACGGTCAGCGCAAAAGCCACCACCGAAATAATGGTCTCGAGCACGGTCCAGGTCTTGAAGGTCTGGGCAACGGTCATGTTGAAGTATTCCTTGATCAACCAGAAGCCGCCGTCGTTGACGTGGGAAAAGATAACCGACCCGGCACCGGTCGCCAGTACCAGCAATTCCGGATGCGGATAACCCAGACCGATGGCCACCGGCGCCACGATCCCCGAGGCCGTGGTCATGGCCACGGTGGCGGAGCCGGTGGCGATGCGCATCAACGCCGCAAACAGCCAGCCCATGATCAGCGGTGACAGGTGAAATTCATCGGCCAGGCTGACGATCTGGGTGGTCACGCCGGCGTCCACCAGAATCCGGTTCAAGCCACCGCCGGCGCCGACCAGCAAGGTGATGCTGGCAGTCGGCGCCAGGCATTCGTTGGTGAATTTCAGAATCGATTCGCGGCTGAAGCCCTGAGCGATGCCGAGGGTCCAGAAGCTCAGCAACGTCGCCAGCAGCAGCG